>NZ_JACVOK010000003.1 GCF_018882465.1 Polynucleobacter sp. 73C-SIWE | reverse complement strand
GGCAAGAAGGCTCGAATACGACTCTCGAGTCCTAAGCGCTTTAAACCAGCCGCTGCCAAAATAATGGCTTGGTACTCGCCACGATCTAGCTTACCCATGCGGGTATCTAAATTACCGCGTAGGGGCTCAATCACTAGATGGGGAAAACGGGCTCGCAGTACCGACTCACGGCGCAGACTCGATGTCCCCACAATGGCACCAGCTGGAAGATCTTCTAAGCTGGCATAGTCATTCGAGACAAAGGCGTCTCTGGCATCTTCTCTAGCCATCACGCACGTTAAATCAAAACCGTCTGGCATGACCATCGGTACATCTTTGAGTGAATGGACTGCCAAATCTGCTCTGCCATCTTCTAAGGCCGTTTCGAGCTCTTTGACAAACAGACCCTTACCGCCCACTTTAGATAAGGCCTTATCCAAAATCTGATCCCCCCGGGTGGTCATCCCCAGAATCTGGACATCACAGCCCGGATAGAGCTTTTGCA
>NZ_JACVOK010000002.1 GCF_018882465.1 Polynucleobacter sp. 73C-SIWE | reverse complement strand
CTGCAAATTCGCTCTTTTGTCGCGAGCACTGATGGCAAAGCCATCTGCCTAGCCCATGGCAAAGGAGTAGTGCAATCACTTGCCGATGCAGAAGCACTAGGTTTGGCTGTTGCCCAAGATTTACTAGCGCAAGGTGCGGCGGAATTGATTCCGAAGATTACTAAATAAAATCATTGCAGCGATGAGCACTAAAACCATCATCATCACTAGACCTAGCGGGCAAGCGCGACAGTTGATAGAGGTTCTCACGAATAGCATCGAGCAAAGTGGCGTTGCTAAGCGTAGCCTCCCAGAAATAGTCTCATTGCCATTGCTAACTATTGTGCCTAAGACAGATGATCGGCTTGCAGATCACATGGCTACCGCTTTAACAGATGCAGATCTTGCAATCTTCGTTAGTCCCAATGCTATTGAATGTGTGATGCGTTTATTAGAGCGTGATTGGCAAGAATTTTCTAAGAAGATTATTCCAGTCGGTGTAATGGGTGGCAGTAGCAAATTGGCACTTCAAAATCATGGCATTGGCCAAGAAAAAAATCCTACGCCTGTCATCATTCCTCAGAATAATGAGCAGTGGGATTCAGAGGGTTTATGGCATGAGTTACAAGCTCTTGGCTGGGACTGGAATCACAAGAAGGTCATTATCTTTAAAGGCGAGGGTGGTCGTGAGTGGTTAGCTGACACCTTAGTAAAAGCAGGCGCAACGGTTGAGGCGATTTCTACATACACTCGCGTACCGTTAGATCTTGATAATCCTGCTTGGCACGCAATTCATGAGATGGATTTCTCAAAATCACTTTGGTTACTCACATCATCTGAAGCAGTACGTTATTTAGGTCAAGTGCTTCAGGATCAATTTCATCAGGGTCTACAAAGTGCAAGTGCCTTATGCTCACACCATAATATTGCGGATGCGGCTGAGCAGGTTGGATTTGGAGAAGTATTTACCACCGACCCTGGTGACGAGGCTCTCATTAAAGCCAGCTTAGCCTGGCTAACGATCTAAGCTTTTGAGAATCGAAGTAAGGCTGGCAAAAAAATTTCATTTACCAGAATTGGATGTCCTTTGAGTTTATAAAGGGTGCGACGAGCCCACAGGGGTGAACTCAATTCAGGATAATTCTTAGAGCACTTTTTCCACAAAGCACTACTCTTATCTAAGCGTGCAATATCTCGCGGCGGCTTTGCTTTGGAGTGTTTGCGTGTTTTAGCAAAGAGCACCGCTCCCAAAGGCTTGCTGCCAAGCCGCAGCACCGCATGATTGCTGCCACTAGAGCTCAAAGTAGGAATAACGCTATGCGCCATCACCAAAGGAATATTGTTTGCGCATAAAAGCACTTCACGTACTCTACAGCGTCTAATCTTGAAGTGGAAATAGCGACTTTCGTCACTATTTAGTGATTGAGGGCAGTCTCGTAAAACTTGAACTTCGAGTTTTTGACCAATAGCTTTCTCAATTTTTTGGGTGAGTGACCCAGTATCGCTAAGCCAGAGTTGCCACTTTCGTGGCGCCCGATGAATTCCACCGGAACCGACTCGATTCCATGAAGAACGGAGACGATTACGGTGAATCATATTTAGCTGCCGCTAAAGTTCCGACGTTGACCGCCAGACTTTGGTTTAGCAAAACGTGGGCCTGCAGGACGTGCCGGACGTGAGTCAGCGGAACGAGCAGGGCGTGAATCAGCGGAGCCATTCGAACGGGCTTCGAAATGATTGCCTGAGCGATTACCACCGCCTGAGCCACCACCACCAAAACGCGATTCAGAACGTGCGCCTGAGCCATAACGACCACCACCGCCACCACCAGAACGACCGCCACCGCCACCACCAGAACGACCGCCGGGACGACCACCGCCTCCACCAAAGCTTGGCTTGGCTTGTGGCTCAAGACCAGCGATGACTGAAGCTACGATATCTTGCTGTGTAAAACGCTCGATATTGCGAATCTTCGCGCGATCGCGATGTTCAACCAAAGTGATTGCTACGCCATTGCGACCAGCACGACCAGTACGACCAATACGGTGTGTGTAGTCTTCTGGTTTCATTGGCAAGCCAAAGTTAATCACGTGACTAATACGTGGCACATCAATACCGCGAGCCGCTACGTCAGTTGCTACCAAAATCTTGGTATGACCTTTACGTAAGGACTCTAGGCGACGCATACGTACAGCTTGAGGCATTGCACCGTGTAGGGCAGTTGCTTCATAACCATTTGCACGCAATGTGTCAGCGATTTTTTCGCTTTCAACTTGGGTGCTTGCGAACACAACTGCTTGATCCAAACTAGCATCAGCCAAAATGTGCTCAAGTAATTTATGTTTATGTGACATGCTGTCAGCCCAATGCAGCTTCTGTTCGATGTTAGCGTGCTTTTCGCCTGCATGAGCAAGTTCAATTCGCTTAGCATCTGTAGTCAATGCATTTGCTAGAGACATAATCTTTGGCGCAAAGGTCGCAGAGAACATCAAAGTTTGCTTGCGACCCGCACAACGCTTATCAATTGCCTCGAGATCGTCAGCAAAACCCATGTCAAGCATGCGATCAGCTTCATCAATGACGAGTTGCTTTACATCATCTAAGCGAATTGCTTTGCTATCGCACAAGTCGAGTAAACGACCTGGGGTTGCAACAACTAACAAGGCACCTTTCAGAGCTTGGATTTGTTTGCCATAAGGCATGCCGCCCATGACAGTTGCAATACGGATTCCCTTCATGCCACGAACTAAGTTCACCGCATCAGCAGTAACCTGTTGAGCTAATTCACGAGTAGGACAGAGCACTAATACTTTAGGTTGTGCGCGACCTGGTACAGGTGAATTATTCGGGTTATCTTCGATGAGTTGATTAATCAAAGGCAATAAAAAGGCTGCGGTTTTACCGCTACCGGTTTGGCTGCTGACCAATAAGTCACCACCAGCTAAAGCAGCAGGAATAACCTGTGCTTGCACGGAAGTGGCTTGGGTAAAACCCAGTTCAGCAACGTTTTTTAGGAGTGGTGCCGCTAGGGCGAAATTCTGGAATTCATTTCCAGCGCTTTTTGAGTCTTTCGACTCGTGTTTAGTTTCTTTAGAAAAAGTCATGCTATTACACATCCCCTCAAAGGGATGTCTCCGTATGTTGCATCCATGGTTTTATGGGATGCGATGGTCAAAGGCATCGACCATCAGACAGGCGGCAGCGCGTTTTATGAACTTCGGTGTTTATGACTTCTAAACGGTACGCTGAAATATAGCTGGGGGGCGATGAATCAAATTGCTTTAAAAAGCCTCTCATTATGACAGTTTGAGGGGGTGATTACAAGGGTTTTCCCGAATTAATTATGATGGAGAGATGGAATTTTTCTCTTTAGACCTATTCAACCCTTCAAACGCAGGAATTGTTGATTTCACGAGCTATTTGCTCGGCACCCTCTTCATCATTTTATTGCCGGGTCCCAACTCACTTTATGTCTTAACTACTGCAACGCAAAGAGGATGGAAATTTGGGGCTTGGGCAGCGCTGGGCATTTTTATCGGTGATTTAGTTTTGATGCTTGCAGTTGCCTTGGGCGCTAGTTCATTGTTAATGTCATCACCAGTGCTTTTTGCCATCATCCGAGTTCTGGGTGCGGCCTATCTAGCCTGGATGGGGATTGGCTTGCTGCGGAGTGGTCAACAGCGTTGGGCATTGGGCAGACCTTCAGAAGTTTATGAAATCCAAGCGCGTCTTATGCAATTACATCCATTCACAGCGGCACTTCTTTTATCACTGACCAATCCTAAGGCAATTTTTTTCTTCATCGCCTTCTTTTCACAGTTTATTCGCCCCGATTTTGATAATCCTGCATATACCTTTTTATATCTAGCAACCGTTTTGCAGCTGATGAGCATGACCTATCTGGCGGCCTTGATTTGCATAGGCCAATTCTGCTCAAGATTTTTTGAGAGTCATCCACGCTGGGGCGCTAGTCTCTGGATGTTGGCGGGGCTGTTATTTATTGGATTTGCTCTACGCCTATTAATTGCTTAATTACTTTAGCTGCTTTAAGAGGCGCTCAGTCTTTTTTCCATAGGGCGGTCGAGCAGGTTTAGTGCCCTTGAGAAGATTGCTGCCCAAAAAGCCACGTACTTCCAAAATAGGTTTTGCATGGCTGAAAGTATCGAAGCCCGTTTTACCGTGATAGGAACTCATGCCGCTAGCACCAATTCCACCAAATGGTAAAGACTCTACAGCGGCGTGCAATAAGGTGTCATTAATTGTCACACCACCAGAGCGAGTTTCATCTAGAACGCGCTGCATATTCTTCTTTTCTTTGCCAAACCAGTAGAGGGCTAAGGGGCGTGGTCTGCTGTTAACATAAGTAACGGCTGCGGCAGTGTCTGCAATAGTTACGATTGGCAGAATGGGGCCAAAAATTTCTTCGTGCAGAACGCGAGCTTGAGGCGGCACATCAATCAGTAGAACAGGCGCAAACCTTCTAGCTCCAGCGGATGGATTTTTGAGTAGTGGAATGGCTTTTGCACCGCGATCTAGCGCATCACTAACTATGTGTTGCCAATATTGCAACTGATCATCATCAATGGGGCCTGTGAGCTCTTCAGGATTACTAAATTGAGTTTGGGCTTCAGTCTGTAGCGCTTCAATAAATGCCGTTTGATTGCTTTGTTCAGTCAGAATGTAATCAGGGGCAATACAAGTTTGACCACTATTGAGTAGCTTGCCATAAATAATAGCGGCAGCTGCATCTTGAAGTTTGGCGCTTGGATCAATGATGGCTGGCGTTTTGCCACCAAGCTCTAAGGTCACTGGAGTGAGGTTTTCGGCAGCAGCACGCATTACTTTTTTACCAATGGCTTCTGATCCGGTAAACAGGAGATGGTCAAATGCTAGTGCAGCGAATTGTTCTGCTACGTCAACGCCACCAGTGCTAACGCAAAATTCACTTGGGTGAAAATATTCTTGAATCAATCCCGCTAAAAATCCAGAGGTGCGAGAGCTACGATCAGAAGGCTTGAGCCAAACCCGATTTCCAGCAGCAAGTGCAGCAATGGCAGGAACTAGGGCCAATTGAATGGGGTAATTCCAGGGGCTCATGATCCCAACCACACCAATTGATTGACTTTGAAGCCATGCTTCCGTAGAGCCCATATAAAAGGGAACCTCTATTTGCACAGGCTTCATCCATTCTTTGAGATGTTTGCGGGTGTACTTACAGGCCTGATACACCATCTGAAATTCAGCAAGGCGCGTTTCAATAGGGTGGCGAACTCCAAAGTCTGCCGTCAACACTTTGCAGATCTTTTCTTCATTGGCTTCAATCATTTTCTCGATTCGGCCAATACGCTCCAATCTGACCTCAAGGCTGGGATTTGGCTCAGCAGCATAGGCTGCTTTAATTTCATCAAGCTGGATGGTGAAGCGATTCATAGTTTTTAATAGTTGGCAGATATTGAAATAAGGCATTAGGATAAAGCCATGAACGAAACCCTTGATAAAAACCAAACCACTTTAGAGCGCGCAACTTTGGGCGGCGGCTGTTTTTGGTGCCTTGAGGCTGTTTATCAGCAAGTTTCCGGGGTTAAATCAGTCGTTTCTGGATATGCTGGAGGCACAAGACCTAATCCCACATATGAAGCGATTTGTACTGGCGTTACAGGGCACGCGGAAATTGTGGACATCCTCTTTGATCCCCAAGTCATTTCCTTTCGAGATCTATTGGAGATCTTCTTTGTGATTCATGATCCCACGACATTGAACTACCAAGGTAACGATCATGGCACTCAATATCGATCGGTCATCTTTACGCACAGCGATGAGCAATCCAACATTGCGCACGAGGTAGTTAAAGAGCTTGACGATTCTAAAATTTACTCTAGGACAGTAGTGACACAAATTGATGCGGCACCTACGATTTTCCCTGCTGAGGACTATCACCAGAATTACTTTGCGCAACACCCTAATCAAGGTTATTGCATGGCAGTGGTTGCGCCTAAGTTAGCAAAGTTCAGGGCGAAATTTAAAGCGCTGATAGCGCCGCAATACTCTTAAGGAGCTAGGCGGTTTACTTGCCAAGTCGATCCATTGAACTTGTAGTGAATGCGATCGTGTAACCTGGAAGGGCGGCCTTGCCAGAATTCAATTTCAGTTGGGCGTAAGCGATACCCGCCCCAATGCTCGGGCCGTGGTGGGGTATTTCCAAACTCTGCGGTGAAGCGTTTCTCAGCTTCCTCCAAAAACTCACGATTTGGAATGGCTGAACTTTGTGGGGAAGCCCAAGCGCCAATCCGTGATGCAGGAGGCCTAGAGTGGAAGTATTCATCACTTTCTGCGGCGCTCACTCGCTCTACAACTCCTTGAATTCGCACTTGACGCTCTAGTTCATGCCAATGAAAAAGCAGTGCGGCTTGAGGTCGGATCGCCAATTCTTTGCCTTTTTGGCTCTTATAGTTAGTAAAAAAGGTGAAACCGTTTTCGTCTGCGCCTTTTAGTAAGACAATACGAGCTGATGGATTACCTGCTTTATCGGCTGTAGCCAAAGTCATGGAATTGGGTTCAGGGCACTCCGCTCTCACAGCTTGGTCAAACCAAAGTTGAAAAAGTGGAATTGGATTACCCGGAACGTCAGTTTCTGAAAGCTGGCCAAAGGTATAGTTTTTACGAAGTTGAGCAATAGAGTCCATTATTTCAGTATAAAGAAGCTATGGCAGAAGACAAGATAGAAGAAAGTACCGAAGATCGTCGTTTTGGCGGGGTCTCTAGACTCTATGGCTCAGAGCTGCGTGAGCGTTTTCGTAATGCTACGGTGGTGGTGGCTGGTCTAGGTGGGGTTGGCTCCTGGGCAGCTGAGGCATTAGCTCGAACCGGAATTGGTCACCTTGTCTTGGTTGACTTTGATCATATTGCGGAGAGTAATACTAATCGTCAATTACATGCTCTCGAGGGTCAGTACGGCAAGGCCAAAGTTGAGGCGATGACGCAGCGTATTTTGCAAATTAATCCAGAGATCACATTAACTCCTTGCGATGAATTTTTAACTCCAGAAAATTTAGATGTACTCATACCAAATAATGCATTGGTATTAGATGCTACGGATTCAGTGCAAACCAAAATTGCGTTATCGGTATGGGCAAATAAAAATAATCGTGCACTAGTCATGTGTGGAGCTGCTGGCGGTAAGACTGATCCAACCTCGGTGCGTTGTGATGATCTCTCTCGAACTGAGCAAGATGCCTTATTGGCAAAAGTAAGACAAGGACTCAGACAAGATCACGGCTTCTCCAGAAACTTAAAGAAGAAAATTGGGATTCGTGCGATTTACTCCCATGAGCCTAGGGCTGGCGCTGCGAATGGTGGCTTAGCGTGCTCGGGATATGGTTCTACCGTGATGGTGACTGCGGCCTGCGGCCTTGCAGCTGCTGCTGAGATTTTGAATCTCATAGCTGCCCAAGCTTAGCTACAACTTTACTTGCACTAATTCCTTAAGGGGATTCCCTGTAGGAAATTACTGATTATTTTGCAATCAGAAATTATTTCTGACTTTCCTTGCTCTTGATTTAAAAGACATTTCTCATTTAAGCAATTTCCTTTTTATATCTTTAATCACTTTAGGTATTTTTATCCCCTAGTACATCTGCCAAGCACTCCCTAGACTCTGCTTCGTTGGTAAATCAGCCAATGACAAATCGAAAGGAGGTCTCTTTTGCAGACTGAACACACTGGCTTAAAACGCCATCTCAAAGTAAGACACATTCGCTTGATGGCATTAGGGTCAACGATTGGCGTTGGTTTATTTCTAGGATCAGCAAGTGCAATCAAAATTGCTGGGCCGTCGATTCTCTTGGGCTATTTACTAGCAGGAATCGTTGCCTTTATCGTATTGCGCGCACTTGGTGAAATGGCGGTGCATGAGCCTGTCGCGGGATCCTTTGCAGCTTATGCCAACAGCTATGTGGGCCCATTGGCAGGTTATATGGTCGGCTGGGGCTATTGGACGTATTGGGTTGTGGTTGGCATTGCTGAGGTCACTGCGGTTGGTATTTACATGGGCATTTGGTTCCCAGAAACGCCACAGTGGGTCTGGGCGCTGTCTTCGATCGTGATGATGGGTTTAATCAATCTCATCGCCGTCAAAGTATTTGGTGAATTTGAATTCTGGTTTGCCTTAATTAAGGTAGTAGCAATTATTGCCATGATTGCTCTCGGTGGATCAGTGATCTTGTTTGGTTTTACCAATGATTGGCAGCCGATTGGTTTGAGTAATCTATGGCAACACGGTGGCTTCTTCCCGAATGGTATTAGTGGAATGTTGCTCTCACTACAGATGGTCCTATTTGCCTATGTTGGTATTGAGATGATTGGCTTATCTGCTGGTGAGGCAGAGAATCCGCGCAAAACAATCCCCATGGCAATTGACTCACTAGCGTGGCGCATCTTGATTTTCTACATGGGAGCCATCTTGGTCATTCTGGCGATTTTCCCTTGGAACGAAGTAGGTCAGCAGGGTAGCCCCTTTGTGGTGATGTTTGAGCGTATTGGTCTGCGGGAAGCCGCTGGCTTGATTAACTTTGTTGTCATTACTGCGGCGCTGTCATCATGTAATGCCGGGATCTTCAGTGGTGGCCGACTCTTGTACTCGCTATCGAGCAATGGTTACGCTCCAGCCCCGTTTGCAAAGTTATCAAAGTACGGCGTTCCCCATCGAGCAGTGATCGTCACCGTTGCGGTCTGTATGACAGGCGTTGTCTTGAACTACTTTGTGCCTGATAAGGCATTCCAATACATCATGGCTGCAGTGACCTTTGTTGGTTTGATGGTCTGGATTGCGATCTTATTTACGCAACTTCAATTCCGCCGCTCATTAACTAAGGCCCAGGCCGCTGAACTTGCGTATCGCACTCCTTGGTATCCGTATTCCTCATGGTTTGCTCTGGCATTCATTTTCTTGGTAGTTGTGCTGATGGGTTTTCATGAGGATGCACGGATCGCTTTGTTATTAGGGCCGTGTCTATTAGCGGTGTATCTGGCGATGTTTTATATCGTTGGCTTACACCATAAAACAAAAAGTAATCGTGAATTTAAATAAAGGGAGATAACAATGATTATTGGTGTACCGCAAGAAGTTAAAAATAATGAGTTCCGAGTTGGATTAACTCCGGGAAATGTCAGGGGGCTTTGTAAACAAGGCCATACCGTTCTGGTTCAGCGGGGTGCGGGTGAGCAGATTGGCCTCACAGATGAGTCTTATCGAATTGCTGGTGCTTCCCTGATTGATAGTGCGGCAGAAGTGTTTCATAAGGCCGAGATGATTGTGAAGGTCAAGGAGCCTCAAGCACAAGAGTGTGCAATGCTCCGCGAAGATCAGATTCTGTTTACTTACCTACATTTAGCGCCAGATCCAAAGCAGACCAAGGCTTTGCTTGATTCTGGCGCCACTTGCATTGCCTATGAAACAGTAACTGCTGTGAATGGGGCTCTGCCACTATTGGCGCCGATGAGCGAGGTCGCTGGTCGCATGTCGATTCAGGCTGCAGCCTCTCATTTAGAAAAAACGCATGGCGGCTTGGGCGTACTGATGGCAGGTGTACCGGGTGTATCTCCAGCGAAGATCGTAATTTTGGGTGGCGGGGTCGTAGGACGTAATGCTTTGCAAATGGCTGTCGGTATGGGCGCTGATATTTGCATCTTTGATCGTGACATAGATCGCTTACGTCAGATCGATATGCATTACGGCAACCGCGTAAGAACCTTTTATTCTGATAACTTACTAATAGAGCAAGAAGTCTGTGAGGCAGATGTTGTAATTGGTGCAGTGTTGCTGCCCGGTGGCGCAGCGCCAAAGTTGGTTACCCATGAGATGGTGAAAAAAATGAAGCCAGGCTCAGTAGTGGTGGATGTGGCAATTGATCAGGGCGGATGCTTTGAAACTTCTAGGCCTACTACACATGCTGACCCCACTTTCTTAGTAGATGGTGTATTGCATTATTGCGTTGCCAATATGCCTGGTGCGGTTGCAAGAACCTCCACTTTTGCATTAACCAACGCCACCTATCCATTTGTAGAGGCCTTAGCCAACCGTGGTGTTATGAAAGCCTTATCGATAGATCATCACTTGCGAAACGGTCTAAGTGTGCATAAGGGGGCATTAACCTCTCAACCAGTGGCTCTAGCACAAGGCCTAGACTTTTCTTTGGCAGAAGAGCTCTTGCTTGCTTAAGCTGGTTTTATAGAGATTAGTAGTTCTTGTGGCTTGTGGGTACGCTGGGGATTTAAACTATCCTCAACGTACTACTGATTGCTGTATTTACTGGAACCACTACCTTCATGGATGTTTCTGCTCTAGCCCTCTCTACTGGCGTTGTCGCCTTAGCGGAGATGGGTGATAAAACTCAACTTCTCTCTTTGATGTTGGCGGCACGCTATCCCAAGCAGGCCTTAGCAATTATTATGGGCATATTGATTGCCACTATTGCTAATCATGCTTGCGCAGCTTTGCTGGGCCATTGGCTCACGACTTTGGTTTCTCCAGATGTGATGCGCTGGATTTTAGGTTTGAGCTTCTTAGGAATCGGGCTATGGCTCCTTGTCCCGGATCATATTGACGATGCAGCCGGATCAAAGGTAGCTGATCGTGCATGGCAAGTATTTCTGCTAACGGTTGGCCTATTCTTCTTGGCTGAGATGGGGGATAAGACCCAAATTGCAACGATTGCTCTAGGTGCGCGCTATGAAGATGTTTTCTCTGTAACGGTTGGCACCACATTAGGGATGATGCTGGCCAATGCTCCAGCAGTCTGGATTGGTCAAAAATTTACCAAGCGTATGCCCATTAAGTGGGTGCATGCCGTTGCCGCCGTGACCTTTATTGCCATTGGTATTGCCACGCTGATCTGGGGTTAGTAGCCCTAATGGCGAGTCTGCAGCGACTCTAGCCAAGGCTTAAAATAAACCCATGAAAACTGATCTGCCACAGAGCTTTCGTCGGCTCGAATACCGTCCTCCTGTTTATACCTTTGATCAAGTAGAGCTTGATATAGCTTTAGATCCCGCACGTACGATTATCAAAAGTCGGATTGAGGTCTTGCCAGGCAAGAGCTTTGAAGCAGGGGCACCATTAGTGTTGGTTGGCCAAGAGTTGGAGTTTGTGAGTTTGCGTATTAATGGAGAGGCTCATCGCCACTTTGAGCTCACCCCTGAATTTTTGACTATTCATTCTTTGCCAAATGAAGGTAAGGATAAATTCATTGTTGAAATCATTTGCGTTTGTGTTCCTGAGAAAAACACCTCTCTCATGGGCCTATATGTTTCGAATGGAAACTTCTTTACGCAATGTGAGGCTGAAGGCTTCAGAAAGATTACTTACTTCCTAGATCGCCCTGATGTAATGGCACGCTATCGCGTGACATTGCGTGCCCGCGAAGCTGAGTACCCCGTTCTTTTGTCAAATGGCAACTTACTCAATACTGAAAAATTGCCAAACGGATGGCATAGCGCTACCTGGGAAGATCCATTTCCCAAGCCATCTTATTTATTTGCGCTGGTGGTCGGTAAGTTAGAGTGCGTTGAGGAGACTATTACTACTAGCAGTGGCGCGAAGAAGCTCTTGCAGATCTGGGTGGAGCCCCATGATCTGAAGAAAACACGTCATGCCATGGATTCTTTAATCGCCTCGATTCATTGGGATGAAAAACGTTTTGGCCTGGAGTTAGATTTAGAGCGCTTCATGATTGTGGCAGTGGGTGACTTCAATATGGGCGCGATGGAAAACAAAGGGTTGAATATATTCAATACCAAGTTTGTACTCGCACAACCTGAAACGGCAACCGATGCAGACTTCGCCAATATTGAAAGCGTTGTTGCACACGAGTATTTCCATAACTGGACTGGTAACCGAGTAACTTGCCAGGATTGGTTCCAGCTATCTCTCAAAGAAGGCTTAACGGTATTTAGAGATCAAGAGTTTTCTGCTGATCAAATGGGTAGTGAATCGGGCAGGGCGGTTAAGCGCATTGAAGATGTCCGTTTGCTGCGTCAACTGCAGTTCCCTGAAGATGCAGGTCCGATGGCTCACCCTATTCGTCCAGATGAATATCAGGAAATTAGCAACTTCTATACCGTGACTGTGTATGAGAAGGGCTCAGAAGTAGTTCGCATGTATCAGACCTTACTCGGTAAAGAGGGTTTCCGTAAGGGTATGGATTTGTATTTCAAGCGCCATGATGGCCAGGCGGTTACTTGCGATGATTTCTTGCTGGCAATGGCAGATGCTAATGGCAGAGACCTCACCCAATTTAGAAATTGGTACAGCCAAGCAGGTACCCCGAGAGTGAAAGTTCAAGAGCATTACGATGCGAGCAAAAAACAGTATCAAATCACATTGACTCAAAGCTGCGCCCCAAGTCCAAGTCAGTCTGAGAAAAAACCTTTTCATATTCCACTGAAGATGCGCTTGATTACTAAAGGTAATGATCAAGTAGAGCAGTTATTAGAATTGATGCAAGCCAATCAAACTTGGACTTTTGACAATATTGATGAGCGCCCAGTGCTGTCGATTAATCGGAATTTCTCAGCCCCAATCCATTTAGATTTTGAGCAAAGTGAAGCTGACCTTTTGACGCTGCTCTCATCCGATGATGATCCCTTTAGCCGCTGGGAAGCTGCTCAGAGGCTAGCGATGCAAATGATTTTGAACAATCGTTTGCCTGATGAGAAATTGATTAATGCCTATCGCGATCTCTTGCTAGACCCTAAGCTGGATCCAGCCTTTAAAGAGCTTGCCTTGACGCTACCTGCAGAGTCATATCTTTACGAGCAGTGCGCTAGCGTAGATCCACAGAAAATCTTTGCCGCACGCCGTGCATTCCGCAGAGAAATTGCGAAGCAGTTGCAATTAGAGTGGGCTGCAATCTATCAACAAATGCAAACACCGGGGCCATTTAAGTCTGATGCAGTCGATTCTGGTAAGCGCGCTCTAAAGAACCTAGCTCTGAGTATGTTGCTGGAAGCCAATAAGGATGTTTGGGCGCTAATGGCAGTAAATCAATACCGCGTTGCTGACAATATGACTGATCGCTATGCTGCTTTAGCTGGCTTGGTGACTCATGGGGCGAAGGAAGCAAAAGACTGCTTGATTGATTTCTATGAGCGCTTTGCTAATGATGCCTTGGTCATTGATAAGTGGTTTGGATTGCAATCAAGTCGTCCACCCGTTGATGGTCTTGAGTCAACCCTGGGCGATGTCAAGAAATTACGTGAGCATCCTGCATTTAAGATGAATAACCCGAATCGCGTCCGTAGCGTGATTCATGCTTTCTGCTCCAATAATCCTGCAAGCTTTCACCAGGCGGATGGCAGTGGTTACGAGTTTTGGGCTGATAGCGTTCTGGCTTTAGACCCAATTAACCCTCAGGTTGCAGCTCGCTTGGCGAGAGCCTTGGATCGCTGGCGTTTATTTGCCCAACCCTATCAAGATAAGATGAAAGCAGCTCTAGAGCGCGTGGCAGCATGTCCAACCCTTTCTCCAGATACCCGAGAGGTGATTGGCAAGGCTTTAGGTAACTAGTCTTTTGGATAACAGGGCAAAATAGAGTCCTAAAGAACGTCATTAGCATTAACCATTGGAGAAATACTTTTGTCCTCAAGCACCAATAACAACTTCAAGCAATATTTAGTAAGCGCTAAACCTAAAGGCGTCGCTATTCCTGCTGGCCTGCAAGATTTATTGCTCGCAGTAGTCAATACCTGCTCGACCTTAAGTCATGAAGTAGCCCAGGGTGCTTTGATTGGTTTGCTAGGTTCTGCTGGTAGCGGTAACGTACAGGGTGAAGTACAGCAAAAACTCGACATCATTGCTAATGACCAATTAATGGATGGCGTCAAAGGCTGCAAATCACTTGCTGGTCTTGCCTCTGAAGAAATGGAATTGCCTGTACCAGTGCAGGGAACCGGTGATTACCTACTCTTGTTTGATCCACTCGATGGCTCATCTAATATTGATGTAAATGTTTCTATTGGAACCATTTTTTCCATTCTCAAGAAGCAAGATCCTAATACGCCTTTGCAGACCTCTGATTTCTTATTATCAGGACGTCACCAAGTGGCTGCTGGCTACGTGGTTTATGGCCCGCAAACTACAATGGCTCTGACTTTAGGTGATGGTGTGGTGATGTTCACCTTAAATAAAGAGACTGGCGAATTCTTATTAATTAAAGATGCTGTGACTATCTCCCCTGCTACCAAAGAGTTCGCAATCAATATGTCCAATATGCGTCACTGGGCTGATCCGGTGCGCCGTTATGTTGAAGAATGCTTGGCTGGCACCACGGGTGTTCGTGACAAAGACTTCAATATGCGCTGGATTGCATCCATGGTAGCTGACGTGCACCGCGTGTTATCTCGGGGTGGCGTATTTATGTACCCTTGGGATAAACGTGATCCAAAAAAGGCCGGGAAGTTGCGCTTAATGTATGAAGCCAATCCAATGAGCTTCTTGGTAGAGCAGGCTGGTGGCGCTTCCATTAATGGTACTCAGACCATTATGGATCTAGAGCCTACAGGTTTGCATGAGCGTGTCTCAGTGATGTTGGGGTCTAAAGAAGAAATTGATCGCTTACGGCAATACCATTCGTAAGCGATAGCCCAAGTTTGATCTTAGGGCTTTACTTTTTCTTTGAGGTAGGCAAGCGACTCTTCTACTTGATCAATCAGAATGAGGCAGATATCTCCAGCAGAGATATCCTCTAGAGCGGTATCAATCGCCTTAAATTCCCCGTGAATTTCTTTCACTTGCTTGGCTTTAGTTGCGCCTACTAAGCCTTCTTGCAATAGTTTAAGTACTTCGCCATCTTCACGACCGCGTTGGCAAGCATCTTGATACAAGATGACGTTATCAAATGAGTTCCCCAAAATACGGGTGAGATCA
The DNA here is from genome assembly GCF_018882465.1 of Polynucleobacter sp. 73C-SIWE. GTDB lineage: Bacteria > Pseudomonadota > Gammaproteobacteria > Burkholderiales > Burkholderiaceae > Polynucleobacter. Next base: position 784,568 of record NZ_JACVOK010000002.1, on the reverse strand, counting down.
CGAATATCTTCATCGCGTCGATCGCCGGCACCACTAATCACAACATGACTTTTCTTAGGCTTCATGGCTTGAATAGCGCTAGCTAGCGCACGCATTGCATCTGGATTATGGCCATAGTCAGCAATGACGGTTGCACCGTTGTGCTGGAACTGATTGAAACGACCTGGTACTGAGTTTGCATCGCTTTCAAAACTGTAGAGGGCGCGTGCAATTTTCTCAGCATCCAATCCGAGTGCCCAGGCGGCACCGATTGCGGCCATTGCATTTTCTACTTGGAAGCCGAGTACCCCATTTTGGGTGATTGGGATTTCGCTTACAGGGAAGCGATACACAATTTTTGCACCCTTCGAGGCAAGAATGTGGCTGCCATCAAAGTAGATCACCTTCTTATTCTTGGCGCGATGTGCTGCAATGACTGGGTGGTGTTGATTCTGAGCAAAGAAAATCACTCGGCCAGAGCACTTATCACCCATTTTGACCACGATAGGATCTGCGGCATTGAGTACGGCGGCGCCAGTAGGTGCAACGTTTTGCACGATGACACGTTTAAGAATCGCTAAATCCTCAACACTGGTGATGTAGTTCAAGCCGAGATGATCACCTTCGCCAATATTGGTGACTACAGCCACTTCACAGCGATCAAAGCCAAGGCCTTCGCGTAACATTCCACCGCGGGCTGTTTCTAGCACGGCAGCATCAACATCTGGGTGCATTAATACATTGCGAGCACTCTTGGGACCGCTGCAATCCCCAGAGTCAATCAAGCGATGATTAATGTAGACACCATCAGTTGTCGTCATTCCGACACGAAGACCGGTCTCATCTAATAGGTGGGCAATTAAACGGACAGTAGTTGTTTTGCCATTGGTTCCGGTGACGGCGACCACCGGAATGCGACCGTCATCACCGGGAGGGAACATGGTATTAATGATGTCTTCACCAACAGGACGACCTTTTCCGTATGAGGGCTTGAGGTGCATGCGCAAGCCAGGGGCAGCATTGACCTCAACGATGCCCCCACCTTGCTGCTCTAATGGTTTGTAGATAGATTCACATAAGATATCTACACCTGCAATATCAAGCCCAATCATTTGTGCGGCCGCTACAGCACTTGCAGCTACATCGGGATGGACATCATCAGTGACATCGGTGGCCGTGCCGCCAGTGCTGAGATTCGCGTTATTGCGAAGTAGTACACGTTCACCAGTTTTCGGAACATGCTGAGGAGTGAGTCCATTACTAGCTAGATGAGTTAAAGCAATGTCATCAAACCGAATTTTAGTGAGAGCAGTTGCATGACCATCGCCACGCAACGGATTTTTGTTTTCGATTTCAACCAATTCGGCAACAGTATGCATACCGTCGCCAACAACTTGAGCGGGCTCTCGACGCGCTGCGGCTGAAAGACGGTTACCAACTACGAGTAGACGATAGTCAGCACCAGGAAGGTAGCGCTCAACAATGGTTTCGCGACCAAAGCCTTGGGTGACCTCAAAGCCAGCGCGAACCTCTTCTTCAGTTTCTATATTGGCTACTACACCTTTACCTTGATTGCCATCTTTGGGTTTGAGAACAATCGAGCCACCAATTTTTTGGGCAGCACGCCAAGCATCATCAGCAGTAGTCACAACCTCACCAATGGGCACTGAAACACCTGCGGCAGCGAGTAAGTTTTTAGTGAGATCTTTATCTTGTGCGATTGCCTCGGCAATTGCACTGGTATCACTAGTCTCGGCCGCTTGAATGCGTTTTTGTTTGCTGCCCCAACCAAACTGCACCATGCTGCCTTCCGTCATGCGGCGGAAGGGAATATTGCGCTGTACAGCTGCATCAACAATAGATCCAGTGCTAGGACCTAAGCGAACATCTTCATATAAGGCCTCTAGCTCAGAAAGAGCAGCGGCGAGATCAAGCGGCATATCATTCAATGTCGCCTGAATGAGTGCAAAGGCAAAGTCAAAAGCCATGCGGCCAACAACCTCTTCGGTGTATTCAACAACGACTTGGTACACCCCAACATCGATGGTTTGAACTGTGCGACTAAAGGTCACTGGGCAGCCAGCTTGTGCTTGCAGTCCAAGGGCGGCGTATTCTAAAGCGTGCGCTAGAGACAGTTTTTCATTAGGGGCGCCACGACGCATGCTTCCAAGCTGCGGAAAGCGTTCACGAATCTTATTTTCAAACTGCGGGATCGAGTCAATCGAGCGTTCAGATGCTTCACAAGAGACAATTGCTTCTAGTGCAGTATGGCGACTCCATAAATTGGGTCCGCGTAGCATGCGGATACGAGTGATTTCCAATTAGACCCCTGAGGAATTTGTGACATCAGGCATGAAAGTTTCCACTCCTGCTTTAATAATGCTAAATGGAATCTCTAGAGCCCAGGCAGCGCCGATTGCGGCAGCAAGACTTAAATGTGGAGCCCACTCCGATTTCGGATAATTTTGGATAAAAGAGGGCACTGGGATTACCAGTGTTTCTGAATCACCTTGCATGAGGGTAATGGCTGTAGGGGTTGCAATAATGACTCTTCCCTTATTTTTTTGATGTTCGGTAATGACGCTTGAATTACGATTTTCCGAGAAATACATCACCTCGCCTTTAGATAGCTCGGCCATCTTCACAATCATTGCATCATCCGCATTCAGAACGCAAACGCCAGTAGGTAATACAACATCAACCTGAGTTCGTACTACATTAAATAATTGATCTTCATCGCTAATGTTGTGTTCTGGAAATAGACCTTGAGGATCTACGTTCAGAACTATCCCCACATGACATTGATCATAGGATAAGCCTTCGAGCAAAAGTGAGGCATTGTTATTTTCGATAACCGCCAGTTCTATTGTTCTGTTTTGTAGTGTACGTCTACCATTTTCCCAATTGGATTGAGAGGTACGAGTAATAGATCTGCTACCAAAATATAAATCTTTGCTAGAAGATAATCCAACATTCACATTGGTGAGTCTTGCAAAATGCGCAACCATTTCAGCGGTGATCGTTCTGCCCTTGCTGCCGCTGATGCCAATGATAGGAATGCGGAAATCTAAGTCTGGAGGGAATAGATGCTCAGCAATTGCTTCGCCAACGGGTTGTGGCTTACCGCTGGCTGGTTTTAAATGCATTAGAAGGCCGGGGCCAGCATTCACTTCCACAATGGCGGCATTTTGTTCAGCCAGTGGGCGGCCGATATCTTGCGCAACCAAATCTATACCGGCAATCTCAAGACCAACGACGCGCGCTGCTAAAGCTACTTGATAGGCAACATCTGGATGAACTAAGGCAGTGACATCAAAGGCGACGTTACCATTGCTCTGAATCAGCACTTTTTGATCTAATGCTGGAACACTTTCACCAGTAAGTTGTTGGCGTGCAAGCTCCAGCTCTACTGCTGAATCAATTTTTACTGGATTAAGTGGGTGCTCTTCTGCATTTCCGCGACGTGGATCAGAATTAATTTGTATTTGAACGAGCTCGCGAATAGTGTGTTGACCATCACCAGTCACCCAGACGGTCTCTCCTTTTGCAGCGGCAACCACTTTATTACCAACCACAAGAAGGCGATGCTCGTCACCGACAATGTGACGTTCCACAAGCACTTCGCTGCCTTCATCAATTGCTACTGCATAAGCAGCTTCAATCTCTTGTTGGGTGAAAAGATTGATGAATACGCCGCGACCGTGATTACCGTCAATAGGTTTAACTACAACAGGTAAACCAATATCTTGAGCGGCTTCCCAGGCATCATCGGGACTAGTAACGGTTCTACCTTCTGGAGTAGGAACTCCTGCACTTCGTAACAAACTCTTTGTTAAGTCTTTATCTCTTGAAATCGTTTCAGCAATGGCGCTCGTTTGGTCTGTTTCAGCGGTCCAAATACGACGTTGTTTAGAGCCGTATCCAAGTTGAACTAAGTTCCCGCTGGATAAACGGATATGCGGAATTTCACGGGCAGTAGCTGCATTCACAATGCAGGCGGTACTGGGCCCTAAGCACAGATCATCGCTTAACTCTCGTAACTCTTCGATGATGTTATTTTTCTGCGCAATCGGATCGCCACTATCCTGAATTAAGGTTAGCAAAAGGTCCCGAGCGTGTGTAAATGCTTTTAGAGTTACCGCCTCTTCTGTTGCGCTGACAATAACCTTGTAAACGCCTCGACCGCCTCCATCTCGGGCTCTTCCAAAGCCGCCGGGGATGCCTGCTAAGTTTTGCAGTTCAATGGTTAGATGCTCTAGGATGTGACCAGGCCAGGTACCTTCTTCAACACGCTTTAAAAAACCGCCTGGCTCTCCATAGCTGCAACGATGCTCATGAAGACTAGGGAGGCAAGCACATAGACGCTCATAGAAGCCAGGTATTTTGTCTGATGGATAGTCTTCTAAATCCCCGATATCAATCAAAACCTCTAGAGCTGGGTTATAGCTCCACATATTAGGGCCACGAAGATGCCTGTGGCTGAGAATCTCAATCGATTTATCTTGTAATTGGGGCATGTTGGGAAATTGCGAGTGCTGGGGCCGGGCATTGGCCATGACTCGTCAGACAGTCTCTCTATTTATAGTTTTTATTTAAAACTCACAAAATTAGCAAAAATACATAAAAAGGCCTACTTATATCAATTTAACGTTTTTTAGAGCTCTAAAGTTGACAGGAGCTATAAATCTAAAAAATCTAGCTCCACTATACTTTTAGTACCGATGAAGCTCGAAATCCTCCCTTTTGCCCCCGTATTGCCAAGCTATTGGCAGTCTATTTTGCAGGGTGAAAAATCTCCAGTCCGCAGCCCAGAGGCCTTGCTGGCATGGGTAGAGTTGGATTTGGATGCGGAATTGTGCTTTGAGAAAAGCCTGTTATTCCTGAATGAAGACGGCCTGTATTGGACCGATGGCAAGCAATTTGAGTCTTGGCCCATTGGGCGAGAAGAGCATTTAGCGCACGGCGACCATGCAGGGGTGGGTCATCTCAGACTGGAATCAGCCGATCACCTGCTTCGGACTTGGTATTTCACTTTGGCAGTCAATCCACAGATATTGCGTTTGCAATCCAGGTTTAAGCAGCTATCCAAAGGTGAAGAGCAAGACAATGCAGAAGCTAGTGAATACGACAAGCAAGTTTGTCAAGCTTGTTTAAGTCCAAAGCCAGCAAATTCTGATTCATGTCCCACTTGTGATCCAGAGGATGATGCGCCACCTTCCACGTGGACGCTCTTTAAATTATGGCGTTTTGCAAAGCCATACAAAAAACAACTTGCATTAGGTTTTGTGCTTACTTTGTTATCTACTGGTGCAACCCTAATCCCACCGTATCTCACGATGCCATTAATGGATCATGTTTTGATTCCGTATGAACGTGGCAATCCAATTGATTTTCATTTGGCGAGCATGTATTTGCTGGCTTTATTCGCTGCAGCGATTGTCGCTTGGGCTCTGGGTTGGTGGAAGACCTATTTACTTGCATTGGTAAGCGAGCGCATCGGCGCTGATTTGCGCAACACGACCTTTGAGCACTTACTGAAACTTTCCTTAGAGTATTTCGGCGGAAAGCGTACTGGGGACTTGATTGCGCGTATTGGGGCAGAGACTGATCGCATCTGCGTTTTCTTGTCCTTATACGCCGTAGATTTTGCAACTGATGTACTCATGATCACCATGACTGCAGCAATCTTGGTATCGATTGATCCCTTGCTTGCCTTGGTGACACTAGCGCCATTGCCATTTATTGTGTGGATGATTCATGTGGTACGCGATCGCTTGCGTTTTGGTTTTGAAAAGATTGATCGCATTTGGTCTGAAGTGACCAATATCTTGGCCGACACCATCCCAGGAATTCGTGTCGTGAAAGCATTTGCTCAAGAAGATCGTGAACTCAAGCGCTTCGTAGATTCAAATAAACACAATTTACAAATTAATGATCGCGTCAATCGTGTGTGGGGATTATTTTCTCCAACCGTCACCTTGCTTACCGAAACCGGATTATTGGTTGTGTGGGGTTTTGGTATTTGGCAAGTGGCTCACCAAAAAGTCACCGTTGGCGTGTTGATTGCTTTCTTGGCCTATATCGGACGCTTTTACATTCGCTTAGATTCAATGAGCCGAATTGTTTCTCACACCCAAAAAGCAGCAGCAGGGGCCAAGCGTATCTTTGATATTTTGGATCATGTATCCAGCGTTCCTGAGCCGATTAATCCAGCCCCATTAGAACGGCCAGTTGAAGGCCGTATTTCCATGCGTGGCGTAGGTTTCCGCTACGGTAACCGTGCGGTATCTAAAGGCATTGATTTGGATATTGCCCCTGGTGAAATGATTGGTTTGGTAGGGCATAGTGGTTCGGGTAAGAGCACATTAGTGAACCTGATTTGCCGTTTTTACGATGTGAGCTCCGGCTCGATCGCACTCGATGGGCGCGATATTCGGAGTATTCGAATCTCTGACTATCGTAAATGTATTGGCTTGGTCTTACAGGAGCCATTCTTGTTTTTTGGCACGATTGCTGAGAATATCGCTTATGGAAAACCTGATGCTACTCGGGAAGAAATTATTGAAGCGGCTCGAGCAGCACACGCCCATGAATTTATTCTGAGACTGCCACTGGGTTACGATTCTTTAGTGGGTGAGCGTGGCCAATCTCTATCGGGTGGCGAGCGTCAACGAATCTCTATCGCACGAGCACTTCTCATTAATCCAAGTATTTTGATTTTGGATGAGGCGACATCATCGGTTGATACCACTACCGAAAAAGAGATTCAGCGTGCTTTGGATAACTTAGTGAAAGGCCGCACAACCATTGCGATCGCACACCGTTTGTCGACACTCAGAAAGGCCGATCGCCTGGTGGTGCTTGATAAGGGCGAGATTGTAGAGATTGGCTCACACGAACAATTGATGGATGCTCAAGGGGCTTACTACACCTTGTATCAGGCACAACTGCGTCATGCGGCTGAGTTGGTTGAGGGCGTTGCAATTGGTGAGAGTCTTGAGGAGCGCCAAGATGAAAAGCAAGAAGAAAAATTAGAAGTCATTGCAAAGAATATTGGGGGTGGTGTATGAATAAGACCCATCAGCTAGAACGAGACTCACTTGGCCGCTTGGTTTTTATTGATGCTAAGGGTGAGCGACATCTTGGTGTTTATCCGGTCCGAGCATTCCCTATTACCGCACCTAGTGCTGGCGTTGGTATCATGAACCAGTCAGGCAAAGAAGTGTGTTGGTATCCAGACGTTGCGCTGATTCCGCAGGTAGAACTCACTTTGATTGAAGAAGAGTTAGCGGCTCGCGAATTTATGCCCGTCATTGACAGAATTACTAAGGTATCGACATTTGCCACACCAAGCATTTGGGATATTGAAACGGATCGCGGCCCAACGCGAATTCGTCTTAAGGGCGAGGAGCATATCCGCAGAATTGCAGGTAATACTTTGTTGATTGCTGATGCCAATGGCCTACAGTTTTTAATTAAAGATTCCACGCAGTTGGATAAGGTCAGCAAAAAGCTGCTGGATCGATTTCGCTAGAATAAAAACGGATTTGCCGCTTTAGCTCAGTCGGTAGAGCAGTTCATTCGTAATGAAAAGGTCGCCAGTTCGATTCCGGCAAGCGGCACCAGTCTCTCTACTAGGGTAAACACTTAGCTTTTTACTTCATCCGTCTTTTGCAGCAATCCAAGCTAATAACCATTTTTGTTATGTGCATTTATTGTGCATTAAATGCAGTTTTTTATTCTGGATCTAAGTACACTCAAGACTGTCTTTGGCTTGATTTATCAGGGTTTCTACTAGATTGCAGAAGCTCTTGTGGATCGATTTTGAAATTATTGATGGCAGTCAAGTTATGTTGAGTCATCTTGTTTAAAAATCACTCACACATTAGATAAGCCAGATATAAATTGGCAAACCATTTTTGGAGGAGCATATATGAAGATGAAGTTAAAAGGGGCATTGATTTCCACCGCCTTAGCCCTCGGTGTCGCTGGTGCATCACCTGCATTTGCTGCATGGGAACCAACTAAACCTGTTGAGTTCATCATTCCTGCTGGTCCTGGTGGTGGCGCTGATCAAATGGCGCGCATGATCCAAGGCATCATCACTAAAAACAATTTAATGAAGCAAGCAGTGATCCCTGTAAACAAGGGCGCTGGTGCTGGTGCTGAAGGCTTCCTCGCCATGAAGGAAGCTAAAGGTGATCCAAATAAGATTGTGATCACACTTTCTAACTTGTTTACTACTCCATTAGCAACAGGCGTTCCATTTAACTGGCAAGACATTACTCCAGTAGCCATGTTGGCGCTCGACCAATTCGTTTTATGGGACAACGTTGACAAGCCTTACAAGACTGCTAAGGAATATATCGATGCGGCTAAGGCAGCAGGCCCAGGTAAATTCAAAATGGGCGGTACAGGCTCAAAGTCTGAAGACCAGATCATTACTGTAGCGATTGAAAAAGCCACTGGCGCTAAATTTACTTACATCCCATTCAAAGGGGGTGGCGATGTTGCTGTTCAGCTCGTTGGTAACCACATTGATTCTTCTGTAAACAATCCAATTGAGGCAGTTGCTCAGTGGCGTGCAAATAAATTACGTGCATTGTGCGTATTTGATGACACCCGTATGCCATACAAAGAGAAGGTTACTGATACACAGTCATGGTATGACGTACCAACCTGTAAAGAAGCTGGCGTGCCTACTGACTATGTGATGTTGCGCGGCATCTTTATGGCTCCAGGCGTAACTCAAGAGCAAGTTGATTTCTATATCGAGCTGTTCAAAAAAGTTCGTGCTACACCAGAGTGGAAGAAGTTTATGGCTGATGGCGCATTCAATCAGACATTCATGACTGGAAAAGAGTTCAGAAACTGGCTCACATTAAACGAAGCTTTACATAAGCAACTGATGTCTGAGGCTGGCTTCTTAGCTAAGTAATTTGTAGGAAATTGGATAGGGCCTCCACTAGGGGGTCCTATTTTTAAGTGGTGTATTAATAACTTTATTGATAAACAAAGCAAATGTCTGAACATACAAATAATTCAAATCAAGAATCAGCGATCAGCGTTAGAGCAATGGATATCATCACTGCGCTCGTATTTATTGCGATTGGCCTGACGGTGATGGTAGGCAGCCTGAAGTTGGGTGCTAGTTGGGGCGCTGACGGTCCTGAAGCGGGATATTTCCCCTTCTACATTAGCTTGATTATTCTGCTTTCAAGCACAGTCACTCTTTACCAAGCCGCAATCGTTAATAAGAAAAAGAAAACAGAGTCATTTGTCGATAGCGAGCCTTTAAAGCAAATTATGGCTGTGCTTTTGCCTGCGATCGTTTTTGTGTTGGGCGTGCAATTGATTGGTATTTATGTTTCTTCAGCCCTTTACATCGCTATCTTTATGGTGTGGCTAGGAAAATATCCAATTTGGAAGGCGGTTGCTGTTTCTGTTGGAGTGAGCGTTGCCCTCTACCTCATGTTCGAGTTCTGGTTCCAGGTTCCATTGCCACATGGCGCATGGTTTAACCCGCTCGAGTTTGTTGGCGTGAACTAAAAAATAAAAAAGATTAGATAAAAGGAGTTCAAGTTGGAAGAAATTAGCGCTCTATTCAACGGCTTTGCCGTTGCAATGACACCCTTTAACTTGCTGTTAATGTTGGTTGGTGTAACGCTCGGTGTGATCATCGGTGTGTTGCCAGGTTTAGGTGGTGCAAACGGTATTGCGATTCTGTTGCCGTTGACATTCACCATGCCACCAACATCGGCAATCATCATGCTCTCCTGTATTTATTGGGGCGCATTGTTCGGCGGAGCGATTACATCAGTGCTCTTTAATATTCCAGGCGAACCCTGGTCAGTTGCGACAACCTTTGACGGTTATCCAATGGCCCGAAATGGTAAAGCTGGCGAGGCATTAACAGCAGCCTTCACATCTTCATTCGTAGGCGCATTCTTCGCCATCGTGATGATTACCTTTTTGGCGCCCTTGGTTGCGAAGTTTGCACTCCAATTCGGTCCGCCGGAATTCTTCTCGGTGTACTTACTTACCTTCTGTAGCTTCGTTGGCATGAATAAAGGGTCGCCATTTAAGACCATCTCAGCAATGATGCTGGGCTTTGCCTTGGCTACTGTTGGTATGGATACTGTTACTGGTCAGTTGCGCTTGACATTCGGCAATCCAGAATTAATGCGTGGCTTTGACTTCTTGATCGCTGTGATCGGCTTATTCGGTATCGGCGAGATTCTGCTTTCGATGGAAGAGGGTCTTGCATTTAAAGGTGCAGCAGCTAAGATTCGCGCTAAGGTGGTTTGGGAAACTTGGAAGCAGTTACCAAAATACTGGGCTACTTCATTGCGCAGCTGTTTGATTGGTTGCTGGATGGGTATTACTCCAGGCGGTGCAACACCAGCATCTTTCATGGCGTACGGTGTAGCGAAGCGCGTATCTAAAGAGGGCGATAAGTTTGGTACCGGCAAGATGGAAGGTATTGTTGCTCCAGAAACTGCAGCTCACGCTGCTGGTACTGCAGCGCTTCTACCAATGTTGTCTCTCGGTATTCCGGGCTCACCAACAGCAGCGGTATTGCTCGGTGGCTTGTTGATCTGGGGCTTGCAACCTGGTCCATTGCTTTTCGTAGAGAAGCCAGACTTTGTTTGGGGCTTGATCGCGAGTATGTATTTAGGTAACTTGGCTGGCTTGTTTGTTGTGTTAACTTGCGTGCCACTGTTTGCCTCTATCTTGAGAATTCCATTCTCAATCATTGCTCCAGTCATTATTGTGATTTGTGCGGTGGGTGCATACACCGTTCATAACGCGATGTTTGACGTTTGGTTGATGATGGGCTTTGGTATTCTGGGCTATGTCTTCAAGAAGCTCGATTACCCAATGGCTCCAATGGTCTTGGCCTTGGTATTGGGTGACCGTGCAGAAGATTCGTTCCGTCAATCTATGTTGTTCTCACAGGGTAGCTTAGATATTTTCTTCTCTAACCCATTGGTTGGCGGCATTACATCTCTGGCACTAATCCTGCTCTTCTGGCCATTGATTGGTAAGTTTGTTGGCAAGAAAAAGGACGCTGCTGCATAAAGCTTAGCTGGTCAAAAGCCAGTCTGATCTAGTGAAAAAGGGGCGCAAGCCTCTTTTTTCATGGAAAACACAAAATTCCGATAAAATTCCATCACCATGAATTTCCATAAAAACCGCCTCGTTCACTGGATTGCTGCTTTCGCAATCGCAATGAGCGCGCTTGCACCCGCCGTTTCTCAAGCGGTATCGCTTGCAAAGCATGGCCAAGGTTTTGCGATGGAGATTTGTTCGGTTGATGGCAGCAAGATTCAAATCAATGTACAAGGTGAAGAGCAGGAAGTAGCAGAACAAGCGCAACCTTGTCCTTACTGTTTTGCACAGAGCGTCATTACTCCAGCTTTTAATACCAACCTGAAATTCCAGGCGCCGCAAACATTGGCTTTGCTGCCAGCACTTTTCTATCAATCACCTAAGCCTCTTGCTGTTTGGGTAACTCCTCCCTCAGCAGCACCTCCTACACAAGCCTAAATATTTTTTAGGGCATAGCTTAGCTATGTAGTTGGCAACCAAGTAAATATGTTGCCGTAATGTTGTGTGGAGAAGTAAATCTTGTTTCAGAAGAAAAAAATTAGTTCACACGTAGGTATTTTGTCAGCCGCAATCCTGATTGGAGCTAGTGCGTATGCGCAAATTGCACCACCGCCAGATTATGATCAAAAACTGTCTGATATGGTTGTCACTGCAACTAAATCAGGGACTATTCTGCGTGATATGACTCAAAACACCACTATTTTGACTAAGGAAGAATTAGAGATTGCTCCAGAGCAAACAATTGATCAAATATTAAAGAACCAGTCAAGTGTATTTCTGAATGATCAACCTTTCTATGAAAAGGACCCGACAGGCCAAAGTATTAATGTCCGTGGATTAGGCAATGCTAGAACTTTGGTTTTGATTGACGGGGTCCCAGCAAATGACGCAATGTATGGAACAGTACAGTGGAATTTAGTGCCCATGTCTGCTATTCAGGATGTGGAATTTATCCGCGGTGGTGTTTCTAGCTTGTATGGAAATATGGGCATGGGTGGCGTAATTAACATCACAACCAAGCCCATTGGCGACAATAAAGGAGAGGTTTCAGGAAGTATTGGCTCTTATGCAACTGGAACAGTGGCGGTATCAAAAGAATTGGCAATGAGTGACTCATTTAAATTACGAGCATCGGCCGATTACTTTAGTACCCAGGGTTATCAAAATATTGCAACAATCTCCCCCTCATCGCAGAGCGCCTTGAAAACGGGTATGGGTAATGAAAGTGCGGAAAATGCAAATTACAGATTGCAAGGGTCTGCAAAGCTCAGTCAAGATACTGATAGTTTTTTTAATCTCGGCCTACATTCAATGTCAAACTTACCAACCGGTGGGTATAACTTTGCAAGAAAATCTACTAATGAGATGACGATTTCAGGCGGCTCTACTACAAGACTAAATACAAGCGAGCAAGTTCAAGTTAATGCCTATTATGAAAATACAACCTTGCAACAGCAAAATGTGAGCTCAACCAATCCTTATATTAATGCTACATTTCATAACCCCTATTATCAGCTTGGGGGATCGGCTCAATATACAAATAATCTTCGAGATAAGATAATTGATCAATTTATAATGAGCGTAGATGCGAAGCAATTATCTGCATCTAATTTTCAAAATAACTATGCCTCACCTGGTGCTGCAAATTATCAAACAAGTAAATTAGGAGCACTAACCTCGCAGGTTGTTGCGCAGGGAACCCAAAATTTTGTAGGTGTTTTAGGTCAAGTTAAATCAAATCTTAAATCTATCCCACTGCAGGCAACTTTATCAGCTAGAGTGGATAACTGGACTAGTCAGATCCCCACAAACTATACGCAAGCAGTCGGCGGCGCTCAGTTAAGCACCGCCGTACCCAATCAATCTAAAACAAAGCTGAGCCCCAATTTAGGGTTACTCTATCGTGTATCTAAGGAGCTAGATTTTAGAGCAGCAGCTTATCAAGCATTTCATGCTCCTGGCCTTAATAACTCAATCCGTAGTTATGGCTCTGGTGCAAGCTATGTCGCCAATAATCCATTCTTAACTCCAGAAAATATGACTGGATATGAGGTTGGGTCTGACTATCGCTGGAACGCTGGCTTTATCCAAGCAACGGCTTACAACGCAAATATTACTAATGCAATTGCTACCTATACTCTTTCAAGTAGTCAAATTGCAAGTACATGTTCTCCAGTATGTAGTTCGGGTGCCAAATCCTATAGTAATGATCAATCACTTCGTAGTACTGGTTTGGAGTTGCAGGGTCGCTATGACATCAGTTCCAAATGGGCTACCGATCTTAGTTATACCTTAACGAAAGCAGTTCTAACCTCTACTTACGGGGCAATCAGTAGCGCCTTAAATCCTACGGGCGTTCAGATCGCAGGCACACCCAGGAATATGGGAAGTGCAAATATTACATACTATCCAGTTTCAAAAACAAGTCTGACTGCTACAGTACGCTATATCGGGAATTCTTGGTATGACACAGCCCATACACTACCAATCCCAGCTTATGCAGTATTAGGTGCAAGGGTGAATCATGAGATGAGTCCAAATACAACCGTCTATTTAAGTGTAGTCAACCTCTTGAATCGAAACTACATAACGTTCAGCTCTGGTTCGCAGTACATTGCCGGTCAGCCGCAGACAATTACCGCGGGCGCACGTATCATATTTTAATTATGAAAGTATCTCGGAAATCACTTCCTTATCGCCTAGTATTGGGTGGACTCTTCATATGCGTACTTAATTTGCCAAGTATCGCTGGAGGAGAAGATCATACTTCACGTATATCGGGCTCGTCTAAAGCAATAGTCCAATGCCAGGGGGCTAGTCTAGATTGTGCTAATGCAGCCACTCCATTTTTCTCTCCTGATGGCAAGTTACTTCTGGCTTGGACTGCAAACGGAGTGGTATCGGTAGGGCAGTCTTCTGATTTTGGGAAAACACTCACATCCACAGTCAAAATTGCAGAGCATGGCAAGTCATTGGACGTTGGGAGTGATGCGCGACCTCAAATTGTTGTCGATAAGCAAGGCAATGTTTTTTTAGCTTATGCATTTTTCAAAGACTCTAATTGGAATGCGCAAATTAACACCGCAAGATCAACCGATGCTGGGAGTACATTCAGTTCGCCGGCATCCCTAGTTCAAGATAGCTCTAGCCAGCGCTTCCCCTCAGTCTTAATCAGGCCTGATAATTCTATTTTTATTTCTTGGATTGATAAACGGCTGATAGCAGCTGCAAAGCAGAGCGGAGTAAAGCGTTTAGGTGGATCAATCGCATACTCATTTTCAAATGATGGTGGAAAAACATTAAGGACTGAGCGATTTGCTAATGAGAGTAGTTGCGAATGCTGCCGTATTGGTGGAGCTTTGGATACTAAAAATCAACCTGTGATTGTCTATCGAGCGATATTCTCAGGCGGCATTCGGGATCAAGCAAGCCAAGTGATTTCTGCGAATGGCGCTGAGCCAATGCGTCGCGTTGCAGATGATGATTGGAAGACAGATGCGTGTCCACATCACGGCCCATCAATTGCGGTTTCTGGATCTGGGAAATTCCATGTAGCTTGGTATACCCAAGGAAATAAGCGCTCAGGTGTCTTTTATGCCAACTCTAGCAATCAGGGGATTAACTATTCCATACCCTCTAGGATTGGGTCAGAAGGTGCAAATGTATCCCGACCTTATCTATTAGCGATGGGTCAGCAGGTCTGGTTGGCTTGGAAAGAATTCAATGGCACTGATGCATTGGTTTACATTAAGCAATCTGCTGATGATGGAAAAACATGGGGTACTCCACAGATGGTTTCTAAAACAAATGGATATAGCGACCATCCTTTATTGGTCAATAATGGTGATGCAGTCTTTCTCTCATGGCTGACAAGGACTGATGGGTACCAATTAATTCAGGTTGGACAGCAGCAATGAAAAAATATTTACTCGCATTTGTACTTGCTATGGGAGTCACTCATCTTGCATTTGCCGATAAACCAAATCTCAAACTATATCAGGGCGGTGACTGGTCTAGTTTAGTGAAGACTGCCAATAGTACGCCAGTGGCCATTCATTTTTGGGGTGTTACTTGTCCGGCTTGCGTAAAAGAAATGCCTCTGTGGGGAAGTTTTCTGAAAACTCATCAAAATGCAAAAGTCATCTTTATTCAGGTAGATGATGTTGCCCCTGAAAGCATGCAAAAAATGCTAAATAAGGCTGGTTTAGAAAAAGCCAATAATTACTATGTTGTTGGGCCTTTTGATGAGCGTTTGCGTTATGAAATCGACCCTAAGTGGCATGGTGAGACGCCAACTACTATATTGATAGATAAAAATGGCAGAGCGACCCGGAAAACGGGATTGATGAATTTTCAACAGCTTCAGTCCAGCTTGATTGCTGGCCGAGAGAAAAATTAACTAAAGGGGTATATATGAAACGCAATACATTAGCTTTATTAGTTGTAGCTTTAGGCTTGAGTTTTTCTGTTCAAGCGCAAGAGGCGAGAGTAGGTTCAATCAAGATTGAGAAAGCCTATACCCGCTCTACGGTACCTGGCCAGATGGCTGCTGGCGGCTTTATGAAAATTGAAAATAAAGGTGGCGCTGCTGATCAATTGGTTTCTGCGAGCTCACCTGTTGCTGGTGAAGTGCAATTGCACGAGATGGCCATGGAAGGCAATGTCATGAAAATGCGCCAAGTGAAAGATATCGCTGTACCCTCAGGTGGTGAAGTCGAGTTAAAGCCAGGAGGTTTACACCTGATGTTTATGAATATCAAAGCGCCTTTAGCTGCTGGTGAAACTGTTCCAGTGAAATTAAAGTTTGCCAAAGCTGGCGAAGTGGAAGTCAAGATGCCTGTGAATGCCATGGGTCAGCATGGTGGAGCAATGAAGCACTAAGTAGCTGGCTGCATTATTTGCAGCATTAAAAAAGCCCCTAGTTTTACCTAGGGGCTTTTGTTTTAGGGTCTTGCCAATTAGCTTAAGTCTAAATTTAGGTCTGTTACTGCGCCTTTACTTGCGCTACTTGCAAGGCTTGCATACTTAGCCAGCAAGCCGCGGGTATAGCGTGGCTTCGGTTGTTTCCAGACCGCACGACGCTTAGCAATTTCTTCTTCACTGACGTTGAGCTGAATGAGCAACTTATGGGCATCGATTGTTACAGAGTCACCTTCGTGGATTAGGGCAATGACGCCACCAACATAGGCTTCTGGAGCGACGTGACCAACAACCATGCCCCAGGTGCCACCAGAGAAGCGACCATCAGTGATCAGGCCTACAGACTCACCCAGACCTTGGCCGACGAGAGCAGAGGTAGGTGCGAGCATCTCACGCATACCAGGGCCGCCTTTAGGGCCTTCGTAGCGAATGATGACAACATCGCCATCTTTAATCTTTTGAGCCATGATGGCTGCCATAGCATCATCTTCAGAATCAAAGACGCGGGCTGGACCAGTGATGGATGGATTCTTAAGACCAGTGATCTTGGCAACGCATCCTTCTGGAGAAATATTGCCCTTCAGAATGGCTAAGTGACCTTGCTTGTAGATCGGATTATCTAAAGTACGAATGACTTTTTGATCTGCGCGTGGTGCAGACGGAATATCTTTTAAGGTTTCAGCAATTGTTTTGCCGGTGATAGTCATACAATCGCCGTGCAGTAATCCACCGTCGAGCAAAATCTTCATGACTTGTGGAATACCACCAGCCTGATGTAAGTCGGTTGCTAAATAAGTGCCTGATGGTTTCATATCCGCAATGACTGGAACGCGCTGACGAATACGCTCAAAGTCATCAATCGTCCAATCAATCTCAGCAGCACTAGTAATAGCCAAGAAATGCAATACCGCATTGGTAGAGCCACCAACAGCCATGATGACGCTCACAGCGTTCTCAATGGATTTCTTGGTAATGATGTCGCGTGGACGTAAGTTATTTTTAATGGCTTCAACCAAAACACGGGCAGACTCGGCAGCGCTAGCTACTTTCTCCTCATCTACGTTAGCCATGGTTGAGGAGTAGGGCAGGCTCATGCCAAGGGCTTCAAAGGAAGAGCTCATAGTATTGGCGGTATACATGCCACCACATGAACCACTACCTGGGCAGGCATGCTCTTCCACGCCTTTTAAATCTTCTGCACTTAATCTGCCAGAAGTAAATTCACCAACAGCTTCGAATGCCGAAACAATATTGAGATCTTTGCCTTTGTAATGACCGGGCTTAATGGTTCCACCATAAACATAGATTGCTGGAACATTAGTGCGTGCAATTGCCATCATGCCGCCTGGCATATTTTTATCGCAACCACCGATGACGACAACACCATCTTGCCAAAGGCCATTGACACACACTTCAATACTGTCGGCAATCACTTCACGTGAGACGAGAGAATATTTCATACCCTCAGTACCCATGCCAATACCATCAGATACGGTAGGGGTGCCAAATAGTTGAGCCTTTGCACCAGCTTCTTCTAGAGCCTCAACTGCAGCGTCAGCCAATTTTTGCAAGCCACTATTACAGGGGGTGATAGTGGAGTGGCCATTAGCAACGCCAACCATTGGCTTTGAGAAGTCCTTATCTTTGTAACCCATGGCGTAATACATCGAGCGGTTGGGTGCGCGAGCGACTCCCTCGGTGACCATGCGCGAGCGTTCATTAAGGCGTTTCATGCTTTATTACTCCAGAAAGTGTGGTGTCGAAAGGCTCTATTGTGCCGTGAGATCTCATTGGGGGCTGAGCTTCCTATTGAAACAAAAAAGGTCGGGAAGTTATTGCAATGCAATATGAAAATCTGAGTAAATTCGCTGAGAAATTTTAATGATTAGCTATAAAGCTAATAGCTAGCCAAAACATACTGCTGTAAATTAGGTAAATTATTACTTTTCCCTTTAAATTCAATGACTAAAGTCGGCCACATCTACTTAATTGACGATGATGAATCAATGCGTATCTCTCTGGCGAGAATGTTGCGTGAACTGGGTTATTTGGTAGAGGATTACGCCTCGGCAAGTATTTTCTTGGAAAAGTCTGTGCCAGTATCTCCCGCAGTCATTCTTTTGGATATGCAGATGCCAGATATGACTGGCCTGGATCTACAGGAAAAGTTGCTCAAATTAGGCCGCAAGACCCCAATTATTTTCGTCAGCGGCCAAAGCCACCCTCATCAAATTGTTCAGGGCCTCAAAAAAGGGGCGGTTGACTTCCTCTTTAAACCCTTTAATTTGGAGGAATTGCTCAAGGCTGTAGCGGATGCGATTGATTTTGATGGTCGCCAGCTAAAGAGGATATCTATGGATGTGGAGACTAGAAGAAATTATGAAAATTTAACCCCTAGAGAGCGAGAAGTATGCGGCTGGCTAGTCAAGGGTCTCCTAAATAAGGATATTGCCGTGCAATTAGGCACAACTGATGCCACAATAAAGGTTCATAAGGCTAGGGTGATGGACAAAATGCAGGTGGATTCGGCCCAAACTTTAGTAAAAAAGTATCTTGAATCAGACCTTGAGAATCACCCATTAAATCATTCACTAAAGGGCTAATTACCCATTTAGTATTTTCGGGCTAGTATCAGTTTTATTATTTCTATAAGAGACAGACGATAAGTCGTGAATAAGTCAGTAAAGCTACCGGAGATTCGCAAAGAAGCCTTTACTAGAGCCAGAGAAGCTCTTGGCTTAAGCACGAAAGAATTGTCTGGGATGGCATGTCTCTCTGTTCGTCAGATTGAGCAAATTGAAAATGGCGAGACTAGCTCATTTTATGGTTCCCAGATCAAAGTTACTGCCGCAAAAAAAGTTGCCGGTTTACTCAAGTTAAAAGAAGAAGACGCTTTTGATTTTGGCGAACAAGCGCCCCCTGAAAAAACCATCGTAGAAAAACCTGTAGAGCCTGTAGTGACAAATAAAGTTGCCACAGTAGAAAAAGAGTCTGTACTAGACAAAAAATCCAAGCCACAGCAAGTGGAGGAGACACCCAAGGTAGTTATTAAAGATCCAAAACCCCTGACACAATTTGAGGGTAGTAAGGCATCTACACAAAGTAATCCAAAAAAGAAACTGTTTGTTCTCTTAGGTATCGCTACCGCACTCGTATTTTCAATAGTCAATTTACGCCCACTATTTTTTCCTGAGCCACCCAAGGAAGAGATTGTGGTGGAGGTGTTGCAAGAAGCGCCACCAGCCAATGCTCCGGTTGAGGAGGCTAAGCAGGCAACGGCTCCAGCTATCACATCAGCTCCAGAGCTTGCAGCTACAGCAGCGGTTTCAACAGATTGCCCTGCAGCTGACTCAGCCACAGTGACTTATAAGCCAGATGCCCCTAAAAAGGCGGGAGATATGGTTTACTTTCAATCCAAGGCATCACAAACTGTTTGCGTAACTGATGCATCTGGTAAGACCCAAAATAAAACTTTAGAGCCAGGAGTTGGCGCAAGTATTTATGGCAAGCCACCTTTTAAAGTGCTTACATTAGGTTTGAATCAGGTCGATTTGTATTTCCAGGGCGCAAAGGTACGCACAGGTGGTGCTGGCAAGACCATTATTTTAGAGGCGGCTGAAATCAGTCAGCCTGCAGCCTCAGATTCTCAGATGCGCTGAGAATCTGTATTGGCTTTAACAGAGATCACACAGCAGATTCGTTTGTTTCGCCGGTACGAATACGAATCACTTGCTCTACTGCAGTAACGAAAATTTTTCCGTCACCGATTTTTCCAGTACGCGCTGCTTTGGTAATCGCTTCAATTGCAGCTTCAACGCGATCACTGGGAACAACAGCTTCCACTTTTACCTTCGGTAAAAAGTCAACTACGTACTCAGCACCACGATAGAGTTCGGTATGACCTTTTTGACGGCCAAAGCCTTTAACTTCCGTGACGGTAAGACCAGTAACGCCCACTTCCGCTAAGGCTTCACGCACTTCGTCGAGTTTGAACGGCTTAATGATTGATGTAATTAATTTCATTTATTCCCCCTAATGCAGTAATCATACCTAGAACTAAAAGATATCGCCAAAAACAAATATCCCTTCTTTCTAGG
Organism: Polynucleobacter sp. 73C-SIWE; assembly: GCF_018882465.1. Taxonomy (GTDB): domain Bacteria; phylum Pseudomonadota; class Gammaproteobacteria; order Burkholderiales; family Burkholderiaceae; genus Polynucleobacter. The sequence goes on along the minus strand of NZ_JACVOK010000002.1, from coordinate 764,460 downwards.
CCCTAAATTGTGAAGTGATTGGATAGCGCCAGTCACGCCCAAAAGCGCGGGTGGTTACGCGGACCCCAGGCGGCGCTTGGCGGCGCTTGTATTCATTTAATTTAATGAGACTGGTGACCTTTTCCACGCTCTGGGCATCAAAGCCGGCGGCAATAATTTGGGCGATGGATTGGTTCTGTTCCATGTAGCGCTCTACGATCCCATCTAATACCTCATAAGAAGGCAGGCTGTCTTGGTCAGTTTGATCAGGGCGTAATTCGGCAGAAGGGGCGCGCGTCAAAATTCGCTCCGGAATCACTGGCTGGATGCTATTGCGGTAATCGCATAGTCGATACACCAAAGTTTTAGCGATATCTTTAATAACTGCAAAGCCGCCAGCCATATCGCCATATAAAGTGCAGTAGCCGACAGCCATTTCACTCTTGTTGCCAGTAGTTAACACTAAGCGACCTGTTTTATTCGAGAGAGCCATCAGTAGAGTGCCACGGACACGCGCTTGAATATTCTCTTCAGTAGCATCTGCCTTTAAACCTTTAAATTGCGCTGCCAACGATGCTTCGAGCGCATCTACTGGGCCACTAATCGGAATCTCGTCATACTGGACGCCCAAGTTTTTCGCTAGCTCGCTCGCATCGATCCAAGAGATGTCGGCCGTGTAGCGTGATGCCATCATCACTGCGCGGACTTTATCAGCGCCTAAGGCATCAACTGCAATAGCCAATACCAAAGCAGAATCCACCCCGCCCGATAGACCAATAATGACCCCTGGAAAGCGATTCTTGTTCACGTAATCGCGAACACCCAAAACCAATGCTTGATAGGCTTGCGCCTCAACACTTTGAGGTGGGCTAATGAGCCCCTTTTCCAATTGAGCAGATGAGTTGATGTCTACGATACCGAGCCCAACTTCAAACTGCGGCATTGCCATGACAAGCTCGCCCTGACTATCTAATGCAAATGAGCCGCCATCAAAGACCAATTCGTCTTGACCGCCAACGGCGTTGACATACACCAAAGGCATTTTAGTTTGTGCAATATGCCCCTGCAGTACTTCAATACGCAAGGTTTCTTTTTTCAGGTGATAGGGTGATGCATTAGGAACAAGTAAGACTTGTGCACCAGCGGCATGTGCTTGTTTTGCTGGACCCGCATGCCATGCGTCTTCACACAATATCAATCCGTAATGAATACCTGCGCATTCAAATACGCAGGCTTCTTTGCCGGGAACGAAGTAACGTACTTCATCAAATACTTCGTGGTTAGGTAATTCTTGTTTGGCATAGCCGGCAATCACTTTGCCGTTTTGTAAAACAGAAGCGAAGTTTTGTAGTCCAGCTGAAGTTTTTTTAGGATGACCTATGATTACCGTGAGATCAGAATATTGCGCAAGCTCTTTCGATAAGAGATCAAGCTGCTGCTGTGCTGCTTCAATAAAAGCAGGCCGGAGTAATAAGTCTTCTGGGGGATAGCCGGTGAGCGAGAGCTCGGGAGTAACTACGAGTTTGGCGCCTTGCTGAAAGGCATCCTGAGCGGCTTTGTAAATCAGTTGCGCGTTGCCAGCCAGATCCCCTAGTAAGGGGTTCATTTGGACTAGGGCAATTTTCTGGGCACTCACTCCGATTCACAAAGCCTTTTCTAATAAATTAAGCGTGCTCTTTGTTGTAGCGTTCAATGCCTTCCAAAATTTCTGTATGGGCATCTGCAACACCACCCCAACCTTTAACTTTGACCCATTTACCTGGTTCGAGATCCTTATAGTGCTCGAAGAAGTGTTGGATTTGGTTTAAGCGTAATGGGTTGATATCTTCTGGTTTTTGCCAGTGTGTATAGATTGGCAAAATTTTGTCTTCTGGAACAGCCAATAATTTAGCGTCTTGTCCGCCTTCATCTTCCATTTGCAAAACACCAATTGCTCGGCAACTAACAACTACGCCTGGAATCAGTGGAAATGGAGTAATTACGAGAACGTCAACAGGATCGCCATCACCAGCAATCGTTTTGTTGATGTAGCCATAGTTACATGGATAGTGCATTGCAGTACCCATAAAACGGTCTACAAATATCGCGCCACTTTCCTTATCAACTTCATACTTGATTGGATCCGCATTCATTGGGATTTCAATAATGACGTTGAAGCTCTCTGGGATCTTTTTGCCTGGCTTGACGTTGTCGAGACTCATAAATACTCCGAATAATGATTAGTAAATACCCTGATTCCAGCAAGGGGTAGCAGGGGTCATTCTGTTACATACTGATAAAGCTTAAAGACCCTAGTTTAAAGCTTTCTAAAACCTGGTCGACCTAAGCGCTAGATATACAAAACAATAAGATCAACTTTTGGGAGTCAAGCATGAGTAATGTCACTTTAGGCTTGTATTTTGCCTTGGCTTGCGGTGTCCTGGCCGTAATTTACGGTTTTGTGATGCGCGGCTGGATTTTGAAGCAAAGTACGGGCAATGCCAAAATGCAAGAAATTGCAGAGGCGATTCAGCAGGGCGCTGCCGCTTATTTATCGCGCCAATATAAAACGATCGCTGTAGTTGGGGTGGTTCTTACTATCCTCATGGCACTCTTTCTGGACTTTGCGACTGCTATCGGTTTTGTGATCGGTGCAGTGCTCTCTGGCGCATGCGGTTTTATTGGTATGAATGTTTCGGTGCGTGCAAACGTACGTACTGCTGAGGCAGCTACCAAGGGCATGAACGAGGCACTCAATGTTGCATTTAAGGGTGGTGCAATTACCGGCATGCTAGTTGTTGGCCTCGGACTTTTAGGGGTTGGCCTCTTCTTTATGTTCCTGGTATCGATTGGTGCAGGACAAGATCTCGCTTCTGTATTGCATCCGCTGATTGGTTTAGCATTTGGTTCATCTTTGATCTCGATCTTTGCACGTCTTGGTGGTGGCATCTTTACTAAAGGTGCAGACGTTGGTGCTGACTTGGTTGGTAAGGTGGAGGCAGGCATTCCGGAAGATGATCCACGTAACCCAGCGGTGATTGCTGATAACGTCGGTGATAACGTCGGTGACTGTGCTGGTATGGCGGCAGACTTATTTGAAACCTATGCAGTGACATTAATTGCCACCATGGTGCTCGGCTCATTAATGGTGGTCGGTGCTCCAGTAGCAGCAATTGTTTATCCACTCGTGCTTGGTGGCGTTTCTATTATTGCTTCCATCATCGGCTGTTCCTTTGTAAAAGCAACGCCTGGTATGAAAAATGTGATGCCTGCTTTGTATAAGGGTCTGATCATTGCTGGTGGTTTGTCATTAGTAGCGTTCTACTTTGTGACTAACTTCATAATGCCGGATGATGCTTTGGGTATTCCAGGTAGCCAATGGCGTTTGTTTGGTTCAACCGTAGTAGGTCTCTTGCTAACTGCAGGCTTGGTTTGGATTACCGAGTACTACACTGGTACTCAGTTCAAGCCAGTGCAGCATATTGCAGAAGCTTCTACTAAAGGTCATGGTACTAATATCATTGCGGGCTTGGGCATCTCCATGAAGTCCACTGCATATCCAGTACTCTTTGTTTGTGCTGCTATTTTTGCTGCTTACTGGTTAGCCGGTTTGTATGGCATTGCGATTGCAGCAACAGCGATGTTGTCAATGGCAGGTATTGTGGTTGCGCTAGATGCTTACGGTCCAATTACAGACAATGCTGGTGGTATTGCGGAGATGGCTGGTTTGCCACAATCAGTCCGTGATATTACTGATCCTTTAGATGCGGTTGGCAATACTACTAAAGCAGTTACCAAAGGCTATGCGATTGGCTCTGCTGGATTGGCTTCACTCGTATTGTTTGCTGACTACACCCACGCACTAGAGGCAATTGGTCAGCAAGTTTCTTTTGATCTATCAAACCACATGGTCATCATCGGCCTCTTTATCGGCGGCATGATTCCTTACTTGTTCGGTGCGATGGCAATGGAAGCAGTCGGTCGCTGTGCTGGTGCGGTAGTAGAAGAAGTGCGCCGTCAGTTCCGTGACATTCCTGGAATCATGGAAGGCACTGCTAAGCCTGAATACGGCAAGGCTGTCGATATGCTGACAACCGCAGCCATTAAAGAAATGATTGTTCCTTCACTGTTGCCCGTGGTTGCGCCAATCGTAGTGGGCCTCTTGTTAGGACCTGCTGCATTAGGAGGCTTATTGATGGGTACTATTGTGACCGGCTTGTTTGTAGCGATCTCAATGTGTACTGGTGGTGGTGCTTGGGATAACGCCAAGAAATATATCGAAGAAGGTAATTTCGGCGGTAAAGGCTCTGAAGCACATAAAGCAGCCGTGACTGGTGACACTGTAGGCGATCCTTACAAAGATACTGCTGGTCCCGCTGTGAACCCACTCATCAAGATCATTAACATCGTGGCATTGCTCATCGTGCCACTCTTGCCAGTGATGAGTCGTTAAGACAAGTCAGTAAAGCAATAAACAAAAAAACGCCTAGCAATGCTAGGCGTTTTTGTTTATTGTTATCGCCATTTTGATAATACGGTCTTTGGCTTAATTATTATTTAACTAATGAATAAAAATAATTTAACCAAAGTAGCTGTAGATCTAAATGACCCCAGTACTTTCCCAAGAGGGTTTGTAAATACAGATGCATTAGATGCAACTACTGATGCTGAAATTAAGCTGCATGAAAAAGAAGACGATGATCGAGCGAGATTGGATGCTTTAAACAAAAACGCCTAGCAATGCTAGGCGTTTTTTTATTAAAGAGGCTTTTATAGACTTAATCCAAAGCTTCCAAATAACGTTGTGCATCCAGTGCAGCCATACAGCCTGTGCCAGCACTCGTAATTGCTTGGCGATAGATGTGGTCCTGTACGTCACCGGCAGCAAAGACGCCAGGGATATTGGTAGCAGTAGCATTACCTTCTAAACCGGAATGAGTCTTGATGTAGCCGTTATTCATATCTAGCTGACCAACAAAGAGTTCAGTATTTGGTTTGTGACCGATTGCAATGAAAGCACCAGTGACGGCGATATCTTCTGTGCTGCCATCTTGTTTCTTGATGCGTACGCCAGTAACGCCTTTTTCATCACCAAGAACTTCATCCAATGTTGCGTTGAGTTTGAGTTCTACCTTGCCTTCAGCAACTTTAGTCATGAGGCGGTCATTCAAAATAGGCTCAGCACGGAATTTGTCGCGACGATGAATGACGGTTACTTTTTTGGCGATACCAGTTAAGTAAAGCGCTTCTTCAACGGCAGTGTTACCACCACCTACTACGCAGACATCTTGATTGCGGTAAAAGAAGCCATCGCAAGTTGCACAACCAGAAACACCGCGCCCCATAAATGCTTCTTCACTTGGTAAGCCGATGTATTGGGCAGACGCGCCGGTTGAGATAATTAAGGCATCACAGGTGTAAGTTCCAGAGTCGCCAACCAGACGAATCGGCTTTTCTGTGAGGGCTGCTGTATGAACATGGTCAAAAATGATCTCAGTATTAAAGCGTTCGGCATGCTTCAAAAAGCGGTCCATGAGCTCAGGGCCTTGGACGCCATCAGCATCAGCCGGCCAGTTTTCGACATCTGTAGTGGTCATTAGCTGACCCCCTTGAGCCAGGCCAGTAATGAGGGTAGGCTTTAAATTGGCTCGGGCGGCATAGACTGCAGCCGTATAGCCAGCAGGGCCGGAACCGAGGATAAGAACTTTGGAGTGTTTTGGAGTATTTGTAGTCATAAGCAAATTATAGATTTGCTTGTTTACAATCGGTAGAACATGGCGAGAACCGTATATCCGAAGTCCCAAATCCCCCAGCCCCCCAATAGTGATGGGCAGGGCAGGATGCCCCGCCTTCTGCTAGAGGCCCGCTGGTTCATTTCCCTGGGTTTATGCCTGGGCTTATTTGCCATTTTGCTGACCTATTCCAAGGCAGATCCCGCCTGGTCACATGCCAGCTTTGAGGCCCCTAGAAACCTAGGTGGTCGTTTTGGAGCCTATTTAGCTGATCTCATGCTCTATATCTTTGGTATCTCCTCCTTTTGGTGGGTGGTGTTATTTGGGCGCCGAGTCCTCAATGGCTGGCGTGAGCTCTGGAGTATTCCGCTCCCACCGAATCCAGATGCCAAACCAGATTCCCTACTGGTGCGTTGGTTAGGCTTTGGACTGACTTTGGCTTGCAGCATGGGTCTTGAGTCCATTCGGATGCATTCACTGTCCTGGGAGCTTCCAAGACCTCCTGGCGGCATCCTGGGAGAGCTCATCGGCGATCCCTTACAGATGTCTCTCGGTTTTACTGGCGCAACCTTAGTTCTTCTCTTTGGCCTCTGTGCCGGCTTATCCCTGTTCTTGCATTTCTCCTGGTTGGATATTGCCGAGAAAGTTGGTCGCTTCCTGGAAGTGACATTTCTGCGTATTCGGGAGCGTCGCGATAGTGAGGAAGACCGCAAGCTTGGCGAAGTGGCTGCCGAAGAGCGTGAAGAGTTCGTGGAAGAGTTTCGTGGTCGGGTAGAAGTTGCCGCTCCCGTACAAATTGTGCGTGCACCAGTAGAGATTCCAAAGAGTGCTCGTGTAGAGCGCGAGAAACAACAGCCACTATTTGTCGATATTCCAGATTCAGAATTACCACCACTAGCTTTACTCGATCCAGTACCAGAAATAAAAGAAACTATTTCTGCAGATGTCTTGGAATTTACTTCCCGCTTAATCGAGCGCAAGTTAGCAGAATTTAATGTGCAGGTTACTGTGATTGCTGCATATCCTGGTCCGGTAGTGACTCGCTACGAGATTGATCCAGCGATTGGTGTAAAGGGCAGTCAGATTGTTAATCTCTCACGAGATCTTGCACGTTCACTGGGTGTTGTGAGTATGCGGGTGGTCGAAACCATTCCAGGCAAAACTTGTATGGCTTTGGAGTTACCAAACCCAACACGTCAATCTGTGTACCTCTCTGAGATCCTCACTTCACAGGTATACAACGATAACCATTCATTATTGACTCTGGCTTTAGGTAAGGATATCTCTGGTAGCCCAATGGTGGCTGACCTTGCCAAGATGCCGCACTGCTTAGTGGCAGGCACTACTGGCGCTGGTAAGTCAGTTGGTATTAACGCCATGATTCTGTCTTTGCTCTTTAAGGCTAAGCCTGACGAAGTGCGCTTGATCATGATTGATCCGAAGATGCTCGAGATGGCAATCTACGACAAGATCCCCCATTTGCTTTGCCCTGTAGTCACTGATATGAAGCAGGCTTATAACGCGCTCAACTGGGCTGTCAATGAGATGGAGCGTCGCTACAAATTGATGAGTAAGTTTGGCGTACGTAACTTAGCCGGCTTTAATAAAAAGATTCTGGAAGCAGAAGAAAAAGGTGAGAAGCTCACCAACCCATTTAGCTTGACCCCGGATGACCCAGAGCCAATCTATAAAGCGCCAGTGATTGTCATCGTGATCGATGAGTTGGCTGACTTGATGATGGTCTCTGGAAAGAAGATTGAAGAGCTGATTGCGCGGATTGCACAAAAAGCACGTGCTGCAGGTATTCATTTGGTACTAGCAACACAGCGTCCGAGCGTGGACGTCATTACCGGCTTGATTAAAGCCAATGTACCAACCCGTATTTCTTTCCAAGTAAGCTCGAAGATCGATAGCCGTACGATTTTGGATCAGCAGGGCGCTGAAGCATTGCTCGGTATGGGCGACATGCTTTACATGGCGCCAGGTACTGGATTGCCAGTACGTGTGCATGGTGCCTTCGTGTCAGACGATGAAGTACATCGCGTGGTTGAGTGGCTTAAAGAGAAGGGCGAGGCCAATTACATTGATGGCGTGCTCGAAGGCGCTGATGAATCTAATATGGATGCTCTAACTGGTGAGAGTGGTGGCGAATCTGACCCGCTGTATGACCAAGCCGTTGCTATCGTTTTAGAAAACAAGCGCCCATCGATCTCATTAGTGCAGCGCCATTTACGGATTGGTTATAACCGAGCTGCTCGCCTCCTCGAGGATATGGAAAAAGCAGGCCTGGTATCCAAGATGGGCAACGGCGGCAATCGCGAGATTTTGCATCGCCCCTCAGAGTAAGCATCCATGTCACGATTTCTTATTTCAGCAATTCTTGCAATTGCAAGCCTCCTGTTTTCAGGCCTAGCGCTTTCACAAGCTGAGTCAGGTGCAGAGCAATTGCGTCAATTTGTGCGTAACTCTAAAACTGCTGAAGGTGATTTTGTGCAACAGCAGTTGCGTGCACCGAAAGCGAATGAACCACAAGATAAAGGTCTCAAGGTAGTGCGCCAAACCCAAGGCCACTTTGTGTTTCAACGTCCCGGAAGATTTATCTGGGACACTCAAAAACCGTATGAGCAAAAACTGATTGCCGATGGCAAGCAACTTATTCTGTGGGACAAGGATTTAAATCAAGCGACCATTCGTCCTGCAGGGCAAGCGTTAGCTGCTACACCAGCGGCCATATTGTTTGGCGAAACTTCCCTTGATCAGCATTTTGATTTAATCGAAGGTGAAGAGCGTTTGGGTATGAAATGGGCCACTCTTACCCCTAAAAAAGATCCGAATGCCAAGAATAAAAATGACCTTCCTTATACAAAGATCTCAATAGGTATGGTCAATGGCTTACCCAAGGCCCTAGAATTAATTGATGGGCTAGGCAGCGTGGTCTTGGTGACTCTGGATAAGATCCAGTTGAACGTCAATTTGCCCGCAAATCGCTTTACTTTCACGCCGCCCGCCGGCGCTGAGGTCTTACGCTTAAACTAGAGCCACAATATTCATTCAGTATCAAACAGACTAAACAGAGCAATATATGATTGATCCGCAATTACTCCGTAAAGATATCGCCGCCGTTGCTGCGCGCCTCGCCACTCGTAAATTTCAATTGGACGTTGAGAAATTCAACACCCTAGAATCTGAGCGTAAATCTTTACAAACACGTACTGAAGAATTGCAAGCAAAACGCAATCAATTATCCAAAGCCATTGGTATGAAAAAAGGCAAGGGCGAAGATGCCTCTGCTGAGATGACCCAAGTAGCTCAAGTCAATACGGATATGGAAGCTGGCGCAGCAAGATTGAGCACACTTCAAGCTGAGATTTCAGATTTCTTGATGGGCATCCCCAATCTGCCTGATGAGTCTGTACCCACTGGTAAAGATGAAACCGAAAATAAAGAAGTGAAGCGTTGGGGTGAAGAACCCCTCTTTGATTTTGAGATTAAAGATCACGTTGACCTTGGCGGTCCATTGGGTCTTGACTTTGAAGTGGCTGCCAAGATTAGCGGCTCACGCTTTGTTGTTCTCAAAGGCCCAATCGCTAGATTGCATCGCGCTTTAGCGCAGTTCATGATCGATACGCATGCCACAAAGCATGAGTACCAGGAAGTCTATGCGCCATATATGGTCAATGCTGCCTCCATGCGTGGCACAGGACAGCTACCCAAGTTTGAAGAAGACCTTTTTAAAGTTCCCCGTCAGATGGGTGGTGAAGACGCAAAGGGAACAAATTCAGGCGAAGTAAAAACAGAAAACTTCTACCTCATTCCAACTGCAGAAGTTCCAGTAACGAATTTAGTCAGAGATGAAATCGTCAATGCTGATCACTTGCCAATGAAGTATGTGGCTCATACCCCATGCTTCCGCTCTGAAGCAGGTAGTTATGGCCGTGATGTGCGCGGCATGATTCGTCAACACCAGTTCGACAAGGTCGAGTTGGTACAAATCACAAAACCAGAAGACTCCATGCAAGCATTAGAGGACTTAACTGGCCATGCTGAAAGAATTCTGGAGCTTCTCGAATTGCCATATAGAAAAGTATTGCTCTGTACGGGCGATATGGGATTTGGCAGTACCAAGACCTATGACTTAGAAGTATGGGTGCCATCACAAAAAGCCTATCGTGAAATCAGTTCATGCTCCAGCATGGGCGACTTCCAGGCAAGACGCATGCAAGCCAGATTTAAAGCAGGACAAGGGAAACCAGAATTGGTTCACACCTTAAATGGTTCAGGTCTTGCAGTGGGCAGGGCATTGGTAGCGCTGATTGAGAATAAGCAGCAAGTGGATGGCAGCATTGCTATTCCTAAAGCACTGCAACCCTATTTGGGTGGCTTAACAGTGCTCAAGCCAACCCCTTAAATAACGATAGTTTTTATCTTTAACCGAGATGCATTCTTTTCGAGCACTTTATCAAGGGTGATGATTGACTTTGCTTTGAAAGATTTTGCGGCTGCGAGATGTAACGCATCTCCAGCCCTTAAATTTGATTTACTGTCAATCACTAAAATTCCTGCAGAATAATAAGTTTTACTCTCAATAGGCATTAGCTCGATATCATTTTGGCAAAGAGTGTCAAATTTTTTCCAAGCCTCACGACTCTGCTTTTCTGTTATTTGATTAGTTCTGACTTTAAGACTGAGAGCGCTAGAAAATTCAGTAAATGCCCAAGTCGAAGAGATCATTTTTGCATAGCTTTTATCATGCCATTTATCAACGGCATCGCTTTTCGGTTCAGTTGTACACAAGGCCACAAAAATACTAGTATCGACATAGATCATTAGTAACGCGCCTTTGAGCGAACTTCCTCCATCACTGATTTACCCATCTTCAACGTAGCTCTGAATGCTCTTAGTTGAGCAGCAATTTCTTTGCGTTCTAATTTTTGAGGTCGAATGATTAATGAGCCATCCTTTGAAAGGGTTGCTTCAACTTTGTCCCCATCTTTTAGCTTGATTTCTTTGATGAAGCTAGCTGGAATGCGAAGTGCCAGGCTATTGCCCCATTTTGAAATTTGTATGTTCATGATTAGTCCTTAAATAGATATACATAAATGTATATCTATATTAATGTAAATTATTGGGTGTGGCCAGTCAATTTTTAAGCCAATATCACCCGTATGGCTTTATGTATCGGTAGCTATAATGAGTGATCGGTTCGGAGAGGTGGCAGAGTGGTCGAATGTACCTGACTCGAAATCAGGCGTAGGGTCAAACCTACCGAGGGTTCGAATCCCTCCCTCTCCGCCAAATTGTTACCTGCTTATCTGAAAGCTATTGACTAGTGATAATGCCCATGAAAACCACTTCATACCTATCTTTAATTTTCGTACTTCCCTTAATGGCTTGTAGCACTCCTGATAGCGAGTTCGGGGTTTATAAGCAATCTGATGGCGCAATTGGCGTGCATGCCCCAAAGGGTGCCAAAGAGACTGAAGTTCAGCAGGCAGCTCTTGCAGAATGTAAGAAGCTCGGTAAACAGAATGCTGTGATCGCCGAAAGCAGAAAAACGGTCAATGACCGTTTTCCCATGACTTACATTTATTTATGTAGATAAGTTTTGAGTGATCTGATTAGCTTAGCAACCACTTCTTAATAGACTTATTGACACACATTGCGTCTAAAGCAAGGCCAAAGAACTCAGAGCCATTGGTAACCATGCTCTCGATGGCTTCTACTTTTCCAGACTTAATACCCCGTAAATAAGTAGCTGCACGATAGCGTAAGAAGTGCTCAGTTTCGCCTTCTTCGTTCTCAGTAGAGCAGAGTTCAAGGCTACCGTAGCGCGTTTCTGGATTGATATTCAAAATCGCAAGACCTAGCGCGCCAATCAGTTTCTCTGGAACGGGGATTGGTACATAGGAGTAGAGTGAAATCAACATTTCTTGCTCATCTACTTCAATGATGTGATCAATATCTAAAACATCCTGTTCAGTCAATTCTGTTTCACCAGAATCGCCGCCGCCAAATGTAGACTCAAATTGCAGCATTGCAGTATTACTACCTTTGGAGATCTCGATCATGTCAGGATAGCCAAGCAAGCCTTTCCACCAATACATGAGAGAGAAGGTGCAGGGTTTTACTTCTACCAAACCTTTGCTAGTGGACTTAGCAAAGTAGAGACCATAAAACTCATCATCTTTCTCAAGACCATATTGATCCACTTTGGAAGGTTGTGACGCTACTTTCTTAGCTGCCTTTTTAGCAACTTTCTTGGTTGCTGGTTTTTTGGCTGCTGGCTTCTTGGCAGGGACTTTCTTAGCCGCTACTTTTTTCACTGCCTTTTTAGCAGTTTTCTTGGTTGCTGGCTTCTTAGCTGCTACTTTCTTAACAACCTTCTTTGCAGGGGCTTTTTTTACCGCCTTAGTAGCTACTTTCTTTTTTGCTGGAGACTTCTTTGTAGCCATGATTTATTACCCTTCTTTTGGTTGGAATGTCTTTAAGTGCTTATAGATATTACTGCAAGTTCCTTACAGTTCTCATCGGAGCTATATGGGGTTTGTCCTGCTTATGGCCATGGGCATTGTCCTATTCTTGAAGCAGGAATACACTGAAAAGAGGTAGTTTCGAATAACCTATATACCAAGGGGATCTATGTTTCCAGAATTTCGTGAATTAATTAGCAAGCTAAAGACTTCGGATCGTCACTTTTCTCATTTATTTGATAAGCACAATAATTTGGATCAAAAGATTCAAAGAATGGAGGCCCATTCAGAGCCAAGCACTCCAGAGGAGATCGAAACCCTGAAGAAAGAAAAATTGCTATTAAAGGATCAGATCTACGCTGTATTGAAGAAGGCAAGTAGCTAGCCTAATAAAAAAGAACTAAGCCTTTTTAAGGAAGCAGGCTTTTAACAGCATGCTGCCCACTTCTGTTTTGCAATCTACTTCATGGTCACCTGAGACCAAGCGAATACCTTTAATCTTAGTTCCCACCTTCAAAGTAGTTGAGGAGCCCTTTACTTTCAGATCTTTAATGAGGGTAACGGTATCACCATCCGCTAATAGATTACCGTTAGCATCTTTGACGATTAAGCCAATTTCTATATCCTCTGTTGTTGCAGTGATGGGCCATTCATAGCCACACTGAGCGCACACATAGTTGGCGCCATCGGGATAGGTCATATCTTCCTGGCAGCCAGGGCATTTAGGTAGGTTGTCAGTGCTCATAATAGGCATTTTAGTCTAGAGCCTCTCATCTCGACGGGCTCGATATAGAATGAACGCGTAATGAGTCACACCTTAAAAATCTTCCTGATCATCTTGAGTGCCGTCTTAGTCCTTGCAGGCTTGGGTGCTTGGTATGCTGCCTCTTCTATTAATCCAGCGCAATTAACGCAATTACTCAGCTCTAAAGTCAAAGATGCAACTGGACGAGAGCTCAAGATTGCTGGGCCTGTTAGCTTAAGCATTTTTCCCTCGATTGGTGTCAAGGCTGAGCAAGTGAGCTTAAGCAATGCAACATGGGCAAGTGATTCTCAAATGCTATTCTTGAAACACGTCGAGCTTGAAGTGAAGCTATTTCCTTTATTTACAGGGAACGTAGAAATTAGCAGTATTAATCTTGCGGGACTTGAAGCCCATTTGCAGACTAACAAATTAGGGCAAAATAATTGGGATTTAACACAAGTAGTTGTTGCCAGCAATTCTAAGAGCGCTGCTCCTAGCAGCACTACTCCCGCTAGCGCTGCTCCTCAAGCAACATCAGATGATAGTAACTTTGTGGCAATACAAACTATTCGCATTTCTGATGCGCGCATAAGCTATCAAGATGGCAGTAGCCCTATTAAAGTCATAGATGTTCCGAAGCTTTCGTTAACAGGTGAGGGAGGTAAAACTATCATCTTGCTGGACCTGCAATACGCTAACTATAAATTAGGCCTTAAGGGCAAGATGGGTTCCCTACGACAGGCCATCATCGATTGGGATCAAAGCCCAGTGAAGACGAATCTAGACTTCACGCTCACTCTAAATGGAAAATCATTGGATATTACTGGTAAGGTTGATAAAGCCCCCAAGGTATTGCCACAATTTGATATCAAGCTCGAGTCAAAATCGTTTGACTTGCTTCCTTTGGCCGCGGCGTCTACCGTATCCGGAAAATCTTCATCGGCTCCTAAGTCTTTGCAAGCTCAAGGTAGATACTTCTTTAGCGATGATCCTTTGCCATTTGATTTCTTACCTAACGCCAATGGAAAGATTGTCTTAGATATTGCACAGCTTGGAGCGCCAGATCAAGCACCTTTTAAGAATGTCAGCGGCACGATTGCATTTAAAGGCAATAGACTTGATGTCAATGATCTGAAGTTTGAGTTAGGTAAAGGGCAGGCTCAAGCACAAATTTCATTATCGCAAATAGATAGTCCTACACCCGCGATCTCCATGAAGGCGCTAGCAAAGGGCTTTACCTTGGAGCAAGTAGTCGTTAGCGATGATTCCAGTGCCAAGGTCAGTGGAGGTGATGCTCAAATTGCCTTTAACTTATCTGGCAAAGGTAAAAGCTTGCATCAAATCATGGGTACAGCAAATGGCAAAGCACAGATGACTGTAGGCAAAGCGCGCCTAGATTCAAAACTACTCAATTCTGCTGGTGATTTGGCTGTCACCATTATGGATGCCTTAAATCCAATGCGTAAGCAAAGCAATCAAACCATATTAGAGTGCGCAGTTGCTTATCTTCCGATTAGCAATGGCATGATTAATATTAAAGATTCAGTTGGAGTTGAGACCGACAAGTTAGATATTGTGTTGGCGGGAACAGTTAATCTCAATTCAGAGGCGATTCATCTTAAGATTGATCCGAACCAGAAATCGGGCCTCACTACTGGTATTGATCTCGGTAGCCTAGTACAACTTGAGGGGACCTTGCAAAACCCGAAGGCTGGGGTCAATAAAGAGGGCGTTGTTAACAGCGCCGTATCGATTGGCTTGGGGATCTTGACTGGCGGAATCAGTATTGCTGCTGAGAATGCAAAGTCTATGAGCACCAAAAGGCAGCCTTGTAAGACAGCAATGCACTCTTGGCCTGATATCTATCCAGGCTCTAACTAATCTGGTCTTTAGAAAACTAGGCCGCTCACAAAGAGACTAAATAAAGAAATAAAAATACTTGCAAAGAAGGCAGTCCAGAAGCTAGAGATCGTAAAGCCGCTCACAACTGTTGATACCAGCATCAGGACCAAAGCATTAATGACCAATAGAAACAAGCCCATTGTGACTACTGTTAAAGGTAGCGTAAAAAGAATGAGTAATGGTTTGACGATGGCATTTGCGAATCCTAGTAATAGGGCTGCAATCAGAAGTGATCCTCCATCAGCAAAGCGCAAGCCGCTAAAGATATAGCTGGCAACCCAAAGGGATAGAGAGGTAAGACCCCATTGCACGAGAAACAGCGTTAAGTTACCCATTTTTCTTCCTTTTCTTCTTGCAAGAAGGTCATAGAGATTGATGCCTACAGGACTATCTTATCAGTCACTTAGTAATGCGGCGGGATTTCATCTTTGAGGCTACCGCTACCACCACCTGCGCTACTGGCCTGCTCTTTAATAGCCTTGAGCTCGCGGTAGAGAAATTCGATTTGCTGTTGTTGCTTATAGACAGTCTCATTGAGTTTTTCAATGAGGTCTTCAGCAAAGCTCAATTTGATTTCTAGATTGGTAATTCGGTCATCACTCATTGGGTTTACCTCTTTATTCTGCGATAAGTTCAAAGCGACCATCCTCCATCTCTGCTTTTGGTCTAATCCAAAAATCATGTGATTGCAGAGATTCGTAAACATAAGCGGGCTCAAGAGAGGCTTCAACGTTTGCTAGAAAGACTACTTTATAAAAACCACCAGTCTTTTTGTGTTGTAGCTTGCTGCCTGGTTTAAACAGGCCTTCATCAGGCCCTGCCATTTTAGGTTTAGTCATGATACAAATCCATAATGTTGTAGTTGTCAGTAATTAGTACATTTTCTTTCAAAGCTTTAGTGGCAAACTTTAATACTTCATTATCTTTACTAATGAGAATACAGGGCTTAGATGTAAAAGCTAAATCCAGAAAGACTTGATCATCGGGATCTTGGCAGCGCCAGGGGGAGGGCAAAAGCTTTTCCTCATCCAAAATGCGTACTAAAGATCGCCATTGCTGCAGAATTTGTTCTTGTGCGGCTGACTCTAGGGAGAATAAGGGTCTTGAGATCACATCTGCAAATTCATCCAGGGTCTTAGAGCTGGCCAGAGCATCAATTTGTTTGTCAAGCAATGCTTGCTTTAAATGAATTGCTCTGAAGTCATTGAAGACAAATAGATCTAGCAGAACGTTGGTATCAAAGACGATAGATTTCATCTTGAGATGATTACTTATTCTTGATTGCTGCGCCAAACTTCAGGGGTGATCGTCACTTGACCTTGATCTGAAGAGACATAGGCCTCACCATCTTGAATATTCACATGAAGGACCATACTGCGTTCAACTAATTTATTCAGCTCATTTGCTTGAGCTGCTGGTATAGAAATGATTTGGAGGTTACGCGCACGTGTAAGTTTATTAGCAATGCCATCCCACCAAATCTTACTCGTGTGACCACCGTAGCAGTAGACAATAACTTGATCGGATCTACCGCAGGCTTTCAGAATTCGGCGCTCATCTGGTTGACCAATCTCAATCCAAAGTTTGATGGCATCGGTCAGGTCTTTAATCCAGAGATCTGGTTCATCGGTATCGCTTAGACCCTTGGTGAAGACTAAATCTTCATTTGCCTGCAATGCAAAAGCAATGATTCTGACCATCATCCGCTCCTCGGTTTCTGAGGGGTGCTTGGCGATGGTAAGGGAGTGACTGCCATAGTAGTGGCGGTCAGAGTCTGCGACGTGAAGGTCGGCTTTGTGGATAGTTGCGCGTAGAGCCATGATGCATTATCGCCTGTATG
Source organism: Polynucleobacter sp. 73C-SIWE (assembly GCF_018882465.1). Lineage (GTDB taxonomy): Bacteria > Pseudomonadota > Gammaproteobacteria > Burkholderiales > Burkholderiaceae > Polynucleobacter. Next base: position 747,813 of record NZ_JACVOK010000002.1, on the reverse strand, counting down.
GCTCGCTACTCGAGGTAGCCTAGTCTTTAACCAGTATCATTTGTCCCTAAAGACTGAATATAGCTAGCTAAGAGCCCCATGATCCGTATCACTGAACTGCGTCTACCTATTGACCATACTCCAGAAGCCGTGGAAATAGCGATACTCAAGCGCCTGAATTTACCCCCAAAAGATTTGATTAGCTTTGAGGTCTTTAAGCGCAGTTACGATGCTAGAAAAAATGTAGCGCTCTCTTTTATCTACACAGTAGACCTCTCGGTTAAAGATGAAGCCGCCATTCTGAAAAAATTTGATGGCGATATTCATGTAAGGCCTTCACCTGATACGAGTTACCACTTCAAAGCTAAAGCCCCTGAGTCTATTGCGGCTGGCAAATCATTGCGTCCTGTAGTCATTGGATTTGGCCCTTGCGGAATATTTGCAGCACTCGTATTGGCGCAGATGGGGTTTAAGCCGATCGTGCTCGAGCGCGGTAAGAAAGTGCGAGAGCGAACTCAAGATACTTGGGGCTTATGGCGCAAGAATGTTCTCAATCCTGAATCCAATGTGCAATTTGGTGAGGGTGGGGCGGGTACTTTTTCAGATGGTAAGTTATGGAGTCAGATTAAAGACCCGAAGTTTTATGGTCGCAAAGTGATTAATGAATTTGTGAAGGCGGGTGCGCCAGCAGAAATTCTGTATGTTGCTAAGCCTCATATCGGTACCTTCCGCTTAGTAGGCGTAGTAGAAAAAATGCGCCAAGAAATTATTGATCTTGGTGGAGAGATTCGCTTCTCACAAAAAGTGATTGGCTTTGACATTCAGAACGAGCAGATTACTGGTGTCAAAATTGAAGGCTATGATGATCTACCGGCAAGTCATGTGGTACTAGCCCTTGGCCATAGTGCACGCGACACTTTTCAGGTTTTGCATGAGGCCGGTGTCTTTATGGAAGCTAAGCCCTTCTCGGTAGGTTTTCGGATTGAGCATCCGCAATCGCTCATTGATAGAGCGCGCCTGGGCCCCCATGCTGGTAATGAGCTCATTGGCGCCGCTGACTACAAACTGGTTCACCATGCCAAGAATGGCCGCTCGGTTTATAGCTTCTGTATGTGTCCTGGCGGCACTGTGGTAGCGGCAACTTCAGAGCCCAATCGCGTGGTGACGAATGGGATGAGTCAATATTCTCGTAATGAACGCAATGCCAATGCCGGTATTGTGGTGGGTATCACTCCGGATGATTACCCTGGTGGTCCTATGGCGGGTATTGAGTTTCAGCGCGCAATCGAAACCAAAGCTTTTGAGTTGGGCGGAAGAACATATGAAGCTCCAGGGCAACTGGTTGGAGATTTTCTGGCGGGTAAACCTTCAACAGAGTTTGGCAGTGTCTTGCCTTCCTACAAACCGGGCGTACATTTAACCGATTTGGCTGAGAGCTTGCCTGCGTATGCGATTGAAGCGATTCGGGAAGCATTGCCTGCCTTTGAAAAGCAGATCAAAGGCTTTTCAATGAAGGATGCTGTCTTAACGGGTGTCGAGACTAGAACCTCTTCACCTCTCAGAATTACTCGTGGACCTAATTTTCAGAGTCTCAATATCAAGGGCCTTTATCCTGCGGGTGAGGGCGCTGGTTATGCTGGCGGCATCTTGTCTGCTGGTGTTGATGGGATTAAAGTAGCAGAAGCGCTTGCTCTGGATTACTTATCAAAGTAGGTTCCACACTCACCCTTAGTCATTTATGAACCCTTCAACAAACTCTTGCCCACCAGAAGAAAAGGAAGCTCTATTTGATCCTGAGTTGCTGCAAAAGTTTGATATCAATGGCCCGCGTTACACGTCTTATCCGAGTGCAGACCGCTTTCATAATGAGTTTTCTGAAGCAGACTACTTAGGTGCATTACAGCGTGTCGCTAAAGTAGATCAGCCTTTATCTTTATATTTTCATCTACCGTTTTGCCCTAATATTTGCTATTACTGTGGTTGTAACAAAATCATTACCAAAGATCATGGACGTAGCGCTAAGTATATTAAGTACTTAGCTAAAGAAATGACAATGGTGTATGGCGCCATGGGCGCTCAGAAAAAGATCCCAATCACCCAATTGCATTGGGGTGGTGGTACACCAACCTTTCTGTCCCATGAAGAGATGATTGAGTTGATGCAGCATACCCGCGAACATTTTGAATTATTAGCAGGTGGTGAATACTCGATTGAGATTGATCCAAGAAGGGTTACTGAAAAAGACATTGCTTTATTAGCTGATCTTGGCTTTAACCGGATTAGTCTGGGTGTGCAAGACTTTAACCTTGCAGTACAAGAGGCTGTGCATCGCATACAAACTATTGAAGAGACCCAAGCAGTCATGGATTGGTCCAGAAAGTACGGCTTTAAATCTAGAAGCGTGGATTTGATCTATGGCCTGCCTAAACAAACACCCGAGACCTTTAAAGAGACTGTCGATGTAGTTTTGGCAATGAGCCCTGATCGTTTATCGGTCTATAACTATGCCCATTTACCCCACATCTTTAAACCTCAGCGTCGGATTTCTGAAGCTGATCTACCGCCTGCTGCTGATAAGTTGAATATTCTCTCCAATACAATCGAGTGCCTCTTGGAAGCAGGATATGTGTTTATTGGAATGGATCACTTTGCAAAGCCCGATGATGAATTAGCAATCGCACAGAAAGAGGGAAGGTTGCATCGCAATTTCCAGGGGTATTCAACTCAAGCAGAGTGTGATCTATTGGCTTTTGGAATATCCTCAATTGGCAAGGTAGATGATTGCTATTCTCAAAATGTCCGCACCTTAGATGAATACTATGAATCTTTAGATCATGGCCACCTACCAGTGCTAAGGGGCATGCAATTAGATCAGGATGACCTATTACGTCGTGAGCTGATTGGTGAATTGTTGTGTCAATTTTCCTTAAATACGCAAACCTTTGCCAAGGATCATCAACTTGATTTCTCCAATTACTTTAAGACTGAGATTGAAGAGCTTAAAGGCTTAGAAGAGGCTGGTTTGTTAGAGTGGCAGGGTGCCAATATGCAAGTTCCTATCAAAGGTAGGTTGCTGGCAAGACGTGTAGCCATGACTTTTGATCGCCATCTTAGAGAATCTCAAGCCAAAGGTACTTACTCCAAAGTTCTTTAATCCTTCTCTTAAGGGTAAATCTGAGCACTTTTGATGTAGATCAAATAAGCAAACAAATACTGTTGCTTTTAAGCTATTAACAAATTTACAGCGTCATTGCGTTTGATTTACATCAAACTCCTCACGATGTATCAATTCGAAAATAATCTCATCGAAATTGATAACAGAAAGAGGGATCATCATGCGTCTTAAATCACTAGTAGTAGCAATGGCTGCCGTAGCTTCCTTAGCCCCAATTGCAGCGCATGCGCAATCTGCAGAAGAAAATCCATGGATGGTGCGTGTACGTGCCGTTGATTTGCTTTGGCAAAATGGTCAGTCTGGTGCTGTTGTTCAAGGTGCTGATGTAAAAGCGGCCAATAAAGTTATTCCAGAGTTGGATGTCTCCTATTTCTTTACTAAAAATATCGCTGCAGAATTAGTATTGACATACCCACAAACAATCGACATCAATTACACATCTAGCCAAACAAAATTAGGCTCCATTAAGGCCTTGCCACCATCTTTATTGCTTCAGTACCACTTCACGAACTTTGGTGCGTTTAAGCCATATATCGGCGCTGGCGTGAATTACACCATCTTCACAAGCCGTAATAATCTCGGCAATGGAGCATATTCAGTTGATAACTCGAGTTTTGGTGCGGTTGGTCAAATTGGTATGGACTATATGTTTGATAAAAACTGGGGCCTTAACCTTGACTTGAAATATGCCACCATGTCAACAAACGTCACTACCGCCGCGGGTGCTGATGGAGGAAAGCTGACTTTAAATCCTTGGATGCCAGCCGTTGGTGTAACTTATAAGTTCTAAGAATATAGTTCTTGGTTCTTGAGGTAGGGCCCCTGAGGGGTCCTATTTTTTTGGGCATTTCCAGAAATCACTCCTCTTTCTTAGAAGTGACGATAATGTCGCCATGGCTTTAATCGTACTTACTGATGCAAAACTGGCTTTCGGCCACGTAGACCTCCTCGCAAATACTGCTTTTTCACTGGAATCGGGTGAGCGTGTTGGCTTAATTGGACGCAATGGCACTGGTAAATCTTCTCTTTTGAAGATCTTGGCTGGCATTGAAAAAATGGATGATGGGCTTTTGCAATATCAGCAAGGCCTCAGAATCGCTTATGTCCCTCAAGAGCCGATCTTTGATGCTGAAGAAACCGTATTTGATGCTGTCTCCAAGGGTGTAGCGCAGGCTAAGGCTCTGCGTGAAGAATATGAGGCGCTGAGTGTGGGCGACTGGGATGACGCCTCTCATCACCGTTTAGATGAAGTGCAATCTCAATTAGAGGCGCTGAGCGGGTGGAATTGGGAGCAACGCGTTCATGAAACTTTGGATCGCCTGCATTTAGAAGCAGATGTCAAAATCAGCACTTTATCTGGCGGAACTAAAAAACGGGTAGCACTCGCACGCGCTTTAGTGGAAATGCCCGATGTCTTGCTCTTGGATGAGCCAACCAACCACCTAGATTTAGATTCCATTGCTTGGTTAGAAGAGCTTTTAAAAGAATATCAAGGCTCTGTCATTCTGATTACCCATGATCGTGCCTTTTTAGATAATGTCTGCACACAAATTGTGGAGTTAGATCGCGGCATCTTGCGCAGCTATCCCGGTAACTTTACGCAATATGAGGTTCTCAAAGAGCAAGAGCTCAATTCAGAGTCCTTAGCGAATGCTAGAGCGGATAAGTTACTAGCCCAAGAAGAGGTGTGGATCAGAAAAGGGGTTGAGGCTCGCCGGACACGAAGCGTAGCCCGCATTGCCCGCCTAGAAAAACTTCGCACTAGCCGCGCTGAACGCAGAGACGCCATGGGTCAAGTGAAGCTAGCTGTCTCGGCCGGTGATCGCAGCGGCAAGATTGTGGCTGATCTTCAAAACGTCAGCAAGTCTTACGATAGACCGATTGTGCAGGACTTCACGGCAACCATTTTGCGTGGCGATAAAGTGGGCTTGCTTGGCCCCAATGGTGCTGGCAAGACAACGCTGCTTAAATTGATTCTGGGGACGATTGCGCCCGATTCAGGAAGTGCTACGATGGGTACTCGTATTGAAGTGGCGTATTTTGATCAAATGCGCGAAGGCCTTGACCTCAATGCTTCGCTTGAAGACTACATCAGCCCAGGCAGCGAATGGATTGAAATCAATGGCAATAAAAAACACGTTAAGAGTTATTTGAGCGATTTCTTATTCGCACCAGAGCGGACCAATTCACCGGTGAGTACTTTATCAGGTGGTGAGCGTAATCGTTTGCTATTGGCCCGTTTGTTTGCAAGACCAGCAAACGTTTTGGTATTGGATGAGCCAACCAATGACTTGGATATTGATACCTTAGATTTGCTCGAGCAATTACTGCAAGACTATAAGGGCACTGTCTTTTTAGTGAGTCATGATCGTTATTTCTTGGATAACGTTGTCACCAGCATCATTGCTCATGAAGGTGATGGATTCTGGCGTGAGTACGAAGGTGGCTATGAGGATTGGAAGATTCAAAAAGCACGTTCAGACAAAATCCGCGCTAGTAATACAAAGATTGTGGCTAAGCCAGAGCCTAAGGCCGAAGCCAAGCAAGAGCCTAAAGTAGAGGTAAAGCCAGCAGTGAAGAGTGGAGTGCAAAAACTCAATGGCAAAGAGCGCCAAGAGTTAGAAACTTTACCTTTGCAAATCGAAGAGCTGGAAATGGAGCAGGCCGATATCGGTATTGCGATGAGCAATCCCGATTTATATAAGAATGAGCCTGAGCTGGCTGCAAGCATGCAGGCTCGTTTAACAGAGATTACTGCCCAGTTAGATCAAAAGCTACAACGCTGGGAGTTACTTTTCAGTCGCTCGGAGTCTTAGGCCCTCTTATTTAAGATTTAGACGCGCGCGAAGTTGGGCAATTTCGTCTAAGAGATCAAGAGCTAGGGCAACACCGGGAACATTTAATTCCAGATCATGTGTGAGGTGTGCTGCGGTCTTGGCTCTTCTCAAAGAGTCTCCGCTAAAGCGCCAGTCTTCAGGAGATGAGCCTGCAGGACTCAGAACGCCTTCTGATACCCAAGACATAATCAATTCTTGTGGAGTGCGGGAGGCATGTGAGAGCTCAACAATGCTCATGTGAACTTCATTTTCGACAACGCTCGCTTCGATCCAAGTGGTGTTTAACTTTGTCATCGTCATCATCCCTTCAAGTGAGATCTAGGATTGAAATCAAAAGCCTTTTCAAAGTGTTGATAGGCTTCTTTTTGTGAATCTGTATTTGCTGGTGGCAGCGCAATCGTGGGGACTACATAAAGATCACCGGGCTCAGTACTTGGAATACCTTTACCTTTCAGGCGCATCTTGCGACCAGCAACGGTACCTGCTGGGATTTTTAATTCCAATGTTGAGCCTGCTGGGGTTGGCACATTAACAGTAGTGCCCAGAGCCGCTTCCCAAGGGGCAAGTGGAATATCGATAAAGACATCTTTGCCATCAACCCGATAAGTCGTATTCGGCAGGAAATCAATCTCTAAATATAGATCACCTGCAGGACCTTGTCCAATGCCAGGACCACCTTGTCCTGAGAGGCGCAGATTTTGACCAGCCTTAATTCCTTTAGGAATGCTGACGTCTAATTTACGTTCTTGGGTGCTGACGTGTCCACTAGCGTCTTGCACAGGCATATGCAATGAAATAGTCCGCTTAGCGCCGTTATAAGCATCGGCAAGATCGATCAATATTTTGGCGTGATGATCTTGTCCTTTGAAGTTCATGCCTTGGTGTGATTGGCCACCACGACCACCTTGGCGATGTTTATCTCTACCAAAGAGAGATTCAAAGAATTCACTTTGATCACCTTCAAAGCCGCCACCATAGCCTGGGTGGCCACCATTAAAACCATTATCGGAATATTCAAAACCTTCATTCCAATTTGGGGGAGGGGTAAAGTCTTGACCATTTTTCCAATTAGCGCCGAAGCGATCGTATGCTGCGCGCTTCTCGGTATCTTTTAAAACCGCATAGGCCTCGCCGATTTCTTTGAACTGCTCTTCTGCACCAGCTTCTTTATTAACATCTGGATGATATTTGCGAGCAAGCTTGCGGTAGGCAGCTTTAATTTCTGCTTCGGTAGCGGAGCGAGCCACTCCAAGCGTTTCGTAGTAATCCCTAAATTTCATAAGTCTGCATTAATCCTCATACATTGATTCTTACCGAGCTAATGATGAATTCTACAGTTCTATTAGCTCATCACCCCGATTTGCCAAGGAACAAATTCATAGTCTCCGAGGCCGAGCAATTCGCTCTTTGAGGCCTCTCCAGAGGCTGTGCGCAGAAAGAGCTCAAAAATACGTTGCCCCATCTCTTGGACGGAAATGGTTCCGTCCAAAATCTCGCCACAATTAATATCCATATCTTCGGTAAGTCGCTGATACATGGAGGTATTGGTGGCCAGTTTGATGCAGGGAGCAGGTTTGGAGCCAAACATGGAGCCTCTGCCAGTGGTAAAGGCAATTAAGTTTGCTCCACCAGCGATTTGCCCAGTAGCTGATACTGGATCAAAGCCAGGCGTATCCATAAAGACAAAACCTTTGGCCGTTACCGGTTCGGCATATTTGTAGACTTCCATTAAGGGACCAGTACCGCCTTTCATAGAAGAGCCTAGAGACTTTTCAAAGATATTAGCAAGCCCACCAATTTGATTGCCAGGACTGACTTTGCCATTAATCTGTACATCTCTACCAACGGAGTATTCATCTTTCCACCAGCGAATACGTTTGATTAACTTTTCACCGATGGCTTGGCTTGCGGCACGACGGGTGAGGGTGTGTTCCACGCCATAGATCTCTGGCGTCTCTGACAAAATTCCAGTACCGCCGTGGCGAGACAGAATATCGATAGCGGCGCCTAATGCAGGATTAGCTGTAATAGATGAGAAACCATCTGAGCCACCACATTGCAAGCCAACACAAAGATGACTTGCAGAAACGGTTTCACGCTTAGCTTTGTTTGCTTCCGGAAGGAGGGCTTTAACTGCCTCAATGCCAGCCTCAATGGTTTTACGAGTACCGCCAGTTTCTTGCATGATAAAAGTGTGCAGGTTTGTACCTGCGACCAATTCTTCTTGCTCCATTAATCCTTTTAATTGATTACGCTCGCAACCAAGGCCAACAATCAGTGCAGCTGCAAGGTTAGGGTGGCGCGCATACCCAGCCATCGTGCGGCGTAGTAACTCCATTGGTTCACCACTCATTTCCATGCCGCAGCCGATATCGTGACTAAATGCCACTACACCATCAACGTTTGGAAAGTCTTTTAATTTCTCTGGTGTAAACCAGTCGGCAATTCTATTTACTACGGTCGCAGAGCAATTGACAGTGGATAGAATTCCAATGAAATTACGCGTACCCACTTTACCGTTTGGTCTGACATATCCCTGAAAGGTCGCGCGCTCAGACTCTGGCAGCATTTGTGTTGGTTTAAATTCACTAGCGTATGCATAGTCTCGATCAAACTCCCGAAACTCCGTGTTATGACTGTGAACCATGGTGCCAGCTTCAATATCAGTATTAGCAAAGCCAACAGTCACGTTGTATTTCAGGATGGGTTGACCCTTCAGAATCTTTTTGGCGGCAATTTTGTAACCAGCGGGAACCTGGCTGCGACTTGTAAAGTGTTCGCTAGGTACTTCTGTGCCAATACCAATATCAATACGCGCCACCACAATATTATCGTTAGGGTGTAAGCGGATGATGGCGCCAGCCAATTTTTTTCCAGACGTTTCAATCATGTTCTTGTTAGTTCTTGTGTAATGGACTTATCGTAAACCTAGGCTAGCCAGGTTTTAATGACTCAGGTCAAAAAATAGTACTTCCGCATCCTTGCCATCTTGAATTTCTAGGGCAGATTCATTTTCCATGAGTAATGCATCTCCGCCAGCCAGTTTTTGACCATTCACATTCAAAGATCCTTTAATGAGGTGAACATACGCCTTACGCATGGGGTCGAGTTGCAACTGCGCAGATTGGAGTCCATCAAAAAGACCTGCATATATTCTGGCGTCTGCAAATATTTTGACAGATCCATCTTTCCCATCGGGAGAGGCAATTAAAGGCAGCTTGCCTTGTTTGTCGACTAAGGGAATAGTCTTTTGCTCATAGCTTGGTGCAATTTCTAGAACATTAGGTTCAATCCAGATTTGTAAGAAATGGGTTGTTTGGTCTTTGGCATGATTGAACTCGCTATGCGTGACACCCGAACCTGCACTCATGCGTTGAACATCTCCCGGAGGAATACTTTCGATATTGCCCATACTATCTTGGTGCGCTAGTTCACCAGAAAGAACATAGCTAATGATTTCCATGTTCCGATGACCATGTTTCCCAAAACCCATGCCAGCTGCTACACGATCTTCGTTGATGACTCTTAAGTTCCCCCAGCCCATAAATTGGGGGTCGTGATAGCCAGCAAAAGAGAAGGAATGAAAGCTTTTGAGCCAGCCGTGGTCAGCATAGCCTCTATCTTGGGATTTTCTGAGTTGGAGCATAGGTTTACTGGTTTTCGTTGGAGAAATATCAATAAGGACATTATCATTAGCTTTTGCCATTTTTGCAGATTGGTAGTGCATGGGAAGCTTTAAAGAGAATGTAAAAGAAACCTTTCTGGGTCTTTCTGAGAGCGCTCAGGAGAGGTGGACGGACTTCACCCAGTTCCTGCAAGAAACTTGGCCAGTTTTAGTTCTGCTCTTAGCGCTTATAGTGGGTATCGGTATCTATGCAGATCCACCACCACCACGACACGTGATGATAGCAACAGGAACTGCTGGTGGCTCTAGTGAGATATTGGGCAAACGCTATGCAGAGTTTTTTGCCAAGAGAGGGATTACTCTCGAGCTGGTTCCCACAAACGGAGCCCAGGAGAACATTAACCGTTTATCAGATCGAAAAGATCCCTTACAGGCAGCATTTGTGCAAGCTGGGGTTGTTCATACCAAAGATGTGACAGGCATACATTCTTTAGGCGTGATTGCTTATGATCCGATTTGGTTTTTCTATCGCGGACCTGAGCTAAACGCAAAAGATTTTCAGGGTGTAGATGGGCGGTTTAAATATTTCCTCGGTAAAAAAATCTCTATTGGTAATGAGGGAAGCGGCACGCATGCGCAAGCCATCAAGCTTTTGAAGGTCTCGGGATATGAACCCGGGCCAAACTTCGTCAACCTACCAAATGATCAGGCAGTAATAGCATTGCAACAAGGTGAGATCGACGGCGTTTTTATGGTTGATACAAATTATTCGCCTAATGTTCAGGCACTTTTAAATGATCCACAAGTAAAACTTGGAACTTTCGGGAGGGTTGAGGCATATACCAAGCTTATTCCATATCTCAGCATCCTCGAGGTGCCTGAGGGCGCGTTTGATTTAAAGCGCAACTTCCCTAATACTGATCTTAAGCTCCTTGCAACCACCACCAATCTTTTGATTGATGATCGTATGCACCCTGCAATTCAATTTTTGTTTCTTCAGGCCGCTAGTGAAATTAATGGCAAAGCAACTTTCTTTGCCAAACGGGGAGAGTTCCCGTCGTTTAAAAATACGATGCTTCCTGAAAGCCCCGTGGCAATTCACTTTGAGAATAACAACTATCCATTCTTAGTAACCATGCTTTCGTATTTACCGTTTTGGCTCGCAGAGTTGGTAAATCACATTGTATTTATCGTTCTACCATTTTTAATTCTTTCCTACCCGCTTTTGCAAGCTTTGCCAGGTTTTAGAACCCGGCGTATGCAAAATAAGATTAACCGTCTCTATTCTGACTTGAAGGGCTTCGAGCAGGAACTTCTGATTAACTTTGATCTTGGTAAGCTGAATGAATATCTAAAAAGGTTAGACCTCTTAGAGTATCGAGCCCTCAATATCAAGGTATCTAGACGTCTAGCGGGTGAGTACTACTCTTTACGCACCAGTATTGACTATGTGCGCAACTGCCTCAACCGAGGGGTTCAGCCCTACCAAATCGATGAAACATCCGTTGCCCTTGCCGGGCAAGTGCTCACCAAAATGGATCAGCCTGGGTAATTATTCGTTCTCACCCGATTTGCTAGGGTATTTGAATGAGGCATAACGTACTACTGCATTCGCCAAAGCGAGTACGAGAATTGTGATGCCCATATAGAGAATGGGAAGATCAGCCTCATGCTTGGTATTGACTAAGTCAATAATGAGACGGGTTACAGCAGTGATGGCCACATAGATCAAAAATCGAACAGGCATATGATTGGTTTTGAAATATATGCCGACCATTGCACCAATCTCAAGATAGATAAATAGTAAGAGTAGATCTTCAATAGAAGCAGATCCCTTGCTCATCATTCCCATAAAGGCAACGGCAGCTGACCACACTGTTGCCGCGCCAATTCCAAACAAGGCAATGCGATGGAATAGGGAAACAAATAGATTGCCAAGCGGTACTGTCCACTTTTCAATTGTGGCCTCTAATTTAGAAGCGTCTTTTGGTGAGTTTGGGGTCATGCGATTCTCCAGTTTCTAAATGTATTTTTGCCAGTATATTTCTCAATGAGGTTTGGAGGAATAAAAAAGAGGCCAAAAGGCCCCTTTTTTTGCAAATGTTGGCTTTGATCAACCCAAGCTATCAGCCCAAATATTGTGAGCCCAGCCCCAGGCATATACACCCTCAAGGGTAGATGGTGCTGGGGATAGCCCTCCGGAACCAGGAACAGTCTTGAAGGTCTTCTCAGTAGCGTTGTACTGGTGGACGCTAGCGACGTGAACAACTTCACGCTCGTTAACAAAGCTGTAGCAGGTATTAGTGAGAACAGGTGCTGGATTGCCTTCCCAGCCACTTAGCTCAGCCACAATTGCTGCGGCTGCTACTTTAGCGTGTTGGTTAGCCATGTGGCCAGACTTGGGCATTGCTGGTGCAATTTGAATCGAGTCACCTAAGACGTGTATATCTTTCTGCGCTGTAGATTCAAAGTTCAGGAAGTTGACATTAACCCAGCGACCATTGGAATTTGCAAGACCTGTTTTGACTGCAATCTCACCAGCACTCATAGCCGGTAGTAAATTCAATACATCCGCTTTAATGTCATCTTGAACTTCCAGTTTGATTGTCTTGGTTTTTGCATCAACAGCAGTGACGTTGTGCTTTGGTAAATACTCAATCATGCCGGTATATTGCTCAGCCCAAACTTTCTTGAAGAGTCCACCCTTAGAAGTCACATCTTGGTTGGCATCTAAAATCAATACCTTCGATTTGGGTTTATTTTTCTTGAGATAGTTCGCTACTTGGCAAGCGCGCTCATATGGGCCAGGAGGGCAGCGATAGGGTGCCTCTGGAATGCTCAGGGCAAATGTACCGCCGTCGCGCATCGCAGCCAACTGATTATGAAGAGCAACAGTCTCTGCGCCAGCCTTCCATGCTTGCAGAGTAACTCCATCTTTATTAGCTTGCGCCAATCCTTCAATGCTATTCATCATTAAAGTGATCCCAGGAGAAACAATAACTTTGTCATAGCGCAAAGTTTTGCCTGAAGCCAATTTGACAGTCTTCTTGTCTGGATCCATGCTGCTAACGCTATCTTGAATAATCTTGATGCCATGACGCTTGCTCAGATTATCGTAAGGAGAGGTAAGTTCTGCGAGGGTGCGTGAGCCACCCACTACTAAATTCGATAGCGGGCAAGAGACAAAAGAAGCATTTGGCTCAATGAGAGTTACCTTGGCGGTGTTATTTGAAAACAGGCGCAAGTATTTAGCAGCAGTTGCACCGCCGTAACCACCACCAATCACTAAAATTTCTGCCTTCTGTAAATTAGCACGGGCTGTGCCAGAGAAGCCTGCAAGTAAACCCAGCGCTGCTGCGCTCTGACCAATAAAGTGTCGACGATCCATGATGGCTTCCTTATTATTTCTTGCCAAGCTGTTTGGCGATGGTTTCAAGTTGCTCGTCAGAGTAGCCTTTAGCTAACTGCGGCATGATGGTTCCTTCTCGAGCTCCAGATTTAAATGCTTTCAATTGAGCCAGCATTTGCTCGCTAGTGAGGGTATTGATGAGAGGCATTCCACCCTCAGGCACACCTTTACCATCGGTTCCATGACAGTTGGCGCAAGTAGCAGCCAAGCTACGTTTATATAGATTACTAGCATTCGCGTTTTGCGCAAGGGCAGAACCGCTCCATTGGCTAAAGCCGATATAGAGCGCAGCTAGGATTGCGGGTTTGAGATACTTTGCTCGCATGGGGTCCATCTCCATTTGGTTTATTTCTGAATAATGTATTACTTTTTTACTTATCAGCATCTTAAACAAGAAGTTCACAAAAAGTCAGATTTGTCTCAGATGCATTTTTCATAAGCTCATGTGAAAAAGTAGAGCAAGTCAGTTTTCTCCGGCCTTCTTGCAAGCCCTATAAACTACAGGAATGCGAGGTTCATTTTCTTACCGTTCCGCCTTCTTAATCCTACTTTTAGGTGTATTTACCTATCTTTATGGCTTAGATAGTCGATTTGCCCCTAAAAACGGCGATGAATACCCCTATATGCACATTGTGCGGATGACTGCTGATGCTGGAAATTGGCTTCCTTTGCAGTCTGAGATGGACGGCATCAAAAATACCAAGCCACCCCTGATTTTTTGGCAAGGCATAGCCAGTAGTCATTGGGCAAGCGAATGGTCTTTGCTGAACTTACGCTGGCCTAGTGTTCTCTACACAGGGCTGACTGCTTTTTTCTTATTTTTAGCCGTAGGTCGATTTAGTGGAAAAACCCAAACGGGTTTGTTAGCTGCCTTGGTTTGGCTTTCTTTCTTTGCAAGCTATCGGTATGGCCGCCCATTTTTGGCTGATCCACCAGAAGTCTTTTGGATTAGCCTGCCATTTATGGCGCTTCTATATTGGGGCCGGTCTGCGTTTGAATCCAAATTCTTTTTCCCAGTATTGGCGGGTATCTGTTTTGGACTGGCTCTCTTTGCTAAATCGTTTGCTTATATTGCTCCAGCCACATTCGCCCTAGGCCTCTACTATTGGCGCTGGCGGGAGTGGAGTATTCCAAAAACGCTGACTTATGATCTATATAAGATCTTGATCGCTGGAGTTTTAGCTTTAGCGGTCTTTGCTTTGTGGTTTGCTTTTGATCCAAACCCAGAAGCAGTTTGGAAAGAATTTGTGCTGGGCGAGAATGCAGGCAAGTTTGCTGCCCGTAACTCGAACTATCTATTAGACCTCTTGCGTGGGGGCGACAGTATTTGGCTCTTGCTCTTAACAACTCTAGCCAATGCAGGCCTCTTTACTTTCGTATTAATTTCTACTCTATGGCAATGCTGGCGTGGCCGTCGCTTCCTCAATCTAGAGGAAGTTCTGTTATTGCTATTGATCTTTGCATTTTTGATCGTATTTACTTTGCCTAGTCAGCGTTCCGGTCGATATTTATTACCAGTAATGCCAGCATTTGCTGCTTTAATTGCGCTGCATTGGGAGCGCTTGCCTTTATGGGGCTTTCGGATTGCCTTACTGCTCCAGGGAATCATCCTCACACTGCTTTTATGGATAGGAAGCAATCTGCAGTTCTCTGGCTTTATGGGAACGGCTGGCGCCTGGATTTATTCTTACTACCATTGGATCTTGATGGCCGCCAGTCTCATCATCGTGCCGATTGGTTTAATCAAGCCTCACCATGCAAAGACGCTGGCATTGGCAGGATGTTTTCTGACCTACTGTGCGCTCACTAGTAGTCTTACTCCCTTGGAGGGAAAGCTAGGGCGTTATTCAGTCGAAACAATGACTCAAGTTCAAGGTAAAGATGTTTGGATACCTTGCGATTTCCGTGCTAAAGATGAAGAGTATCGTTTGCTGTTACCTGGTGCTAAGTTGCATGGCTATTTAGCCAAAGATGCAGCGAATATAGCTAAGCTCATCAGTTCATATCCCATCGTTGCAGTTCACGCACCGTTTGGATCTCAGCCGGAACTATGCGACTCCTGTCAGATTGTGGGAAAGAGAATGGAGATGCGTGCACGCCACTCTGATGATGAAATTACTCAGATGTTGCAAGGCCAGATCGGCAAACATCTATTTGTAAATGAGTATCTAGTAGTAACCCCAGCGATCGCCCCCGATCTCTCTAATGTGAAGGATGTTTGTAGATGAGTCGTGTTATTGCCCTCTGTTTTTTATTACTGGCTGCAGTAATCGGCTTCTTGCATATTGATAGTCGTCCGGCTTGGGCGCCGTTTGCGACACAGACAGCTACAACAGTTGAAGAAGACTTAGAAGTAGCCATAATCCCAAAATCTAAAAACCAAACTACTTCAAGTAAGGCAATCATTGCGAGCCCCATTGGTACTTGGTTGCCAGAGACAGGCGCTCCCTCAGTACACGCTGCATCTCTGATTGCATTAAACGATGGTGCTGTTCGAGCTTTTTGGTTTGCGGGCAGCCGTGAAGGCGCTGCGGATGTGGTGATTAATAGCGCTGTCTTTGATCCTAAGGCATCAAGTTGGAGCGCACCAACAGTTGTGATGGATAGAGTGGGTGCTGAAAAAGGCTTAATGCGCTATGTCGCTAAATTAGGGAACCCTGTCCCCGCCAGAATGGCTGATGGTCGCTTGCAATTATTTTTTGTCACAGTTTCGATTGGTGGTTGGGCGGGTAGCTCTATATCTAGTCTTATTTCTGATGATGAGGGCTTAACTTGGAGCAATCCACAGCGCTTGATTAGCTCACCCTTGATGAATATAAGCACTTTAGTCAAGTCTCCGGCAGTGACATTTACAGATGGTCGCCTTGGCTTGCCCGCATATCACGAGTGGGTTGGGCGCTTTGGTGAGTTTTTAAGAGTGGAAGCAGGGCAGGTCATTGATAAGCGCCGTATGAGTTCTGGACGCAGCGCTATTCAGCCAATGGTTTTTGTAAATGATGCCCAAGATGCCAGCGCATATTTTCGGCAGGCAAGAAGTGCGGGACTAGCAAAGCAAGTCATTGCTAGTCATACTCAAAGTGCGGGTCAATCCTGGCAGTCAACTACAGATTTACCAATCGCCAATCCCAATTCTGCGGTTGCCGGGCTTCAAATCAATAGCGGCGCCCGTATTTTGGTGCTCAATAATGTTGAAGCAGGTCGATATCGCTTGGTGTTATTGATGGCCGATGCGAAATCAGACCAATGGCAGGTAGTTGAAGTAATAGAAAATGATGAAGCATTACCAGATGGTCAGCGTAAAGAGTTTTCCTATCCATATCTCGTGAGCGTTGATGGTAATGATGCCCATTTGGTTTATACCTGGGATCGCAAGAAGATTCGTCATCGCTATTTCTCGGGGGCTTGGTTAAAGCGTGCTCAGAGCCAGCTTGCTACGACCCAAACAGAAGCTGCTTCTGAGGAGGCTAAATAATGAATAACCTAATGCAAACCTTCGCTTTGATTGAGATGTCCATCACTTGTGCGGCTGTGATGATTTTGCTCTTACAAACAACGTCTCCACAACCATTTCCGGTCATTGCCAAAGTATTGTTGATACTCTTGACTGCTAACCTATTTTTCTGGCCATTAGGTTTAGGTATGGAATTGCCACTTGTTGCCTATGTGCGAGGAGTGGTAGGCGATCTCAGCATCGTTACGATACTCTTGCTATGGACTTCATTGCTGCCCAAGAATAAGCCAGCCCCCTTCGCATTTAAGTTTGCAGTTGCATTGATGGCCATTATTTTTTATCCGCTTGCACTAGGTCTTGGCATGATGGATCCCTATGCTTGGGGTTATGGCTCAATTGCATTTTTCATTGCGGTTTTGTTCTTTGCCCTCGTATGCGGACTTGCCAATTGGAGTAAGGGCGTATGGATTATTGCCATCTCGATTCTGGCTTGGGCAGGACACTGGCATGAGTCTGCCAATCTTTGGGATTACTTGCTTGATCCATTCTTGGCAATCTGGGCTCTGACTGGATTGATCGCGGCGCTTTATAGAAGGCGCAGAGATAAAGCGCGATCTGGTTATTTATTTAGACCGGGTTAATGAGATTCACTCAAAATTCGTAAAAGATGGTGAATTTACTAAGCTATTTGCATAGATCAATATTGAGGTCAGTATGAGACAGGTAAGTCAAAGACGTATTTCTGCATGGAGTAAAAAAAGTGGATTACACATGCTAGTGATAATCGCTTGCGGATCCCTCCTCAATGGATGTGTGATGAATCCTGACCCTTATCAGCAAAGCGGATATTACACCCAGGATCCGAGTTATAACGCAGCTCCACAAACCATTTCATCTGCTCAATTGCAGTCATTGGTTTCTCCAATAGCGCTTTATCCAGATTCCTTGCTCTCGCTGATGTTGCTAGCTTCAACTTATCCGCTAGAGGTAGCCGAGGCTTATAACTGGCGAAACAGTAATGCCTCCCTGAGTGGTGACGCACTGCAAAACGCGCTGAAGGCGCAATCGTGGAACGATAGCGTGAAGTCTCTCATATCGTTTCCACAAGCATTCAATATGCTGGGCAGTAAATTGCAGTGGACTCAAAACCTTGGCAATGCTTATAAGCTCCAAGCTGCCGATACTATGAAAGCAGTACAAGTCTTAAGAAAAAAGGCTCTGAACGCCGGCACACTGAAGTCCAATAAGGAAATCACTGTTACTACAGATGTCAACGGCAATATCTTGATTGCCCCAGCCAATGTCAAAGTGGTTTATATCCCCAGCTATAACCCTACGGTAGTGTATGGACCATGGCCATATCCTGATTACCCACCTTATCCTGCTTATGACCCCGCCTGGGGAATGATGGCTTTTGGTTTAGGTTTTGCGATTGGCGATGATTTTTGGACCTATCCCAATTGGTCTAATGGCACGATTAACTCCACAACCATTAATCCATCTGGACGCATTCCTTCGCGCGCCGTTATTGGTCCCGCTAGCATTGCTAACCAGCAACGTTTACTGAACGACTGGAAAAATAATGCCACTCCACAGGAGAGGCAGGCTGCTCGCACAGATACTCAGCGTGCCAATAGTGCTTTTCAGAAAGACGCGAGCCCACAAGAAAGAGATCAAGCGGCGCGTCTAAATCAAGAGGCGCGTAATGATGCGCAGATGGATAGAGCTAATCCGAATGTATATCGCGAAGCTGCTCAAGAGAATGTTATGCGAGATCAAGCGCGCTTTGATACAGAGCAAGATCGCTCACGAAGTTTTGGAGGAGGTGGTCGTTATGGCGGCTTTGGCGGCGGCCATATGGGTGGATTTAGACGTTAACCTTATCAAGAGAAGAGTCATGAAAAAATTACCAGCAATACTCGCGCTGATTACATCCATCGCGTGCTTTAGTCATAGTGCATATGCGCAAAAAGATCTTCCAGTAAACGATGCGAGCACTGGCGCATTTGTAGAGCTCTGTAAAAATCCAAATGATGAGCAAGGCCGCAGTTTTTGTTTTGGCTTTGGCGAAGGCATATACCAATCGTATTTATCCAATCTCAGTCCAAATGCAAAGCGATCCATCTGCTTTACAAACAAAGGTGAAACTCGCAACGAGATATTGCAAAAGTTTCTGGTATGGAATACGGCAAACCCTCAGTTCAATCAAGAGAGCGCTGCTAAAACCTTAATGAGATTCTTTAGGCAAAGCTACCCCTGTAAATAATCATCTTCGAGAAGTAAAGAAAAAGGCCAGTATATGCTGGCCTTTTATTTGATGCGGGTAATGCTTAGTCTGGAATATTCGCTTTACGAATGACTGGACCCCAAACGTTGATTTCGGTATCAAGATGGTCTTTTAAGCCCTTAGCAGAAACCTTGCTTGCCGGAACAATATCAATATTCGCATCCTCTAAACGCTTTTTCACATCAGGATTATTGAGTGCCGTCTTCAGAGCAGCATTGAGCTTATCTAGAATAGGCTGTGGAACACCTTTTGGAGTGTAGACGCCATGCCAAACTTTCACTTCAAAGCCTTTAAGTCCTTGCTCATTTAAGGTAGGCACATTAGGAATCGCTGGCAAGCGCTTCATAGTAGTTGTACCGAAAGCCTTGACACGGCCATCCTTGATGTAAGGAATGGTTTGAGTAGTTTGATCACAAAGCAAATCGACTTGACCACCCAATAAATCGGTGAGGGCAGGGCCAGTTCCTTTGTAAGGAATGTTAGTAAGCTTTACACCTAGACGACTTTGAAATAACAAGCCGCAAAGTTGGGATACAGCGCCTGGACCAGCATTAGCCATTGTGACTTTTGAGCCATTGGCTTTGATATAGGCTTCTAGTTCTTTAAAGTTGTTTGCTGGTAAATCTTTTTTGCCCAAGAGCACCATTGGAACATCGGCCACTTGACCAACGTATTCAAAGCTAGTCATTGGGTCATAGGGGAGCTTGTCATACAAAGCTTGTGCTGTAGCCATACCCATGTGATGAATATAAATGGTGTATCCATCTGGGGCCGCGCGAGCTACCTTAGTGGAAGCAATCGTGCCGCCTGCGCCAGGAACGTTTTCTACCACCACTGTTTGACCTAATGCTTGACCCATTGGCACTGCAATCAGGCGTGCGATAGAGTCTGTTGGCCCACCTGCGGCAAATGGAACAACTAAGTTAATTGACTTGGTTGGCCAGTCTTTTTGCGCTAAGGCATTGCCGCTCAGCAGTGCGCCAGCGGTGAGTGCTGCAGTGATTCCAGAAAATACAAAATTCTTGATCTTCAATTTGGTCTCCATCATGTTGTTATGCAGGCTTATTCTGCCAGTTTTTGGGTCTTTTGGGGAGGGTTGCTACCTAGTGTTTACCAGCAACCGCAATGGTTCTTTGGGCTAGCAACACTACTGGGCGATCAATCATGCGTCCATCCAGCTTGACTGCACCGCCTTTAGACGCTTTATCAGCATCTATGACACGCTTTGCCCAGGCCACTTCTTCTTCTAAGGGCATGAAGGCAGCTTTGACAATACCCACTTGCTTTGGATGGATACAGAGTTTTCCACCGAAGCCCATCCGCTTAGCGCGCTCAGCATCATCTTGAATGCGGGCGACATCATCGGTCGAAGGCGTAACCCCATCAATAGGAGGGGCAATCTGCGCTACTCGTGATGCCAAGACGATTTGATAGCGGGCCGTCTGTAGTTCAGTTTCTTGTGGATCGCACACCATACCAAGGTCTGCCTGCAAATCTAAATTACCTAATGCAAGACGAATCACTTGGTTGGAGTTGGCTATTTCACGAAGATGATCTAAACCAATGGCAGTTTCAATCATCGGAATTAGTGCGGTATTCGGTAAAACTAGTGCTGCACCATTCATCTCATCAACAGACTCACTCTTTGGAATGAGTAGACAAGCAACATCGAGCGCTTGCGCCAGAATTAAATCAGCCGAGTAAAACTTACTACCCGGGGAGTTGCTGCGAATGACTAAACGCTTCTTTTGTTCAGCAGTAAAGCTGGGCCAAGCTGTCCGAATCGCATTGCGAGCCATATCTTTATCTTCGGCAGCAACGGCATCTTCCAAATCAATAATGACGCCACCGGCACCGCTATCTAGTGCTTTTGCAAAACGCTCAGGGCGAGTGCCAGGTACAAATAAAAAGTTACTGCAAAAACCGAGAGGTGTATCAAGTGGGTTCATATGGAGTGTGGTGAATTAATTACTTGGAAGTAGAGGGCCTACTTTGGCTTGTTTGCGAATATTCCATAAGGAATCAATAGCTTTACTCATCTCAGCAGTGCTCGCACCTTTGCTAAAAGCAGCAAGGCGCATTGCCTTGTCAGTAATCTCAGTGCGACTTAAGGTGTTTCCAGGATCACCTTTGGGCTCATCAACGCGCCCATCCAAAATTTGTCCATTATTGAGGTGCACTTTGACTTTGCCAATCCAGCTTTTTGGGTAGGCGCCATCAACTTCTGGATCCAGAATCATGGTGACGCGATCGCGAAAGAAGCAAATGGCGTCATCCTTAAAGTGATCATCAAATTCTTGCAGGCCAGCAAATTGATAGTGGGCAACTAGAGCAAGCACAGTACCCATTGAAAACTTGGATTGATGCACTGTGGCTGGATTTGTTACGGGGCCCAATACATCAATCGCACCTTGATGTACTAAGGTTTCTACTTTGGCAATGTCGCTAGGCTTGAGTTTGTTAGCTAACATCACTTGTAGTAGCGCATCAGCGGCCGGGTGGGTGTGACGACAGGAAGCATGAAACTTAAAGCTAGTTTCCGCTAAAGCCCAGCGAGTGCCTAATCGATCAACGAGTTTTTTAGGATCTGCATCACTCGACATCCCGGCAGCCAAACCTTGTTTACCTTCAAGGATGTGCTCAGCGCCAGTAAACCCAGCTTGAGCAATATATGCCGACATCAGGCCAGTTGCCGCAGCGTGCGCAGTATGTAGTTGTTTGGAGTCCGCAGCATCACGCAAAAATTCCCAAAGACCAGCGGATTGTGTACCAGCTGAACCAAAGGCATGCAGCATTTGTGCAGGCGATAGTTTTAATAGACGACCAACAGCAGCTGCAGCGGCAATCGTACCTGCAGTACCTGTGGTGTGAAAGACTTTGTAATGGGAGCGTCCCAAAAATTCACCAACCCGAATACCGACTTCATATCCTGCGACTGATGCCACTAACAGTTCTTCACCAGAGGCACCGATTGCTTGGGCGCAAGCTAAAGCAGGCGGAAATACCACGGTAGCTGGATGAAATACCGAACCGTTATGTACATCATCTTGCTCGGCCACATGAGAAGCGGCTGCATTAGCCATCGCTGCCAAAAAAGGGCTAGAGGTTTTACGAGAGATCAGAATTTCTGAGGGACCAGAGTGGCTACTATCAAAACCACCCATGGTTTGCGCAAACTGGGTAATGGTTTCAACGGCGCGCGAGCCTTTGCCAGCAATTGCGGAGCCAAACCAATCTACTAGTAAATCTTCGGCACGGCTCATCACATCACTTGGAATATCGCTCGCTTTTAAATTGGCAGAAAAGCTGGCGAGTTCTAGCGATAAGTGTTCGGTACTCATAAAAAATATCCTCTTAATCTTTACTAGTGCATTAAGCTAAAACAGCAGTGGCTTGCATAGTGAGCCAACCCTCATGATCTTGTGCCCAAATCGCAATCGTCTTACCGCTTGGATCTTTTTCTAAATCCGGTTTAGCAGATACCTTAAAAATATTGATATCAAATGTTGGGCGAATTGCGCGGAACTCAAAACTCTTCAGCTTGCAGCCGGGAATACTTTGACGCACCAGATCTACCAGTAGGGTGGCAATCAAAGGGCCATGCACAATTAATCCTGGATAACCCTCTACTTCAGTAACGTATTTACGATCGTAATGAATGCGATGACCGTTAAAAGTAAGAGCAGAGTAGCGAAAGAGCAGGACATCATCAGGCGTAATCGTTTTTGTCCACTGAGCATCGGTTGGGGCAGGTGTAGGAGCAACTGGTTTGTCATCAGGTCCTGGCGCATCGCGATAAACAATGTCGTGCTCTTCAATAATCGCAAGACCGTTTTGATTTGAGATCTGATGTTGGACTAAGACAAAAATCAAATCACCGGTGCGACCTGCTTTATGAGTAACAGATTCAATTTTAGAAACGCGTTCAATCTCATCGCCAACGGAAAGTCGTGCTAACCATTGAATGCGGCTACCTGCCCACATGCGACGTGGCAGAGGAACGGGCGGTAGAAAGCCACCTCGCTTAGGATGACCATCGGGACCAATTTCAGATTGAGGTGCGTGCGGCAAAAAATAGAGCCAGTGCCACAGCTCAGGCAAGAAAGTGCCCTTACTAGGCGGCAGATCGTCGCGATTTAAGGTTGCCGATAGGGCGCGCACGGGGGCTGCCGTAACGGCATCCTGAAAAGACTCGGTTTTACCGAGCCATTCTTGTAAATGAGAGATGGTTTGAGGTTCGATTCGCATAAGTTCCATTATGCCAACCTTAGGGGAGGCTTATCCCATTAAGACTGCGGCCAGATAGGCAAGAAGTCCAGCAAATGCAGACCCTCCTAGTACCGTAATCACCCCTTTTTGATATTTAAATAGTGCCAAGCCAGCCAATACACAGATCACGATTGAAATCCAGGAAATCGAAGCACCTAAGCCGCTTGGTAAAAACACGTGATAGGCAAAAAAGAGTCCTAAATTGGCGATGACGCCAACTACTGCAGCAGTAATCGCTGTCAATGGCGCTGTAAACCCAAGCTTGCCATGAGTAGACTCAATCAGAGGCCCGCCCACCAGAATAAAAAAGAAGGAGGGTAAAAAAGTAAACCAAGTAGCAACGCAAGCCCCAAGCACGCCAAACCAAAATGGATTGCTATTACCAATTAAATGTTGAATATGGCCAGCTAAGTAGCCAACAAAAGCGACCACCATGATAAGTGGACCAGGCGTAGTTTCTCCAAGCGCTAAGCCATCAATCATTTGATTGGCACTGAGCCAATGAAAATGATCTACTGCGCCTTGATAAACATAGGGCAATACAGCGTAGGCTCCACCAAAGGTGAGAAGGGCGGCTTTAGTAAAGAACCAAGCGATTTGAGGATAGAGCGTTTTCCAACCAAAGATTACAATCAATCCTGCAGTCGGCAATAGCCAAAAGCTAAATGCAATCGCACTATGTTTAATCGTCTTTTGAAGATTAAATTGAGCGTGTAGAGGAGTAGGAGTGTTGTCATCAATGATGGCGCTACCATAATGATCCGCTTTGGAATTTCCGTGAGAGCCAGTTTGCTGAAAGTATTCGGGATAGCGCTTGCCACCCCAGTAACCAATCGCTGCCGCAATCAGAACAATGATCGGAAAGGCTAAATTCAAAATGAAAATGGCTAAAAAAGAGACTAGTGCAATCCACTTTAATACTTGGTTGTGGAGGGTCCGTTTACCAATTCGCACAGCGGCGTGTAAAATAATGGCAACTACTGCAGGCTTAATACCAAAAAAGATTGCGGCAATCCATGGTACCTGTCCGAAGGTGAGATAAATCCATGACAGCGCAATCAAAATCAATAGTGATGGCAACACAAAGAGGGTACCAGCCAGAATGCCACCCCAACTACGATGCATCAGCCAGCCGATATAAGTTACTAGCTGTTGCGCTTCAGGTCCAGGTAGAAGCATGCAATAGTTGAGCGCATGTAAAAAGCGCCGCTCAGAAATCCAGCGACGCTTCTCAACCAACTCTTGGTGCAAAACAGCGATTTGTCCCGCAGGCCCACCAAAACTAATAAAGCCGAGTTTGGCCCAAAACTTCAGGGCTTCACTGAGTGGAACACTCAAGCGTCTTCCATCCCACCAACAACTTGGCTAAAGCCGTTATCAACGTAGATGATTTCAGCGGTAATGCCGTTGGCTAAATCAGATAATAAGAATGCCGCGGTATTACCAACATCATCAATCGTGACATTGCGACGCAGTGGGGCAGTTTGCTCTACGGCTTCTAAAATTTTGCTAAAGCCTTTGATGCCAGAAGCAGCCAAGGTTTTAATCGGGCCAGCAGAGATGCCGTTCGCGCGAATACCTTTAGGGCCAACTGATCCAGCGAGGTAGCGCACGGATGCCTCTAAAGATGCTTTTGCTAAACCCATGGTGTTGTAGTTTGGAACATTCTTCATTGAACCTAAGTAAGTCAATGTCAGCAATGAGGATTTGTCACGCAGCATCGGCAATGCTTCTTTTGCCATTGCAGGAAAGCTGTATGCAGAAATGTCGTGCGCAATTTTGAAGCCTTCGCGAGAGAGGCCTTCTAAGAAATCACCAGCAATTGCCTCTCTTGGGGCAAAGCCAATCGCATGCACAAAGCCATCAAATTGAGGCCAAGATTTGGCTAAATCCTGAAACAGGGCAGAAATCTGTTCATCGCTACCGACATCACAGTCAAAAATGAGTTCGCTATTGAATTCTTTTGCAAAATCGACAATCCGGTCCTTAAAGCGCTCACCTACGTAGGTAAAGGCCAATTCTGCGCCTTCACGGTGACATGCCTTGGCAATACCATAGGCAATAGAGCGGTTAGAGAGAAGGCCGGTGATAAGGATTTTTTTGCCGGAGAGAAAGCCCATGTTGTGTCCTTTGCTTCAAATATGATTAGCTATCTACAATTGTTGCATATATGCCTACCCTAAGCCCCATTCGCCAACTCGTCCATTTCTTGCTAATCGCTACGCTAGTAGCGCTTGGGGCCAATGCAGCACAGGCAGCTCAAGGGATTTCCCAGTACGGTAAACCGAAATATGCGGATGGATTTGCCCATTTTGATTATGTGAATCCCAATGCCCCCAGAGGCGGCACCCTGACTTTGCCTAATCCAGGCCAAAGAACGAGTTTTGATAAGTTCAATCCATTTACGCTCCGAGGTGTCACCGCTCCCGGAATTGATTTGATGTTTGAATCATTGGCCGAAGGAAGTGCGGATGAAGTTTCTAGTATTTATGGTTTGCTGGCTGAAGATATCGCAGTGGCTCCAGACCATAAGTCGGTAACGTTTCGTATTCGTTCAGAAGCCAAGTTCTCCGATGGCACTCCCGTTTTGGCTGCAGATGTTAAACACAGTTTTGATGTCTTGATGAGTGGCAAAGCACACCCGCGGTATAAAACTACTTTTGCAGATGTTAAAGAAGCAGTTGTGCTTTCCGAACGGGTAGTGCGGTTTGATTTCAAAAACAATAATGCTGAGCTACCCATCTTGGTAGGAACGCTCCCCATCTTTTCTCGTAACTGGGGAAAGAAGCCTGACGGTACGATCGTTCCTTTTGAGAAGATTGCCTTTGAGGCCCCAGTAGGTAGCGGCCCCTATCTGATTGAGTCTTTTAAAGCTGGTAAATCCATTGTCTATAAGCGCAACCCCCAATACTGGGCTGATCAATTAAGTAAGCCCCTTAATGTGCGGGTGGGTTTTTATAACTTCGATCGTGTGCTCTACAAACTGTATAGCGACGATGCAGTTCGCCTCGAAGCATTTAAGGCGGGGGAGTTTGATGCGATTGTTGAATACCGCGCTAAGATTTGGGCTAAGGGTTATGTAGGCTCCAAGTTTGATAGTGGAGCGCTTTTAAGAAAAGCCTTTATCAATCACAACGGCGCGGGCATGCAAGGCTTTGCCATGAATGTGCGTAAACCGATTTTTCAGGATGTGCGTGTTCGTCAAGCATTGGGTTTGGCTTTGGATTTCGAATGGCTCAATCGGCAAATATTTTTTGATCAATATGGCCGAATTAACAGCTACTTCACCAATAGTGATTTGAGTGCCAACTTTGATGGCCCACGCAAACCCACTGAAGCGGAGTTAAAACTACTCAGACCTCTCAAGGCCAAGTATCCACAATGGGTGCCTGATGCAGTCTTTGGTCCGATGCCGGCACCACCTTCAACCAAGTCACCAGATAGCCTGCGGCAGAATCTCAAGAAAGCCCGCGAACTATTAATGCATGCGGGCTGGCAGTACCGAGACGGCGCACTGCGAAATGAACGAGGTGAACCTTTCCGGATGGAGATGGTGGAAAACGGCGGATTCTTCTTGAGGGTGATTTCTGCTTACAGTCGTAACTTAGAAAAGTTAGGTATTCAGCTAGACATTCGCACGAGTGATTTTGCCTTGTATCAAAAGCGTATGAATGAATACGACTTTGATATGACAACTACGCGTTTTCCAGACTCACAAAATCCGGGCAATGAATTATGGGATCGATTTGGTAGTGAAGCTGCTAAAGAGAAGGGCTCTGACAACATCATCGGCATTCGCTCTCCCGTAGTAGATGCTTTAGTTGAAGAGATTACTAAAGCTCAAAATCGAGAAGAATTGCGCGCTGCTTGTAGAGCGTTGGATCGCGTTCTCTGGAATAGCTATTACGTTATCCCACAGTGGTACAACCCAACCCATCGTGTAGCTTTCCGTAAGGAGATGCGTTACCCAGAGCCACCTTTGTATTACCAGGCTGAGCCTTGGATTATGCAAAACTGGTGGAAAGAAGAGGCTAAATAATGCAAGAACAAATGCGCGCCTATATTTTCAAACGCTTACTCCTCATGATCCCAACGCTCTTGGGTGTATTGACCTTGACCTTTGCAGTAGTGCAGTTTGTGCCGGGTGGCCCAGTTGAGCAAATGGTGTTGGAGCTCAAGGGCAAAGGCGATGCTGCAGTAGGAGGCTCCGAGTCTTCTGGCGCTGGTGCTACTTACCGTGGCCGTCAAGGCATTGATGCGCAACGTCTAGAGGAAGTGAAAGCACTGTATGGCTTTGATAAGCCACCTTTAGAACGTTACTTCATGATGCTAGGACGCTTTGCTCGGTTCGATTTAGGTCAAAGCTATTACCAACATCAAAGTGTCTGGGGTTTAGTGGTTTCAAAACTCCCGGTATCCATCAGTATTGGTTTATGGACCTTCTTTATTACCTATTTGGTTTCGATTCCGCTAGGCATTGCAAAAGCGGTGCGTGACGGCTCTCGTTTTGACACTGTGACAAGCAGCATCATTTTGGTGGGTTACGCCATTCCAGGATTTGTATTGGGAGTTTTGTTACTGGTCATCTTTGGTGGCGGCAGCTTCTTGCATATATTTCCGTTGCGAGGACTGACTTCAGACAATTGGAGTGATTTGAGTTTGATTGGCAAGGTAATGGATTATTTGTGGCATTTGGTTCTGCCGATTACCGCCTCTGTGCTGGGTAGTTTTGCCGTCATCACCATGCTAACTAAGAATTCTTTCCTGGAAGAGATTCGTAAGCAGTATGTGTTGACCGCTAGAGCAAAAGGACTTACTGAAAAACAAGTTCTCTGGAAGCATGTATTCCGTAATGCGCTATTGCCTCTGGTGACAGGTTTTCCTGCGGCATTTATTGGCGCATTCTTTACGGGTTCACTCCTGATTGAGACACTCTTTTCATTAGATGGACTCGGTTTGCTGTCCTATGAGTCTGTGATGCGCAGGGATTACCCAGTCGTATTTGGCACGCTGTATTTATTTACCTTGATTGGCTTGTTTACCAAACTCATTTCAGATCTTTGCTATGTTTACATAGATCCTCGTATTCAGTTTGGTGCTGGAGGCGGCTCATGAGTCGTTGGCAGCGCTTCAAGCACAGTCGCGTAGGTTACGCGAGCCTTTGGATCTTCATGAGTCTGTTTGGCTTATCTATGTGCGCCGAGCTGATTGCGAACGACAAGCCCTTAGTTGTGCGTTACGAAGGGCAATTTTATTTTCCGATTGCTAAGAGTCATGCGGAAACTGTATTTGGTGGCGACTTCTCAACCCCAACAGACTTCTTGGATCCTGATATTCGTCACAACATTACGAGTAATGGTAATTGGGCAATCTATCCCCCAATTCACTATAGCTATGAGACTCTCAATTACTTTTCTCAAGTTCCCAATCCTGCGCCACCCTCAACCGAGAACTGGTTAGGAACGGATGATCGTGGGCGCGATGTCTTGGCGCGTTTGATTTATGGTTTCCGCTTATCTATTTTGTTTGGCTTGGCTCTCACCATCGTAGGGGTGACGGTGGGCATCATTACGGGATCTCTAATGGGATTCTTTGGCGGTAAATTTGATTTAATTTCGCAAAGGCTGATTGAGATTTGGTCGGCCATGCCAGAGTTATATCTATTGATTATCTTTGCTTCAATCTTTAATCCCAGCGTTTCTCTCTTGATCATCCTCTTGGCAGCTTTTGGATGGATGGGATTATCAGATTATGTGCGCGCAGAATTCTTCCGCAATCGTGCCTTAGAGTATGTCCGCGCAGCGCGAGCACTGGGATTAACCAATGTGCAAATCATGTGGCGTCATATTCTGCCGAACAGCTTGACTCCGGTAATCACTTTTTTACCGTTTCGTATGAGTGCGGCCATTTTGTCTCTCACGAGTCTGGACTTCTTGGGTCTTGGCGTCCCGCCTGGCACGCCAAGTCTTGGCGAGTTGCTCTCTCAAGGCAAAGGCAACCTAGATGCTTGGTGGATTTCACTATCCACCTTTGTGGTCTTAGTAGCTACTTTGCTCCTACTCACTTTTATGGGCGAAGCTTTGCGAGATGCATTTGATTCTCGTAAATCAGGCGCGATGAGCGGAGGTCGTTCATGAGCTTACTGCGCTATGAAGATTTCTCCATTTCATTTGGATCGGGTCGCCGTCAAAAGTTTGCAGTTAACCATCTTGATTTAGAGATTGGGATCGGTGAACGCGTTGCATTAGTAGGTGAATCAGGCTCTGGTAAGACGCTTACTGCATTGGCACCACTAAGACTTGAGCCAGAGGGCGCCAAAGTTTCCGGAAAGATTCTTTGGAATCGTAAAGACGGGCAGGGCACAGTCGATTTACTCTCATTGCCCATTCAAGATATTCGTGAAATCCGTGGTCGAGAAATTGCTATGGTGTTTCAGGAGCCGATGACGGCTCTCAATCCATTATTTACAGTTGGTAATCAAATCATTGAGGCAGTACAAATCTATCAACCATTAATGTCTAAAGCGGATTGCATTGATGCAGCGATTGATTTACTGAAAAAGACTGGCATTCCAGAACCTGAGCGCCGTTTCCACTCCTATCCACACCAACTCTCAGGCGGTCAAAGACAGCGCGCCATGATTGCGATGGCATTGGCATGTAAGCCACGCTTACTTATTGCAGATGAGCCGACCACCGCTCTGGATGTGAGCTTGCGTTTGCAGATTCTCGATTTACTCAAAGAGCTCCAGGAAGAATCTAAAGACCAGGGGGGCATGGGCATCTTATTGATTACCCATGATCTCAATTTAGTAAAACACTTTGCTCAGCGTGTAGCAGTATTAAATCAAGGTAACTTGATGGAATCGGGCCTAACTAAACAAGTCTTTACTCAACCGAGCGATCCTTATACAAAGGCACTGGTCAATAGTGAGCCGGTTCGGGACTTGGCGCCAGTGATGCCGCTA
The DNA here is from genome assembly GCF_018882465.1 of Polynucleobacter sp. 73C-SIWE. Taxonomy (GTDB): domain Bacteria; phylum Pseudomonadota; class Gammaproteobacteria; order Burkholderiales; family Burkholderiaceae; genus Polynucleobacter. Next base: position 717,814 of record NZ_JACVOK010000002.1, on the reverse strand, counting down.
GCACCAGTACTCCTGAAGACAGAAGAGTTATCAGTGGCTTATCCAAGTTCAGAATCTATTTCTTGGTTTAAAAAAGCGCCGCCACATAAGGTATTAAAAAAGGTGAGCTTTTCCTTAAAGCAAGGTCAAACTATTGGTGTGATTGGTGAGTCAGGCTCTGGCAAGACTACGCTGGGTATGGCGGTCTTGGGTTTACTGGGAGATTCTGCAGCACAGGTAAGCGGTGATGTAGATGTTCTTGGCAATGATTGGCAAACACTCAAACCAGTAGAGCGTCGCGCAATGCGCTCAAGTCTTCAAGTGATTTTTCAGGATCCATTTGGATCGCTCTCACCGCGCATGAATGTGATGCAGATTGTGGCTGAGGGATTGGATGTGCACTTTCCAAAACTCTCAGCAACTGAACGAGAAAATCGTGTAGTAGATATCTTGAAAGAGGTTGGCATCGATCGATCAGCGCTTGCACGTTATCCACATGAGTTCTCTGGTGGACAGAGGCAACGCATTGCGATTGCGCGAGCACTCATCTTGCGCCCACAGATTTTGGTGTTAGATGAGCCTACTTCTGCATTAGATGTCTCAATCCAAAAACAAGTATTGGCACTGCTCACTGAATTGCAGAAGAAGTACAACTTAGCCTACTTGATGATTAGTCATGATTTAGCAGTTATTCGGGCAATGTCCCATGAGGTGATAGTGCTTAAAGAGGGCAAAGTGGTGGAGTTTGGGGATACTGAAACCCTCATCAAGCATCCGCGCCAGATTTATACCAAGGAGCTTTTTGCTGCAGCTGAGTTGACTTAACAGCCAAGCAAATTGACCTTTAAATGAGCTAATTTGGTGCATCTGCCCCAAATTAAGAATAAATTATCTTTATAAACAAAGACTTAAGACTAAAGTCAAGACTTGGTTAATTTAAGGTTCTTTGTTAAACTGGTCCGATGTCACTGAAAAAAGCGCTACTTTTAAAGTTCTTGGGTTTTGCCTTGGGCTTAGCGGTTTCTGTGTCGACTTACGCGGTCGATGCGCCTAATGACGTCTCTGCTGAAGCGGTAGTTCCAAAAGAAAGCATGTTTCAGGCTGGGCGCTCTTATCTCTATCGTGTATCTGATCGCTTAGTTGATACCGTTTCTGGAAAATCGGAAGAGTTGATTGATCGCGCCATGGAAGTGATTGGCGTGCGTTATCGCTCCGATACAGAATTACCTCAGTCTGGATTAGATGGCAGTAGTTTTGTTGGCTACGTGTTCAAAGACAAGCTTGGATTCTTGCTACCCCGTAAATCAACACAAATGAGTCGTGTTGGTAAGCCCATCAATCGCGATGAGTTGCAACCAGGTGATCTCGTATTTTTTAATACGATGCGTTTAACTTTTTCACACGTCGGCATTTATGTTGGCGATAACAAATTTATTCATTCCCCATCCAAAGGAACTACTGTTCGTGTTGACGACCTTGGAAGCCTCTATTGGGATAAGCGTTTTGATGGCGCACGCCGCTTAGATGGCAGTGACACTTTAAATGATGCAGAACGCAAAGAACTGTTGAACGAAGTAAAAAAACTCAAGCGTAAGTCAAGTAACCTATAAGGCGCTGGCTCTCTAGCCCCTCAGCTTTTCCTTTATTAAACCCATTTGTTCTTGTGCCGCAGCTTCTCCTGCAAGGATGGCTGCATTTCTGGATTTGAAGTCACCGCTACTCATTTGCTTGAGTTGCGGGGTAATCACAATATCGGCGCTCTTGAGCTCGAACTGATTAATACTTTTTTGCATGATGGAGATGGTGTGTTGTAACACTCCAAAAGTACCGCTGGCATCTTGATGCACTGGTTCAGAAGAGATGTTGACGGCAATCACAATAGTAGCCCCCATCTGTCTTGCATAACTCACTGGCACTGGTGCCACTAAACCGCCATCAACATATTCCTTGCCGCTAATGACGGTAGGCTGAAACACGCCAGGCACGCTACACGATGCGCGAACTGCCTGACCTGTATTACCGCTCCTAAACAAGACGCCTTTGCCTGATTGCAATTCGGTTGCCACAATGCCCAGCGGAATCCGCATTTGCTCAATTGTTTTATTTTGCACTTCGCGATTGACCATGTTTTGTAGGGCATCACCTTTAATCAGGCCGCCAAAACGGCCGACAAATGGCAAACCCCAGTCAGCGATCGTAGCTTCATCCAGACTTAAGGCAAGACGATTGAGATCATTTCCGGTTGCCCCGGATGCGAGCAGAGCGGCAATCACGCTTCCAGCACTGCTACCTACAACGATATCGGGGTAGATGCCTTGTGACTCTAGTGCCTTGATGACCCCTACATGGGCAAAGCCTCGGGCAGCCCCCGCACCAAGTACCAGTCCAAGTACGGGTTTTTTGCTCCCCATCATGCTACATGAGGAGAGGCCTGCTGCCCCAAGAAGGGTGCCAGCAGCAACGCCCAGCCCCAATAAGCGACGACGTTCTGGAGATTGGGGTTCCATAAATGGCTCAATTCGGGGTTTTGATGAAATATTGTGCATATAGCTATTGTATTGAGCCTACCTTATAATGGGTGCACGGTGAACGAAAAGGACTTCGTTTTGGCGCGAATCAATCCCCCAACTAGAATTCATGAGATGGATTGGTCGTAGTAGCTAGAGAACACCACAAACCCATTACTGAAATACATTTTTTAAAGCCTCATCAGGAATATTCCTGATAGCCCGACTTTTATGGACGATCACAACAAGCGCGTTATTGAAACAGCCCTCCTGTGCGCACAGGAACCACTCTCTGTAGCTGATTTATCTCGCTTGTTTGTTGAAGACATCACAACAGCAGATATTGATGAAGCTTTAGTAGAAATTCAGCGTGCTTGGGATGACAAAGGAATGGAGCTGGTTCATATTGCGACCGGTTGGCGTTTCCAAAGTCGTTTGTCCATGCGTGAGTATTTAGATCGCCTCACTCCCGAGAAGCCACCAAAGTATTCTCGCGCAGTGATGGAAACCTTGGCCATTATTGCTTACCGCCAGCCTGTGACTCGCGGAGAGATTGAAGAGATTCGTGGCGTTGCTGTAAGTAGCAACGTGATGAAGCAGTTAGAAGATCGTGGTTGGGTAGAAGTGATTGGCCATAAAGAGACTATCGGCCGCCCAGGCTTATACGCTACAACTAAACAATTTTTAGATGACCTCAGTTTGACAAACTTGCAAAGCTTGCCAATGCTAGAGGATGCCGCGCCGATGGCAGCGGCAGAACACTTGGGCCAAGCCATCATCGAATTTGATCCAGATGCCACAGTAGAAACTGTGATCATTAATGAAGGTCAAGAAGTCGCTGAAGATTTAGTAAATGCAGTAGTAGAAGAAGTTACCCCTGAGTCTGAGCAATCAGACGAAACAAAATAATAATTAATGACAAGCTCTAACGAAAACGATTCATTCCCGGTAGTAAATCAAGCCGTAACTCCATCTAGCGCTGACGCAGGCCCATCCAATGAGGATGGCAATAAAGCCGAAGGTCGCGAAGGTGGTGAGCGTGGTCCAAGACATCCACGCCGTGCGGGCTCAGGGAAGCATCCATTTAATAAGAAACGTCCTTTTAATAAGGATCGGCCTCGTCGTGAAGGCGGCGAAGGTAATGGTCCGCGCGAGGGTGGTAACAATCAAGGTAATCAATCCGCCAAATTAGCTCCCAATCCTGCAGAAAGCGAAGCTTTATTTGCCTCCGTTGTTTCTGGTGAATTTGATGCTGCTTTAGATGCTCCCGAAGTATTGGAAGTAAAAAATCCAGATGGCCTGAATGAGAGCGAGGTTTCTCATCAGACTGGTGCAGAACGTCGCGCCCAGCGCGCACAGCGCTCACGTGAGGATGAAGATCCTGATGCGCCGACAGAAGAAGAAATGAGTAGTTTGCAATTTGCAAACGTTGATGACTTACCGCTGAGTTTGCGTGATGAAGTCTGGTCAGATCTCGATGGTTTAGATGATGAAGCTGACGACGAAGATACTGTTAAGTTACATAAGGTATTGGCTGACGTTGGCATGGGATCCCGTCGCGATATGGAAGACTTGATTATTCAAGGGCGCGTATCGGTTAATGGGTTACCCGCACATATCGGCCAACGTATTGGGCCAACAGATCAAGTACGTATCAATGGGAAGCCAGTTCATCGCAAGATTCAGACTAAACCGCCACGCGTGATCATGTATCACAAGCCTGCTGGTGAGATTGTTAGCCAATCCGATCCTGAAGGTCGTCCAACCGTTTTTGATCGTTTGCCAAAGCCACGTCAAGGTCGATGGATTGCTGTTGGCCGCTTGGACTTTAATACCGAAGGTCTTTTGTTATTTACCACTTCTGGTGAGTTAGCAAATCGTTTAATGCATCCACGTTACGGCGTTGAACGTGAATATGCTGTACGGATCTTGGGTGAGTTGAGTCAAGAAAATACAGCGCAATTGAAGAGTGGTATTACGCTCGATGATGGCCAAGCTAAATTCTTGCGCCTAGCAATGGGTGGTGGTGATGGTGCAAATCGCTGGTACCACGTTGCATTAAGTGAGGGGCGCAATCGCGAAGTACGTCGTATGTTTGAAGCAGTTGGTCATACGGTATCTCGCTTAATCCGAACCCGTTATGGCATTTTCTTATTGCCTCCGCGCTTAAGGCGGGGGAAATGGGAAGAGATTGAGGCTGGCGGTATCTACAACTTGATGAAGTCTGCCGGCTTAAAAATGCCACAGCCTCAAGATAAGGGTCGCAATCCAAATCCGAATGGTCAAAGTCGCAATCCTGCTGCTGCAGATTTCCAACCTGATCCAATGCAAACCTCGGTTTCTTACTGGGGCTCACGCGATGCCCTAACCCTTGCTAGTGGCCATAACGGCATGACGCATCAGGGTAGAGGCGGCAGACCTGGTGGTCAAGGTGGTGGTTCAGGCGAAGGGCGCGGTCCTTTTCGTGGTCGCACCCAAGGCGGCAGACCTGGTCAAGGCGGCGGTCAGGGTGGGGGCGGTGGCCAAGGTCAAAACCGTAGCAAGGGCAAGAAAGTGCATCATGGCCAGTCTGCTTTTGTGACAGCGAATCCCCAAAGCCCAGGAAATGGACCTAAACGGGGCGCACCAAAAGGGCGAAAACCTTTCAATAAGGGCCCTAGAAAACCGAGAAATCCAGGCGAAAGCTTCTGATTTCTAACAGTTTTCCCTAAAAATCAGCTATAATTTTGGTCTGACAGCAGGTTTCTGCTGTTTTTAGTTGTTACCGACTGATGTTGCGATCAACGTAAGTCGGCCTGTTCTGAATTTCGAGAATATGGGCTTTGAAGCCCATTTTTTTTTGCCGTTTTGGTATGAAGGGAAGTTGTGAAGGATCAGCAGGTTATTTCTGCAGAGCTGGAAAACTTAGGCTACACGTTAGTAGATATTGAGCGTGAGGCTGGAGGTTTGCTGCGCGTCACGATTGAAAACCCGGATTACGAGCGTTTGATTACTGTCCTCGATTGCGAGAAGGTAAGTCATCAACTGAGCTATACCTTGCCAGTTGAGAACATTCCTTACGAGCGATTGGAGATTTCTTCACCAGGCTTAGATCGTCCTGTGAAGAGTGCGGCAGATTTTGAGCGCTTTGCTGGAATGGAAGTGGATTTGAAGTTGCGTGTGGCTGTTGGTACCCGCAAGAATTTTCGTGGTGTATTGCAAGGTTTGCTGACTGGTGAGTTGAATTCGCCTGATGCGAAATTTGGTTTGGTGTTTGAGGGTGCTGATGGTCAGCCCTCTCAATTGGAGTTTTCTTTAGCCGAGGTCGATAAGACTCGGTTGGTCCCTGTTATTGATTTCAAAGGAAGAAAGTCATGAGCCGAGAAGTTCTCATGTTGGCAGACGCCCTAGCGCGTGAAAAGAACGTTGATCAAGCTATTGTGTTTGAGGCGCTAGAGATGGCACTGGCCTCAGCCACTAAGAAACGTTATCCCAACGAAGATGTGGATATTCGTGTATCGATTGACCGTGAGTCAGGCGAATACGAAACCTTCCGTCGCTGGTTGGTAGTTCCTAACGAAGCTGGTCTGCAAGAGCCTGATAAAGAGATTTTGCAGTTCGAAGCTCAAGAGCAACTTGCTGACATGGAAGTTGGCGACTACATCGAAGAGCAGATCGAATCTTTAGCATTTGGCCGTATCGGTGCGCAAGCTGCTAAGCAAGTGATCTTGCAACGCATTCGTGATGCTGAGCGTGAGCAAATCTTGAACGACTACCTTGAGCGTGGCGAAAAAGTCATGACCGGTACCGTGAAGCGTGCTGACAAGAATGGTTTGATTATTGAATCTGGTCGTGTTGAGGCTTTATTGCGTCGCGATCAAATGATTCCAAAAGAGAATTTACGTTCTGGTGATCGTGTACGTGCTTACATCCTCAAAGTAGATCGTGAAGCGCGTGGTCCACAGATCGAACTCTCTCGTACTTGCCCAGACTTCTTGATTAAGTTGTTTGAGAATGAAGTTCCAGAGATGGAGCAGGGTTTATTAGAGATTAAAGGCGCAGCCCGTGACCCTGGCATCCGTGCCAAGATTGCTGTTGTGACTTATGACAAGCGCATCGATCCAATTGGTACCTGTGTTGGTGTTCGTGGCACACGCGTTACTGCAGTACGTAACGAAGTTGCAGGCGAAGCAGTGGATATTGTGTTGTGGTCTGAAGATCCAGCCCAGTTTGTGATTGGTGCTTTGGCTCCGGCACAAGTATCTTCAATCGTGGTTGACGAAGAGCGTCATGCGATGGATGTTGTTGTTGATGAAGAGAACTTGGCAATTGCCATTGGCCGTAGCGGACAGAACGTGCGTTTGGCAAGTGATTTGACTGGTTGGCAGATCAACATCATGACTCCAGAAGAGTCTGCTGAGAAAACAGAAAAAGAAGCTTCTTCTGTACGTCAATTATTCATGGATAAATTAGACGTTGACCAAGAAGTTGCTGATATTTTGATTGAAGAAGGTTTCAATACATTGGAAGAAGTAGCTTATGTGCCGCTTTCTGAAATGCTAGAGATTGATTCATTCGATGAAGATACCGTGAATGAGTTGCGTACTCGCGCTCGTGATTCCTTGCTAACGATGGAGTTGGCAAAAGAAGAGCGTATTGGTGAAGTTTCCCAAGACTTACGTTCTTTAGAAGGAATGACAACAGAGCTGATTGCTAAGCTTGCTGACAATCAAGTTCACACCCGTGACGACCTTGCTGAACTGGCTGTTGATGAGCTAGTTGAGGCGACACAAATTGACGAAGAAACTGCGAAAACGCTCATCATGAAAGCGCGCGAACATTGGTTTACTTCATGAGAGGAAGTAGTGCATGGCAACAACAACAGTAAAAGTACTCGCTAAGGAACTCAAACGAACCGCGGCTGACCTCTTGGAGCAATTGAAGGCAGCTGGGATCGACAAAGCTTCTGAGGATGAGAGCATTACCGAAAAAGACAAAACTGTTCTGCTTGAGCATTTGCAAAAAGCACACGGTAATGTTGAGGCTGGCGCTCGTAAAAAGATTACTTTAATCAAGCGCGAGAACTCTGAGATTCGTCAGGCGGATTCTGCTGGGCGTACTCGTACAGTTCAGGTTGAAGTACGTAAAAAGCGTGTACTAGTTAAAGCGGGCGATAAAGCTCCTGCAGTTGAGGCGGCCCCTGCAAAGGCAGCTGCACCTGCGGCAGCAGCTAAACCGATTCTTTCTGAAGAAGAATTAGAAAAACGCGCAGCTGAAGCTACTCGTCAAGCTGAGTTATTGGCTCGTCAAGAAGCTGAAATGAAGGCGGCAGAAGATGCTCGTCAAAAAGAAGTTGCACAACCGGCTGAGAGTGACGCAAAAGCAGATGCTGCCCCTGCAGCTGCTGAGAAAAAAGCGAAGATAGATAAGGCTGCAAAGGATTTAGCAGCCAGCAAAGAAAAAGAGCTAGCTGAAATTCGTGTACGTCGTGCCGCCGCTGAAGCAGAAGCTTTAGCGATTCGCGACATGATGAGTGCGCCAGCTCGCGTCCTTAAAGCGCCAAGCGAAGTTGCTGCCGACGAGGCGAAAAAAGGTACTTTGCACAAACCTGCAAAAGCAGAAGGTGCTGAAGACAAGAAAAAATCCCCCGCTAAAGTTGGCGGTAAAACCATTAAGTCCTCAGAGACATCATCTACTTGGCAAGAAGAAGGCGCCAAGAAGCCTGGTGGTCTTAAAACTCGTGGTGATGTATCCGGTGGTGTTGGTGGCTGGCGCTCTGGCGGTGGTCGCAAGAAGCAACGTCAAATTGCTGAAGCCAACGTTGATACCAACTTCCAGGTTCCAACAGAACCAGTGGTGCGTGATGTTCATGTTCCAGAAACGATTACTGTTGCTGAGTTAGCTCATGCAATGGCAGTGAAGAGTGCAGAAGTGATCAAGCTTTTAATGGGTATGGGCCAAATGGTCACCATTAACCAAGTACTTGATCAAGATACAGCCATGATCATCGTTGAAGAAATGGGTCACAAAGCCCATGCAGCGAAATTAGATGATCCAGATTTAGATCTGGGTACTGATGGTCACGATGCAGAGTTATTGCCACGTCCTCCAGTAGTTACTGTGATGGGTCACGTTGACCACGGTAAAACTTCTTTGCTCGACAAGATTCGTGCAGCTAAAGTGGCTACCGGTGAAGCAGGCGGCATTACTCAGCACATTGGTGCTTATCACGTAGAAACACCACGCGGCATGATTACTTTCCTAGATACCCCAGGTCACGAAGCCTTTACGGCAATGCGTGCTCGCGGTGCTAAGGCAACCGATATCGTGATCTTGGTCGTGGCAGCAGATGACGGTGTGATGCCGCAAACTAAAGAAGCGATTCACCATGCAATCGCTGGTGGTGTGCCTTTAGTTGTTGCGATCAATAAGATTGATAAGCCAGAAGCCAATTCTGAGCGCGTCAAGACTGAGTTGGTAGCAGAGCAGGTTGTGCCTGAAGAGTACGGTGGCGATGTGCCCTTTATTCCAGTGTCTGCAAAAACAGGCGAAGGTATTGATGCTTTATTAGAGAACGTTCTCTTGCAAGCAGAAATCTTGGAACTCAAGGCTGCTAAAGATGCTCCAGCACAAGGCTTAGTCATTGAGGCGCGTTTAGATAAAGGTAAGGGACCAGTAGCAACCATTTTGGTTCAGTCTGGAACGCTCAAGCGTGGCGATATGCTCTTAGCTGGTTCTACATTCGGTCGTGTCCGCGCGATGATGGATGAAAACGGCAAGCCATGTAACGAGGCTGGCCCATCCATTCCGGTGGAGATTCAAGGTTTGGCCGATGTTCCGGCTGCTGGTGAATCAGTGCAGGTAGTTCCTGATGAGCGTAAGGCTCGTGAGATCGCACTGTTCCGTCAAGGCAAGTTCCGTGACGTGAAGCTGGCTAAACAACAGGCATTCAAGCTCGAGACCATGATGGAAAACATGGAAGAGGGCGCAGTTGAAGCGAAGTTGTTGCCATTGATCATCAAGGCGGACGTACAGGGCTCACAAGAAGCTTTATCACAATCCTTAATGAAGCTCTCTACACCAGAAGTGAAAGTACAAATCGTTCACGCGGCTGTGGGCGGCATTACTGAAACAGACGTGAACTTAGCGGTTGCTTCTAAGGCAGTCATCATCGGCTTTAACTCACGTGCAGATGCAGCAGCACGTAAGTTAGCTGAAAACAATGGTGTTGATATTCGTTATCACAACATTATTTATGACGCTGTTGATGAAGTGAAGTTGGCTCTGAGTGGTATGTTGACTCCAGATAAGAAAGAAGAAATCACTGGTCTCGTTGAGATCCGTCAAGTCTTCTTGGTATCTAAGGTTGGCGCTATCGCCGGTTGCTTGGTAGTTGACGGGGTTGTTAAACGCACTTCAAGTGTTCGCCTCTTACGTGACAACGTGGTTGTCTGGTCTGGTGAACTCGACTCACTCAAGCGCTTTAAAGATGATGCCAAAGAAGTTCGTGCCGGTGTTGAGTGCGGTTTGTCATTAAAAGGCTACAACGACATTAAAGAAGGCGATCAGCTCGAGGTGTTCGAAGTTACTGAAGTAGCGCGTTCACTCTAAGCAAGACTCGTTTTAAGCATGCATAAATCTAGCCCGCATCGTAACCAGCGTCTCGCCGATCAAATTCAGCGAGACCTGGCCGAGCTCATTCCCCGAGAGTTGCGTAGTCCAAGCGTAGGCTTAATTACTTTGCAAAGTATTGAGCTTACGCCTGATTTAGCGCATGCCAAAGTGTTCTTTACTGTTTTAGGCGCTGAACCTGAGCATGCTTTAAAAGCGCTGCAAGAAAAAGCAGGGTACTTACATTCTTTATTATTTAAGCGTTTACATATTCATACCGTACCAACTTTGCACTTTCACTATGACAGCTCAGTAGAGCATGGCATAGAGATGTCTCGATTGATCGATCAAGCTGTGGATAGTGATCGCAAAGACGAGACTCAATAATGGCTATTCGGATCGACGGCGTAGTGCTACTAGATAAACCTGCAGGAATGAGTTCCCAAGGCGCAGTCACTGCAGTCAAACGCGCATTCAATGCTGATAAAGCTGGCCATACAGGTACTTTAGATCCAATGGCTACAGGTCTTTTGCCAATTTGCTTAGGTGAAGCCACTAAGTATTCTCAAGATTTGTTGGAAGCTGATAAAACCTATATCGCCAGAGTCAAATTTGGTTCACGCACAGATACTGGTGATGCTGAAGGCCTCACGATTGAAGAGTTGCCCCTGCCAGTATTTGCAAACGCAGCAGATATTAAAAAAGCACTGGATGCTTTACTGCCTCAATTTACAGGGCTGATTTCACAGGTGCCTCCAATGTATTCAGCGCTCAAGCGCGACGGCAAACCTTTATATGAATACGCCCGTGCTGGTGTTGAACTAGAGCGTACCGCCCGCGACATCACGATTCATCAAATTCGTTGGACCGATATTCAGTGGCCAGAAGCTACACTAGAAGTGTCTTGCAGCAAAGGTACTTATATCCGCGTATTAGCAGAGGATATCGGTAATGCCTTAGGCTGTGGCGCCCATTTAGTTGGCTTGCGCCGTACCGAAGTAGGGCATTTAAACCTAGAGCAGTCATTTACCATCGAATCAATCCAGAGTGGTTTACAAAATAGCTCAAATTACATTCTGCCAGTAGATGCTTTGCTACAAACCTTACCGCACTTAACGGTGGATGAGCAACAGGCTAAGCGTTTAGAGATGGGGCAACGTGTTCCTCTCAATCTGCCATCTATTGAAGCGTTGGTACGAATTTATCGTGCCACTGCTGCTCCCCATAACTTTATTGGAACTGCGGATTGGCGCTCTGGGGTATTGCATCCTAAGCGGCTGATTTCTCAGGCTCACTAAGAAATCATTATTTATAACCCTTTTACTTATCTTTAACTTTAGAAGCTTCACATGACTAAACGCGCACTTCGTAACATTGCCATCATCGCCCACGTTGACCACGGTAAAACTACTCTGGTTGACCAACTCTTACGCCAATCTGGCACATTCCGCTCCAATGAAAAAATGACCGAACGCGTCATGGATTCAAACGATCTCGAAAAAGAGCGCGGCATTACTATTTTGTCCAAGAACTGTGCGGTTGAGTACGATGGCACACATATCAACATCGTTGATACCCCAGGACACGCAGACTTCGGCGGTGAAGTAGAGCGCGTACTCTCCATGGTTGATGGTGTATTGCTCTTGGTGGATGCGGTTGAAGGCCCAATGCCACAAACCCGCTTCGTTACTAAGAAAGCATTAGCCCTTGGATTGAAGCCAATTGTGGTGATTAACAAGGTAGACCGCCCAGGCGCACGTTGCGATTACGTGATCAATGCAACTTTTGAATTGTTTGACAAACTTGGCGCTACTGAAGAGCAGCTCGATTTCCCAATCATCTATGCATCTGGCTTAAATGGCTATGCGGGCTTAACAGAAGATGTGCGCGAAGGTGATATGCGTCCATTATTTGATGCTGTTTTGGAACATGTTCCTGTTCGTGATGATGATCCAGATGGTCCTTTGCAGTTCCAGATCTCCTCCATTGACTACAACAGCTATGTTGGAAAAATTGGTATTGGCCGTGTAAATCGTGGTCGCGTTAAATCCGGCATGGAAGTCATTTGCATGAACGGCCCAGACGGTGCACCATTCAAAGGTCGCGTCAATCAAGTATTGAAGTTTAAGGGTCTTGAGCGTGAGGTAGTAGATGAGGCAGTGGCAGGCGATATCGCCTTGATCAACGGCATTGAAGAATTGGCTATTGGAACTACAGTTTGCGCGGTAGATAAGCCAGATGCATTGCCAATGCTCAAGATTGATGAGCCAACCTTGACTATGAACTTTATGGTGAACACCAGCCCATTGGCTGGCCGTGAAGGTAAGTTTGTGACTAGCCGTCAGATTCGTGAACGTTTAGACCGTGAATTGAAGTCAAACATGGCCTTGCGCGTTAAAGAGACAGACGATGACACTGTTTTTGAAGTATCAGGCCGTGGCGAATTGCACCTCACTATTTTGGTAGAGACAATGCGTCGTGAAGGCTATGAAATGGCAGTTTCCCGTCCACGCGTCGTGTTCCATGAAGAGAATGGCGTCAAAATGGAGCCATACGAGAACCTAACAGTTGACGTCGAAGACTCTACTCAGGGTGCGGTGATGGAAGATTTGGGCAAGCGTAAAGGCGAGCTGCAAGATATGGTGAGCGATGGTAAAGGGCGTACTCGTCTTGAGTACCGAATTCCAGCGCGTGGCCTAATCGGCTTCCAAGGCGATTTTATGACGATGACTCGCGGTAATGGTTTGATGAGTCATACCTTTGATGCTTACGCACCTGCCAAAGATGGTATTTTGGGTGAGCGTCATAACGGTGTATTGATTAGCCAAGATGATGGTGAAGCAGTTGCTTATGCTATTTGGAAATTACAAGATCGCGGCCGTATGTTCGTAAAACATGGTGATCCGGTTTACGAAGGCATGGTGATTGGTATTCATAGTCGTGATAATGACTTGGTTGTGAATCCCATTAAAGGTAAACAGTTAACTAACGTGCGCTCCTCTGGTACTGATGAAGCAGTACGCCTAGTAACTCCAATTGATTTGACTTTGGAGTACGCTGTTGAATTCATTAGCGATGATGAGTTGGTTGAAGTAACACCTAAGAGTGTGCGTGTTCGTAAGCGTCACCTGAAAGAGCATGATCGCAAGAAGGCCTCACGCGAGTAAGCTCTAAACGCATCAGATAAGCCACCTTCGGGTGGCTTTTTACTGATATCAGCATAGAAGTAATGGTTTTGATCTGTCTAAAATGTAGTAACATTGCTACATATTCCATTTTATGACGGAGGTATCAATGGTTACTACTTTGTCGAGCCGTGAATTTAATCAAGATACTGGAAAGGCTAAAAAAGCCTCTGAAGCTGGTCCAGTTGTCATTACCGATCGCGGAAAACCTGCGCACGTGTTGATGACCTTTTCTGATTATCAGCGTGTTGTGGGGAAGAGAAAAAATATCTTAGATCTTGTGGGTATGAAGGGTGCCGCTCATATTGAATTTGAACCTGCGAAAATCATCAGCCTTTCAAAGCCAATTGGAGATTCCTTGTAATGTACTTGCTAGATACCAATGTTGTATCAGAATTTAGAAAGTCTGCAGATGGGCGCATCAACAAACATGTTAAACGCTGGGCTGATGAAATTTCTCCTGAATTGATGTTTATTTCTGCAATCTCAGTGCTTGAATTGGAGATTGGAGTGCTGCAAATGGAGCATCGCGACAAGAAGCAAGGCCTTATTTTAAGAAAATGGTTAAATAAAAATGTTCTTCCAGCGTTTTTGGATAGAGTTCTCCCTGTAGATGTTGAAGTTGCACAGCGTTGTGCGAGCTTGCATGTGCCAAACCCTAAATCTGAGCGAGATGCAATGATTGCTGCTACTGCTATTGAGCATCGGATGACTATTGTGACTAGAAATGTTTCTGACTTTAGTCAATCTGGCGTCAAAATCTTTGATCCATGGGGTTAACGATTTTCATTTTGTAATACTTTTGTCATATATTTCTATATAATTGGAAATATGAAAAATAATAATGCAGTTCAAGCCTTTTTGGCACTAGGGCAGGAGTCACGGCTCAATATCTTCCGTTTAATTGTGCAGCGAGGAGATGAGGGGCTTACTCCCAGCCAAATTATCGAAAAATTAGGTATTCCAAATGCGACACTGAGTTTTCACCTCAAGGAGTTGGCGCAAGCAGACCTACTCGTGGTTGAGAGGCAAAGTCGCAATCTCATCTATCGACCCAATGCAAAACTTGTGCAGGACCTCAGTGATTTCTTATTGGATAACTGCTGTGGTGGCCAGTCTTGCGTTCCAGTAAAAGTTCCAAAGAGGGCAAAATCAATATGAAGCAATACAACGTGCTTTTTCTCTGCACCCATAATTCAGCAAGATCCATCATTGGTGAAGCTTTAGCATCAACTCATCCCAGCGGTAAGCTCAGAGGATTTTCTGCAGGATCTACTCCTGGTACGAGCGTGAACCCATACGCTGCTCAGATCGCTAAAGAGCTGGGGTTGGATACTTTTTTACTAAAATCTAAAAGTTGGGATGTGTTCGCACTGCCCGATGCTCCCAAGATGGATTTCATTATTACGGTGTGTGATAACGCAGCCGGTGAGGTATGCCCCCATTGGCCTGGACAGCCGGTGAGTGCCCATTGGGGATTCCCCGATCCATCGCAAGTACAGGGTACTGATATGGAGAAGAGGGCTGCCTTTAACGCAGTCATGAATGGCCTGAAAAAGAGAGTGGATATCTTGGCTGCTATGCCTCTTGAAAAACTAGACGCAATGTCCCTAAAAGAGATCCACTCAAACTCATGAGTTCACTGACTAAACAACTCTCCTTCTTGGATCGGTATTTGACGGTCTGGATTTTTGCCGCCATGGCATTGGGTATTGGCTTAGGTTATTTCATTCCTGGGGTAGAGGGCTTTATAAACTCATTTCAGGTGGGTAGTACTAATTATCCAATTGCGATTGGTTTAATCCTGATGATGTATCCACCCTTTGCCAAAGTGAGATATGAAGATCTGCCAGATGTATTTAGAGATAAGCAGATCTTTGCTATTGCCTTTCTGATGAATTGGATCATTGCCCCAGTCTTCATGTTCTTATTGGCCATTACCTTTGTGCCAAATCAACCTGAATATATGGCAGGCCTCATTCTGATTGGGATAGCACCCTGCATTGCAATGGTGATCGTTTGGAATGACATCGCTAAAGGGTCTACAGAATATGCTGCTGGTCTTGTAGCGTTTAATGCAATTTTTCAGGTTCTATTCTTTAGCTTGTATGCCTACATATTTCTAACGGTACTTCCACCATTCTTTGGTCTTGCAGGATCAAATATCAGCATCACCATTGGTGAGATTGCTAAAACAGTCTTTATTTACTTAGGTATTCCTTGTATTGCAGGACTGCTAACCCGATTTGTGATGCTCAAGTTTGTTTCCAAAGAGTGGTATCACGAACACTTTGTGCCCAAGATTGGGAAGCTCACTCTCATTGCACTGCTCTTTACGATTGTGGTGATGTTTAGCCTTAAAGGTAAGTTAATTCTGGAGTTGCCAGGCGATGTCTTGACTATCTCCATCCCTTTGTTAATTTATTTCGGTGCGATGTTTATCTTGACCTTTGTCATTACGGCTAAGATGGGTATTGACTACAAACGCTGCTGTACCTTGTCGTTTACTGCCTCTAGTAATAACTTTGAATTAGCCATCGCAGTAGCAATTGCTGTCTTTGGTATTAACTCTGGGGCTGCATTTGCAGCAGTAATAGGGCCTTTGGTTGAGGTGCCTATCATGATCGGCTTAGTCACTGTTGCTATCTGGATTAAAGGGCGTTACTACAAGATTGCATAAATAACAGTCGCTAATTAAAAAGGGCCGCAGAAGCGGCCCTAATTGCTAGAACTAAAGGGTGCAAAATTACTTCACCAGCAACACAGCCTGCTTTGCACTAGAGCTGACTTTTTGAGCCACTGAACCCATTAAGGCATCCAGGATTCCAGAACGACCTTTGGAGCCCATAACGATCATGTCAATTTTTTCTTTATTGGCTAAGTTGATGATTTCTTCGGCAACATTGCCGCGTTTAATCACCATAGTATGTTTTACACCCGCAGTATCTAAAGCCTTTTGCGCAGACTTCAGTTCTTTTTCGCTCACCTCTCTGAGGTAGTCGTCAATGACACTTTGTGCCACGAACTGCTTTACATGACCCAAGCCAATGTCATCATGAATGCTGGCAAGGGTAACGGTGCACTTGCTGCGGAAATCTTTGGCTAACTTAGCTGCATACTTGGCAGCATTGAGTGAAGATTTTGAGCCATCTACTGGTACTAGTATTTTCATTTGTCCCTCTTTGATTCTGAATAAATTTGTAAATTCGTAAATTTTTTAATTGCTAATGCTAATTTACTACGAAATGAGTATTCCACATATGAAATTGAGCTAGATAAGGTATTTCAGGGCTTTTATTCTGAGTAAATTGCTCTGATATTCAGTATTTGTCTAAAAATTTTGTAAATAGCCGATGTATCTATAAAAACTGTAGTGCATTTTTAACCCCAAAAACATAAAATAATTGACTTGGTTCAGCTATGCAATCACTTAAAATTGCAAGCTCCAAGTAATGGGGTATTGCATGCAAGTTAATTCAGAGGGGATCTCGGCATCACGGGTATTTTTACCTGCTGATCAGTCTTACCCGAATTTATTGCAATTCTTCATCAATCAATTCCCCCACATTGAAGTTAAGGAGTGGGAGGATCGATTTGCCAAAGGACTGGTGCTCAATGCCGAAGGCCATGCTTTTGAGGCCATGGACGCGTATCAGCCCAATACGCATCTCATTTACTTCAGGCGCTTAGCGCGTGAACCCCAAATTCCGTATGAAGAAGAAATTCTTTTTCAGGATGAGCATATTTTGGTCGCAGATAAACCCCATTTTTTACCAGTGACACCAAGCGGTCTTTATCTTCATCAAACATTACTCAGTCGTCTCAAGAAAAAAACCGGTATTCAGACACTCAGTCCGATTCATCGCATTGATCGAGATACGGCTGGCTTAGTCATTTTTTCAATCAAGCCTGATGAGAGAGCGCAATATCAAAATCTGTTTAGAGATCGACTGGTGAAAAAGGTATACGAAGCAATTGCGCCTTACTCAAAAAACTTGATAGCTCGATTACCGATCACCTATCAAAGCAGGATCGAAGAGTCTGAACATTTCTTGCAAATGCAGGAAGTAGAGGGCGAGCCTAATACCGATACTTTGATAGAGCTTCTAGAAGCTACGAAGCCGTGGGCTAAATACAGGCTGACTCCAGGAAGCGGCAAGAAGCATCAACTCCGTTGCCACCTCAATGCCTTAGGCATACCAATTAGAAATGATCAGATTTATCCAAATCTGACGCCATACCAAGAATATGACATAGACTTTTCAAAACCTTTGCAGCTTCTAGCAAAAGAAATTCACTTCAATGACCCGCTGAGCAGTGAAGATAGGTCATTTATTAGCAAGAGATTATTGGGCTAGGACTGAATGATTTTAGATAATAAAAAACGTCTCGCAGTTGCCCCCATGATGGAGTGGACGGATCGTCATTGCCGCTCTTTTCATCGCACACTGACTAAAGAAGCGGTGCTTTATACCGAGATGGTGACTACTGGGGCATTAATGCATGGCGATATCCCTCGCCATTTGGATTATTCACAGGACCAACACCCAGTAGTGCTTCAGTTGGGCGGTTCAGAGCCCAATGACTTGGCTAGGGCATCAGACCTAGCGCAGCAGTGGGGTTACGATGAGATTGATCTCAATTGTGGCTGCCCATCGGAGCGAGTTCAGCGTGGTGCGTTTGGCGCTTGTCTTATGGCAGAGCCCAATTTGGTTGCTGACTGTGTCAAAGCAATGAAGATTGCGGTTGATATTCCGATTTCTGTAAAGCATCGTCTTGGCCTAGATTCTATGGATGCATCCAGCTCAGAAAAGGATTATCAATTTGCGTTAGATTTCATATTGGCGGTAGCAGATGCAGGCGCAAGCCAGGTGACGATTCATGCGCGCAATGCAGTACTCAAGGGACTCTCACCAAAAGAGAACCGCAGTAAACCACCACTGCGTTACGAGGTTGCCGCCAAACTAAGGCTGGATGCGCAAAAACAATTTCCAAATCTTAAAGTCTTGCTCAATGGCGGCTTAGAAACCAATGAACAAATTGCTGGCCATTGGGATGACTTTGATGGCTTCATGATCGGTAGGGCTGCTTATCATTTCCCGGTAATGCTCTTAGGTTGGGACGATTTAATTCACTCCAATGGTGGAGCAGCGGGCTATCTCTTTAGTGAAACAGAGTGGCACAGAATTCAGATTGCTCTCGTTAAGCAAGTTCAAAATTGGCTTGATGAGTGTCGAGCAAAAGATAAGCCTTTTTATATTGGCGCATTCACAAGACATATCCTAGGCTTAGCTCATGGTAGAGCAGGGTCTAGATATTGGCGTCAACGGCTGTCTGATCATCATGCATTAGCCAAGGTTCAAAGCAAAGCAGCTATTGCAGACTTCTTTCTAGATGCCAGTCTGACCCTTGGGGATTGGGCCGCTTTTGAGCTAGAAACCGAAGATTAGGCCATTTTTGACAGGTTTTTGAGCAAAAAGCTATAATGTGTTCTCTTCAACGGCGGACGTAGCTCAGTTGGTAGAGTCCCAGATTGTGATTCTGGTTGTCGCGGGTTCGAGCCCCGTCGTTCGCCCCACCAAATTCAGTAAATAAAAGCTCCCAATGTTGATTGAGAAGCTTTTTTATTACTTATATTTTTTTTAGCCATTGGTTCTAAAGACCTCTAAAGGGGGTATGCTAAGAAATTAATATCTAAAATAGATACTGTTTTGTACTTTTCAGTTAAAGCCAAATTTTTTACAGCCCTGATTTTTGCCCTCTCTTGGATGGGGGCCTCCTTTTGGTATTCCCAACCTTGGTATGAGGATTTAAGTCGTGAAATAGGAGTTTACGCAGCATATTTCATTATTACCTTCATTGCAATTATTCCCGGCTTTATGAATGCCTATGTGGCAATGGCTTTGTTTTTAGACAAAAGACCCAAGGTTATTGACCAGCAAAAGTATCCACCTATTACGGTGTTAATCGCTGCGTATAACGAAGAAAAATCAATTGCATCAACCCTATCGGGGATTTTTTTACAAGATTACGCTGCAGATATACGAATTATTGTTATTAATGATGGATCAAGTGATAAGACAGTTGAATCTATAAAAGTGCTGCAATTAACTCATCCAAATTTAAGCTTGATTGATTTGGGTCGTAACGGCGGTAAAGCATCAGCTCTTAATCATGGGCTTAAAGAGGTCACAACTGATATTGTGATTTCTATAGATGCGGATAGTTATGTTCTTAAGGATGGCATTCGACATTTAGTAGGTCGGTATTTATCGGATCCCATCAACACCAAAGCGGTTGCTGGTGAAATTCTCATTCGCAACTCCAGAGAAAACTGGATTACCAAAGCTCAAGAATGGGATTACTTTTTGGGTATTGCCACTATTAAGCGCATTCAATCATTGTTTCAGGGCACGATGGTAGCGCAGGGTGCTTTTTCATTGTATGAGCGTAAAACTCTGAATGAGCTTGGAGGTTGGCCAGAGATGGTGGGTGAAGACATTGTGCTTACCTGGAAGATCCTGTCAAAAGGATATCGGGTGGGTCACGCCGAAAATGCTTTGGCGTTTACAGATTGCCCTAATACCCTAAAGCGATTTGTCCGTCAGAGACAGCGTTGGTCTAGAGGCTTGATAGAAGCATTTAAAGCAAATCCATCAATCCTATTTCAACCTCGGTTTTCTACCCTATATGTCTGGTGGAACACAATGTTTCCATTAATGGATATTGCCTTCACCTTTGGGTTTTTACCAGGAATTCTTTTGGCTTGTTTTGGTGTTTACTGGATCGTTGGCCCTATGACCCTATCCCTTTTGCCCATGGCTTTTCTTTTGAACTGGCAAATGTATTTAAAGGGCAAGGCTATGTTTGAAGAAGAACATCTCAAAGTACGCGCTAATCTTTTGGGTTTCATTTTTTACGTCTTTGCTTATGGCTTGGTTCTACAGCCAGCCTGTGTTTATGGCTACTTCTCAGAGATTTTTAATCTGCGAAAAACTTGGGGAACTAAGTGAATCCATTGAATAAGCTTCTATGGCTATTAATAGCATTTTCGGTCATTGCTCATGCAGAGGAAGAGCCAACATCCAAAATGGCTGTATCTGCTCCCAATGTCTATATTGCTTCTGATAGCGAAGGTTTCTCTACATATAAATACAATGCTGGATTTTTCCCTTTATATGAACACGGTGAAAAATACACTGGTGTCAGCTATCAGCATAATTACTTCACGCAAAGCGGTTGGGATTCTTCAGCAGAGGTTTATACCCTATTAACGAAAGCAATTAATCCTCGAACTGGGCTGGGCTATAACGCGAATATTGGATATAACTTGCAGAATGGCCACAAACTTATTACCACTGATAGTAACTATGGTTTTCGCGTCACTGACTCCACAAAGGCAGAGTTGATACTGAATCGTGATCGCGTAGAAACGCAGAATTCTTTAAATAATGGGATTTACTACACAATGGGTGCTGCAAGCGTTGAGCAACAAGTGTTAGAGAGGTTGACTGCTATAGCTATGGTTGGGAATATGTATTTTTCAGATACCAATACAAGACCATTAGTGCGCGCTAAGCTTATCTACGATCTTGTACCCGATTATGGGCTGACTGCTCAATTGCGCTACAGGCAATACCGGGATACGAACACTACTGTGCCTAACAACTATTTCAATCCAGATCACTATACCGAGACAATGATTGCTTTTGGAGCAAGAAAGAGAATTTCTGGGTGGATGCTTAGTGGTACAGCAGGAGTAGGGCGGCAAAAGGTGAGCCAAGATCCGAGTACTACAACACAGTTGTATGAATTTGCAGCAACTAGCCCTGTGGCTTCAAATAGCTATTACTTTAAAACTAGGGCAGGTTACGGTAAATCAGCGGGATTTTTGGGGCCTAATTACTTCTATCGTTACGTAATGGAAGAATTAATTATTCCTTTCTAGGCTAAAAGCTACTTACTATTTTTTCTAGCACTTCTTGCTGACTCAGCTGCTGCATTAGACATTCGAACCGCTTCTGCGGCAGCTTCAGCTGCGCGCCTTGTGGCTTCTGCTGCTTCGGCTGAAGCATGCATAGAAGCTTCCTCAGCTTGACTGGCGACTGCAGCCGCAGCGGCCGAGGCTGCTGCAGAGGCTGCAGCAGCTGCCTCTATAGAGGCCTCTGCTGATGCTGCTGCTGCATCTGCTGCTGCTTCTGCAGCAGCAATAATTGCTTCTGATGCTGCTAGCTTGGCTGCTAATGCGGAATTTTTTGCAGCTAATAAAGCCTTTTCTGCTGCTATTGCAGAACGTTTAGCGGCTTCGAGAGCGCTATTAGTAAGCGATTTTAGTCCAGCAAGCGCCTTTGTATACTGCTGATTCACCAAAATATAGCCCTGACGTAGGTTGCTTACCTCAGACTCCAGGCTAACTAGCTTCGCATAAATCTTGTCTATATCTTCTTTCATTTCTCACCCAATTGTTGTTTATCCATAATCCTATGCTTTGACTTTCAAAGCAAGGCATTTAGCAGTATTGATGCTTCTTTATTTAATATTATTTCTATTAAATTGATTTATTTACCATGATTCGATTGATAATAAAAGAATGACTGACAAAAAGCCGAGTAGCCAGGGTGGTTCTGAAAGTGAGCTACGCCTTCAACTTGAAAAGCGTAGTTGGGCCCTTTCTGCGCTATCAGAAGCAGCGGCAGCATTAGCCAGAGCGGACTCTACTGACAGGCTGATCAAAGAGGTTTGTAATGCTATTGCAGCGCAAAGCCCTTATGCTGTAGCTTGGGTTGGTCAAGCTCTCGATGATGAAGAAAAAACTATCAAAGTTTTAGGTGGCGCTGGCTCAGCTGTTGCTTATATTCAAAATCTAGTTGTGAGTTGGTCTGATCAAAAAACATCCGGAATGGGTCCCGCTGGAAAATGTATTAGATCTAATCGGTCGGCCGTACTGGCTGATACTGAAATGGATGTTGGATTTGCTCCATGGCGTGAGCTGGCTCATCAATATGGCATTCGTTCTTCTATCGGCTGTCCAATATCCGATGGCCAAGTCCATCCCTTTGGCTGTCTCTTGGTTTATTCAACTGTACCGAATGCATTTGGACCGGATGAAGTTATGCTTTTCGAAAGTCTTGCGCATGAGATAGGCTTTGGCTTGCGTGCTATTGAGCGTCAACATCAATTAGATATACAGATTCATGAAAAAGAGCAGACCCAAGAGCGATTAGCGGGAGCCTTACGCTCTACGATTGAAGCTATGTCTAAAACCATGGAGTGGCGTGACCCCTATACTGCTGGACATCAAAAGCGGGTAGCTCAAATTAGCATGGCTTTAGCTAGAAAGTTGGGCATGGATAACGATATCATTCAAGCTTTGTATATGGCTGCTATGGTTCATGACATTGGGAAAGTGGCTGTACCAGCGGAAATTTTGACCAAACCAACACATCTGACCGAGTTAGAAATGAAGATGGTGCAAGAGCATGCTGAAACTGGATTTCAGATCCTTAAAGACATTCCATTCCCGTGGCCGATTGCAGAGATGGTTCATCAGCACCATGAACGCTTGGATGGGAGCGGTTATCCCAAAGGTCTGATTGGTGATCAAATTACTCAAGAGGCAAGAATACTTGCAGTGGCCGACACTATTGAGGCGATGGCTACCCATCGTCCATATCGCCCAGCTCGTGGGCTTGATGCGGCCATGGAAGAAATTAGTGCTGAAGCAGGTATCAAATTGGACTCCAAAGTAGTTGATGCTGCACTGGAATTAATGAAAGAGGGTAATTCATTACAAGAAATCATTGAGTCAACTTAAATTATGATTCTTGGCTTAATCCTCTACACCATTAGTCTACTTTGCCAAATTTTTGCAGCTATTTTTGCTGTTACCCTATTTTTTAGAGCAAGCTCTTATCGTTTGGCTTGCGGGTTTTTAGCCATTGGCTTGACATTGATGGTGGGCAGGAGAGTCGCCCCCTTAGTTCATGCTTTGAATGACGGTCGCATTAACATTGTCGATGCTTGGCTATCCGTTCCGATCTCCTTGTTTCTTTTGCTGGGCATGTTTCAGTTCCGAAGACTGTTGATTGAGTTGGAGGATCGTAATTTCCTACTCGATCAGTTTTCAAAAATAGATTCTTTAACTGGTGCCATGAGTCGTGCCGAGACCTTTGCCAGAGTTGAGATTGAAATTAAAAAAAGCTTTAGGAGCAAAATGCCCATTGCTTTTTTAATGGCAGATATCGATCATTTTAAAAATGTGAATGATGTCTATGGCCACCCTGTTGGAGATCTAGTTTTAATTGATTTAGTAAAACGCTCCCAAGACGAATTGCGTGAAGTAGACATCTTTGGACGAGTAGGGGGAGAAGAGTTTTTGATTGTGCTGCCTGAGCTTGATCAGAAAAGTGCTAGTGAGGTAGCTGAACGCTTAAGGAAGCACATAGCTAGCAAACCCTCAGTAAATGTTGATGGTAAAGATATTTCTATCACTATCAGCATTGGTATTGCAATTTACAACCCCCATACCGATAACTTATCCTCCTCTAATATGATTTTCAAGAAATACTTCAGTCTGTGCGATCAGGCCATGTACCGCGCCAAAGAGGCTGGCAGAAACCAGATAAGCTTCTGAGCATAAATAAGTACTTCTCTTTAGAATAGTCATCATTCAATTGAGTCGCTTGGAGTTCCTGTTATGAAAAAGTTTGATTTCTCCACCGTTCTGTTTGGTTTGCTGCTAACGGCTATTGCAGCGTACTTTATGTTGCGATCATCGCCTAGTCAAAGTGCTCCTGCATCTTCTATTCCTACGGTGAAAATTGGTAATCTGATCTGGGATCAAACTGAGATGACTATTGGTGATGTCAAAGGTTTTGCTGCTACTGGTTTTGTGAGCGTCGCAGAAAAGAAGGGTGGTGGCTTAAATTATGAAAGCGGCTTTGTGCAAAAACCAGGCTGGACTTGGAAGACTCCTTATGGAGTTCCTGCTGGGGATTCTGAACCAGCAGTGCATCTCAACCAAAAAGAAGCCGAGTCTATCTGTCGTTACTACGGCAAACGTTTGCCGACTGATACTGAGTGGACTTCAGCTGCATTTTTAGAGCAAAGAGCAAATCCTCCTGCTGGCTATGCCAAAGGGCAGCGTTACCCATTTCCTGGTGGCAATACTCCAGCGGTTTCTCATTGCTTAAATGGCTGTGGTGACTATAAAGGACTGGCTCCTGCTGGCGCTCTGAATCGCGGCACAGGGCATGTCACTACCAAAACAACTAAGCCCGGTGTCAATGGTATGTATGACATGGGGGGTAATGTTTGGGAGTGGACTGCTACAGAGCGCAATGGGGGGTATATCACCCGTGGCGCATCTTGGTGGTACGGCCCAGAGAGGCAGCAAGAATCTGATGTGGAATCTAAATCTAGCGATATCACCGTGGTTTATATCGGATTTCGGTGTGTCGCCGATGCCGTGAAACAATAGGGGATGACTAGTCCTGCAATAGATTCATCCGAAATTGAAGTTACCCAAGATTACCAGGCGGTCATTGAAGCTATTGAGCGGCATGATCCTTATATCTTTGTCAGTGGTAAAGCGGGCACTGGCAAAACTACTCTCATCGGTTATCTTCGAGAAACGATTCCTGGCAATGTTGTAGTCGTTGCACCCACTGGCGTAGCTGCATTGCAAGTGAAGGGTGTCACGATTCATTCTTTCTTTAGATTGCCACCCCGCTTAATCTTCCCAGAAGAGGATATTAAGCCGCTTCGTGATAAGCGCCTCTATAAAGATATTCGCCTGCTGATCATTGATGAAATCTCCATGGTGCGGGCTGATGTAGTCGATGCCATGGATTTATTCTTGCGCGAGAATGGACCTCAAAAAGGCAAACCCTTTGGCGGCATTCAGGTGATGTTTGTAGGGGACTTATTTCAGTTGCCGCCAGTAGTATCGAGTAGCGATATGCAAGTGCTGGCTGATCGGGGCTACGAAGGTCCTTATTTCTTCTGCGCTATGGCTCTGCACCGCAAAGATGTCACCATGGTGGAGTTATCGAAGATCTTCCGTCAAAAGGATGAGCACTTTGCGGAGCTTCTGAATCGTATCCGTATTAATCAGGATATAGATGAGGCACTAGATACGCTCAATGCACAATGCTATCGAAAAGACCTCGAGGTAGATGAAGAAACCATCACACTTACTACTACCAATGCAAGAGCAGACCAAATTAATGGCGCAGGATTGCGTGCCATTACGAATGAAGTCAAAGTCTATACTGGGAAAACAACCGGAAAGTTTAATGTTGATGAACGTAACTTACCTTCAGCCAATAATCTGGCATTAAAGGTTGGTGCAAAGGTGATGTTTACAGCAACAGATCCCAATTTTCCGAAGCGTTGGGTCAATGGCACGATTGGTGTTGTTAGAGAGATGCTCCCAGACAAAGTTAAGGTGATGGTGAAGAACGGGCCATATTCCAATACCGTTGAAGTTGCTGGCCATCAATGGGAATCATATCGTTATGATCACGACATGATGTCAGGCAAGATCTCGCCAAGTATTGTGGGAACTTATGTACAGATACCCTTAATGCTCGCTTGGGCAGTAACCATTCATAAGAGTCAGGGTAAGACACTCGACAAAGTAAAGGTCGATTTATCCTCAGGCGCATTTGCATCTGGCCAAGTCTACGTTGCCCTCAGTAGATGCAAAACGATTGAGGGCATTTCTCTACAAAGACCAATTGAACCTAGAGATGTGAGTTGTGACCAAGAGATCAAACGCTTTTATTTGAACTGCTTGCCCAACTCATAATCCTTAAAATCCAGCCGCCAATCCATCTCTGCGGTGATCGCTACCAGCTATAAAGGCAGAATCAGATTCATCACTAATCTTGGCAATTGCCTGAGCACTACCAAAATCTAAACTGTTTGCAGGCATCACCGTTACTTCATGCCCCATATTTTTCAGGCCCTCAACAATATTTGCTGGCATTGCTGCTTCAACAGTTAACTTACCCAAGTCATCAATCCGCCAGCGGGGTGTATCAGAGCATGCTTGAGGGTTGAGATACTCATCTACAAATCTCATGACTACTTGAATGTGGCCTTGGGGCTGCATATTGCCACCCATCACACCAAAGGCCATCGTTGGTTTGCCATCCTTTGATAAGAAGGCGGGCAGAATCGTATGAAAAGGTCGTTTACCTGGGGCAACTTGATTGGGGTGCCCATCTTTGAGGCTAAAGCTCATGCCACGATTGTGAAGCGCAATACCGCCAGGGGCGACCACGCCAGAACCAAAGCCCTTAAAGTTCGACTGGATGTATGAAATCATCATGCCAGATTCATCTGCAGCACAAAGATAGACTGTGCCGCCAGAGTGTGGATCACCGGGGCCATAGATTCCGGCTTTATTGTGATCAATGAGTGCAGCACGGCTAGCTAAATATTCTCTATCAAGCAATGAGCTCACAGGCATACTCATTGAGCGCGCATCGGAGACGTATTCATAAGCATCCGCAAAGGCGATGCGCATGGCTTCTACTTGAAGATGAATACGCTGTGCAGAATTTGCTGGGTATTGCTTTACGTTTGCAGCTTCCAAAATACCTAAAGCGATTTGTGCGGCAATACCTGAGCCATTCGGTGGAATCTCGTGGAGGGTGTATTCACCATAATCAAATGCCAGGGGCTCAATCCAATCCGGTTTGTTATCTGCAAAGTCTTGCATGGTGAAACTACCACCAGAGGCCTTTGCAAAGTCGACCATACTTTGAGCAAGCGCACCTTTATAAAAAGATTGGCCTTCGGTTGCTGCAATCTCTTTTAAGGTCTTTGCTTGGGCAGGATATTTCCAGATCTGGCCCGCTTGTGGCGCTTTGCCATCGATCAAAAAGGATTCTGAAAATCCAGGTTCATTTTTCAGAATCGGAATGGCTTCACGCCATTGACGCGCAATGACAGGAGAAACTGGAAAACCATTCTCCGCATAATCAATGGCACGCTTAAATAACTGTGCAAAAGGGAGTTTGCCAAATTTTTTCGATAACTCAACCCAGCCAGCAACCATGCCTGGAACGGTAACGGTATTCCAACCAATCAGATCCATTGCGGATTTGCCGGCAAAATATTCTGGTGTCCAAGCAGCTGGGGCACGACCAGAAGCATTTAAGCCGTGGAGTTTTTGACCATCCCAAAGAATCGCAAAAGCATCACCACCCAGGCCATTCATGGTTGGCTCGACAACGGTTAAGGTGATCGCAGTGGCTAGTGCAGCATCCACTGCATTGCCGCCACTTTGCAGCGCCTCAATACCAGCTTGTGTGGCTAGTGGTTGAGAGCTGGCAACAGTATTTCTGGCAAGAACAGGTGCACGACCACCACTAAAGGGAGGAGAAATCAACATGGATATTTTTCTAGAAGTTAAATGCAGTAGCTAATTAGTCAACCTTGATATTGGCTGCTTTCACAGACTTTAACCACTTGGCGTGTTCGGCAGCAGTGATTTCTGTGAGTTTTTCTGAGTTAGCAAATTGGGTTTGAATACCCTGGTTAGCTAACTTACTTTTGAAGTCAGGGTTCGTGAGAATTTTCCGAATCTCTCTTTCCAAGCGAGCAACTACAGCAGGTGAGGTTCCCTTGGGCGCATAAATGGCAAATAAATTCTCAACATCGAATTGCTTAAAGCCATCCTGCTCAAGTGTTGGAACATTTGGTAACAGGGGTGAGCGCTCGCTGGAGGCAATTGCAATCGGTCTGAGTTTGCCACTTTGAATATGTGGCAGAGATGCCGTTAAGCTATCAAACATCATTAAGGTATTACCAGCAATTAAATCAGGCAAGGCAAAGCTGCTACCTTTGTATGGAATATGTGTGCCTGTAGCACCAATACGCTGCATAAACAAAGCAGATTCTAAGTGCGAGAGACTGCCATTGCCCTGAGAAGCGTAATTAAAGTTGCCATTCTTTGACTTAATAAAGGCAATTAGCTCAGTCATATTTTTGGCTGGGACACTCGGGTTCACTTCCAGAATATGAGGAACAGAGCCTACTAGAGCGACGGAGACAAAATCTTTTTGGAGAGAAAAAGGTGGGTTGTTAAAGAGTGCTTGCGCGATTGCCTGATTTGTTAAAGCGCTAAAGTGAACGGTATAGCCATCTGGATTTGCTTTGGCTGCGGCAGTCATGCCAATCATTCCGCCGGCGCCCGGTTTATTTTCAACGACTACTGCCTGACCTAATGCTTCGCCTAATGGAACTGCAATGCTGCGAGCAAAGACATCAGTCGATCCTCCGGCCGGAAAGGAGAGAATCATCTGGATTGGTTTTTTTGGCCAATCCGTATCTGGTGATGCGATGCTGGCATTCATTAAGCCAAGAGAAAGTGTGGCGCTGACAACGATGCGATGAATGAGATTCATGGGAGCCTTTGTAGTAAAAAAATTAGAGTCTTGTTGGATATGTTTATTTTTCATCTTTAAACCAATACCACTTATAAAGAATACTTTGCCCCAATCTTCTAAAGGGGGCAAGTGCTTCTGAGCGTACCTGACCAAATAGATTAGGAAATTCGAGGGGAGAGTTATAAATCGGTAACTTAAAAACTTCTGCATTGGCTTTACTTCCAGCAATAAGTTCTGCTAATCGCTTCCCAGCCCAGGTGGAAAAGGAAACACCATTACCTCCATAGCCTAATGCATGCCATACCATTTGCTTAGGGTCAGGCTGTGTAATGCGGGGCATCATGTCGTGACTGACATCTACCCATCCCCACCAAGAGTAATCAATCTGAATTCCTGCTAAAGGTGGAAACTTTCTAGCAATACCATCCGTTAACAACTTGAGATGTTCAGGTGCATTTGCATCGGCGCCACTGATTGAGCTTCGGCTACCCATTTGGAGGCGATTGTCTTTAAGAAGACGGTAATAAAAACGCAGTGTGCGCGTATCAGTTAAAAAGGTATGTGAACGAAAATTGCAGGCTGCTATCTCTGATTCTGTCAGCGGTCTAGTTACTACTGAATTAGATAAAATTGGAAGTATGCGATTCTTGATGGGCTTGAGGCCCTGCATGCCATAGCCACCGGTGCAGATGGCAATCCGCTTGGCGCGAACAATGCCGCCGGGAGTTTGAATATGATGAACTCCATTAATCGTCTCCCATCCCTGCACAGGACTGCCAGTGTAAATTTTGACTCCAAGGCTCTGGGCTTTTCTCAGAAGACCAAAAGTAAATTTCAGTGGGTGAATACCAACGCCTTCTCGCTCTAATAGAGCTCCAGCCGCATCATGATCATCACAATATTGCTCCCTGAGTTCTTGGGCGCTCATGAGTAGGGGATCATATCCAAATACATCTTTACGAACCCGCGCCTCATTCTGAAGATAAGCCATCTTCTCAGGGCGATGTGCAATATAAAGATGGCCACCATCAGTAGCATCGCAATCAATTTGACTGACCAGATCTTTGAAGTTCTCAAAGCCGGTATAAATTTCTCGATCGAGTTTTTTGGCAGTCTCTAAACCCCAGCGCTCGATCCATTGAGAGCGCGACAATCGACCGCTGGCATTTTGGCCCTGACCGCCACTCCTACTGGAGCAACCCCAAGCAGTTTGGTTGGCCTCTAAGATGACCGCTTTGATTCCATGCTCTTGCGCTAAATACAGGGCAGTAGAAACACCGGTTGAGCCAGAACCAATCACAACAACATCGGTATCAATATCTTGGCTTACTGGACCATCTGTTGATGGCGGCGTCCCGGCACTAGCAACCCAATAACTGGGGGCATAGTCTTGACCCGTTCCAGGATTTTGAGAGTTGAGGGGGTCATAAAGCGGGTCGTATTTCATGGGGATTGAGTCTAGAGCATTCCCACTTACTTTGCTGCTGGCAAGTTCGGGCGATTTTTCCGAAAGACATTTTTTAAATGAATTTTGCCGTCCTTAAAGGTGAAGACATCGACACCATCAGCCTCAACCCGAGTCCCGTCAGCAGCTGTTCCGGTGAAGGTCCATTGAGACACTCCAAAGTCTTCGTGGACAAAATGTTGATCATGAATCCATTGGGCATCGGGAAAGTTCAACCAGGCACTTTCAAAGGCCGCCCTTACAGCCGCTATGCCAACATGGCACGTGCCGCAAGCATCTGGACCAGCTGCGGTCTGAAATATGCAGTCATCGCTCATAAAGCTCATGAGGGAGTCGATATCGTGGCGGTTCCAGGCGGCGCTGAATGCCGCTAGGGTCTCAACCGTAATGGAGTCATTAGAGCTTGGCATAGGGATAGTTGGTTAAATTCATGAGGGTGATCAATGAAAAGCTATTGAATTACTATAGTATCGAATAATTCTATTAAACACATACGAGACA
Organism: Polynucleobacter sp. 73C-SIWE; assembly: GCF_018882465.1. Classification (GTDB taxonomy): domain Bacteria; phylum Pseudomonadota; class Gammaproteobacteria; order Burkholderiales; family Burkholderiaceae; genus Polynucleobacter. The sequence continues at coordinate 687,186 of NZ_JACVOK010000002.1, read as the reverse complement.
AGCATGAACAGCCCTTCAAAGACAGTTGATATGTCAGCCTATTGGTTGCCATTTACCCCCAATCGCTACTTTCATCAGAATCCTAAAGTGATGCAATCTGCTAAAGGAGCTTACTACTATGACGATCATGGACGTAAGCTGTTTGATGGCCTTTCTGGGCTTTGGTGCTCGCCTTTAGGGCATGCCGATCCACGGATTGGTGCAGCTATCAGCAAACAATATGAAACCATGGACTATTGCCCAGCTTTTCAGATGGCAAGTGAAGCTACTTTCAGTCTTGCAAGCCGTATTGCTAAGATGGCACCTAAGGGTTTAGATAAAGTATTTTTTACTAACTCAGGCTCTGAAGCGGTAGATACTGCGCTCAAAATTGCGATTGGATATCACCGCGTGATGGGAAATGCTTCTCGTGTTCGTATGATCGGTCGAGAGCGTGCCTATCACGGGGTAGGGATGGGCGGCATCTCGGTGGGCGGCATGGTTGCTAATCGCAAAATGTTTACTAGTCTCATGATCCCTGGCGTAGATCATTTGCCGCACACATTAAATCTTTCTCAAATGGCTTTTTCTAAAGGGCAGCCGACTTGGGGCGCTCATCTTGCTGATGAATTAGAAAAGATCGTTGCATTACATGATGCCAATACGATTGCCGCAGTCATTCTTGAGCCGGTGCAAGGTTCAACCGGAGTGATCGTTCCACCAGAGGGTTACTTACAAAAGATTCGCGAGATCTGTACCAAGCACGGCATTCTGCTGATTTTTGATGAGGTCATCACCGGCTTTGGTCGCTTGGGCGCTAACTTTGGTGCTGATCGTTTTGGTGTGACGCCTGACATGATTACCTTTGCTAAAGGGATCACGAATGGCGTGATTCCGATGGGTGGTGTACTAGTGCGCGGTGATATCTATGACAGCATTATTGGTAATGGCGGGCAAGAGCAGGCGATTGAATTCTTTCATGGCTACACTTATTCAGGACACCCAATACCAACAGCGGCCGCCCATGCAGTGTTAGATATTTTTGAGTCAGATGATGTAGTCAATCGCGCTAGAGCATTAGAGCCCGTTTTAGAAAATGGCCTGCATGCCTTAAAAGGTAAGTCTGGAATATTGGATATTCGTAACTTTGGTTTATCTGGCGCAATTGATCTTGAGCCGGTACCAGGAAAACCCGGACTGCGTGCATTGAAGGTTCTAGAAGCTTGCATTGAACGCGGAGCTCTGGTGCGTGTAGCAGGTGACTGTATTGCAGTAGGCCCACCATTTATTTCTAAACCGGAAGAAGTAGAGTTCTTGTGTAGCGTACTGGGTGATGCAGTGGATGCTGCGATGAAAGTGAATTAATTACTGATTAAATAAGTGATAGATTACTGGTATAGCGACAGCGCTGATCACACCATTCATACCCATGGCTAAGCTTGCATAAGTTCCTGCTTCAGGATGAATGCTAAATGCTCTTGAGGTGCCTATACCATGGGCACCTATCCCAATTGCAAAGCCTCTTTGCCACCACGCTTTCATACCTAGCGCATTTAAAACAAAGGGTGCCAAGATCGCCCCCAGAATGCCGGTGCTGACAGCAAAGATAGCAGTAAGTGTTGGTGATACCCCAATACGTTCTGCAATACCCATGGCAATTGGTGCCGTAACCGATTTAGGGTACATCGCCCCCGTGATACTGGAGTCGGCACCCAGCAGGTTAGCAATGCCAACCCCGCTCACTATAGAAACCAAGCCACCGGTAACTAATGAAACAATCAGTGGTATGGAGCGACCCTTTAGGCTAGCCAGCCCTCGGTAAATCGGAATAGCCAAGGAAACCGTTGCTGAACCCAATAAGAAGTGGATAAATTGCGCGCCTTCAAAGTAGGTCGAGTAGGGCATCTCGATGAGCTGAATGATGGTAGCAACCAGAATGATGGCAATGGCTACAGGATTAGCCAGAGGATTTTGCTTGGCATGCTTATAAATAGTAAGTCCGACTTGATAGGCTGCCAAGGTCAGAAAGAGTGCGAAGAGTGGACTACCCGATAGGTAAACCCAAATTTCCACAATAGAGTGCTTCTCACTCATGAGCATCTTTCCTGCTTAAAAAGCGAACTACCAAAGCACTCGACCCAATAGTCAAGATGACGCTTCCTACAAGAGTGCTCATGATTGCCAGAGCATTTGCTTGTAATTGCGGCAGAAAGAGCACCACACCAACGGCAGCAGGGACGAAGAGTAAGCCTAAGTATTGACTAAAGCCGTCTGCAACCATTGCTAGTTCAGCATTGATTCCTTTGCGCAGGACCAGCCATACAACCAAAAGAACCAAGCCAATCACGGGACCCGGTAAGGTGGGTAATAAGAATTTAGAAACTAGCTCACCCAAGCTTTGGAAGAGCAGTATTTGAACAAGGCCGGAGATCATGGGTTGATCTTACAGGGCTGAATTTATGTTGCATAGCAATAAATTCATTCTTGTTTAATATAGTCACAACAAAAGTAGGGTATAAAAAAGAGGGATATTTCGAGAGAAGGTGCCCCGATATTAAAAAATCAATAGGAGAACACTCATGGCAGAGTTAAATGTCAATGGCAAAAAATATAAGGTGGATGTGGATCCAGATACCCCATTGCTGTGGGTGATTCGTGAGCAGGTTGGTTTGACCGGTACTAAATATGGTTGCGGAGTTGGCGTATGCGGTGCATGTACCGTCCTGTTTGATGGTCAAGCGATTCGTAGTTGCTCTTTGCCAGTCTCAGCTGCTGTAGGTAAAAAAATTGAGACTATTGAAAGTCTCGAAAAGAACGGCCAGCTATCTAAAGTACAAAAAGCATGGGTTGATAACCAAGTGCCTCAGTGCGGCTACTGCCAATCTGGCATGGTGATGGCAACTACAGCACTATTACGCAATACTCCTAAGCCAACTGACGCTCAAATTGACGCAGCAGTAACCAATATCTGCCGTTGTGGCACCTTCCAAGAAGTGCGCGCAGCGATTCATGCTGTGAGCAAGGCATAAGGGGAATCAGATGACTACCAATACTAATACTTCCCGCCGCCACTTTATTGTTGGCTCTAGCGCAATTGCTACTGGTTTAGCAATTGGCTTTGATTTTTCACTCATGTCTGAGGCCCATGCTGCTATGGGTACTGGTACTACAGCAATGACACCACTCGCATCGCCAGAAATTGGTGTGTGGGTAGTAGTTAAGCCAAACGATGATGTGGTTGTGCGTATCGTTCGCTCAGAAATGGGCCAAGGCACGATTACTGGTTTAGCTCAAATGGTTGCTGAAGAGTTGGAATGTGATTGGAAAAAAGTTTCTTATGACTATCCATCTCCTGCCGAAAATCTCAAGCGTAATAAAGTTTGGGGTAGCTACTCTACTGGTGGTAGCCGTGGTATTCGTACTTCAGAGCAATATGTTCGTAAAGGCGGTGCAGCAGCACGCATCATGTTGGTTCAAGCAGCAGCAAACCAATGGAATGTGCCAGCTTCTGAATGTGTAGCAAAGAATAGCGTGATCACCCACACACCATCTGGTCGCAAAACTACCTTTGGTAAGGTGTCTGTTGCTGCCTCTCAATTAGAAGTTCCAAAGGAAGTTCCACTCAAGGATCCAAAAGAGTGGAAGTTGATTGGTAAGTCTGTCAATCGTATTGACGGAACGGCCGACAAGGTCACTGGTAAGCAAATTTACGCCATTGATTTGAAGTTGCCCGGCATGTTGACTGCAACCATTAAAGAGTCACCTGTGTTTGGTAGCAAAGTAAAGAGCTATGACGCTGCTAAAGCCCAAAGCATGAAGGGCGTTAGAAAGGTAGTTCAGGTTGGCGATACTGCAGTTGCAGTAATAGCCGATACTTTCTGGCAAGCCAAGACTGCATTGGATCAAGTGAATATCGTTTGGGAAAGCAGTCCGAATGAGAATGTGTCTAGTGCTTCCATTAAGAAGATGCTAGAAGAGGGCTTGAATGCTAGCGATACATTTGTAGGTAATACTAACGGCGATGTCAATGCAGCACTCTCTAGCGCATCTAAAAAGATTGAAGCCACTTACTTCTATCCATTCTTAAATCACGCTACCTTAGAGCCGCAAACTGCCACTGCAAAGTGGACAGCTGATTCTTGTGAGGCATGGGTGCCAACACAAGACGGTGAAGCATCACTAGCCGCTGTGATTGCTGCCTCAGGTTTGCCTGCAGATAAATGTAATGTCTATAAAGTCAACCTCGGTGGTGGCTTTGGTCGTCGTGGTGCCTTTCAGGACTACACCACTCAGGCGGTGAATATCGCTAAGCAGATGCCCGGTACCCCGGTGAAGTTGATCTGGACTCGTGAAGAGGATATGACGCAAGGTCGTTACCATCCGGTCATGATGTGCAAGATGACTGCCGCTATCGATGATAAAAAGAACGTGACAGGCCTCAATATGCGCTTGTCTGGCCAGTCTATTTTGTCAGCAGTACGCCCAGCCGTTGTTGCAACCAATAAAGGTAAGGACCCTGTTGTATACCAAGGTCTAGACCAAATTGGCGAGCATGGCATTACCTATAGCTTCCCAAATCTCCATATTGATCACGCGATGCGTAATACCCATGTCCCACCAGGATTCTGGCGTGGCGTGAACGTGAATCAGAATGCGATCTTTATCGAAACCTTCATGGATGAAATGGCAGAAGCAACCGGTATGGATGCAGTAGAGTTCCGTCGTAAGCATATGCAGAACTACCCACGTGCGATCGCAGTATTAAATGCTGTTGCCGATGGTATTGGCTGGACTAAGCCGGCTGCACCAGGTGTATTCCGTGGCCTTGCACAAATGAGATCGTTTGGTAGCTATGTTGCCGCTGCTTGTGAACTCTCTGTAAAAAATGGTAATGAAGTGAAGATTCATCGCATCGTGGCTGCTACAGACCCAGGTTTTGTGGTTAATCCAGCTCAAGTTGCACGTCAGGTGTCTGGTTCATTTGTCTATGGCCTTTCAGCCCTATTCGAAGAAGAGATCACCATCGAAAAAGGTGCGGTTGTACAAAAGAACTTTGATACCTTTGGCTCTATTCGTTTATATCAAATGCCGCCTGTTGAAACCATTGTCATCCAAGGTGGTGGCAAGGACTGGGGTGGCGTTGGTGAACCAACAATTGCAGTTGCAGCGCCAGCAGTACTCAATGCGTTCTATCGTGCAACTGGTAAACGCTTGCGTACAGTGCCATTGAAAAACAGCGGCATTAAGTTGGTTTAAAGACTGTGAAGTTGCAACAATGAGAATGAGGTATGTACTAGCAGCCAGCTTGCTAGTCGTCCTCAATCTCAGCAGCGCCATCGCTCAGTCAATTGTGGGGGATTCGATTTTCGAATCCCTTTCTTCTGCACCTGGTGATGTCAGCAGGGGTAGAGCGATCGTGGCAAGTCGTCAAACGGGTTTATGTCTCTTGTGCCATAGCGGTCCTTTTCCAGAAGAGCGTTTTCAGGGAAACCTGGCACCAGAGCTGGGAGCAAGCGTTGCGCGTCTTAATGCACCCCAATTGCGGGCGCGCATTGTGGATGCAAGTCACTTCAATCCGAATACCATCATGCCTGCCTATTACAAAACTGGACACCTCAATCAGGTTGCTCCAAAATTTGCAGGACAACCGATTCTCAATGGCCAAGAGATCGAGGATGTAGTCGCTTTTCTAGTCAGTTTAAATAAGCAAAATTCACAATGAATATGAAATTTAATTCCCCTCTCAAAATGCATCGCCGTGATTGGCTTCGAAGATTCCAAAAGCTAGGAGTATTCACTCTGGGCGTATGGTTTAGCCCCGCATTGGTTTTTGCTAAAAAAGTAGATGCAGATGAGGCTATTCAAAAAATGACTGGTAATGCCAAAATTCAAGAAGGCCGTGTGACATTGACAATTCCACCGTTAGTTGAAAACGGTAACCTCGTTGTTTTGAAAGTCAGTGTTGATAGTCCGATGACTAATGATAATTATGTCAAAGCGATTCATGTGATTGCCGAGGGCAACCCTTCCCCCAATATTTTTACGGCCTATCTAACGCCTCGTTCAGGTACCGCCAACATCACAACTCGGGTACGCTTAGCTGATAGTCAAGTGGTTTGGGCTATCGCACAAATGAGTAATGGCAGTTATTGGAAAGGGTCAGCAGAAACCTTGGTAACCTTATCTGCTTGTACGGAAATGATATGAGTAGGACATCTCGCACCCAAGTTACCGTTCCCGCCAGCGCAAAGAAGGGCGCAGTGATTGAGATCCGGGCTATTGCTCAGCATGATATGGAGTCAGGCTTCCGATATACCGAGTCTGGAAAATTAATCCCAAGAGATCTGATTCGTATCTTTACTTGTTCCTACAACAATGTAGAGGTATTTAAGGCGGACTTTTATCCAGGAATCGGCGCTAATCCACTAATTATCTTCACCACCATTGCAACTGAATCTGGAACTCTCGAGTTTAAGTGGCTTGGTGACGGCGGTTATGAGGCTGTGAATCAAGCGCGCATCACTGTTTCATAGAGTTTCTGTGCGCTTAGCAATCACTTTTCGCCTCGCAGCATTCTGCTGCTTTTTATTACTAGCGGTATCAGCCCCCATAGCTGCTTCTGAAGCCCCAAATAAAAAGCAATCGAGTTATGAGCTCATGTCTGCTGAAAATAAGGCTATGCAGGATGACCCCTCTCTAAATCCTGCCATGTTTTGGATCGCTGAAGGCGAAAGTCTTTGGCAAGCAAAATCAGGGTCAAAAAATGTTGCATGCACTAGTTGTCATGGGGATGCTAAAAAATCGATGCGTGGTATAGCAACACAATTTCCAAAGATGATCAAAGGTAAGCTGCAAACGCTTGAGGGGAAAATTAATCAATGTAGAACGTCGGCGCAAGGTGTGCCTCTACTTCCTTATGAAAATAAGGAGTTGCTCGCGCTGACTGCTTATGTAGCTGTTCAATCCAAAGGGATGCCGATTGCTGTTAAAGAAACTTCAGAAAACAAAGTTGAATTACAAAAAGGGCGACGCTGGTTTAACGAGAGAATGGGGCAGCTCAATTTGTCTTGTGCCCAGTGTCACGAAGATAGAGCAGGATTAAAGCTAGGCGGTAGCCTGATCCCACAAGGCCACCCTAATGCGTATCCCATCTATCGCTTGGAATGGCAAACTTTAGGATCTGTACAGCGCCGCTTGCGCAACTGCATGAGCGGAGTGCGGGCACAGCAGTTTGAGTATGGCTCCCCTGAAATGGCTCAGCTAGAACTCTTTCTGATGTGGCGAGCCAGGGGGATGCCCCTAGAAGCTCCAGGGGTCAGACCTTAGCTATTAATCAGAGAAGACGACTGAGGTTGCGCCATTAATCAAGACGCGGTCATGCAAGTAGTAACGCAGCGCTCTAGAAAGTACAGTGCGTTCTAAGTCACGACCTTTACGCACTAAATCATCCGGTGTATCACCATGGGTAACCCTCGTCACATCTTGCTCAATGATGGGGCCTTCATCTAAATCACTAGTCACAAAGTGAGCAGTAGCACCAATCAATTTAATGCCGCGAGCATGGGCTTGGTGATAAGGCTTAGCACCCTTGAAGCTGGGCAAGAAGGAGTGGTGTACGTTGATACAGCGTCCAGACAATTTGCTTGATAAATCATCTGACAGAATCTGCATATAACGCGCCAGAATGACCATGTCGACCTTGGAATCAGCAATGATCTCTAGTAGTCTAGCTTCTTGTGCCGGCTTGGTTTCAGGAGTAACCGGTAGATGGTAAAACGGAATATCAGCAAAATCGATGCTAGCGTATACCTCACGTGGGTGATTCGAGACAATGCCACAGACAATCATTGGCAATTCACCAATACGCCAACGGTAGAGTAAATCCACCAAGCAGTGATCTAGCTTTGACGCCATGATCAAGACACGTTTGAGATCCTTAACAGCACGCAAATCCCAGGTGAGCTCAAAACGCTTCGCAATTTCTTGAAAGCCAGACTTGAGAGTATTGCCATCCGTAGTGCAACTAAAGCTAACGCGCATAAAGAAACGTTTAGAAGCCTTGTCATCAAACTGTTGAGCCTCTTCAATATCACCGCCTGCTTGAAAGATATAGGTTGAAACTGCAGCAACGATGCCTGGTTTATTGGGGCAGGTTAAGGTGAGGTAATAGTTTTCTGTTGTCATAGCTAGATTAGTAAAAATGCAGGTAAACGCTTATTTTAGTCTTTAGACAGCGGGGCGGAGATGTTCTGCTGCTTAGCAGTATCAATCATTTGATCTGCAGGACCCATTAAGGGTGTGCTGTTATCGGTGACCGTTGGGATGGAAACTTCTATGCAGATTGGCTTAGATGACAGCGGATTCAAAAAGCTACATTCCTTTTTAGTGGCTGCTGAGGCGGCATGCTCTAAAGGGGATTTGCCTGTGGCTGCAGTGGATGCAAGGCTGGTAGCCGTTACTGGGTTCGCAACTGCAGCAGTAGCTATAGCACCTCCTGCACTACTGGCGGCAGCTGAGCCTGAGGCGCCAACAGCTGCAATAGGTGCAATACAGGCTTGTAAACCTAGGCTACAAAAAATAGGGAGTAAGCAAACCCCGAAATTAAATGGAGATTTTGTGGGCAGACTATTTTCTTTGGCAGACAACATTAAATACTCCAGCTGTCCATGAATCATTGATGACAGGTTCAAACTTGCTATCAGGAGTGTTGTTATCAGAAACTACTTTGCCCGTACCTTTACTGCCAGAAAATTCTTTAAAGGCAATTGGGCGATAGCTCATCTCAGGGCAGTTGTATTCATTGAGGCCAATAATAGAATTCACAGTCTCTTTATTATTTGGGTTTCTTCCAGGCCTCTTAAAATCTAACATGGACATGATTTGCACCTTCTCGCCGCTAACATTAGCCGTATCTAAATCAACATAAACAGCCATTACCTCGTTATAGCCCAATTCTTTCCACTCAGCATGGGCATTACTAATACAAGACATGGAGGCGGTAAAAATAGTGGCCGTAATGAATGGAGTCAATTTTTTCATGGGTCATAGTCCTAATCGGTGACTGATTTATAGCGATAAGACATTCTAAACGCCTTAGCGAGTGCTGTTGACAAGTCTTATTTACTATTCAATTCAAGTTGGCGCTGAGTCTTTTCGGGTTTCATCTGTAATGGTAGGTATTCGTTATTTGCCCACAGAGGGTTCATATTTCGATAAAGCTTGCTTTGTACCCAGCCAGATTGACCTGTTTGATAAATAAAGAGCGACTTCTCTAGATCTGAAAGGTCATAGATCGCCCGCATACTAGGGCCTTGGACTGTTTCATAGGGGTTGGTAGATTTCAGGAGTTGAGGTCTGCCAACATTAATAGAGAAGGCATCCCCAGGAAAGGGCGTCTTAATATTGAAGAGGTCGCCCAATACTGGAACTTTGCTCAGTGGTCGATGCTCTGAAGTAGCAATATGCGCTTTACCCCATGCCCAACCTTTGGGTTCACTGCCGTATTGATTACTTAAATAATCCAAAGCCTTATCAAGAGCATTATTAGAGGAGTCTAGGCAAGACTCTGCTTGATTGGTTTTGGGGTCATCACACCAAGAGCTATCAGGGTTTTGCAAGGCCAAGATGAGGGGTTGTCTAAAACTGCGCGAACCATAGCTCTCGGTAAATAAATAACTTAAGCGTGAGAATAGATTGCGAGTCAGCTGATCTGCCCAAGCATTAAAAATCAGAGCGCCAGCACTATTAACAGACATATCACCATTAAATTTTTGAATGATTTCTTGTGCTTGTGGAGCAATTTTATGATTTGAGTTGCTCGATTTAAATAAGTCTAATAAGGGAGTGGCACCGAGCGACAGGGTATCTGCCTGCATAGTTTTCATCGAACTGAGGTCATGGCTACTTCGAGATTTAATGAGCTCAACAATGCGGTCGTAACGCGTTGGCAGATCCCAATCCGCCGTCAATGGATTTGGATCGTTGGCGGCAATGATTTTTTGATTGGCAGTGGCAATCCAGCCCTGTTCGGGATTATTGCTTGCCGGTAGCTGCTCAAAAGGAACATAGCCAGTCCAATCGTATTGCTTCTCCCAGCCAAGAGCCGGTGCCAGACCATAGAGCCCTTGGTGTAAAACACGCTTAGGAGCAATGCCGGCAGCTTGATAGCTGATATTGCCTTCGGCGTCTGCCATCACCACATTTTGCATTGGGGCATAGTTTTTTCGCAGCGCTTGCTTAAAGGCATCTAAATCTTTGGCATGATTCATTTCTAAAAGGCCAACGACGGATTGATTCTCGGTATCAAGTGCTGTCCAACGCAGCGCCAAGGCAAATCGTTTGGTATCGATGCTACGCTTGGCACGTGCATAGGAATCTGAAATAACAGGACCATGGCGAGTCTCTTTGACTAAGAAGGTAATGGATGGCGAACCTTTGACGTCGATGATCTCTTGATGTACTTTAAATGGGAGCGGGCCATCAGGACCACGATACATGCCGGGATTGCTTGAATCTATTTGCTCAATATATAAGTCTTGTACATCGGGATTGGTGTTGGTAAAACTCCAAGCAAATTTATCTGTTCTTCCTAAAACCACTCCTGGGATGCCCGGTAGAGTTCCGCCAATCACATTCATTCCCGGTGCATCGAGGTGGGCAAAATACCAAATGGCTGGAGCCGATAGACCCAAATGAGGGTCGTTCGCTAGCAAAGGCTTGCCACTTGTAGTGAGCTTGCCGCTTAATGCCCAATTGTTTGATCCAATCCCATCTTTTCCGCCCGGAAGATCCAGAGAACCGAGCTCAGTTGTGGGAAGCTTTTTGGATTTTTCTTCAGATAGACCTGTGGCGGGATTAAATACATTCAGCTCTTTATAGAGCTTAGCAAAATCCATACTGCTTACCAGACTGCCTACTTCATAGGGCGGCAATACTTCCCAAATTTGTTTTGTGCTGAGGAACTGCGAGAGTTCAAAGCGTTGTAATTCTTTATCCCAGTTTCCGCCAAGATCGTAGGCCATCATCAGCATCCAGGCGACGCTATCCGTTGGTGACCAATGGCCGGGTTTAGACCCCGTTAAAAAATACTCCACTGGTAGCGCCCAGCCTAGTTGAGCATTGCCAGTATTCACGCCATCGGCATAAGCTTGCAGCAAACGTTTGGCTGCCACAGGATAGCGATCAAATTGACGCTCAGCAGCGCGCTTAATGCCAAGCGTACGAATAAAGCGATCAATCTTGACAGTCTCACCACCTAAAATTTCAGAGAGGCGACCGCTAGCCAAACGGCGATTGACCTCCATTTGCCAAGAGCGCTCAGTAGCATGTAAATAGCCTAGGGCAAATAAGGCATCTGCCTGAGTGTTGGCTTTGATATGAGGCACATCACTCTCATCAAAAGTAATGACAACAGAGTCGCTCAGATTTTTAATTGTTCTTTTGCCAGCAGGGGAGGATTGAGCAAAATATAAATAAGTCAGAACAATCAAAACTGCAATGGCCAAGAGAGTGCCACCAATGAACAAAGCGCCCCGTATAAACGAGCTCATGGCCTTGGACTTTCCTTGCAATTTCATGGGGGTAGTTTAGTGCTTTTATACGCTAGCCCGCTGGGCATGAAGATCTCTGGGCCTTCAGGCTAAGGCCCCTCTGGCGTGCTAAAATCCAGACTGTCTTGATTTATTTAGCGCAGCAGTTTCTGTTTGTGCGAGCCCGAGTGGTGAAATCGGTAGACACAGCAGATTTAAAATCTGCCGACTCAAAAAAGTCGTGCCGGTTCGATTCCGGCCTCGGGCACCAGCATTTCAATTGTTTCCTCATTCAGATCTTGAGAACATTACATTTAATCTTCCTGTTATTACTTGCTTGCACCATGACTCCGGTAATGGGACAGTCTGCTTTCTTTGACTGTAAAAGATCCGAAAGGGATTTTGTTGAAGAGTATTCCATGCAACTGACGCTTGCATCAAAGACTCAAAAGGCAAAAGTCTATTTAGATGATCGGGATTTGGATCAGTCTGATGCCTTTGGAGCGCAAGTTGTGAAGAGCGTCACACTTGCTAAGCCGAATATTTTTATAGTGATAGAGGCTAGTTTTCCAGCCGAGAACCTCATGGGCGTTCAATATCCTGCTGGCACAGTTTTAACCCACATCACTCTTGACCCAGCGACTGGGAAATTAAAGAAGGTTGAAAAAATACAGGGCGGTATTTTGGGTGCATCTTTAGGAAATGGGACTCACGTGAGTGAAGAAACCTGTTTCCCAGCTAAAGCACCAGCAAAACCACGCTAGAACTTAATCAGGTTCGGTTACAAAGCCCAACTTCGTTAAGCCGGCGCGACGAGATGCCGCCAGGACTTGAGCGACGTACTCATATTTCACGGATTTATCTGCGCGCAAATTAATCTCTGGTTGCGGTTCTTTCTGAGCGGCTTTCTCCGCATAGCCATCAAAGGTTTTTAAATCAATTGCAGTGCTGTTCCAGAAAATTTGACCCTTGCCGTCAATGCTGAGTTGAACGGATTCTGGTTTGACTTCATTGCGTACGCTATTGGCTTTAGGCAGCTCAATCTTTACTGCTTGTTGTATGACGGGTAGGGTGATGATGAAAATGATCAATAGCACCAACATCACATCAACCATCGGTGTCATATTGATCTCAGACATGATGCTGTCATCACTCTGATCGTCTTGAATATGAAAGGCCATGCTTATTCTCCAGACTTCACGCGCGCACCAGTCACAAAGTAGGCTAAAAGATCATTCGCAAAGCGATTGAGATCAGCCACCATTAATTTGTTAGCGCGGTTAATGGCGTTAAAAGCCAGAACGGCAGGAATCGCCACCGCTAAACCCAGGGCAGTCATGATGAGTGCCTCACCAATTGGGCCGGCAACTTGATCTAGCTGTGCGCTACCAGAGCTACTAATCGCAATGAGTGCGTGATAGATGCCCCATACGGTCCCAAACAAACCAATGAAAGGTGAAATCGCACCAGTAGATCCAAGAAAAGTCAGTCCCTTCTGAAAACCTGCCGCAATACCATCAATACTATTCTTGAGGCTTCTAGCCATCCACTCAGAGTAATTGAGGGTTTGCAGTAACTCACGATGATCATGAGCTTGATTCTGATGATGTGCAGAAGCAGTAGCTGCTGATTTAGCGAGATGATAGTAAGGATTCAGCGCATGGTTACTAAAGGACTGTAAACCTTGATCATAGGATGTGGCGCGCCAGAATTGATCAAGCTCGGGCTTGAGCTTGCGAAGATTGCGCAATTCCCAGAAGCGGGTGAGCAAAATAACCCAAGTAACAATTGAGCAGATGATAAGTGCGATAGCCACAAAGCGGGTGATGAAGTCGCCTTCAAGCCAAAGATTTGCTATGCCAAATGGTGTATTCATAATGTGTTTACTTGAGATTAAATTTAATTAAGAGATTGGTAGAAATTCTTTGTGGTGAACCATTTACTAAAAAAGGCTTAAAGCGATAACGTCTCCCGATTTCACTGGCAGCCCGATCAAGCCTCGGAAAGTTGCTCGATTGCAAAAGGGCAATATCTTCAACGTTGCCCGTTTGATCAATAATTAATCGCACAATAACCGTACCTTGTTCTCCAGAACGTTTTGAGAACGAAGGGTAGTAAGCATCAGCATCGGGTTGGTAGAGTACTTCCAGTTTACCAATGTCGGTCTGAATTGGCGTGCCACTTGCTCCGCCAGCAGTAGAGGGTGCCACCGCAGCATTTTGGGGTTGGGAGTCACTATTGGACTCTGTTTGCTTTTGAGCGGCTGTTGATTGTTTAGGCTCCGCTGGCGCTGGTTTTGGTGTCGGCTTTTCCTCTACCTTTTTCTTAGGCTCTTCTTTGGGTTTGGGTGGCGTGGGCTTCGGTGCAGCTGGTGCTTCCTGACTTTTGGTTGGTGAAGGGCTCACTAAATTTGCCATCACCCGCGTGTCATCTATCTTGGGTGGACGTGCGCTGAGATGAATAAATTCCAAGGCTGGCAAAGCATGCAAGACTAAAACGATAGTAATGATGATCCGTTCTGATTTGGTAAACGGCAGACGAGAGTCTAGTTTTTGCATGAGGCTGCTCATGACACTTCACCCAGCAATGCTGAATCAATTGCATATACATTTAAATCGCTCGTGAGTAAATCTTGGGACATGCTTAAAAGCGAGGCATTATTTTTACTGCTGATAAATAAAATAGAACTGCGTTTTGCAGAATGCTCATCTTGTGGCAATGCCTCAAGTACTCGTTTCAGTTGCCTTACAACGGCATCGCTTGTATCAATTAAGGTAACGCTGTCACCTAAAAGTTTGCGAATAGATTTTTTAAGGAAAGGGTAGTGCGTACAACCTAAGACCAAAGTGTCTGAGCCAGCATCCAAAATAGGTACAAGATGTTTACCTAATAGCTCTAACGTTTCTTCGCTATCTGCCTTACCAGCCTCAATCAGGGGGACGAGTCCTGCGCCAGCCTGCTTAATGAAACGACAGTGATCTGGCAGAGTGGCTAATAGTGCATTGAATTTATCGCTCTTTAGGGTTGCCTCAGTTGCTAAGACTCCTACAATCCCATTTTGCGATTGCATCGCCGCAGGCTTAATCCCTGGTTCAACACCAATGATCGGAATATCTAATTCAGCGCGGATCTGTTTGATTGCTTCTGCAGTAGCTGTATTGCAAGCTACAACAATTGCATCACAGCCTTTACTAGCCAGATGTTTGCATAAGGCAAGACTGCGAGCGGTAATCCATTCGCTGGATTTTTCCCCATAAGGGGCATTAGCTGAATCCGCAAGATAGATATAGTCGTGCTGCGGAAGCTGACGCAGAGCCTCATCCAAAATGGATAAGCCTCCAACGCCAGAATCAAAAACCCCTATGAGTGCCAAAGCGATTTAGCGCTGTGAGCTTGGTTAAGCAATCTTGACTGGAATACCAGCAATTTTTGCTTGCCATTCTTGAGGGCCAGTCTCGTGCATAGAGATGCCTTCAGAGTTAACAGCAACAGTCACTGGCATGTCTTTGACATCGAATTCATAAATAGCTTCCATGCCTAAGTCAGCAAAGCCAACAACCTTAGCAGACTGAATCGCTTTAGATACCAAGTAGGCGGCGCCACCAACGGCCATGAGATAGGCAGATTTATGTTTCTTGATGGCCTCAATTGCAACAGGACCACGCTCAGCTTTGCCAATCATGGAAATCAAACCAGTCTGGGCAAGCATCGTCTCGGTGAACTTATCCATCCGCGTTGAGGTGGTGGGGCCTGCAGGACCAACTGCTTCATCACGCACAGGATCCACTGGACCAACGTAATAGATGATGCGATTTTTGAAGCTCACTGGAAGTTCTTCCCCTTTGGCTAACATATCAGCAATCCGTTTATGGGCTGCATCACGACCAGTAAGGATTTTTCCATTTAGCAATAAGGTATCGCCGGGTTTCCAGCTTGCTACCTGTTCAGCAGTTAATGTATTGACGTCGACATGTTTCGATTTTTTGGTGTCCGGTGTCCACGTGACATCTGGCCAATCGGATAAGGAAGGCTTCTCCAGTTTGGCTGGACCATCACCGTGTAAATGAAAGTGCACATGACGGGTGGCTGCGCAGTTTGGAATCATCGCTACAGGTAGGGAAGCAGCATGGGTTGGGTATTCCATAATCTTGATGTCGAGTACTGTTGCTAAGCCACCAAGACCTTGGGCGCCGATACCCAATTTGTTTACTTTGTCATAAATCTCAAGACGCAGTTCTTCAGCACGTGTTTTAGGTCCACGCGCAATGAGTTCCTGAATATCTACGGGACCCATTAAGGATTCTTTTGCCATCAACATGGCTTTTTCTGGAGTGCCGCCAATACCAATACCGAGAATGCCAGGAGGGCACCAGCCTGCGCCCATAGTTGGAACGGTTTTTACTACCCAGTCAACGATGGAGTCGGATGGATTGAGCATCACCATCTTGGCTTTGTTTTCTGAGCCACCACCTTTGGCAGCGCAGATCACTTCAACATCATCGCCAGGAACAATTTCGTAATGGATGACAGCAGGGGTGTTGTCACCCGTATTTTTGCGCTTGCCTGCTGGGTCAGTTAAGACCGAAGCACGGAGTGTGTTTTCTGGATTGAGATAGGCACGGCGAACACCCTCGTTCACCATTTCAGAAACGCTCATCGTGGCATCAGGCCATTGGACATTCATACCAATCTTCATGAATACAACAGCAATGCCGGTGTCTTGGCACATTGGGCGATGGCCTTCAGCGCACATCCGGCTGTTAGTCAAAATTTGTGCCAATGCATCTTTGGCGGCTGCGCCTTGCTCAAGCTCATAAGCCTTACCCATGGCAGTAATAAAGTCCTTAGGGTGGTAGTAAGAGATGAACTGAAATGCGTCTGCAACACTTTGAATTAGGTCGTTTTGTTTGATATTTGTCATGGTTTTTGGCTTATTTCCACATTATTAGTAAGGTTTGACCTATTTTAAGGGTTTGCCATAGAGCAAATCCCGGGTGTTTTCACTTATCTTCTAAGGTTCCGAGGGTCTAAACCCATCATTTTGCGGCATTTTGCAAAAATAGATTATTGATTATTAGATAGAGGGCAGTGAAGCATGGAACCATTAAAGCAAGAAAACCGCGTATTTAACCCACCCGCAGACTTTGTAAAGGGTGCTGCTATTCCGGGTATGGATGCCTATAAGAAGCTTTGCGATGAAGCGAATCAGGATTATGACGGTTTTTGGGGTCGCCTTGCTAAAGAGAACATCTATTGGAAAAAGCCATTTACGAAAGTTTTAGACGAATCTAAAGCGCCTTTCTACAAGTGGTTTGAAGATGGCACAACGAATGCCTCTTATAACTGTTTGGATCGTCAGGTTGAAGCTGGTTTAGGTAATAAGACAGCTCTGATTTTTGAAGCAGATGACGGCACAGTGACTAAAGTAAGCTATCAAGACTTGCTTGAGCGCGTTTGCAAAATGGCAAATGCAATGCGTAAGATGGGCATTAAGTCCGGTGACAGCGTCATCATTTACATGGCAATGACTATCGAAGGCATTGTGGCGATGCAAGCCTGCGCTCGTATTGGTGCAATTCACTCTGTTGTGTTTGGTGGCTTCTCTGCCCAAGCTTTGCGCGATCGCATTATGGACGTCGGTGCAGTAGCCGTGATTACTGCCGATGGACAGTTCCGTGGCGGCAAAGCATTGCCATTAAAAGCAATTTGTGATGAGGCTCTTTCCACTGGCGAATGCCCTAAGGTGAAGCATGTGATCGTGAATAAGCGTACCGGTTCTGATGTTGCGATGACGGCAGGCCGTGATGTTTGGATGCAAGAAATCATGGCGAATGAAGCTACGACTTGCGAGCCAGAGTGGGTTAGCGCTGAGCACCCATTATTTATTCTGTACACATCAGGTTCTACTGGTAAACCAAAGGGCGTGCAGCACTCTACAGGCGGTTACCTCTTGTGGGCGATTCTCACTATGAAGTGGACCTTTGACATTAAGCCAAATGATGTGTTCTGGTGTACTGCTGACATTGGTTGGGTAACTGGCCACTCTTATATTACTTATGGCCCGCTCGCTGTTGGCGCTACTGAGATTGTGTTTGAAGGTGTACCAACTTATCCAAATGCTGGCCGTTTCTGGGACATGATTCAGAAACACAATGCAACCATCTTCTATACAGCACCAACTGCAATTCGTTCTTTGATTAAAGCATCTAGCAATGACCAGGCAGTGCATCCAAAGAGCTATAACTTATCTTCATTGCGCCTCTTAGGCTCTGTAGGTGAGCCAATTAATCCGGAAGCTTGGATGTGGTACTACGAGAATGTCGGTGGTTCACGCTGCCCAATCGCGGATACTTTCTGGCAAACCGAAACTGGCGGTCATATGATTACGCCGTTGCCTGGTGCAACACCAATGATTCCAGGTTCATGCACATTGCCATTGCCAGGTATTCAAGCGGCTATCGTTGACGAAGCTGGTGTGGATGTTCCGAACGGTCAGGGTGGCATCTTGGTTGTGAAGCGTCCATGGCCTTCCATGATTCGGACGATTTGGGGTGACCCTGATCGTTTCGTGAAATCCTATTTCCCAGAAGAGTTGGGTGGCACCCTATACCTTGCAGGTGATGGTGCAATTCGTAACAAAGATACTGGCTACTTCACGATTACCGGCCGTATCGATGATGTCTTGAATGTTTCTGGTCACCGTATGGGAACCATGGAAATCGAGTCTTGCTTGGTAGCTAATCCATTAGTTGCAGAAGCTGCAGTAGTTGGTCGCCCAGATGAACTCACTGGTGAAGCAATTTGCGTATTCGTAGTTCTCAAAGGTGGTCGCCCAACCGGTGACGACGCTAAGAAGATTGCGACTGAATTGCGTAACTGGGTTGGTAAAGAAATTGGCCCAATTGCAAAACCAAAAGATGTCCGTTTTGGTGATAACTTGCCTAAGACCCGTTCTGGCAAGATCATGCGTCGTCTCTTGCGCGTGATTGCTAAAGGTGAAGAGGTTACCCAAGATACCTCTACACTTGAAAATCCAGCAATTTTGGAGCAGCTCAAGGAGTCTGTATAAGCTTTTAAGGCTAAACCCTTTCGGCAATCGTATAATCATCGGTTCCGGAAGGGTGGATGAGCGGTTTAAGTCACACGCCTGGAAAGCGTGCGTAGGTTAATAGCCTACCGCGGGTTCGAATCCCGCCCCTTCCGCCAAGCAGTATCGAAACCACCCTCGGGTGGTTTTTTCATTTGCAACTTCCCTTAAGATATCAGAATGATTCACCTCAATCTGTTCGTGCTCAAAGTGTGGTGCCTACGCTTAGTGGGCCTACTCTTGGTGTTAGTCACTCTCTTTTGGGCTGGTGCCCATGTGTTTGTTCCAGGCTTTGTTAAAAAGTCTGTTGCTGAGTATGGCGATAAGATTGGTTATGACATTGCTTATCAGGACCTCAGTCTTTCTCCTTTACGATTGCGAGTAGAGATTGATGGTCTGCATCTGGCTAAAAATGGCGGCAATAGTCTCCTGCAATTTCAGAAGTTACTGGTTTCTTTAAAGTGGACCAAGCTAGCGATCGGAGAGATTGGTTTTGATGAGATTGCTCTTCAAGAGCCCAAGCTCCTAGTTGAAAAAAGAGTAATTAAAGGAGGATCTGCTGAGACAGCCCTTTGGAACTGGCAAGAATTCATTCGTGCAGTGGAGAAAAGCTTGCCACCCAGCGATCCTAAAGAAGTTAAAAAGCCTACCAAGATTTCTGTTGATCAGTTGGTAGTCAATTCAGCATCCTTAAGTTTGATTGATGCAACTTCTAATTTAAAAGAGGAGCTCAAGCCTTTTTCTATGAAGCTACTGAAGGTAGCAAACTACGATAAAAATGGTGTTGTCTCAGGTGCGCGTGGTCAGTATGACTTCAACTTGGGTTCCTTGCAGTTATTGATACCGGGCGTTAATAAGACGATTGCCTTTAATCGTGTCACGATTACTGGGGGCTTAGATAATCCAAGCCCAGGCGCCTTAGGCTTGCAATTCGATCTGCAGCTGGATCAGGGAAGCCTCCGTTCTCACTGGGATCTTAATACGATATCTAAGGCGATAGATGGCAAGATCAATATGGAAAATATCTCGCTAGCGCCGATCGTTTCCATGCTCCCTGCGAATAAAGAATTAACAGCTCAAAGCGGGCTGATGAATGCTAACCTAACAGTCAAACTTGGCGCAGACGCTGATGTGATTTCAGGTGACGTTCATTTGGTTGATGTGGTGGTTGCGGAAAAGGGCGAGAAAACCCCATTAATTCTCTGGAAGGCGGCTGAGTTACGTCAGCTGGAATACAAGCTGAGTAAGTCAGCCAATCAGTCTTCGGGAACTGGTCTGACAATCGATGAGTTGCTGATTGATCGTCCTTTACTCCGTTTTGAAATGAATGAAGAAGGCTTATCTAATTTCCGTAGATTATTTTCCAAGCCCCAAAGCGATAAGACAGGGCAGGCAGTTGCTACAGAATCTACAAATGCCCCATTTCATTTGGATATGCGCTCCGTTAACCTAAAAGATGGCGAAGTACTGTTTTCGGATTTAGCGATGCGACCAAACTTTAAGGTCGATATTAAAAAGTTCAATGCAACTTTTCTGGGGGTTAGTAATACTCCGGGACGTTTCGCTAGTGTCGCAATGGATGGAGTGGTGGCAGGTTCGGGAAGTATGAGAACGAAGGGGCAAGCTTCCTTTGATGATCCGCGTCGCAATCACGATATTGCGATGAGTTTTAGAAATCTTCCACTCACTACATTTAATCCGGCCGTCATGAACTTTGCAGGCTATCAAATTACTAGTGGACGCTTAAATCTCAATCTCAATTACCGTGCTAAAGATGGCGAGCTCAATGGTAGCAATCAAATCATTATCAAGAAGGTGGAGTTAGGGGATGAAGTGCCAGACTTTAAGGGTAAAAAATTACCTTTGGGATTGGCGATTGCATTATTAGAGGATGCTGATGACACCATTGATGTCACAGTACGAATTTCAGGTAATGTGGACTCACCAGAATTTAGTGCCAGCGGTTTGGTCTGGCAGGCGATTACCAATGTATTGACCAATGTCGCTACTGCACCCTTTAGAGCTTTGGCATCGATTCTTGGGATGGGTGGTAATGAAGGGGTGAATGCTGTGCCCGGCGAAGCAGTCTTTTTGCCTGCTGATCAAGATCGCCTAGAAAAGTTTGGCGACTATTTGGTGAGGCGTCCTAACGCTAACCTAGAAATTATGGGTACTTACGATCCCATTCAAGATAAACAAGAGCTAGCCAGAGTAAAAGCTGATACTGCTATTTTGAAGGAGGCTGGCTTTAAATTGACCGCAGGCGATCCTGTTCCCGTCCCAAGTCTATCCGACCCAAGAGTGCAGTCTGGTTTAAAAGCCGCCTACGCACAATACCTTGGCCGCATTAAATTGGGTCAGCGTTTATTGACACTTCCGGATGGTGAAGCACGCAACCAACAATTGCGCACAGAGCTCATTGCGGAAATTGATGTGAGTGATGCCCAGCTCAAGGAATTGGCTAAAACCAGAGCAACGATTGCTTATGAGTTAATGATCAAGGCAAATCCCGCTTTAAAGGATCGGATTGCCACGGGTGATGTGAAGTCAGTTGAGTCTGGAAAAGAGGGTGTGCCCCTCGAGGTTGAGATCAGAATCAAGTAGACTTGAGCCATGAATTTAAGAAAACTACCAATAATCATCACAGCCACTGCTATCACCATGCTTGCTGGCTGCGGTTCTATTGAATCTGCCGCCCAAGACGACTGCACCTCCATAGGCTGGCAGATCGGTAGCAAGGGTTACCAGGACTGCTTCAAAGCTAGGGTATATGAGCGCAAGTTAGATTACTCCAACCCTCCAGGCGACAAGCCATACCCATCAATGTTATAGACTAGGGTAAACCCTTAATTCATTCCCTTGAGCGCCGTCAAGGACTTGAGGGGTGAAATAACCCAAAATCAAGCGATTATTTGCATGTCTAACTAGACAAGTTCAGTCTCGTCTAGCAAGAGATGCTGTTTCGCACAATGGCAGTACCAGTATAAAAACTAGAGACTATAAACTATGAATCACCCAAAGCCTTCCGGAGAAGTCAAAGCAGTTGCCATTGCTACTGCAGATGATTTGAGGGAGACCATTCGTCGTAAGAGCAAACTCAAAGGTCGTCAAGCAGACGATGCATCCTTAGAGGAAGTACGGCAACTGATTGGTAATGCGCCACATCGTCGTGATTTGTTAATTGAAAATCTCCACAAGCTTAATGATGAATACCGTGCTTTGCATGATCGTCATTTAGTTGCCCTGGCAAAAGAAATGAATTTGCCAATGGCAGAAGTTTATGAAGTGGCGACTTTCTATCACCACTTTGAAGTCGTGCGTGGCAATGACCCGGTAGCGGACATCACTGTGCGTGTGTGCGACGGTATCGCCTGTGAGTTGGCTGGTGCGCAAAACTTATTAGCAAAGCTCCCGACAATTTTAGGTAACCCGAATGTCAAAGTCATTGCAGCCCCATGCGTAGGGCGCTGTGAGCAAGCTCCAGTAGCGGTAGTTCACCAATATCCAGTGCTCTTTGCGACAACCGATAAAGTGCAAGCTGCCGTTAAGAACAACTTAACAACCCAGCCGATGGCTAAAGATAATGCCAACTTTGATCCAGCGTCTTTGGTTGAACAGGGCGTTTCTCCACAAGGCGAAAATCAAGCCTTATCCCCAGACTATGTTGGCTACGAGTCCTATCGTGCCCAAGGCGGTTACGGTCTGGCAAAAGAAATTATTGATGGCAAGCGCGATGCTGAAAGCATTATTAAGGCGATGGAAAGCTCTGGCTTGCGTGGCCTAGGTGGTGCCGGTTTCCCAGCAGGGCGTAAGTGGCGCATTGTGAAAGATCAAGTTGCTCCAAAGCTTATGGCTGTCAATATTGACGAAGGTGAGCCAGGAACGTTTAAAGACCGTACTTATTTAGAGCGTGATCCACACCGTTTCTTAGAGGGCTTATTGGTTGCCGCAAGCGTGGTTGGTATTGATGCTTGTTATATCTATTTACGTGATGAGTATCACGGCTGCCGCGAACTCCTCGAGGCCGAATTAGCTAAACTCAAAGCCAATCCCCCATTTAAATTACCGACCATTGAATTACGTCGTGGAGCGGGCGCCTACATTTGCGGTGAAGAATCCGCAATGATTGAGAGTATTGAAGGTAAACGTGGTGAGCCACGCATGCGTCCTCCTTATATTGCGCAGGTTGGCCTTTTTGGAAGACCAACTCTAGAACATAACTTTGAGACCCTCTATTGGGTGCGCGACATTGTGCAACGTGGCCCTGAGTGGTTTAGTTCTTTTGGTAGACATGATCGTAAAGGCTTACGTAGCTTCAGTGTTAGCGGGCGCGTCAAAAAGCCGGGCGTGAAGTTAGCGCCAGCAGGCATTACGATTCAGGAACTCATTGATGAGTACTGTGGCGGCATGCAAGATGGCCATCAGTTCTATGGCTATTTACCGGGTGGCGCATCGGGCGGGATTTTGCCTGCCACGATGAATGACATTCCATTGGATTTCGATACCTTGCAACCTTATGGCTGCTTCATTGGATCAGCAGCCGTCATGGTGTTTAGCGATAAAGATAAAGCGCGCGATATGGCGCTCAATGTGATGCACTTTTTCGAGCATGAGAGCTGTGGTCAATGCACCCCATGTCGCGTTGGTACGGGCAAAGCTGCAAAACTCATGCAAGCCAAATCCTGGGACCAAAATACGCTAGAAGATTTAGCAACTGTGATGGTTGATGCCTCTATCTGTGGTCTAGGTCAGGCGGCGCCAAACCCGATTCGCTGTATTCATAAATATTTCCCACAAGAAGTAGCTTAAATAGGGAAAGACGAGACAAAGATGAACGCACCAACTAATCCAAAAGAGCTCGCATTACCAACCGTTGAGTTCAAGCTAGACGGCAAGACGATTGTTTCCTATGAAGGTGAAACTATTCTCAAGGCCGCTAAACGCCACGGTATTGATATTCCCCATTTATGTTTTAAAGATGGCTACCGTGCTGACGGCAACTGCCGTGCTTGCGTAGTCGAAATCAATGGTGAGCGCACCTTAGCCCCAAGCTGCTGCAGAAGTGCCACTCCAGGAATGGAAGTTAAAGCCAATAGCGAGCGTGCTGTAAAGAGTCAGAAGTTAGTGCTAGAGATGCTCCTCTCAGATATGCCTGATGAAGGCTTTAAGTGGGTGGGTGATAGCAAAGCAGAAGAGCAGAAGAATCAACATGGCGAGCTCAGCACTTGGGCCAGCCGCATGGATGTCACAGTACGCCCAGAGTTAAAAGCATTGCGTCGCGAGAAGGTTGCGAATGACATTTCTCACCCGGCGATGGCAGTCAACCTCGATGCTTGTATTCAGTGCAACCGTTGTGTCCGCGCTTGCCGTGAAGAGCAGGTCAATGATGTGATCGGCTACGCTATGCGCGGCGCCCATAGCGAAATCGTCTTCGATCTCAACGACCCCATGGGTGATAGCACCTGCGTTGCCTGTGGTGAATGTGTACAAGCATGCCCAACGGGTGCATTGATGCCTAAGGGATTAATTGGTTCGCAAACCGTTGACCGTAAGGTAGATTCTGTTTGCCCATTCTGCGGTGTTGGTTGCCAAATTACTTATAACGTTAAAGACGAAAAGATTGTTAGCGTAGAAGGTCGTGATGGCCCCGCTAATCACAATCGCCTTTGCGTCAAAGGTCGCTTTGGTATGGATTACATCCATAATCCACAGCGCCTCACTAAACCATTAATTCGCAAACCTGGTGTTCCTAAGGATGAGTCAATACTTGAAGGCAAGCAAGACTGGTCTGATATTTTCCGCGAAGCCAGTTGGGAAGAGGCGCTCGAGTTTGCTGGTGGTGGCCTTAAAAAACTCAAAGATAAGCATGGCTTGAAAGTATTGGCTGGTTTTGGGTCTGCAAAGGGAAGCAATGAAGAGGCTTA
This sequence comes from Polynucleobacter sp. 73C-SIWE, assembly GCF_018882465.1. Lineage (GTDB taxonomy): Bacteria > Pseudomonadota > Gammaproteobacteria > Burkholderiales > Burkholderiaceae > Polynucleobacter. The sequence continues at coordinate 662,668 of NZ_JACVOK010000002.1, read as the reverse complement.
CTTATTTCAAAAACTGGTTCGTACAGGATTTGGTAGTAATAACGTAGATCACTGCACTCGTCTTTGTCATGCATCTTCTGTGGCAGCACTCTTGGAGGGTGTTGGCTCTGGTGCAGTGAGTAATCAGGTGAATGATGTTGAGCACTCAAGTTTGATTTTCCTAATTGGATCAAACCCAACTGCTAACCATCCAGTTGCTGCAACTTGGTTTAAGAATGCCGCTAAGCGTGGCGCAAAGATTGTGTTGTGTGATCCACGCATGACCGAGATCAGTAAGCATGCTTGGCGCACAATGCAATTTAAGCCAGATACTGATGTAGCGATGCTTAATGCGATGATTTATACAATCATCGAGGAGGGCTTAGCTGATCAAGATTTCATCCAGAATCGCGCTAATAATTTCGAAGCCCTCAAGGAAAATATTAAGGGCTATAGCCCCGAAGCCATGGCCCCTATTTGCGGAATCCCTGCAGAGACCTTGCGTGAAGTTGCGAGAGAGTTTGCTACTACGAAGTCAGCCATGATTTTATGGGGTATGGGTGTTAGCCAGCACGTTCATGGTACCGATAATGCGCGTTGCTTAATTGCCTTAGTGAGTATCACGGGCCAAATTGGTAAGCCGGGTTCGGGCTTGCATCCCTTGCGCGGTCAAAATAACGTGCAGGGTGCCAGCGATGCTGGTTTGATTCCGATGATGTTCCCGAATTATCAACGTGTAGACAATCCAGAAGCACATGCCTGGTTTGAAAAATTCTGGGGCATGCCACTCGATAAGAAACCAGGCTACACCGTAGTTGAAATCATGCACAAGATCACTGCGCCAGATAGTGACCCCGATAAGATTCGCGGCATGTACGTTGAGGGCGAAAATCCAGCAATGAGTGATCCTGACTTAAATCATGCACGTCATGCCTTAGCTTCGTTGGAGCACCTGGTTGTGCAAGATATCTTTATGACTGAGACAGCATTGCTAGCCGATGTGGTCCTTCCGGCAAGCGCTTGGCCAGAAAAGGTCGGTACTGCAAGTAATACCGACCGTATGGTGCAGATGGGTAAGAAGGCAATTAATCCTCCTGGTGATGCTAAGCCTGATCTGTGGATCATTCAAGAAATTGCTAAACGCATGGGTCTGAATTGGAATTACCAAGGCTCCGATGATGGAGTTGCGCAGGTTTATGAGGAGATGCGTCAAGCCATGCATGGCGCGATTAAGGGCATTACCTGGGAGCGCTTAGAAAAAGAATCTAGCGTTACCTATCCATGCCTCTCAGCAGAAGACCCAGGTCGACCAATCGTATTTGATGATGCTTTTGCTACTCCTGATGGCAAAGTGAAGCTTGTGCCAGCAGACATCATTCCTGCAAATGAAAGGCCTGATGGAGAGTATCCATTCGTACTCATTACAGGTCGTCAGTTAGAGCATTGGCATACCGGCAGTATGACAAGACGCGCCACTGTGCTTGATGCTATTGAGCCAATGGCAACCGTTTCTATGAATGGTGAGGACATGACTCAGCTTGGTGTGGTAGCTGGAGATGTGATTACAGTTCAATCTCGTCGCGGAGAAGTAGGCATTCATGTGCGAAGAGATGATGGTACCCCAAGAGGTGTGATCTTCATTCCGTTTGCCTACTATGAAGCAGCAGCAAATTTGATTACTAATCCTGCCTTAGATCCATTTGGCAAGATCCCAGAGTTCAAGTATTGCGCAGTCAAACTCGCCAAAGGTGGTGATGTAGCAAAGATTATGGGCTACGGTACCAATGCCCCCGGCGGATCAAAGCTTAGTGCCAATATTTAAGTGCGCTTAGCATCAGTAAAAAGGCTCCCAAAGTGGAGCCTTTTTACATAGACCTCACTAATTTCATTTGCCCTTTAGAATGAACCTTCTATGGCCAGTTCAAAACCCACTCCTTCCCAGGCTCAAGCTGAATTACCTGTCCTCATTATTGGGGCAGGTCTTGCCGGTTTAACAGTAGCCTTACGCACAGCTCAATCTCAGCCCGTGATTTTGATGGCTAAGCGCGGCTTAGGTGAGGCCGCTACTGCTTGGGCACAAGGCGGTATCGTTGGGGTCGTTGACAAGGAGCACGACAGCATTGATTCTCATGTGGCCGACACAATTGATGCTGGCGCAGGTTTAGTGGTTGAATCAACAGCACGCTTTATCGCTGAAGAAAGTGCTGATGCTATTAAGTGGTTGGTAGAGCAGGGTGTTCCCTTTACAGCCGATGAGAGTGGGCCGATGGGTTTGCATTTAACCCGCGAGGGTGGTCATAGTCATCGTCGTATTGCACACGCTGCCGATGCCACTGGTAAGGCAATTCACGAAGTTCTATTGGATAAAGCTAGAGCCCATAAAAATATTCAGATCCTAGAGCATTGGATTGCGCTGGATCTTATTACCAATCGCCATCTTGATGCTAAGACCCAACGTAGCAAACCAAATCGTTGTTATGGCGTGTATGCTTTAGATATCAAAAATAATCGCGTAGAGACAATTCAGGCAAAGTCTGTAGTGCTTGCTACTGGTGGAGTGGGAAAGGTATATCGCTACACGAGTAATCCAGATACTGCAACAGGGGATGGAATCGCGATGGCTTGGCGTGCAGGTTGTCGTGTTGGCAATATGGAGTTTATTCAGTTTCATCCAACCTGTTTGTATCACCCCAGTGATCGCACCTTTTTAATTACAGAAGCTATGCGAGGTGAGGGTGGGATCTTGAAATTGCCAGACGGCACTCGTTTTATGTCAGAGCATGATGAGCGTAAAGAGCTAGCGCCGCGGGATATTGTTGCAAGAGCAATCGATTTTGAGATGAAAAAACATGGCTTAGACTTTGTACATCTCGATGCAACCCATTTAGGTGCAGACTTTATTAAAGAGCATTTCCCCATGATTTATGCGCGTTGCTTAAGTCTTGGTTTGGATATTACCCAAGAGCCCATACCAGTTGTTCCTGCTGCGCACTATACCTGCGGGGGTGTGGTTACTGACCTGAAAGGCAGAACAGATTTACCAGGCTTATATGCAGTTGGCGAAGCTACGTATACTGGGCTTCATGGCGCCAATCGCTTAGCAAGTAATTCATTATTGGAGTGTGTAGTTATTGGTAAAGCGGCTGCACAAGATATCTCTGAACTTAAGGCCCCAGCAATGCCGACTCTACCCCTTTGGGATGAGAGTCAAGTAGAAGATGCTGATGAGCAGGTAGTCATTGCGCATAACTGGGATGAGTTGCGCTCTTTAATGTGGAACTATGTTGGCATTGTAAGAACCAATCGAAGACTTGAGCGCGCATTACATCGCATCAAATTACTTCGCTACGAAGTGCAAGAGTATTACGCCAACTTTAAGGTAACGCGAGATCTGATTGAGTTACGTAATTTACTAGAGTGCGCGGAGCTGATTGTTAGATCAGCCCTGATGCGAAGAGAGAGTAGGGGGCTGCACTATAGCCGTGATTATCCAGGCACTTGGGCTGTATCGTACCCTACTATTTTGACTCCGCAAGCAGAAGGAAGCTCAGAAAATCAAGAAAGCTAGCTTGATTGCTCCTGAATTTTATTCTTCAGTATTTTCATCTTCATCCTCACTCTCCTCAACAAGATGAGGCAGACCTGAAATGCTCAGCAGAATATTTGCAGCCTTGATTGAACGAATTTTGCTATCTACTGGAAAATGTAGGTTAGTTGCCGGAGAGTACCAAATATCATGATTGCCACGATGACCCGCTTGGATATATTCACAACCGGCAGCCTTAATTAAGTCAATAATCTTTGGTGTGAGAGATGCACCCATGGATTGAGAGTAGACGGTCACCATGCTATTTCTCCAGAGATTGAGTTTTTACAAACTTTCGCGCAACAATTTCAATGATGATTTGTTCTTCGGTTACCTGCTTGTTCAGAAGCAGCAACTCAGGAATGAGGGATTGTAGTTTTGTTGATAGCGCTTCAATACTATCGGCCTCAGCAATAAAACCAGGAATATCATTTGATGAGGCAATCCAAATGTTTTCAGTGTTGCACCATTCGGCAAAGACTAGGTAGATCCCTTTCATAGATTTCCTATATTTACATTGATTTGATTTTGACTGTTGTCTCTAGATTTTTCTTGTTTTCAATATTGCGTTGATTCTGAGCAACTTTAGCGTTATATTTTTCTAGTTCTGCAGCTCTTGCGTTAGCAAATGCGCCATAAGTAATCTTTCTCATATACAGTTTTTCCACTAACTTTTCAAAGTTCTGGAATGTTTCGGCCTGAGCTGCTTGCATGAACTCGGTCTCATTCTCTTTTCTATATTGTTTTCCTAAATTAATACATTCCGTTAGCGATGAGTTCCATTTTGAAATCACAGCCTTTTCATTTTTCTTGGGCTTTGACTTATTTGTGAGCATTTCAATAGTTTGATTACTTGGTCCAGCTAAGGCAACTTTGTTGCTAATCATCTGAAAATCAGGGTTCTCTGCTAGATTCGCAATACATGCTGTAGTTGGGTCCACCTCTTGTGCAAAGCCCAAGATTGGACTAGATAAAAGAGTGATGGCGAAAAGCGCTATAGAAGTTTTCATAATCTGGAATGGGTCAAAATATTTTAGAGTGTATCGTGTTGATTATATTAGGGGAAATAGCTAGATTGTTTTGAATATTTTGCTTCATAAGCCGTATGCTATGATAAAAATTAAACTTTTAATCCAGCGTTCTCTCCCATGATCCGAACCGCCGATAAGGATGTTGCTCGATCCCTATGCCGCTCTTTCAATCGCCACTTTTCAGAAGGTGTTGATGTGAAATCGAGCCTATTAATGATGATGAATTCCAATAAAAGTCATTATCCTGAACTTAGGTCTATTGATGCGGAAAAAGTACTTGCTTTGTTTAACGCTCAAATCAAGGTTTTTATGCCAAGCGAATTGAGAAATATGACTATCAATATCATTCGCCATGTGGTCACAACCCACATTAATCCCAATATTAGTTCGGTAGATGGATTTCAGCTGGGAATTTTGATTGATAGTGAAATTATTCCTTTAAATAAATGGTCTTAGGGCGTTTATTTGAAGATCGCAAGCATTTTCTCTGATTCAAGATTCATTTGAGAAACTAAATAATAGTTAATACTCTGCTGTTGATTTAGCTCTTGCAGCTTAATTTGTAGGGCTGTAGCGTCGATGTTTTCAGTCGCCGCAATATAACCTTCCAGACTGGCGCTGATGCTAGACGCAGCAGTTGAATTGGCAGCCATCGCCATAGAGTTAGCGCTCAACGAAGATTGCCCCGCGCTAATATTGGTGAGTTGGGTTGACAATACGTATATAGCTGATGTTGCAGCTCCTGAGGAGGTAATACTCAGGGCGGTACAAATTGCCCCAATTGAGTCTAGATTGATCCCGGCAATTGTCATTGCGGTAGCTGATCGAGTGGCCGTGCTAATGCCGACGTAGAAAACAGCGCCTGTAGTTCCAACTAGTAGGTTTGTACCATTTACGGTTGCATTTGAAGCGGTTGAAATAATTTGCTTTGCTAGCACCAGAAAAGTCGCATTCATATTCGACAAATCTGAATCTGAGAATGTACCGCTCGAGGCGCTGCTGGCCAGTGTTTGCAGCTGATAGACAAGACTAGTGGCGCTATCTAAACCCGTTCTCGCAACATCAATAATATTTTGGGTCTGATTAAGGCTTTGCTGTCTCACTGCCCAAAGGCTAATTTCAAGGGCAATTGAGGTAGAAACGCTCCTATCAGCGGCATTGATATTGGGATTTTTTCCGGTAGCCAAACTGCGCTGGACATCATAAATACTTTGGTCAGTTTTTCTCACTGCAGCAGATAGAATTGGCCCTAAGGCTCTAGATAAATTGAGCATAATTAGTTTTCAATAGATATTTTTCGTAAAAGGAAGCCCCATCCCCTTGTTTACGGCTATTTTTAGTAAAGCTTTAGCGAATTCATGAAAAAATATTTTTTTCCTAGGATGGCCATTGGATTAGCCCTTAAGCCACTTGCTCGGCGCGCATAAAGATGTAAAATTACTTCAATATGAGTGAAACCCTAATTCCTGTAATTTTTATCATTGTCACGATAGCTTTTGTTGCTATAGCGGCTTACGCAATTAAGCTCAATGATTCTTTTGACGTGTTAAATAACAGTCAAAAATCGATGCATACGATTTTGCGGGAAACCCAGACTGAAAGCAGAAGTAATACTGATGCCATTATGGTTACTCGGGATAAGTTAGCGGATGCAATTAAAAAGCTCGAGGAAATCGAAGCGCTGATTGCAAGCTTAAATTTGGCCAAAGAACAGGTAAAGCAGCAGGTCAAAAAGACCCCGTAATTTTGACCTTTGCCCTTATGGGTAAGGTTCACTACTTATTGCATTTCCTATGCAAAGGGAATACATTTTTAACTCGATCAAATTGAATGAATTTAGGTAATTATGGGATTCTTTTCTAAATTTAAGAGTAGTAAGCCAGAAGAGCCAGAAGAGCTTGTATTGCCAGATCCAATTGAGCCAGAGAATGCCTATTTTGGCCGCGAGCCGATTGTGGATAAAAATAGCGTATTGATGGGCTTTGAGTTGTTCTTCAGAATGGGTACTGAAGCAGATGCAGAGCGTGCAAATGCAATTGCCTTAAGGCGCGCGGAAATGATTGCCGCAGGCGCGACTCCCGAAGAAATCGCAGAAAAGGATTTAAATCCAGATTCCTACTTGCCATCCGAAGATGATGACAATACTTCTGCTGAATCTGAAGGCGCTACTGAAGGGGCTCAAGAGCAGCAGGTCGAGACCCCAAGCGAGTCTCCCGAGGAGGCTGAAGCTACAACAGAGGAGTTGCCAGAGCAGCCTCCAGAGCCATTTGTAAAGCTCAGTGAAATCATGCGTGCTCTGCGTGAAAAGGGAGTGGCAAATTCACTTGGTCGTCAAATTGGCTTCATTAAGGTTAATAGAGAAATTTTGCTAGATAAGAAGTTGAGGTCAGTGCCTGCGCTTAAGTTTGCTTTGGAGATTCCCCATAAGCTTTTGGCTGATCCAGATGTTTTGAAGGAATGCGAAAGCCTCAATAGAGTTAAATATCAACTAGTACTTACCGATTTTGACCACCTATTTGAGGGTCACCAAGAGATTTTGCCGCTTTTCAAGTTTGTAAAGCTTGATCCGGCCCATAGCAATCCTGAGCAATTAAAAGCAATTATTGAGAAATGCCATGAGCTTGAAATCCGGGCTCTCGCTACTGATGTCAACACGGTAGAGGCATTCCATCAGGCTAAAGAGCTTGGCTTTGATTTATTTGAGGGCTACTTTTTTACTCACGCTGCCCCAGAAACATCTTTGCATAGAGATGAAAAGCATTTCAAGCTTTTGAAGCTACTCACGCTGCTACTCTCCAACCCTGAATTGTCTCAATTGGATTCTGAGCTTTCTGAAAATCCAACTGTGGCCAAGCATCTTATTAAGATTGCTGAAATTGAAGGAAAGAGAAAACACCGTAAGGTTGAAAACGTCCGTGATGCCGTTGTTCTTTCCGGGATTAAGCGGATTACTCGATGGACACAGCTATTGCTATATGCGAACAACAACGCAGGCGTTCATTTAGATTCCCTTCCTTTATTGCAGCACGTTTGCGTAAGGGCGTTCTTTATGGAGAATGCTGCGGGCCGTCTTGGTGCTGGCGGCGGCCTTGCTTCTACCGATTTGGCTTTCTTGACCGGTGGACTGTCATTGGTTGAGGTGCTGTTTGATAAGCCTAGCCGTGAAGTGCTCCAAGACTTTAATTTGCCCCACGTTGTGGTTGATGCGATTTCTGATGGAAGTGGCTTTTTAGGACAATTACTTGAATTGGCTCGTGCTGCTGAGTTGGGTGATGAAGATAAGATGCGCCTATTAGCGGTAGATGACCTAGAGCCATTAACAATGCAGGCTATTGCAGACGATTCCCTGCACGCTATTCGAAGCTTCGTTCAGCAGACACAAGAAGAGCCAGATGAAGACGAGTGGCCTGATGCAGAGGTTGAAGAGGCTGCAGACGAGCAGTCGAGTACATAATGCATGCTGTTGTCTTAATATAAAAAGGCTAGATCATGAGCTTTCGTAAAACATTGCTGCTATTCCCTGTAGTTTTGGCCGCCTTAAGCTCAGGACTTGCCTTTTCCCACCCTATTGGGGGCGGTCCAGTTGGTGGGCCGCAAATGGGTGGCGGACAAGTAGGTAGAAACCCTAGCTATCCTGCCGATGTATATCCCATTGTCGCGCCTTATGCCTACCCTACGAATACTCCTGGTGCCTATGACCCTATTAATTCACCCGCTGTACAGGGTGGTAGCTCGGTCACTAACGGCAATCGAACGATTAATGCAAATGGCACAACCTGCACTGTGCAAGCTGATGGTAAAAAGATCTGCAATTGAGCATTTAAACCAATGATTTCAGGGGAAGATGTGCCCAAAAATGAGGCTCAAGCGCTCATTTCGCATCTGGAGCAGTTAATCCATGATCTGGGTCAGCCCCTTTTGGTGATCCGATTTGCTATCGAACTATTGTCATCTAAGTCTGAAATGATCTCTCAGGAGGATTTGGCCGCAAAAATTACCCTAATTAGCCAGGCTATCAGTGAATCTAGCGCGATTTCTAATGCTTTAAATGAGGATTTGCAAAAATTAAAGAAATTTCTTTGATATTCATTAAAGTTTCCGAAATGGATGTCGTAAAGAAACTCATGGGAAGTGTATTAAAAGTTAGTTTTTTGGCTTTTGTGCATTTTTAATATATTTAACGTAATTTAGGAGATATTCTTTAGTTAGAGGAGGTCATATGAATATGCAGATAAATTCAATTTCATCTTATGGTGGTTCACCTGACCCATCTACTCAAGATATTAGAAGCAGATATCTGGGTGCTTTAAGCGCAGCCTTGCGCAGCGGAGATATTGATGCAGCGCAACAAGCTCTATTAGGTTTTGTTGGAAGCGGCGGTATTATTTCACCGAGCACACTCTTTGAGAGGCTTGAGCGTTCCTTGAGTTCTGGTGATAAAACCCAAATGGATCAACTATCTAGAGATATTGCTAATTCCCAGGAAGCGCAGCAGCAGAATAAGGTAGCTGGGCCTAATAATCCGCATAGCTCTGGCAATCCTAGCAATCCTACGGTTGATCACACTGATCATTCTCTATTGGTTGGCGCTAGTTTGGGCTCCCTAATTAATACTTCCGCCTAAATCCTACCTAGGTAGTCTCAAAATAGAATAGAGTGCTATTTATGCCTCTATTCAGCGGATTGAATCCGTTTTCCCCACATTACATTGCTTATATCCTATGGTGATATCCAGGGGGTATTTATTCTTTTTTCGCGAAATGGGGACACATGATTCAGTCTGATCCGGTGCTGATGGATGCAAATTCTGCGGATATTTTTCTGGGTAGAAATCCGATCCTCGATATTCGTGGAAAAATCGTTGCCTACGAAATGCTATTTCGTTCTAAGGAAAGCTTAGACAATCATACTGACGATGATGATTTAGCGGTTAGTAGCAATATCATCATTAATGCAATGAGCCACTTTGGTCTTGAAAGTGTTCTTGGCGATGTAGATGGATTTATTCCTGTTTCTGAGAAGATGCTTGTTAGCAACACCATCGATTTATTACCTCCGCGAAGAATTGTTCTAGAGTTAATTGATTTCTCTCGCTTTGGTGAAGATGCTATTACGCGCCTTCAGTCTCTAAAAAGAAAAGGCTTTCGTTTCGCTGTTGAGTGGATCAACTTTTCTATGGCGAATGAAAAAATTGTTCCCTTACTTGACTATATTAAGGTCAATCTTGCGTTGACGATGGCAGATGGTAAGTCAGTAGTTTTAAATCAATTATCGCAACCGAATTTCAAAGCGCTGGTCGCTGATATTCGGAAACAATCTCCAACACTTGCTATTTTTGCGTCACATGTTCAGACGGAAGCTGATTTTGATTTATGTAAAGACCTTGGTATTAAACTTTTCCAGGGAGAGTATTTCTCTCAGCCAACCCTACTCAAAGGCAAGAAACCAAAAGCCGAGCAATTAAGTCTTATTCAGGTCATTGGCTTGCTGTTTAAAGATTCAGACATTGCTGCAATAGAGCCATATTTTAAAAATAGCCCAGACTTAACTTTGGGTTTGTTGCGTCTAGTCAACTCCGTTGGGATTGGCGGACATATGCAAATATCTAGCGTGCGTCAAGCTTTAGTAGTGCTAGGTCAAAAACAATTACTCCAATGGATGATGCTGTTGGTCTACACCCAATCAGGCTCAAAACTAAATACTGATTTACAGCAAAGGGTGGTTAACCGCGCTAAGTTCCTCGAGCTATTGTCTCAGCAAAATGATATTGCCCAACCAGGCACTAGCGATCAGGCATTTATGGTGGGAATGCTCTCTCTAATCAATCAGGTAACTGATTTATCTCTTGAGGAAGTTTTGGCCCAAATTCCGTTGGCAGAGAAGTTGCAAAATGGATTACTCCATCGAGAGGGCTTGTTTGGTCAATTGCTTAACCTTGCAGACGCTATTGAAGCTGTGAATTTTGATGAAATGGAATCCATCAGAAAGACATTGGGCCTGACTGCTGAGCAAATCACCAATATCCAAATTCAGGCTATTCAGTGGAGTAATGAGCTTAATAGCCAAATCAACCGGGCAAAATCCTAGTTTTTTGGTATATTCAGTTAGCCCTTAATTTAACTGAATAGGATTTTCCCAGCATGACCCTAATGAGGCATATCCGCCTAGCTTTGGCTGATGATCATGTTGTATTGAGAGAAGGGCTTGCGCAAATTCTTGCCACCTATCCCGGCATAGAAATTGCAGCTCAATTGGGTTCAGCTAATGAGGTTATTAAATACGTCTCAAATCATCTGATTGATTGTTTGATACTGGATCTAGATCTGGAAGATAAAAGTGGAATTGATGTTATCAAGACCATTCGGCGCGATAACAAAAAGTTGCCAATTCTGGTGTTATCTATGCACCCAGAAAATCTCTATGCAGTCAGGGTCCTAAAAGCGGGCGCTTCTGGATATATTACAAAGTCTTCTTCAACCGCTGACCTAGTAGGTGCAATTCGGCAGGTTGCTTCTAATGCCAAATACGTTAGTGCCAATGTTGCCAATATCTTGGCAACCCAGGCCTATGAGAAGAGCTTTGATGGGGACCCCCATCAATCCCTATCGGATCGTGAGTACCAATATCTGGTTATGGTTGCCTCTGGATTAACTCTGACTCAAATTGCGGATCGCATGAAGCTGTCTACCAAGACTATTAGCATGTACCGTTCCCGTGCATTAAAGAAAATGGGCATGACCAGTACGGCAGAATTAGCACACTACGCTATCAGAAATAACATTGTTTCCTAGTAGCCTTTAAATTTAATTGGTAGAGGGCTTTTTATGCCCTTTTACAGGCTTTGGTTTTGGTTAATATCGGTATGATCTATTTATTGAAATTTACCTCTAAATCTTTTTAAGTCCTATCAAATTGATCTCCCCCCCAAGCGATATGCTTTCTCTTTATGAGGCTGTAACTGAAATTAGCAAACAAATGCTTGAGGCAGCGCGTCGGGAAGATTGGAAATGCTATGGCCAGCTAGAGTTGCTATGTAAGGGCTATATCCACCAAATACCCATGCACAATGGTAAGGTTCAGCTAAGCGCGGATGCCTTGCAAAGAAAAGTGGCCTGCCTCAAGACAATTTTATCGAACGATAAAGAAATCATGGATTTAATGCAGCCATGGATGCTTCGTTTATCCGACATCATGGGCAGTAGTGAAGGACCTAGAAAGTAGTCATCTCATTCAGTGACAATTAAGCCAATTTCCGGTGCTGAATTTAATGCACTCAAAGACCATACTACGCAAGCTACTCGGCTTGTGGTCGGAATGCAATACATTGGTCGGGTAGTAGGAATTGATTCCGAAAATATTACCTCAGTAGAAATTGGTGATCAGGTATTCAGGATGCAATTACCTGAGACCCACAAGCTTGGCGAAAGCATCAATTTACGTTATTTAGGCGCTGACCCAAAGCCTACCTTTATGGTGCTTCAGCCCAACCCCGCATCCGTTCTGCCCAGTAATGTTTTGTTGAGTGCTGCAGGAAAGGTGGTTCTAGAGGCCTTATCCGCAACTGCACAATTTGATAATCTCAACCAAATTGATGGATCAGATATGGCACCCTTATTGACATCTGCAGGCAAGCCACAGATGTCGGCAATGGAGCTCCAAAATGCATTACGTTTTAGCGGTTTATTTTACGAATCGCATATAGCGAATTTTATCCAGGGCAAAAGAACGATTGAGCAACTACGCAAAGAGATACAAAACCAAAAGGATGTTAATCGCTCTGCCATTATCAGCAAGCAATTAGATGTCTTAGAAAAGCAGCAAATTCAGTGGGCTGGCATGATTTGGCCAAAGCAATATATGCAATGGACTATTAGCAGGGATAGCGGTGAGTCAAGCCCTGAAGCGCCTGAAGAAAAATCCTGTAAGAGCACCTTAGCACTAGATCTTCCGAATCTTGGAAAAATCATTTTTCATATTGTGATGAATCGTGATCGCATTCATATTCAGATTGAAGTTGCAAGTCGACAGTCTAGGCAAGTAGTTGAAGGGGCAGTTCCAAAGTTACGCAATCATTTTGATTCCTATACCAATAAACTCGATCATATTAGTGTTCTGAAAAATGGATAAAAATAATCCCAAATCAGTACAGCAAGCTGTCGCTTTAGCTTATGAACACGGAGACTTTTCCCCAAAGGTGCTAGCTTCTGGTCGAGGTATTGTTGCAGAGCAAATTATTCATGCTGCAATGGAAAATGATATCTATATTCATGAGTCAAAAGAGCTTGTAAGCCTGCTGATGCAGGTTGATCTGGATGACTATGTGCCCGAAGAGATGTATCGGGCTATTGCAGAAATTTTAGCTTGGGTATACGAACTAGAGCAGGGGCAGTAAGAACTTAGATCTGCATGTTCATGATGTCATGGTAGGCGGACACTAGCTTATTTCGGACTTGGACTGTTGCCTGAAAAGAGATACTGGCTTTTTGGGATGCAACCATCACATCGGAGAGATTAACGCTATCGTCCCCCATGGCAAAACTTTTGCCGAGTTCCACTGCTTTTGACTGGCTATTATTGACCTGATCCAGGGACGCCTTCAGGGCCTCTGAAAAATCAACTTTAGTCTGATTATTGACGGATTGGGGTGGGGTAGGCTTGACGAGCCCATTGATGCCCCCCACCATTGGGGAGTTATTAGTGGGCTGATTTTGGGCCGCTGCCTTCAATTGCGAAAGCATGGCTTGAATCTTGCCCGAATCTATTGCGCCAATTGCCATAATCTGTCTACCATTTCTATAACCTGGATGGAGCTTAATGTAGCAGTATTGCCCCCATTCAGTTAGGTCAATAAGCCGGAAAAAAACCCTCTATTCCTTCAATTGAAAGAAAATAAAGATGCAGATAATATGTCCAAAGATAGGGCTACTGTTTATGAGGTGGCCACAGGAATTCAATAATTGGCTAAAAGGAATGCGCAGTGGAAAAATTAATGGGGCGAATGAGTCTGAATGGCGAAAATAGCGGAAAGATGCTATTGGCCTTTGGTATTGCTGCAATCGTTGCCATTATTAGTGTCGTTCTAATGTGGAGTATGGGTGGAAAGTATAAGGTCGTCTTCTCAAACTTCAATGATAAGGATGGGGGCGCAATCGTAGCCGCATTAGAGCAAATGAATGTACCTTATAAGCTTGCTGATGGCGGGGCATCAATTTTGGTGCCCGATGATCAGGTTTATCAAACCAGATTGAGGCTTGCAGCGATGGGCCTACCGAGAGCTGGAAATGTTGGATTTGAGCTCTTGGAAAATCAAAAATTTGGCGTGTCTCAGTTTGTAGAGCAGGTCAATTATCAGCGTGCCTTAGAGGGTGAGCTTGAGAGAAGCATTCAAGCTATCTCGGGTGTCGATAATGCACGCGTTCACCTCGCCATTCCCAAATCAACAGTCTTCATTCGCGAAGATCAAAAGCCTACTGCTTCAGTATTAGTCAAATTGGCGCCGGGCCGCTCCTTAGAGCAGCGCCAAGTGAGTGCCATCGTGCATTTAGTCTCCAGTAGCGTTCCTAATTTATCTACATCAGGGGTGGATATTGTTGATAGCAGCGGTAATTTGTTATCCGATCAAGGCAAGAAGGGCGAAAAAACGCTTGATGCTAGCCAGATGAAATATGTCGATGAAATTCAACGTAACGTAGCTAAACGCGTTCAGTCAATCATCACACCGATTGTGGGTGCAAAAAATGTGAAAGCAGAAGCTAATGCTGAAATTGACTTCTCCACGATTGAAGAGGCGAATGAAATATTCAAGCCAAATCAGGATTTGAAGACAGCTGCCATTAGAAGTATGCAAACCTATGAGGCTAATCAGCCTGTTAGTGGTGCTAATTCAGGCGGCGGCACTGCTGGTGGAATACCTGGCGCTGCAAGCAATCAGCCAGCAGCAAATGCGAATGCGCCAATTGCCAATGCAAGAGCTGGAGCAGGGCCTGCTGGAGCGGCCGATGCCCCTACACCTCCGGTCATGGGCAGCGATAAGAAAACGCTCACCAATTACGAGATTAATAAGACTGTTACCTATGAGCAAAAATCGATGGGTGGTATTAAAAGACTATCTGTGGCAGTGGTTGTAAATAATAAGCAGGAAGTGGACAAAGATGGCAACATCACTAGTCGTCCTTTGAATGATGATGAAAAAGCTCAAATATCTGAGTTAGCTAAAAAGGCGATGGGCTTCAATGAGGAGCGCGGTGATAGCTTAACCGTAGTGAACACTCCATTTACTGACAATAAAATTAGCGATATTCCTGATCTACCCGTTTGGAAGAATCCGAGCTATCTAGATATGGCTAAAGAATCAGGTAAGATTATTCTGAGTATCATTATTGCTTTCCTGCTTTATAGAAAAGCGCTCAAGCCAATGATGTCTAAATGGGCTTCGGGTGAGAGCATATTCCCTGGGCGTGCCAAAGCAGCCCTCGCTTTTGAGGAAGATATGGACGATACGGGTATGCCAGTAATTAAGAAGTCGCCTTATCAGCGAGATATTGATAATGTGCAGTCTCTGGCCAAAGATAATCCAAAAGTTGTTGCTGACGTAGTATCTAACTGGGTGAGTGGAAATGCCTCCTCCTAATACAGACGGCCTTAGTAAAGCAGCGGTACTCATGCTCGCCCTTGGCGAGGAGGGTGCTTCTGAGGTAATGAAATACATCAGCCCAAGAGATGTTCAGCGCTTGGGTGGCATTATGGCGACCCTGAGAAGGGTAGAGCAAGCCGAAGTGGCTGCAACCTTGCGTGAGTTTTTTAGCGTAGCGGGTGAAGGCGCAGCATTAAACTTTGATACCGATGAATTTACTAGAAACGTATTAAGCAAGGCGCTCGGTAACGAGACCGCTAGTGGCTTGTTCCAACGAATCCTCGATAGTCGCGATTCAGAGGGTATTGAAAGTTTGAAGTGGATGGATGGAACTGCGGTTGCAGATTTAATCCGCTACGAACATCCGCAAATTATTGCAACCATCTTGGTGCATCTGGAGCCTGATCAGGCTTCACAGATCTTAACTTTATTTACAGAGGACTTGCGCAAGGATGTCATGCTTCGTATTGCCACTCTTGAGGAAATTAAGCCTGCTGCGCTCAAAGAGCTTAATGCAGTGTTAGGAAAATTACTTGCCACGAATCAAGCCGGTAGCAAAAAGCAGATTGGCGGAATACGTGCTGCCGCTGAAATTATGAACTTTATTACTGGCCCACAAGAAGTGATTTTGATGGATAGTTTTAAAGAGTATGACATCGATATGGCTCAAAAAATCATGGATGAGATGTTTGTATTTGACGACATCTTGGGCATTGATGACAAAGGCATTCAAACGATTCTTCGCGATGTTCAGTCTGAGGTATTGATTACTGCACTCAAGGGTACTGGTGCTGAGCTGAGAGAGAAAATCTTCAAAAATATGTCTACTCGTGCAGCAGACATGATGAGAGATGATTTGGAAAACAAAGGTCCAGTCAAATTGTCCGATGTCGAAGGGGCTCAAAAAGAAATCCTACAAATTGTTCGCACTCTATTTGAAGAGGGTCAAATCATGTTGAGCAATAAGGGTGATGAGTCTTATGTCTAATAGGGACAATAACTTAATATTTGTAGACCTTGTTCCACCAGGCTTTGCAAATCCAATGCCCAAGGAGGATCCGGATGCGGTTCCTCAGTTAACGGCTGAAGAAATTCAGGCGGTGATTGATAAAGCTTATGCCGAGGGGCATGATTCAGGGTTCAAAGATGGCTATTCCAAAGGAAAGTCTCTAGCGCATTCTGAGAATGCGGATGAAAGGCGTTCATTAGAGACTTTGGCCGGCACATTTAGTGCTGCTATTACAGCTAAAAATATCGATATTTGTGATGATGTCTTAAATCTGTCCTTAGCTATTGCTAAATCAATGATTCAGACAGAAATCAAAATTAATCCTCTCGTAATTAAAGCGATTATTAGCGAAGCAACAAAAAAATTCATTGATGCCAATGAATTAAAACTTACAGTTCACCCTGATGATGCAACTATTGTTCGGCAATATTTGCAAGAAGAGTTGGGTGCAATGCAATGGCAGCTGCTAGAAAATTCAGAAATTGATCGCGGCGGCTGTGTTGTAGAGACGGCCCAAAATGCGATCGATGCAAGTAATGAAGTTCGCTGGAAGGCAATTACTGAATCGCTGGGTAAGAATCTCGATTGGCATGAGGGAATGTAATGAAGCCCCATGTGAATCAGGATATTCAGCAAGATTTCACTGGCTTATTGTCCTGTTTTTTAAATAATTGCAATGAAGCACTCTCCAATGTAGAGACAATGCAGTTTGCTGGCCGTGTAGTAAAGGTAACTGGCTTGGTCATTGAAGTGTCAGGCATAGAGTTATCCGTCGGCAGCACTTGCGTCATTCCTTTGTCTGATAACAAATCTATTGAAGCAGAAGTTGTTGGTTTTGATAAGCAAAAACTTTTTTTAATGCCTCAGGGTAGTACTGAAGGCTTATCGCCCGGCACTAAAGTGTATTTAAAGAGCATGCCTGCAAAGTATGGACGCTTATTTGCAGACGCACAGAATGATAAAAATCACCGTGAAGTAACGAATTCTTATAGTGCGCAATTGCCAGTTGGCTCCCAATTATTAGGCAGAGTATTAGATGCCTCAGGGCGACCCATTGATGATCTTGGACCATTGAATGCCGAGCATTTCTCTTCGCTTCAATCCGAACCTATCAATCCTTTAAAGCGATCCCCGATCGATCATATTTTGGATGTTGGGGTACGAGCTATTAATGGATTACTGACGGTAGGCCGAGGCCAGCGTATGGGTTTATTTGCTGGATCTGGAGTCGGTAAAAGTATTTTGCTAGGGATGATGGCAAGGTATACCGATGCGGACATTATTGTTGTTGGTTTAATTGGTGAGCGCGGCCGGGAAGTAAAAGAATTTATTGAGAATATCTTAGGTGAAGATGGCTTAAAGAGATCAGTTGTGATCGCCTCTCCAGCAGATGAATCACCTTTAATGCGAGTTCAAGCTGCTAACTACTGCTCAAGTGTTGCTGAGTTCTTCCGTGATGAAGGCAAACATGTTTTGTTGATCATGGATTCGCTTACTAGATTTGCAATGGCACAACGTGAAATTGCCTTGGCTGTTGGAGAGCCTCCAGCAACCAAGGGTTATCCGCCGTCAGTATTTGCAAAGCTACCAAAATTAGTAGAGCGTGCCGGCAATAGTGATGTTGGTGGCGGTACGATTACTGCTTTTTATACAGTGCTGACAGAGGGTGATGATCAGCAAGATCCAATCGCTGATTCTGCACGTTCAATTTTAGATGGCCATATTGTTTTAGATCGAGCATTAGCGGAAGCTGGACATTATCCAGCTATTAACGTAGAGCAATCGATCAGTCGTGTGATGCATAGCATCATTAAAGAAGATCATCGAGTACACGCGCAAAAATTAAAGCAGCTCAATGCAAAATATAGTCGTAACTTAGATTTAATCAACGTTGGCGCTTATGTCAATGGGGCTGACTCGATACTGGATGAAGCCATCCTAAAACATAGCTCAATAGAAAAATTCTTGATTCAAGATTTGAATGTAAGAGCTAGTATCCAGGAGAGCCTTGATGGTATGCAAACTATTTTGGAGAGCACCTCATGAGCTATTCATCTCAGGCCATGCTCTTACTTTTAAAGTTAGCCAAGCGAGAGGTTGATGTAGCTGCCGAACAGTTGGCAAAAGCACATCGTGCTGTGAATGAGTCTAAAGCCCAAAAAGAGCAGCTTTTATTTTATAGACATGAGTATGTTGTAAAAAATGCAGTGCGTCTTTCTCAGGGAATGACTGTTACAGACTTACAAAATTTCCAAGCTTTTTTAGACAGCATTGACTCTGCCATCAAAAGTCAAGAGGTAGTGATTGAACAATATCTTGAAGTCGTGAAGATGCACATGAAGTTTTGGCAAACTTGTGAGGCAAAGAAACGAAAGTATGAAATACTGATTGAAAAGAATAAGCAAGAAAAACGTGTATTAGAGCAAAAATCAGAGCAAAAATTAATGGATGAGTTTGCGATTACTCATCGCCAGTTCCAGGCAGTAGTTTTCCACTGAAAATATGGCTATTGAACTGCAAACCAGTGATTCCCAATTAGTTAAGACTAATGGGACTATATCTCTCAATGGAAATGGTGGCACCGGGGTATCTCGTTCTGGCGGAAGTTTTGGTGATGTTCTCAGCACCCAAGCCGCACTCTTTAAAATGGAGGATGGTAAGCAGGGCTTAAATACAGCTAAGCTTCTTTCCCCTGATGTCGCTCATGCCAATCAACTATTGAATCAATCCAAGACCTATAGTGAGTCGAGTGCTAAATCGATTCAGACTTTTGAGGCAAATATCAATCAGGCTGCTTATATTCTGGCCATGAAAAATGTTGCAGACTATAAGCAGGGCACTACTAGTGCTTCTCCCTTGTCTACCGTGAACAAGCTTACGCAAAATATTGCTGGTGTAGGCGTATCAGCTCTCATACATCCCGCTGCAGGTACTATGGGTTCAGTAAACCTGCGCACTGCAAATCCCCTAAATCACAAGCTAGATCAAGCTGTCTTTCAGGCTCTCCGCAATGCTACTGATGATGTAGATGACTCTGACTCATTAGTAAAAATTGATGACTCTAGTGCTGGCGGATTCTTTATGGATTCACCAAGTCATGGCCATTCACAACACCATGCTCAAGATTCTGATGAACCATCTCCTGAGGAACTTCAGGCTATGTTGGCTTTGACTGTAAATTCTGGTCATCATGTAATTCAAGATACGACTTCATCAGCTTCCAGTGCAATCCAATTGCAAATGCAATCATCGATGTCAAGTCCCGAATGGATTGCAGAATTAGCACAAAAGACTGTTGTAATGTTTGGTTCGGATAAGCATACTGCCGTCATTACTCTGAACTCAGCAGATAAAGGGTCTCTGAAGATTGTTCTTCAGGTCAATGGCGATCAAGTGAATGCCAGTTTTTATTCAAATGATGCTGATGTTTTGCAAGCGCTGCAAATTGGTATTGAGGATCTAAAATCATCCATGCTCGATGCTGGACTCGTATTAAACCAGCTGAATATAAGCTCTAGCTCCAGTTATCGCCAAAGTGAACTTGCAGCACAGGGGGATTCAGCTGCTTTTGACAATATGCCAGATGCAATGGATTTGCATTCGGCTAAGATGGTTAACTTCTACGTCTAAGAACTAAGTTCATGTACCAGCTCATCTACATTAGTTCATCCACTAAAAGTCTTTCTAGAGAAGAATTCATAGAGCTTGTTGCTCAGTCACAGAGCAAGAATGACGCCATGGGCATCACTGGTGTTTTGATGTTCAAGGATGGAAATTTCATGCAGGTATTAGAGGGTGAGCAGGAATTCATTGCCCAACTTTATTCGGCTATCAAAGTAGATCCTAGGCATACTTTGGTGAGCATCATCCAAGAGGGGCCTATTAGCCTGAGGGAATATCAGGGGTGGTCCAGTACGTATTTCAATTCTGAGGAAGGTCAGTATGAAGTCATCTGCTAACTCCATCCTCATGGGCTTTAATGACAAATGCCCAAAATTTAGGCATTCTTTTGAATTAAGGGGTTTTTTGCCTCTTATTCCCTCAATTGATCCTGCTCAGGGCTGGGACAATGGCAAAATCATAGAAAAATACCATCTTGGATAGCTCAATTAACCCCTTTCTGATTGGTTCTGGCACTGTTGAAGCCCAGTCCACTAGGGCTATTGCGCCTAATAAAGGCGCTCCCCAAAAATCCAGTTTCTTAGCTGATTTCACTAACTTACTGAGTAAAACATTGGGAGCGGGAGCTGGTATTGCGACTTCTGTGGCATTACCCGGCGTCTCTGGTTTGGGTTTGGGTGCTGCTTCCGATAAATTGGTTCAATCTTTGGTTAAAAATCTCAGTTCTAATTCTTCAGGGCCTGCTGGTAGCTCCATCCAGGTTGTGAGGCAAAATGAGTTCCGTGCTCCAGAATTGCCCGCCAGTCAAAGTTTAGGCTTCCTCCAGGCTGCATCTAATCCCTATATTTCCAGTCAAAATACCTTCAAACCGGTTAATCCGAGTTCGGTAAGTCTGAGAATTTAAATTCCCACATTTGGGAATGCTGTTTTTGGAGCCTCTAAATCAGTAGCAAGGGGCTAAATACCCCTCTTTTCTGACTATCTACGTCATAGTTTCGACTTCATAATAGTTCTTATATTAAAAACGGAGTCGTAAATGGCTATTGCACCTAACAAAAAAGACGCTAAGGACGAAGCTGAAGTTACGCGCGTCCCAAGAAAAAAATCCAATAAAAAGCTATTCGTCATGATTGCAATTGGTGTTCTTGCATTGCTAGTCGCGGGTGCGGGCGCATATTACTTTTTTGTTTATAAATCTGGTGCTGATACCGCTGAAACTAAGCCGGTTATACAAATTTTTGTACCTTTAGAGGTATTTACTGTGAATCTAAGACCTGAGAGCGGTGATTCTCAGCAATATCTTCAGGCAATCATGACCTTGCAAGTGCCAAGTGAAAAAGATGCTCAGGCCTTAAAGGATCGTATGCCTGAAGTAAGAAATCGAATTTTATTTATCCTGTCTGCAAAATCAGCCTCCGAGGTTGCTTCAGTAGATGGAAAAGTAAAACTGACTACTGAAATTATTGATTCACTTAAAAAGCCATTCATGGGTTCTGAGGCAGAACAGAATTTGACTGGCGCATACTTTACTTCATTCATCGTTCAATAAAATCGATCATTAAAAATGGCTGATGAAAATCTCTCCGACAAGGAAATAGATGCTCTTCTCAAAGATGTAGAGGAGGGTGCCGTAGAACCTGAGGTTGTAGCAAGTAATCCTGGTGAGGCTAAATCATTTAGCCTTGGGAGTCAGGAGCGCATTGTCCGTGGGCGTATGCCTACGTTCGAGAATATACACGAACGTTTTATTCGCTTATTCAGAATCAGTATGTCGACCTTTTTGGGTCGTCTAGTAGAGATTAAAGCCACTGCAGTTGAAACTTGTAAGTACAGCGAGTTTGTTGCTAAGCATAAAGATCCAACCAATATCAATCTGATCAAAATTAAACCCTTACGCGCCACTAGTTTGATGCTATGTGATCCGGAGTTTGTTTTATTTGTGGTGGATAACTTATTTGGTGGCGGCGGTCGCTTCAAGACTACTTCTGCAGGAAGGGAATTTACACCTACAGAACTACGTATTGTTGAGCGTATTCTAGATGTTTTCTTTGAGCCCTATGCAGAAGCTTGGGCACCTGTTCACCCAGTCGAATATGAATATATTCGCTCTGAGATGAATATGCAATTTGCCAATATAGCCATGATGAGCGAAGTAGTGGTAACAACCACCTTCACTATTGAGCTTGAGGAAAGAAGTTTTGAGATGGATCTTTGCATTCCTTATTCGGCTTTAGAGCCTATTCGGGATCTATTGACCTCACAAATGCAAGGCAGGGTTCAGGACGTTGATATTAAATGGATCGAGTCTATGGCCGAAACAGTCAATTCTGTTGAGCTTGAATTAGTAGCTAATCTAGGCGCTCAAAAATTATTTTTAGAAAATGTTGTGGCCTTAAGAATCGGGGATTTTATTCCCCTTGAATATGATCCATTGGTAGTAGCAACCGTTGATAACGTGCCACTTTTGCAATGCAGATATGGCACTTTCAATAAGAAGTACGCCCTAAGAATCGAAAAGTTTTTGCAATCAAACTTAAATGAGTATGTGAAGGAAGCAAAAGATGAGTAATGAAAATAACCAAGATAAAGATCTCGCCCAGGATGAGGTGCTCAATGAGATTGAAGGTAGCTCTGAAAACGAACCTATCAGAGATATCGATTTCATTCACGACATTCCAGTCCAGTTCACCGTTGAATTAGGTCGAACTAAGATCACCATCAAAAACTTATTGCAGCTTGCGCAGGGATCTGTTGTTGAGTTAGAGGGCTCTGCAGGCGATTTGATGGACATTTTAGTGAATGGCTACATCATCGCCAAAGGTGAGGTTGTAGTTGTGAACGAGAAGTTTGGTGTGCGATTAACAGAAATCATCACACCGTTAGAGCGTATTAGAAAGCTCAATAAATAATTTATTAGACGCCTCTATGCGACTCATTCAACCACTCTTTCTTGTTTTGGGATTATCTCCAAGCTTAGTGCTTGCTCAGATGTCTCAGACTGCTAGCTTTGATGATAGTTCTAGCCCGTTTAGAGTAGTTTTTGGCTTAATGATTGTGCTTGGCCTCATCGGCGCCTTTGCTTGGCTTATGAAACGCTTTAACCATTCAAAAATTGGCGGTCGTTCCGTAGCAAAAATTGTTGGTGGAGTGAATCTGGGTTCGCGTGAACGCCTCGTTGTTGTCGAACTCGCTGGTCACTGGATCGTGACAGGGGTTACTCCAGGAAATATTAATTCATTGGGTAACTTCAAGATATCCGATTTTGAGCGTGCAAGCTCAAATACTATTTCCTTAGCAAATGATCAGAGTATCGCGCCGAAAAAGAATGAAGAACCAGAGGTACTCATTGAGTCACCAATCGTTTCTAAGAATGATCGCTTTCGATTTGAGTCTCGCCCTGTGATTGAGGAGGCTCAACCTGTTGAGCGCGTAGTAGCAATGGCTAATCCAGCCCTCACTGAAATATTTAAAAGGTTGCTCAAGAAATGAATATGCAATCTTTCACAAAAGCTAAGCTCAAACTAGCGCTATTTTCAGTGCTAAGTCTCATTAGCTTTATATGCTTTGCTGCTGATAATTCTGCCTTGAACGTATTTAGTAGCTCTGCAACTGCTAATGGTGGCCAGAACTATAGTCTGAGTCTGCAAACCCTCATTTTATTGACGGCATTATCATTTCTGCCCACTATCGTTTTGATGATGACCAGTTTTACGAGGATCATCATCGTTCTTTCTTTATTGCGTCAGGCAATTGGAGCCCAATCTTCACCACCTAATCAAATATTGCTTGGGCTCGCTCTTTTCTTGACATTTTTTATCATGAGTCCTGTGTTGGATCGTGTCTATGGTGAAGCTTACAAGCCACTGAGTGAAAACAAAATTACCATGCAGCAGGCTTTAGATAAAGGGTCTGTGCCAATCAGAGAGTTTATGTTGAAGCAAACCCGTGAAGCAGATTTGGCAATGTTTCTGAACTTGGCTGGTAAAAAGGTTTCTAACCCTAGTGAAATTCCGATGAGTGTTTTAATCCCTAGCTTTATGACTAGCGAGCTTAAAACAGGATTTCAAATTGGCTTTAGTATTTTTATCCCATTTTTAGTCATCGACATGGTTGTTGCCAGCGTCCTCATGGCGATGGGCATGATGATGCTACCCCCATCTATAGTCTCCCTGCCATTCAAGTTAATGCTTTTTGTTCTGGTGGATGGCTGGCAACTGCTCATCGGATCATTAGCGAATAGCTTTCGCTAACTACCAACAAAGGAAAAAATATGTCTCCAGAAGCAGTCATGAATATCGGCAGAACGGCTATGGAAGTGACGTTGACTGTTGGCGCTCCCTTATTATTAGTTTCTCTAATTGTTGGTCTGATTGTTAGTATTTTTCAGACGGTAACTCAAATTAACGAAGCTACATTAACTTTTATTCCAAAATTGGTCGCTGTGCTGGTAACGATGATTATTGCCGGCCCCTGGATGATTTCGGTATTAGTTGACTTCATGAGCAAGTCCTTCACTAATTTTCAATTTTTAAATAATTGATCTAAGCCACGGCAGCATATGCTTACCTTCAATAGCCACATCTTTGAAACCTGGATCTTTGGACTGATGTTGCCATTGACACGAATTTTAGGTTTTATTGCTATTGCACCATTTTTTTCGAGTAAGTCTTTCTCTGCCCCAGTGAAAGTTGCTTTTGGAGTCCTGTTGGCTCTAATCGTCATTCCTGCGGTCCCAAGTCCTCCAAGGATCGATATCTTATCTCTGAATGGTGTATTGGTATTGGCTCAACAAATTCTCATTGGCTTAGCGATGGGATTGACTGCACAGATTATCTTCACTGGCATTGAGATGGCAGGACAAATTAGTGGACTCATGATGGGATTTGGCTTCGCAACCTTTTTTGACCCGCAAACTCAAAACACTACTCCCGTGATTGGCTCGATGATGAATATTCTTGCCATGATGGTATTTTTGAGTATCAATGGCCATTTGATGCTTGTCTCTGGCCTTGTAGATAGCTTTCACTCATTTCCAATTGCGATGGAATTAAGCGCTATCAATGGCATGGCGATTGCCAATTGGGGTTCACAAATTTTTAGTATTGGCTTGCAAATTGCATTGCCAATGATTGCTGCCTTACTCATTACCAATATTGCATTGGGTGTTCTCACTAGGGCAGCTCCACAGTTAAATATTTTTGGTATCGGCTTTCCCATCACGATTTGTGTTGGATTTATAGTGTTCTCATTGATGATGCCATCATTGGCGCCAGCTTATCGCTATTTCCTTGAGCAGGGCATTACCACTTCCCAATCTATTTTGAAGGCGAAGTAATCATCATGGCAAAGTTTGATAATAATCAAGTGATTACTAATAAATTGAAATTAGGCCTTGCTAGGCAGGTTGCGGGTCGCCCAGATGATGCTCTAAAAATTTATCAGGAAATTCTTCAATCTCATCCAGATAATTTTCATGCCTTGCAATTATCCGGGATGATCAGTGCGTTAAATAAAGATTTCCCAAAGGCTTTGGATTATTTAAGTAGGGCTATACAGATCAATGATAAAGAGCCAAATGTACTAAATAATCATGGTGTTGTATCTAAGGAGATGGGTTTGTATGAAGCTGCTCTAGTCAGCTATGGCAAAGCAATTCAAATCAATCCAAATCATTATGAGGCGCACAATAACCGCGGCGTTGTCCTAAAGCAGCTGGGCGAGCATGAAACTGCAGTGAAGTGCTATGAAAATGCAATCTTAATAAAGCCGGATTATATAGCTGCACATTTTAATCGAGCGGATTTATTGCAAGAAATAGGACGGCTTGAGGAGGCTTTAAAGGCATATAAAGTAGTCATTAATATTGATATAAATTGCGTTGAGGCTTATGTTAAATGTGGCCTCCTTCTGCAAAGATTGGGTCAAGATAGTGAAGCAATAAAAAATTTACAATTTGCATTAGATCTTAATCCAGCTTTACCTGAGTTACATAATTCATTCGGCGTTATATATAGAGCACAAGGAAAGACCGAAAAAGCTTTTGAAAGTTACCATACGGCAATTAAGTTAGAGCCAAATTATTCTGAGGCCCACTTTAACCACGGTGTTCTTCTACAGGAAACGGGCCAACTAGATGATGCTATCAAGGCTTATGATAAAGCCTTAAGCATCAGACCGGACCATATCGAAGCCTATAGCAATAAGGCAATTATCTACCGTTCATTTGGCGATCTAGAGTCTGGGCTTATTTGTCTTGATAAGGCAATTGAGATTAATGACTCCTTCGCAGAAGGGCACTGTAATCGAGGCCTAATCCTTCAAGGATTAAAGCGTTACGATGAGGCCATCGCTTCTTACAATAGAACTCTGGAATTAAAGCCTGATTACGTAGAGGCGATGAATAATCGCGGCGTCATACTAAAAGATCTTGGTAAATTTGCTGAATCGATGGCTAGTTTTTATGTAGCAATATCCTTAAAAAAGGATTATGCAGATGCTTATTCAAACTTAGGATTAGTCTTTCAGGAGATTAATCAGCCTGATGCCGCAATTATGCAATACAACAAGGCAATAGATCTTAAGCAGGATTTTGCGGAAGCCTACTTTAATCGCGGTGTAACCTTACAAAAGATGCAAGATTATGATGCAGCCATTAAAGATTATCAGACGGCGATTAGCAAAAAAAGTCATTTTGCTCAACCCCATAATAATTTAGGGGTTATTTTTCATGAAATGCAAGAGCTTGAGCTCTCCGTACTGCATTTTAATCATGCTATGGAAGACCCAGGAACCTTAGCTGATGCAAGTTGGAATCGATCTTTAGTATTGCTGACACAAGGTAACTATCAGGAGGGTTGGGCTGAGTATGAGTGGCGCAGAAGGGCCTCAAAATCTGGAGTGCTGAAAAATAGAGTATTTCATAAGCCATTGTGGCTTGGAAATAAATCACTAGAAAATAAAACAATTTTAGTTGTTAGCGAGCAGGGCCTCGGCGATACATTACAGTTCTGCCGCTATGTGCCGATGCTTGCTAAGTTGGGTGCAAAGGTTATCTTTGAAGTACAAAAGCCATTGTTAGCCCTAATGAAGAATGTTGAGGGTGTAGCTAGTATGACAACGACAGGTATTGAGCCCGCGGAACCATATGATTACTATTGCCCTTTAATGAGTCTTCCTCATGCATTTCAAACAACTCTGGAAACTATCCCAAGCTCTATTCCATATATCCCTTCAGATCCAATTAAAACAGAATACTGGAAAAATAAATTGGGTAAAAAGGACAAGATACGTATTGGTCTAGTTTGGTCTGGAGGATTTAGGCCAGATCAACCAGAGGTTTGGGCAACAAATAATAGACGCAATCTTCCCCTTGAAAAGCTCACAGTATTTAAAGATATCGATGTGCAATTTTATAGTTTGCAAAAAGGTGATCCTGCAGAATCTGAGTTAGTTGAAGTACTGAAAAATGGTTGGGAAGGCCCTCAAATCATTAATTATGCGAGTGAGTTAAATGATTTCACTGATACAGCCGCTTTAATTGAAAACCTAGACTTAGTCATTGCAGTAGATACTTCAACAGCACACTTGGCCGCAGCGCTTGGAAAGCCAACCTGGATCTTGAATCGTTTTGATACTTGCTGGCGCTGGTTGCAAGAGCGTAAGGATTCGCCTTGGTATCCATCAGTTACGCTTTTTAGGCAGAAGAAGCAGGGCGATTGGGATCAGGTTTTACAAAAAATTAGCGATGAACTTACATCAAAGTATCTGAGAGAAATATAACCATAATGCTCAGCTTGAAGGATGTCACAATTTGCTCAATAGATTGTATTACCCCGGATTTATCCGCAGAGGCAATCAAAATCTCAACAAAAAATATAGACTTCGGGGATTCAATTCTATTTTCAGATAGATTGCTGAGTGGGAAGTTCAGATCGATTGAGATCACACCCCTAAAATCGAGAGACGATTACTCTCGATTTGTCATTCAAGAGTTACTAGGGCACATTAAAACCAAATTCCTATTAATAGTTCAGTGGGATGGATATGTCACCAATCCTAGGGCATGGACAAATGAATTTCTAGAGTATGACTATATTGGTGCTCGTTGGCCTTGGCATAAAGATGGGCTCACGGTTGGAAATGGTGGCTTTTCTCTTAGGTCAACAAATCTCATGAGAGAAGTTTTAAATCTGCAGGTTGGTAAAGATTGTCAAGTGAATGAGGATGAGCTAATTTGCAGACTACTGAGGCCACAGCTAGAAACATATGGTATCCGATTTGCCGCAGATAAAGTTGCGGATATGTTTTCATACGAGCGCGCCACTCCAGAAATTGAAACATTTGGATTCCATGGACTTTTCAATATGTGGCGTCATTGCGATGACTCAGAACTGATTAAGCAACTTGAGGGCTTAAATCCTAGTACCCATCTTTCTGTGGAGTATCTTGAGTTAATGTTGCAGTATTTGCAACAAAAGAAATTTAGAGTCTATAAAAAATTGTTTCAATTATTGTTAAATAGTGTTGGAGAAAAATCTATTAAAGATCACCTTGCTAAATTTATTGAGGATGCCCATTTAATCGATATGATTTTAATTGCCAGCCTCAAGAGTTAATTTCAAAAAATACATTGAGTTAACCTTGCCTACGAAAAAATATACGCATTAAAGAATGGTTTACATACCCTTAATAATTTAGCTGGTGTAATTTAAAGAAATAATTATTAAATATATTCTTAATGTTCAGAAAATAGCAGCATTCAACGCAAGTGCTTTAGGGCTTGACCAGCAAAAGGATGAGTATTTAAATCTATTGATAAGATTTTTTGTTTTTCAAAATCAGAATTTAATTCTTCATATCCCTTTAGATGTTGTAAGCCCCAATTTCTCGATATATCTCCTTTAGAAACTTTATCCTTAATTTGAATTTTTCTTGCTAAAAAAGATTCGTTCCATGGTGCGTAGCCATAATGAAAAATCATTAACTCATTTACTCTAAAATTAGCATCATGATGATAAGAGAGGTGTCGACCAGGCTGATACATCCCCACCTTGTGAGAATGATAAAAACGATTTCTATAGGGGTAGGGCGATTGCCCCAATAGCATCCTACTTCTCTGATCAATTATTAAATTGTCGTCATATCCGAAATATTTTTGGGTTTGTAGTGGGCTATCGTAATTAGGGGTTATGGATATATTGTTGTCGACACAAATCATGCCTGAGGCGGCGCAACCGACCCTTCCTAATTTTTGAATTGCATGCTCTATTTGCTCTAAAGGTAGGGTTGGCATCAAAAATTCAGTTACATTTAAGGCAATTTTAAATCCAGTAACTTGCTCCTCATAATTCATCACTTCTAAATCTGTCATATAGGCATCAAATTCAGACAATCGAGTCTCAACAATATCCCAGTTAGGTGTAATTTTTTTAATTATGTCTACTGAAGAGTCTGTAGATCGATGGTTGATCATAATTCCATGATCAAAAATATTTTTATGATGATTTAACCACCAAGGTAATAAATATGACTCATTATAAAAATGGCAAATTACTGTTCGCATATTGTGGAACTTTCTGGAAAATATGTGTAAATTACAGATCCCTTTGGAATTCCAATTTCCCTAATTTTTTCAGAAATTTCATTCCTAAAATTCCAGGCAGTTATTACAAATAGTGCTGGTTTATTCAATTTTTTACACAACTCAAAATTTTCAATCTTGGTTGCTATCCCAGCTGGATAGAGCCCTATCTTTAGGGGAGACTCATCTAAAAAATAATCAGGTACTATTTCAATAGCATTAATTACGGTCATTGCCTTGGCGGCTGCCCCAACAAAAATAATATCAAAACCCCTAGATTTAAATTGATTAATATCGAAATCTAATTTTTTTAAGATGCTTGTAGCTTTATTTGAAAATGCATCATAAGTGAATTTTTCAAACAAATTAATTTCAATCTCATACTTCTCTAAGCTCTCTGAAATGCCAAAAGGTAAAGAACTAAATGCTCCATTTGAAATTTGACGCTCAGATTCATTATGGACAAGCATATAAATAGGGCTATCTCCATGGATATTAACTAGTGATGTTTTAAGTAACTTTAATCCAATCCTGGAGGCTAAAGTTTTAATGGATGATGTATTAAAAAAAGATATGTGCTCGTGATAGCAAGTGTCAAATTCATAGTTTCCAAACATTCTGGCTTGTGATGGCTGAATTAAGATTACTCCATTTTGAGACAGTTTATTTTTGCACTCCAAGAGAAAATCTTTGGGGTTGTCAACGTGAGCTAAAACATTCATACAAATAATTGCATCAAATTTCCCTTGAATTTTATTTGAATCTTGAGGCCAATAACCGTACTTTATATTTAGCCCTCTGTCTGAAGCAAGATTCACAATATTTTTTGCAGGATCAATTCCAATGGTGTTTAGACCCAATGCATTCATTTCTGCAATTAAAGAGCCATCATTTGCTGCTATCTCTAAAATTTTCCCATCCTGAGGAATCAATCCCTTAATTTCTTTCGCGAACCAGCGAAAATAATTATTCAATGTTTTTGAAGTGCCGCTAATGTACTTATAAGAGTCAAATATTAACCCTCTATCAACACAATAACTTAGTTGGGCATGCCAGCAACTTGGACAAACATTTAGAGCCAGTGGATACTTCTCCATAAGTGCATCTTTTTTTTCACTATAAGAATTCGCTAATGATTGCATTGCTAAATCTAAAACTAGTGATAGATTATTTGAATCACAGCAAAGGCACCTCGTAAGTGGATAGCTAGCCATTTTTGGACTCCATTTTTATCAAAAGCTCATGACAATCTTTGCCAAAGTCTCTCGCCTTCAAATCTGCGCCACATATATTCTTCATCATAGATGTATCAAGCGTAAAAGAATATGTTTCTGATACGCCGTTATCGATAATATTTGACCCCCATACTTCTCTGATTTGATTGGCTAACTGGCCTAAGTTACAGTTTATGCTGCCAACGTTAATAAAGCCGGGTTTATGGGTTGAAAAAATCAGCTCCCTTATTAAAATCCATAAGTCCTCTAGTAACAGAATTGTTCTATTTGATTCGGCATTTTTTAACGTAATATAACCATTTTTTTTGGCTGAAATATTCATTGCATTAAAAACTAACTCAGGTCTCAAATTTGGGCTGTAACCAGAGAGTGTTCCCATTCGAAGCCCATAAAAATTATTTAAAAACCCTTTTGCAATGTAATCAAAAGCAAATTTTGAAATGTCATATGGATTTTGTGATGGAATCGTTACTAAACTATCTTCAGTGGATGCTATATTTGTTGATGATTTTTTTGAATATAGACTCGCCGATGAGGCGTAAATAAATTTTGTTTTTTCGGGTAATTTCTTCGCAAAAGAGTATAGATTAAGGCAATTGTTTTTTAATGCACCCTCTGGATCTTCAGTAGAAAGACTCACACTGGAATGGCCTGCAAACCAAAGTACAGTGTCGTAATGTTGCAAATCCCTTTCTTCTAGTAAGGCATAGTCCTTATTGATCAAGTCAATATTTAAGGGATTTCCTCGTTTCAAGATATCGCATACCGTAATTGAGCAATTATTCTCGAGCAATTTTTCGTATAAAAAGGTGCCTATGTAACCACATCCCCCAACCAATAGAATATTTTTTTTCATTGTGTACATTGCCTTCTTTTGCTGCAGCTCTTTAATTGTGATAAATATTTTCTACTTAAATTATGAATCGTATGACAGTTTTTTAATTTATCTAGAAGAGGCTTAAAAAACAGGTAATTCAACACTTAAAAAATGAATACTTTACGAAACCTATTTAAGTCAAAATTTGAGTCTAATAATCTAAAGATATTTAGATAAATTTGCTATTTATATCTTGTTTGATCTTTAATTAATAAGAATGTGAAGAAGGAACCATGCTTTAGTTTTTTAAGTTTATTTAACTCAGATCTATAGTAAGGTATATGTCAATTAGAGCCACTTTTTTGGACAGAGATAATGCTCCCTAGATTTACTAATGTGATTCTGGGTTTTTGTTATTTCTGACTTACCATCACAAAGTATTGTTTGATAGACTGGTATCGATATCGCTTTAAATAGCTGCTCAACTTCTTTGCAATCTGTTATCAATACAATTTTTAAATTAAAGACTTTGTTTTCTAGAAGGAATGGAATGTTGGTAAGGATTTCCTGTAAGTTTCCAGATACAATTAGTGTACCAATATGTCTTTTATTCTCAATGAAATGTCTTCCAAAAACTTCATTAAAAACCATTGAGCTTGGATTGAATGTTAATGCACTCTTAAGAGCCAGCATGCCATCATTAATATCGCCACTCTCTATCAGTGCTTGGCCGCCCATGAACCACGCATCTGCAAAGTCTGGCATTAACTCAATTGCTTTGCCAAATGAATCTATTGCTAATTCATATTGTTTGCAGGTGTAATGAATTTGGCCTAACCTAAACCAGGCAAGAGAATCTTTAGAATCAATACTGAGCGCCTTTTCTATAGTTACCTGCGCTGAGTTAAGCTGATGTAATTGAATTTGGCAACCGGCTATATGATATAGGGCGCCTGAATCAGTTGGTGTATCACTGAGGACCTCTTCAAAATTGTTTAATGCCTCGTAATATGAGCCACTAATGAAACTTTCTAGTCCTCTAGAAATTAGCATTTCTTTTGTAGTAGGACTAGCAGCTATATTCATTATTTAAATACTCAATTTATATTTATTTATCGTCTGTATCAGATTTTCTGTAGTAAGGCTGTACTACTGTCTCAAGACATGCAATCACAATGCCTAAGTACTCGGTGTTTCTAGTTTGGATTGCACCATTCATAATCTGAATGCAAGTGCTATAGATCGATTTTAAAAGTGTCCTATGTTGTGAGCTTAATTTTTCGTTTAAGTTTTCTTGGATCCACTGCAAGCCTTCTGAAATTTCAAGTAACCTTTTATGGGTCATCACTGCATCAAATTCACCAGTTTGTATTTTTCTCAGTAGGGTAATAACAGACTCGAACCATTTTTTCTCAAAATCTGCCCCAGTGATATTGTTATCAATATCGATGTAGGTCTTTAGAGGATTATTTGATGTAAACATAATGTCAGTAGTAATAGGTTTTTAGGGCGCAAGAGGATTCTCTTGCATAGG
Source organism: Polynucleobacter sp. 73C-SIWE (assembly GCF_018882465.1). Classification (GTDB taxonomy): domain Bacteria; phylum Pseudomonadota; class Gammaproteobacteria; order Burkholderiales; family Burkholderiaceae; genus Polynucleobacter. The sequence continues at coordinate 629,643 of NZ_JACVOK010000002.1, read as the reverse complement.
TCTATATCCTACATCCAATTTTATTCATGAAGATAAATTATCTAAAGATGGTTAATACAGCAGCCGCTTGTTGATTCATTTGGGTCACCAAATAATAGTCAATCGATTGTTGATTGTTTAACTGCTGTAGTCTGGATTGCAAGGCTGTCGGATCGATGTTGTAGATTGAATCAATTGTTGCTTGCAAACCTGTCGATAGGGCATTTGCCTCTGATTGATAGGCCTTAATACCAACAGTTGCAGCGCTGAATGTAGATTGCCCGGCGCTAATTAATGATAGCTGCGATGTTAATGTTGTAATGGCGGTATATGCACCTTCAACACTCGTAATACTAAGACCAGTACAGGTGGCAGCAATCGCCGTTAAATCTAAACCAGCAATCGTAATTAAGCTGCTAGTGGTAATGCCCGACATTACAGAGAAGCCTGCACTGTTATTGAGCAAGTTTTGACCATTTACATCCGCATTTTCGCCAATATTTGCAATTTGCGAAGCGAGCTGCGTGAAGGTGGTGTTGATGGCTTCCATATCGGTTGCACTTAGGGTTCCACTAGCTGCTTGGTTTGCTAGAGATTCCATCTGCTGCAATAGATCAACGGCAGAAACTAAACCAGTTTGCGCAACGTTAATCACATTCTGTACTTGACCAAGGCTATGCTCCGTTGTTTTATATTTATTAACTTGGGAAGAGAGGCGTGTAACCTCGCTACTGTTGCCTGGATTCAGTGGTGCGCGCCCCGTTGCCAGAGCTGTGCTGATTTCATTAATTTCTTTTTCAACTTGTTTCACACCATGTGAAAGTGTTGTTGATAGGTCTGTAATCTTAGTCATGTTTAATTTACCCTTTGGTAATGTTGACAATAATGGACGTTAATCATTAAAACTTACACGTATATTATTGATTTCATAAGGCATTTAATCAGGACATTAAACAGACTTTTCTAGTCTTATTTGCCTTTTTAAGGGCTAAAAAGCAAAAAAGCCAGGTTAAACCTGGCTTTTTCGTTAAATCAAGCTACTTATCTGAATATCGCGAGCATTGCAGCTGCCGCTTGATTCATTTGGGTGATCAAGTAGTAGTCAATTGCCTGTTGATTATTCAAGGCCTGTAATCTTGCTTGAAGGGCTGTTGGGTCAATATTATTGATCGAGTCAATCGTATTTTGCAAGCCGTCAGAAAGACTTTGTGCCTGTACAGCCTGGGCTGCTAGTCCACCGTTGCTGGCGCTCAATGAGGACTGACCAGCGCTGATCAATGTTAGCTGGGAAGTTAGACTGGTAATCGCAGCTGAAGCAACTGAAGCTGATGTGATAGACAGTCCGGTACAAGTTGCAGCAATACTGGTTAAGTCCATCCCGGCTACAGAGAATGAGGTGGTGGTATCAACGCCGCACAATACGCTAAACCCTGCAGTTGCCGTTAATAAATTTACACCATTCACAGAAGAATTCGTTGCTGCGGTAGAAATTTGTTTTGCCAATTGATTAAACGTCGTGTTTAAGTATGTTAAATCAGTTGAACTCAAAGTTCCGCTTGTAGCCTGCAATGCCAAGGCTTCCATTTCCTGAATTAAGTCTGATGCAGTTTGTAAACCTGTTAGGCCTACGGTAATTACGTTTTGCGCTTGGCCAATCCCTTTACCAGCTGCATCATATTTATTTACTTGGGAGGATAGACGCGTAACTTCACCAGCATATGCAGGATTTAATTCACCCTTGCCAGTAGCTAATTGAGTTTGTACAGAGTTGATTTCTCGTGTTACTTTATTCAGACTTCCAGTCAGTGTGGAAGTCAATGAAGTGATGTTAAATGGTGAGCTCATAAAATACTTTCCTTTAGATTAAGCATATGCATTGCTTTCGCAATTCATACCACAGCACCTTTATGCCCAATGCATAAAAAATGCCAACCTACAAAAAAGCATCAGTGAGCGATACGTAGACCACATCAACAGTGCAATGCGCTAGATAAACTAGCTTAACTTTACTTCCGAGGAAGTAATTTGATTTATATCTTAATTAACGGCAGGACTTCTGAAAACTTTAGAAGTTTTTTGAAATTTATAGAGAAGATGAAGCTGAATCGTTTAATTGACTAACGATGTTGTAATTTATTTTTTGTTGGAAGTATAAATCTTTCAGTTGTGCCTGAAGTTTCGCAACATCAACGCTTTCCATCGCTTTGATTTGAGAAATATTGGTATCAATCGTGGTCTTAATTTCGGCACTTTTTTTATCCAGATTTGCATCTGCAATTTTTAGTGCTTGCTCACCATTTCTTATCTGGGTTAATGCACTTGAAATCTGGGTTAAGGCCTGGATTGCTTTTCGTGGGGTATCAACAGATACTCCGGTGAGAACGCCGGCGGTCATCATGCCATAAACATTTACTGGATTGATATGCATTCTAGATGCAGCATCTTTGGTGAGTCCAGTGTTGACATTGAGCCCGGCAGTTCCACTTAATAAATTAGTCCCATTCAAGCTTGCTCCGGTAGCTGCTTTACCAATCTTATTAAAAATCGACAAGAATCGATTATTAAAAGATATGGAATCAGAGCTAGAGATGCCTGGTGCGCTGGCCATTTGGGCCATTTGCATCATCTGTTTCAAATAGCCTGTTACAGATGTGAGGCCGGTTTGAGCCAAAGCCACTACAGATTTTGCATTTTTGATGCTGGCCTCTGGAGTGGCGTAACTTGTTACCTTTTTGGATAGATTCGCAACCTCGGTCAGCTGCGTTGCATTTAATACTTTTTTACCATCACTGATCTGCGTGTTGATCGAAGCAATTTTCGTATCAACGGCTTTGGCGCGTGTTTGATAGAGGGCTGCTAGTGCAGTGAGTGCGTCACTCATCAGTCACCATTCAAGACTAAGTCTTTTTACCAGATGTGAGAGCGCTAATTGAGTTGGAGATTAAGCTATCTGCAACCTTGCCGGTATCTACTACGAATTTACCGGATTCAATTTCATTACGAAGCGCTTCAACTTTTTTAGCATCAAATACTGGACCACTCGAGACGAGTGACTGAATCGATTGAAGGGTGGATGAAATGGTTGCAGTCGTAACATCATTCTTTACGACTGTGCTTTGAATTGGGCTAGGGCTAGGCTGAGTTTCAACGGACGAATCCGGCTTATCAACCGCATGGTTAATGCCCTTATTGATCTGTTCGTTAATCTTCATAATATTCGCTCTAATTCTAGTCCAACCATTTATGCAATACAAATGTGCTTGCCATCTCTCCTACGGTCAATTCTGGGAAAACTTTAGCTTTCTAACGAATAATTAACTCAATTTGGCCATTATTTTTGGCCGTACCTGAAATAATCGTTCCATTAGGCACTCTAACCTTCACTAATTCACCTTCAACGGCATTTGTAAGGGCTTGACCCTCGGTTGAAACCGAAAATCCTTTCCCAATTCCATTGACCCTTACATTTTGCCCCTGAGCCACAATAATGGGCATTTTGAGCATTTCTTGCTTAATAACACTGCCACTAGCTAGGGAAACTCTTGCAACCCGTCCAACTGCGGCTGATGTATCGGTGAAAAAGCCCGTTGGCAGGGTGGTTAAATCCCCTTTTTGGAGCATTAGGTCTGCTGAAGTCAGGCTTTGCCCTTGGGTGAGGTGGTTTGCAGCAACTACATAGTCACCAATAATGCTGACATTTGCCTCGACATAAATATTCCAGGCATTTGGCTGTCCGCACTGGATTCCAATGGTTGTTTTGCCCCAAGCCTTGCTATTTGAAGGAAAAAATACCTGCGGGGAAGGGCAAAAGCTTAATTTGAGGTTTTTATCGATTGGATTTGCCGAAATCTCTACTTTTCCAGGAGATCCAGCGCTTTGGGTCTTTAAAAAGGCGATCACTTTTTGGTCAAGAATCTTGGTATCTTGCCACTGCGGAGTTTGGTTTTGGGCAAAGGAGGGCTGAGCCACAACAATAGCGGCAATCATCAAGCTAGCTAATAAAAAAACCTTATTAATCAATAGCTTATATTGATTAAATGAAAAATTACCTAATGTTGACTTCATATTCAATCCCCTAAAACCTTAAGTGGTTGCGGTATTAATGCCCTGAAAAGCCTAGATGGACATTGTACGAAGACAGCTTTAGGCCAATAGGTGAATTAGGGTAGGAATTGTGCTTCTTATTCCACATTCAAATCTCTTGCTAGAGAACTACATTGTTGCAATGTCGTTGTTAAATGATCTTCATGCGTGAAGACTAGGTAAGGAGCAGAGATGAATGGTTTAGACCAACTATTAGATTTTAATGCAGCAGCTCTGAGAATTCGTGCTCACCGTCAAGAGATTCTAGCTGCAAATATCGCCAATGTGGATACGCCTAATTTTAAGGCCCGAGATATCGACTTTAAGTCGGCTATGCAAAAAGCTCTCGAAAGCAGTGCTGAGGCTTCAGGTAAAAAAAATGGTGCCCCACAGTTGAACACAACTTCGCCCTTGCATTTTAAGGGTGAGGGCATTGCTGATGGTGCAGCACCAGTAGATTCAAGTGATTTGCTCTATCGATCTGTCGTACAAGATAGTGCAGACGGAAATACTGTTGATGCAGACGTCGAGCGCTCGGCATTTGTGAATAACGCTCTGCGTTATGAGGCTAGCGTCATGATGATTAACGCGCGCCTTAAAGAAATGAACATTGCATTACAACCATAACGGTGATCAAAGGATAAATCATGTCATTATTTAACGTCTTTAATATCTCCAGCTCTGCACTCAGTGCTCAGTCACAGCGTTTGAATACCGTTGCTAGTAATTTAGCAAACGCGGAGACGATTACTAGCGCCGATGGAACGCCATACAAAGCAAAGCAAGTGAGCTTTAAGTCTGCATCTATTGATGGATCGAACTTTCATGGTGTTGCTGTTGATAAAGTGATTGAAGATCAAACTCCACCGCGCATGTCATATCAGCCAGGAAATCCTTTAGCAAATAAAGAGGGTTACGTGACGATGCCAAATGTGAATGTCACTCAAGAGATGGTCAATATGATTTCTACAACACGCTCTTACCAAAATAGTGTTGAAACAATGAATGCAGCAAAAGCAATGCTACAAAAAACTCTTTCAATCGGTCAGTCCTAAGCGAATCCTAATATATGACAACTACAGTCTCAAACCTCAATCAGCCTACTAACATTGGTGCTGCTGCAAATGCAGCAGCTGCTAGTAGTGGTAAAAAAATTCAAGATCAATTCATGACGATGTTGGTGGCTCAGATTAAATATCAAGATCCAACCAATCCAATGGATAGTTCGCAGATGACAAGTCAGCTAGCGCAAATTAGCACTGTGGATGGTATTAACCAGTTAAATACATCGATGGCAGAAATGTCTAAAACAATGCAATCTGGTCAAACATATCAAGCTTCAAGTTTAATTGGCAAGAGCGTACTTGCACCAGGTAAAGCCTTTAATTTAGTAAATGGTGCCTCAGCATTCGCTGTGCAACTTCCTACTGCCGCCAGCAGCGTGATGGTCTCCATCAGAAATTCTGCCGGCCAAACTGTCGACAGTATGAATTTAGGTACACAAAGTGCCGGCGTGATTCCTTTGACTTGGAATGGTAAAGACCAGGCTGGTAAAGCATTGCCTGATGGAGCATATACCTTGCAGGTAGCAGCTAATACTGGCGGTAAATCGGTGAATGGTGTTGGCCTGACTTATGCCAAAGTCAATGCGGTTGGTAATGATTCGAAGAGTGGCGCTACCCAATTGGTACTTGGAAATGGTGCTACTACACCATTGTCAAGCGTTATTCAAATTCAATAAATTTAATTAAGGAGTCTGTTATGGCTTTTGAAACAGGATTAAGCGGTCTACAAGCTGCTTCTGAAAACTTAAGTGTATTGGGTAAGAATATTGCCAACGTAACTACGTACGGCTATAAGTCGGCTAGTACAGATTTTAGTAATGTGTTAGCAACCCATCTGAATGCAGCTAATGCAGGAGCAGGGAGCCAGACTGGTGATGGCGTAATGATTTCTAACATTAAACAATCATTCACTCAAGGATCGGTTACCAGCACAAACTCATCATTGGATGCAGCTATTTCAGGACCAGGCTTCTTCATTACCTATGATGATGCTTTGGAGCTGACTTCATATACGCGTAATGGACATTTCTTTCAGAATAGCGAAAACTTTTTAGTGAATAGTAGTGGGCAGTATGTTATGGGCTATACCGCTGCAACAGACGGTACAGTTACAGCAACTGGGACTCCTGCAGAGATTGATTTGAGTACCTATGACATTAATCCTGATACTGCAACCCGTGTATATGAAGAAGACACTATTACCTTTTATCCATTGCAGGCAGATGGATATGTCACATTAGGCGGCTTAACTTTCACCAATACTTCGGGTTCACAGATTTCTACCATTGATCTTGCGGATATTTTTTATAACTATGCTAACGATGGCACAACCAGTGATTACGGAGACTTCTCGGGAACCTTAGGAAACTACACTTTTGCCGAGCCTGATGGCGATGGTACGTTAGTGGCTACCGGGACTGGCGACGAAGATAGTACGATTTTGGTTGACCTATGGTCTCCCATTGGTGGCTTACCGCCTGATGTGGAGGTAACTGTTGAGGGTGTGACTACAGCCTATTTGGCCGACTTCAGTATTGGTAGCGACGGCATTATTACTGGTATATACACTGATGGCAGCACATTTGATATTGCCCAGCTTGCGCTGGCCACTTTTGCTAACAACAATGGTTTACGTTCCCAGGGAAATGTCTCTTGGTATGAGACGGCCGCTTCTGGTGAGCCTACGATTGGTGTTGCAGGCTCAGAAGGCGTTGGAACTTTAACTGGATCTTCTCTAGAGGCTTCCAATACAGATCAGACAGGCGATATGGTGAAGTTACTGGCTGCACAACAAGCCTACCAAGCCAATGCTCAAACAATCAAAATTGAGAATCAAAACTATCAAACTTTAATAGCGATGGGTGGCTAACATTCTTTTAGATAAAGGATAGTTAATAAAAATATGGATAAGGCAATATATACCGTTGCAAGTGGCCTCGAGCAGATCATGAATCAGCAGGCCACTAATTCGCACAATTTAGCGAATATATCTACTTTTGGCTTTAAAGCCCAAGTAGACTCATTTCGCTCTGTACCAGTAAACGGGCCAGGGGCTGACACTCGTGCATTTGTTGCTAGCGCAACTACCGGTACTGACTTTACGCCGGGATCTATTCAGCAAACAGGCCGACCTCTCGATGTTGCTATTGAAGGTAAAGGCTGGTTTGCAGTTCAGCGTAGAGATGGTAGTGAAGGCCTGACACGCAATGGTTCTTTTAGAGTAAGCGATAACGGCATTTTGCAAACTGCAGACGGTTTAAACGTGTTGGGTGATGGCGGCCCTATTACGATTCCACCCAATGTGGTTGTTTCTATTGGTAGCGATGGAACGATTTCTAGCGTAGATGAGGCTGTCTCTGGCCGCGCCTCTACTCCAATTGATAAGCTCAAGTTAGCAAACCCAGACGAGGCTAATTTAGTCCGAGGCATGGATGGTCTATTTAACAATCGAGACTTATCCCCAACTGCCACTGATATTAATGTTCGAGTTGTTGGCAGCTCCCTCGAAAATAGTAACGTCAGCGTTGTTAGTTCCATGGTGAATATGATTTCACTCGCAAGACAATTTGACACACAGTTGATGTTGGCCAAAAAAGCTGAAAACAATAATCAACAGGCTGCCCAACTATTTCGCCTCGCTTAATCGACTGCACCGAATAAACTAAAGGAAAGATAATGTTACGATCACTATGGATTTCTAAGACAGGTCTGGAAGCACAGCAGACTCAAATGGACGTGATATCCAATAACTTGGCTAACGTTAGCACAAACGGATTCAAAAAGAGTCGTGCAGTTTTTGAAGATTTGCTCTATCAAAATATTCGCCAACCTGGAGCACAATCTACCCAGCAAACTCAATTGCCAACAGGATTACAGGTGGGTACTGGTGTTAAGCCTGTAGCGACTGAGCGTATTTTTACTCAGGGTAACTTACAGCAAACCAATAATAATAATGATTTGGCAATCAATGGCTCGGGTTTTTTCCAGATCTCGATGCCAGATGGATCAATTTCTTATACCCGTGACGGTAGTTTCCAGATTAATAACAATGGAAATGTGGTCAACTCTAGCGGCCATCCACTGTCTCCTGCTATTACCGTGCCAACGAATGCGCAATCCGTTACGGTTGCAGCTGACGGAGTGGTATCGATCACTTTGCCTAACAGCGTCGCTGTTACTCAAGTTGGAACTATTCAATTAGCAACATTTATCAATCCAGCCGGTCTCCAAGCTAAGGGTGAGAACTTGTATGTGGAAACCGCTGCATCTGGCACTCCTACGACTTTATCGCCAGGCTCGAGTGGTGCCGGCGTGCTTGTTCAAGGATTTGTGGAAACTTCAAACGTGAATGTGGTTGAAGAAATGGTGAACATGATTCAAACACAGCGCGCGTATGAGATTAATAGTAAGGCAATTACAACTTCTGACCAAATGTTACAAAAACTCGGTCAAATGGGCTAATGGCAAACATATTTAAGATGAACAATACAGTTAATACCCTTCATTCGATCGTCTATAAAAGTCTATTCGTAATCCTTCTTGGGTTGCTATCTGGCTGCGTGTCAGTAGATCCTACGACCATTACCAAGAATGATGGCCCACAAAAGACGCTGCCAGTGAGGTACACACCTCCTGCGGGCTCAATTTTTAATATAGGGTCTTACAAACCTATTTTTGAAGGTATCAAAGCTAAACGCGTTGGGGATATATTGACGGTCGTTATTTCCGATAGTACTTCGACAACAAATGCACTCAACGATAAAAATTCAAAATCTGGAGCTGCAGATTCAACTTCGCAGAATAAAGAGGGCGATTATGTCCAGCCAACTTGGGCTATCAGTAACTCTAATTCAGCCGAGTTAAATAATAGTGGTACTTCAAGTAGCGTATTTACTGGCTCTATTTCAGTAACGGTTACTGAAGTCTTGCCAAATGGCTTCTTAGTGGTTGCCGGTGAAAAGCAGTTGGGTGGCAATCAGGGAACTCAATACATTAGGTTATCCGGTGTGGTAAATCCCGCTATGATCACTACGGATAATGCTGTTTCATCTAATACTATTGCTGATGCTCGTTTTGAATATCGTTCTAATAATTTTATGGATGCTTCTTATATCACTAGCGCAATTACTCGCTTCTTTTATAGCATCCTCCCTTTTTAATCAAGATCATCATGCTATTGAAGTCCTTTAGATTGCCGTCATTTTCTTTTAAAGCTATTGCATCTTTAGCGGCGGTGTATATGCTTTGTTGTCTTGTGCTTGCTGCACCTGCGCAAGCTGAAAGAATTAAAGATTTAGTCAATCTTCAAGGTATGCGTGGTAACCAATTAATTGGTTACGGATTGGTCGTTGGCCTTGATGGTACGGGTGACCAAACCACACAAACCCCATTTACTATTCAGACCACTTTGAGTATGTTGCAGTCATTGGGGATTACGCTTCCACCAGGTACTTTTACCCAGATTCAGCTGAAAAACGTAGCTGCTGTGATTGTGACAACGACACTGCCGCCATTTGCGCAAATTGGCCAAAATTTGGATGTGACTGTCTCCGCGATGGGTAATGCCAAGACCTTGAGGGGTGGAACGCTATTAATGAGTCCTCTCAAAGGTGCTGATGGTCAGATTTATGCAATGGCACAAGGCAATATCGTGATTGGCGGTGCATCTGCATCTGCAAATGGTAGCTCTGCCACCATCAATCAATTGAATGCCGGAAGAATCTCTGCGGGTGCTACAGTTGAACGCTTGGTCCCGTATGAGCTTGCTCAGGCCAGTTTTGTCAATTTAGAGCTGAAGAATTCAGACTTCTCGAATGCCAATACTATTGCAATGGCAATTAATAAGAAATTCGGCAAGAATATTGCTCTTGCCATGGACGCTAGAGTGATCAACATTAAATCTACTGAAGTAGAGCAGGGCGATCGCGTTAAATTTTTATCTGAACTTGAGAACATTGACGTTACTACATCTAAAGGTATAGCGAAGGTCATTCTGAATGCAAGAACTGGCTCGATTGTTCTTAATCAGTCAGTGCGTCTAGAAGAATGTGCTGTTGCTCACGGTAATTTGACAGTAGTGATTAGTACAACACCTGTTATCAGCCAACCCAATGCGTTTGCTAGTGGTAGAACCGTTGAAACAGCCGTATCTCAGGTTAGCCTTAATCAGGAGCCTGGTAGCGTTATCCAGTTGGCAACTGGAGCTTCCTTATCTGAGGTTGTCAGGGCTCTCAATGCGATTGGTGCAACTCCGCAAGATTTAGTTGCTATCATTCAAGCAATCAAAGCGGCAGGTTCATTGCATGCTGAAATCGAGATTATCTAATCTGTAGCCATGGCATCACCAATTGATACACGCTCAGCAACTGATGTAAGTAATCAGTTTGCCTTAGATACCAAAGCATTGGGGAATCTGAAGCTTTCAGCAAAAGAAAATTCTCCCGAAGCCATTAAAGGTGTCGCAAAGCAATTTGAAGCTGTTTTTGTTGCAATGATGCTCAAGAGCATGAGAGATGCGACGCATTCTGAGGGCATGTTTGATAACGAGGCCAGTAAAATGTATACCTCGATGTTTGATCAGCAAATTAGCCAAAAAATTGCTGCAGGCAAGGGTATTGGGTTAGCGGATATGCTTACCCGCCAATTATCTAAAGCTGCTGGACAAACTATGCCAGCGGACGGTAGCCAAGCGCATTCTGGAATAAAGCCTAGCGCCATTTTGGGTGCTCTCAACTCAAGCAATTCGATCAATCAAGCCAATGCAGGTACAGATAGCTTATTTACATCGATGTTTGAGGCTGACATCACATCTGGATCGATCGCTGGAAGCAATGCATTTAATCGTTATGCTAATGCGTATCAAAAAATTGGTAATTTAGCTAAATCAGGTGATATTGATGCTGCCTCTGTAGCTAAGTCCATGAATGTGAGTTCTGAGTCTAGCTGGTTTGATAAAGTAAGCCGCTTTAAAAATGAGCTGATCAGCTCTGCGGAAGAGGTAGTGACATCACTTTCTAAGTCATTTAAAGATACTGCTGGACCATTTATGGATAAATTTGCATCTCATGCCCAAGAGGCAAGCAAAGCCAGTGGATTGCCAGCCAACTATATGTTGGGACAGGCTGCTTTAGAGACCGGTTGGGGTAAAAAAGAAATCAAAGCTCCAGATGGTACGCAAAGCTTCAATTTATTTGGTATCAAGGCCAGTCCAAATTGGACTGGCAAGGTCGTCAATGCCACTACCACTGAATATGTCAACGGAGTGATGCAAACTTCAGTAGAGAAATTTAGAGCCTATGACTCTTACGCTGACTCATTTAGGGATTTTGCAAGCATGATTAGCTCGAGCCCAAGATTCAAAGGTGTGATGAGCCACCTTGATGCCCCCGCTAGCTATGCAAATGCAATAGCGAATTCAGGGTATGCAACTGATCCTCAGTATGCGAAAAAGCTATACAAAGTTATTGATCAAATTGCTAAATTAAGCAAATAATACAGCGGTAGTAATAATTATTGCGTTGATGCGTTATCTTGAATTACAAAGATTGATACTCGTCTATTCTTTGCTCGACCTTGAGGCGACTCATTCGTATCAATCGGTCTGGATGAAGCAAATCCAGTGGCACTTAAATGTTCTTCATTAAGACCCTCTTCATTCAGAATTCTGAGTACTGCAGTTGCTCTTAATGCTGAGAGCTCCCAATTGGAGCTATATTCTTTATTCTTGATAGGCCTATTATCTGTATGACCTTCAATATCGATAGGGCGCTTGCTATTGACCAAGATTGGCGTAATTTCAGTTAAGGTACTAACGGCCAATGGGCTAGAGATTTTTGCTGATCCAGGAGCAAATAAAAAGCTATCTTGAATATCAATCCTAATGCCCCGGGAAACTTGAGCAACACTAATTTTTCCTTGATCAATCAGAGGCTTTAATTTCTTAATGAGATCACTGCGAGTAAGGTCCATTCTTGCCTTAGTCGAAATATATTGATCCCTTTTTAGCTTGGCGATCTCAATCGGATCTATTAAGACTAATTTTTGGTCTTTTTTCTGGTTTAAGCCGAGATTATCCTGTTGGCTTTTATCCTTGTTCTGCTCAACATTTTTGATGGGCGTAATCTGTACTAAGCTAAATGCAGATGATATCGAGCTAGATAAGGCTTCATACTTTTTTTGATTTACAGTCGAGCTTGTGTACATCACGACAAAAAAAGCAAAGAGCAGAGTTATAAAGTCTGCGTAAGATACTAGCCAGCGATCGTGATGAATTGCTTCATCTTTGATAAATTTTCTTCGCAACATGATTATTGTAGGTAGCTAGAAACTCTATCTTCTAACACAATGGTGTGGTCACCATTTGCAATGCCAGCTAATCCGTCAATCAGCATCTCATAATTTGCCAGTTCATCTTGAAGGATGGTTTTGAGTTTATTGGCAATCGGAATAAAAATTAAGTTTGCAAGACCAACGCCGTAGATAGTTGAAACAAATGCGATAGCAATACCACCACCAATCAGCGATGGGTCTGAAAGATTTTCCATTACATGAATCAGGCCAATAACAGCGGCCAGAATGCCAATAGTAGGTGAGTACCCACCCGCAGAATCCCAAACCTTGATTGCATTACGTTCTGACATTTCATATTGATTTAATTCAATTACGCCAATTTCTCTAATGGTATTAGGGGTTGCTCCATCGACAACTAAACGCAAAGCCTTTTTGATAAATGGATCAGTCGTCTCTTCCATGATTGGCTCGAGATGTAAGGTGCCTTCTTTGCGGGCGATCTGACTCCATTCCAGAAGAATGGAGGCTATTTCTGGACGATGATTGATTGGCTCAAAGAATACAAAACGCAATTTATGAAACGCTGCATTGAAGTTTTTAAGCGTACTTTGTAATAGGACAGCGCCAAAAGTTCCACAGATAACAATAATGAATGCAGATAATTGCAAGAGCGATGATAGTTTTCCTCCATCGATCGATTGACCAATGATGATTCCTAATAAGGCAAGCGCGATACCTCCTATGCTGGCCCGGTCCATAACTGCTCCTTTAATGTTGCGCGTATTCTTGCGATTGCAATACTATGCATTTGTGATACACGAGATTCTGAAATAGTTAATACGGCACCAATCTCTTTGAGATTGAGCTCTTGTTCGTAATAAAGACCCATCACGATTTTTTCTCGCTCTGGTAAGTTGTCGATCGCTTCTTTAAGCGCTTCTTTGAAGCCTCTCGAGAGTAAGCCATTGACCACATCATTATTGCTCTTGATAAAGCGATCTAAAAAATGGTCTTCATCATCTAATTTATTAACATCATCAAAGTAGATGAGCTGATGCCCAGTACATTCTGTAATAATTTGAAAGTATTCATCGATATTAATTTTTAATTTCTTGGCAATTTCGCTATCAGTTGGCGCTCTGCCCAACGATTGCTGTAAAGATGCAATTGCCTTTTCTACATCTCGCATTTGTTTGCGAATATTGCGAGGCAACCAATCGGCACTTCTCAGTTCATCCATAATCGCACCATGGATGCGCTGAGATGCATAGGTCTTAAATTGAGCGCCTTGGTTATCTTGAAACTTATTTGCGGCGTCAATTAATCCGATCATTCCTGCTTGAATGAGATCATCTACCTCGACATTGGCTGGTAATTTGGCCTTAATTTGATAGGCCATCTTTTTGACCATATCAGCATGCTCAGTAACTAAGCTATTCTGCCGGTCGACTTTTCCATCCGCTTTATACATATGACTTATCTCAATTTACATATCGCTATTATGAGCGCTTATATAAGTATTGCCAGATGCTAGGCAACCCAGATAGATAGGGTGGATGTGATGAAAGGCGTTTGCAGCCATTTTTATATTGTGAAATATGGTCTGTGACTTGTTTTCAGCGCTAGCTTTAATCAAAAAACCAAGTTCACGGTCCTCTGGGCTTTTGCTTAATAGCTTGATAATTCCATAAGCGGCCTTAATGGATTCCGAGGTTTGGTTAATGTACAGCACAATCTTATTGGCATTGAGGATCTCTAAGGGTGCACTTTGTGGCTTCCCATCTAATAGGGAAACCATAGGGATTTTGAGCATATCTAATTTTTTCGCAAAACTTGTAATTCCTAAACCATCTACTTTAGATAGCAAATCTCCTAGACTAGTCGCAGTCATGGAATCCATAGGCTGACCAAAGCACATCAGGTTTCTAAGTCCCGAAGCTTGGTCATGTATTGCTTTATGCATTAAATTGGGCCGCTCTCTTGCTGGTTTTCTTGGGACTAGCTTTAATTGAATTTAGTATTTCTAGGGTAGATTCATTGCCAGTATCTGTATCTAAGTCCTCAGCCTTATTCTGAGTGAGCAACATCATTTCTAATTCATAGTTTTTATTCAATAGGCAAATATCTTCTGGAACTCTCTGACCATTGGTTAAATAGAGCACTTTAAGTTTATTTTTCATGATGACATTTAAAGCTGAGCCTAGTGTCATTGCTTCATCAGCCTTAGTAATGATGCAAGCATCAAGACCCTTTTTAGAATAAGCCACTGCCACCGCATTTAATCCTTCGGTAGTATTGTTTGCATTCAAACATAAGACTTTTTTAATTGAAACCTTGGAGTCAGTTAACATCTGTAACTGAGTCTCAACCATAGTATCTTTATGGCTTAAACCCGCCATATCAATGAGGATCAGCTTCTTATCGGATAGTTTTTTAGTGGCAGCATTTAATTCTTCAATATTCTTGGCTACCATCATGTCAACCCCCATAATCTTGGCATAAATTCGGAGTTGTTCGTTGCCACCGATACGATAGGTGTCTGTTGAAATGAGGCCCACACTAGAATTGCCGTTTTTTAGAGCGTAACGAGCTGCGATCTTAGCAATCGTCGTTGTTTTTCCTACTCCAGTTGGACCAAGAAGTGCATATATTCCCGTGCCTTCCAAAACTTCAGACTCATCTTCAGTCGATTTAATATTCTTACTTAATAAATCTCTAGTCCATAAGAGGGCGTCTTCGTAGCCGAGATCGATTGGTAATTTTTTAATGACCCGTTTAATGAGGTCTTGATTGAAGCCCAAGTTGATGAAATTGCTAATCAGCATATTCTTGGTCTGATTATGGGGAGATGTTGCCCCCCAGGAGATATCATTCAGTTGTGACTGTAGGCTTGTTTTCATGTCACGGACCTCGGAAAGTAGTGCCTCTAAAGAATTTTGCTCTTCTTCTTTTTTAGCCACAGGCTCTTGTATCTTTTGTGCAGAATCTAGCTTGGCCTCTCTGGCATCCTGCTTACTATTAAAAAGAGCCAACATTTCTTGGGCTCTTTTAGCCAACAGTTGCTTATCACTACCAAGGGATTCTTTGGCAGCATTTTGTGGCACTGACTTTGGCGCCTGAGTCGCCGTAATCTCATGCCAACCATTAATTTCTCTATGGCTAATAATAGTCGCATCAGCACCAAGCTCATTGCGAACTTGTGTCATCACTTCACGCGCTGTTTTTGCTACAAATCGTTTTGAGCTCATGCTATTTCTCCAATTAAATTATTTACCTTCACTACTTTTGACTCTGGTAGTTCTTCATGGGATAAAACCCGTAAATTCGGTGTAAATCGTCTTAAAAATTTTGCTAATGTCAGTCGCAAAGAGGCGGGTACCAGTAAGACTGGTGAAAAACCCATTTGCTCTTGTTTTTTGGCCGCGGCAGTCGCCTCGTTAGCCAATGTCTGTGCAATGCCTGGTTCAATGGAATTGCTATTGGTTTGGGTATTAACTGCCTGCATCAGAATTCGCTCTAAATTATTGTCCAAAGAGATGACATTGAGTTCATTCGTGTTAGGGAATAGTTGCTGTGTAATTGCTCTTCCTAATTTAATTCTGACTTTGCTGGTTAACTCGGCTGCGTCCTGCGTCTGTTTTGAATTCTCAAGCAAAGTTTCCATAATGGTCTGCATATCGCGTATGGCAACACCTTCGCTTAGTAAGTTTTGCAGAACTTTTTGTACTGTAGAGATTGAAAGTAGTTTTGGTACCAATTCTTCAACCAATCTTGGAGAATCTTTGCTGAGTAAGGACATTAGCTGTTGGACTTCCATATGCCCAAGTAACTCACTTGCGTGCAGTCCAATCATATGGTTGAGATGAGTTGCAATTACCGTACTTGGATCTACTACCGTATAGCCGTAGCTTTGCGCTTCTTCTTTTTGAGCATGCTCAATCCATACTGCTGGCAAACCAAAGGCTGGATCTGTAGAGATTGCTCCAGCAATTTCAGCGGTAATGTTTCCTGGATTAATGGCTAAATATTGACCAATGTGAGACTCACCGCTGGCAATTTCTACGCCTCTGAGTTTGATTAAGTACTCAGATGGCTTGAGTTCGAGGTTGTCACAAATGTGAACTGCTGGCGTTAAAAATCCAACTTCTTGTGCAAATTTCTTTCTTAAAGCCTTAATTCTTTTAATCAGCTCGCCACCTTGATTCATATCAACTAATGGCACCAATCTAAATCCGACTTCAAGTCCAAGTGCGTCAACTGGAATCACATCCCCCCAGCTTGCCTCGAGATTTTCTTTATTGGTATCCTCTTTTAGTCTAGCTTCGGTCTCTTCCACCTTTTTGCTAGTTTTCTTGAGTGAATAAGCAATGCCCCATAAACCAGCTCCAGACAGTAAAAATGCGATGTGCGGCATCCCTGGAATTAAGCCCATTCCAGCCATAATGATTCCGGTAATCTCCAGTACTTTAGGGTTTGTAAATAATTGCTTAGTAAGCTGTGTACCGAGATCTTGATGATTTGCAACTCGTGAGATGACGATACCAGCTGCAACGGAGATGATGAGTGAGGGGATTTGCGCTACTAGTCCATCGCCGATGGTCAGCAAGGTGTAATTCTTGGCAGCAGTTGCTAACGGTAAGTCATGTTGGAGCATACCCACAACAAGACCGCCCAGAATATTGATGATAATGACCAATATGCCAGCAATCGCATCACCCCTAACGTATTTACTTGCGCCATCCATAGCGCCATAAAATTCTGCTTCCTGAGCGATTGCTTCACGTCTCTTGCGCGCATCTTCTTGACTTATGAGGCCTGAATTGAGATCAGCATCGATAGCCATTTGTTTTCCTGGCATTGCATCTAAGGTAAATCGTGCGCCAACTTCAGCAATACGTCCCGCTCCTTTGGTGACCACGGTGAAATTGATGATGGTGAGGATGATAAAAACAACGATACCAACGGCATAATTTCCACCAATCAAGAAGTGACCAAAGGCCTCAATCACTTTTCCGGCTGCATCTGGTCCGGTATGTCCTTCGGTCAGCACCAAACGCGTTGATGCAACGTTTAGAGACAGGCGAAGCATGGTGGTTACTAGTAGAACAGTTGGAAATGCCAAGAAATCCAAGGGCTTGGTTGTTTGTAAAGCAATCAAGATGACCAATATTGATAGTGCAATATTGAAGGTAAACAATAAATCTAGTGCGATAGCTGGTAGAGGCAGAACCATCATGCCTAACATCATGATGATAAAAATTGGACCAGCTACCGCTTTGGAGTTCAGCTCTTTCAAATTACTGAGTAATTGATTCAAGTTCATAAGGAAAGTGCCGTTCTGCTATTCATATTGAGTGTTAATTCTGGATCGGTGATGTGAGGATCTAACTCATCAGGCACTTCCACAGATTGAGGCATAGTTGGATATTCGCCGTCACGCCCATTAAAGCTTCTTACCTGGAATACGTAGGCCAATATTTCTGCTACAGCTAAGTAGAGTGCTTCGGGGATTTCTTGCTCAACCTCAGTATGGGCATATAGTGCTCGCGCAAGTTTTGGGGATTCCACCATCAAAATTTCATGTTCGCGGGCAATTTCTCGAATTCTTAACGCTACCGCATCACTTCCTTTTGCCAATATTCTTGGTGCACCCATTACTTCAGAGTCATATTTCACCGCCACTGCATAGTGGGTTGGGTTGGTGATCACTACATCAGCATTCTGAATCTGCGACATCATCCTACGCCTAGACATCGCAATTTGTTGCTGTCTAATTTTGGCCTTAATTTCAGGGCTACCATTGCTATCCCGCATTTCCTCACGGACTTCCTGAACGCTCATTTTGAGTTTTTCTGCATAGCGATGTAGTTGATAGGGTACGTCAATTGCAACAATAATCAGATAGCCAATCAGAATGAGGAAGAAGGTAACAATGAGAAAATTCACTGTATTGCTTAAGCCAGTTTCAATTGGCAATAAGGGCAACTTCATTAAATCTGGCAGGGAGTAGCTAATTGCTAAATAAGAGATGATTGCAATTAATCCAACCTTGCAAATAGATTTCAGTAACTCAACCCAGGAGTTTTTATTGAAGATATTGCCAAATCCGGTAATGGGATTAAGTTTAGTGATGTTAGGAGCGAGCATTTTTGTACTCATATTCCAACCGCCAATACCAATAGGGGAGAGTATTTCGCTCATTAGAATAAAAACGAAGATCGGTATAAAGACAACAATCAGATCACCGACTTGTTCATATATTTTGCTCAAGGCGCTTACAGGATCCATGGCCACCTTACTATCAAACTTCATACCGCTGATCATCAGGTTTTTTAAGGCCTCCTCTAAAAAGCCACCCATTCCCCAAAGGCATGCGCCAGCAGTGATCAATGTAGCTGCAGTGGAGAGTTCTTTAGAGCGCGGAACATCGCCATCCTCGTAGGCTTTCTGTATTCGAGAGCCCGAGGCCGTTTCCGTCTTTTCTAAATCGCTGTCATTCGCCACCAGCTACCTCAACACATTTATAGGGATAATGGCTTATTTTCCCTCAGCGGATGTGGTCTGAATCCCCAGAATAGGGGGGAAAATAGCTCACTATTCATCATAGTGAGCCTACTTTTTGGGGTTTAGAAAAGCTCCCAATCTGAGTCGTCTTTTGCTACTAGATTTTTCTTCTCAGCAGCGTTTTTAGCCTCAGCTTCGCGTTTTTCTTTTTCCAGTTTTTCGATATCTGACTTCAATATAAATTCTGAGGCAAAGGTATGGAGTTTGAGGATTTCAGGATTAGGAGAGACCACAATCAATTGATCGCTTTTCTCGATAGCATGGTCAATTTTTACTAAATCTGAGTAGCTTGCCGATAAACTCGTATTTTGTTCAGCATTGTTCAGCAAGACTTTGGAACCATCTTTGGCAATGCCATTCAAGGTTTCAATAATCTCCCTGAGCCCGCCGGTCATTTCATTGATGTTCTCAATATCATCTTTCGAGAGAGACTTTTTGACTTCATTTTTGATAATTGCAGTATTTCCATTGTCTAGGCTTGTAAAGCTAATATTCTCAATGGGGGATACTACGGTTACTTCTTTGCCACTCTTTTTTGAAGTCTCAAGCTGTTTTTTATGCAGATCATCCATTTTTTGGCAAATGGCCTGAATAGATTTAGAGGCCTCAATTGCGCGATTTTGGATAGATTTAAGGCTTCTAGCACTTGTCTTGTTCAATGCAGTGACTTTATCAAGACTATTTTTTGACTCGCCAATAATGGATTTCTGCTCAGCCGACACTGTGCGTAGTTTTTCCTGAAGAGTTTTCATTTCTTCACCAGTACCCTCGACTGTACTTGCTTGTGTTCTCACTTTAGTGAGCACCTCTTCAACCAAATCTAGGATGTAGTTAATGGTGCTAGCTGCTGGAGAATCGCCCTCACTGCCGGGCTGAACGGCAACCCTTTGGCTTAAATTTTTATTCTGTATGGTTTTGAGGAGTTCTTGAATCTCTTCGTTTGTGCTATTAAAGTAGCGCGCTATTTCCTTGTATTTTTTCTCGGACTCTTGACCGTAGCTCAGAGAGTAATCAATGGATGTATTGAGCTCTTTTGCCAGGATTTGGAATTCACCTTGGTGTTGCTCCACATTTCTTCTGCCTAAATTTTTGCCTTGTGACATGGATTTATTCAGAATTTCAGTATCGAGGAGGAATAATCTAAATTCTTCCTGAATTGCTTTTATAGCAGCAAGAACGCTACTATGATCACCTTCGCGTGTCTTTACATGAAAGTTCACATCTCCGCTGGCAACATGTCCTGCGGCTTCCAGTAATTTTTCTGGCTCGGCACCAAGGTGTGAGTCTAAGATTCTTTTTGAGTTACTTAGCAGGTAGATGATTGCAAACAATGAGCAAACGCTAACGAGTGCTCCAAAGACAATAAAGAAATACAGGTAGCCTTTCCCTTGCGAGGCGTCTTTTCTGCTTTCTTCATATTGAATTTTGATGAGGGCTTTAGCATTTTGATCCAGAATAGCGATCATGTCCCCAGAGTTGGTATAGATTTGCGATGCGAGACCAAGGTTGTTTGCAATGATTGCTGACTGTATTGCTTTTAGATCGTTACTGACCCATTCTGAGTAGGCGCCAGTGTAGGCTTCAAACACTTCCTTTTCTTGCACCCCTTTTGAGGTGATGCTATTTGTATTTTTTAACTCGTTTAACTTTGAGGCATTGCTAGCAATGAGGCCATCAATAGCCCCTACTGATTTTGGCTTTCCTTTGCCAGAGTCGTAAATTGCACTCTTAATTAGGGTATCTGTTTTTTGGATTAATTCTTTGGCATCATCCAAATTCTTGACCATCATCAGACGATTTTGATAGAGCGATTGCGCGTTATTCTGATAGAGATAAAGGCCATAGGCGCCGATCAGCATCAATACCGTATAACCAGCAACAACCATCCCCATAATTGCGGTTGAGCTATCTTTGACGCTCAGGGTAGGCAATTTAATCTTGGGGAGATTCCATGAAAAATTTGCAAACTCCGTCAATATGCTTGGGAATTGCGGGGTATTTGCGCTTAATTTAATTTTTGACATGTCGTCTTATCTCAATCTGATATGGATATTTTGATAAGATAATTCAGGAGGGTGTCTATCAAAGCCCTAAATAAGGCCAATTAACAGATCTATTTCTTGGTTTGCTTGGCCCCTGACTCTTGAATGACCTGTTTAGTGGCCTCAGAGTTGTTTGCAACTACAGAAGCGTTTTTCTCAATACGGTCTTGAGTCTTCTTATTCAGAATAATGATAGAAATTCTGCGATTCATCGGGTTAATAGGGTTAGCTTTGTCATAAAGGATTGCTGATCCCAGTCCTACGACCTCAAGCACTTTACCCTCATCCATTCCGCCTTGAATCAGCTCCCTGCGGGATGCATTGGCACGATCGGTTGATAGCTCCCAGTTGCTATAGGAGGCGGGCCCATCTGAAAAGGGGATAGCATCTGTATGGCCAGAAAGGCTTACTTTATTGCTAATGCCATTTAAAGACGAACCAACTGCTCGCATGATGGCTTTTGCAAAAGGCTCCAACTCAGCACTAGAAAGCGCGAACATCGGTCTTTTTAAATCATCCACAATTTGAATTCGAAGACCTTGATCGGTGATATCAATCAAAACCTGATTCTTATAATTTTTTAATTGGGGCTTTTCTTGAATTGCCTTCTCAATCTTTTCTTTGAGAGCGTTCAATCCTGCTTCGTCTAGTAGTTTTTGCTGCCCTTTTGATTTATCAGATGGCTTGACCTGAAATTCAGCCACGCCTTTCATGACTTCACCTTCTCTACGTGTGAGGTCTTGACCGCCGCCAGGTATCACGCTACTGGTACCGGATTTGTTTTCACCGCTAACAAAAATTTTCTCAATAGGAGTTTTGAAGTAGCCTGAAATTCCCTCTAAATCTCTTTTAGAGACGCTTGAAGATAATAGCCACAACAATAAAAAGAAAGCCATCATTGCCGTTACAAAGTCGGCATAGGCAATTTTCCAGGCACCTCCGTGGGCTCCGCCAGCAGCCTTACGCCTTCTCTTTACAACAATGAGGGGTTTATCGTCAGCCATATCTATCTCAAGCAGTTCTAAGGAACTTACTTGGTTCTAGCTTCCTTGATGTGGTCTTCGAGTTCAATAAATCCAGGACGCTCAGTAGAGAACAGAACTTTACGTCCAAATTCAACAGCAATAGTTGGTGCATATCCATTCAGACTTGCAATCATGATGACTTTAGTGGTCTGCAACATCTTGCTAGATTCAGCATGCTTTTGCTCGAGCAGGGAAGCCAGCGGTCCAATAAAGCCATAGCCCAACAAAATACCGAGGAAGGTGCCAACAAGGGCTTGAGCAATCAGGGCTCCCAGAGCTGCTGGTGGAACTGAGCCAACAGATTCCATGGTGTGTACTACACCCATCACCGCAGCTACGATTCCGAATGCAGGCATACCATCAGCCATTTTGGCAATAGCGTGGGAAACAATATGAGATTCGGCATCATGTGTTTCGATATCGTTGTCCATGAGATTTTCAATTTGAAACGCATCCATATTTCCAGACAGCATGAGGCGGAGATAGTCGCAAATGAAATCAATGAGATGGTGATCTTTTAATAGCTTGGGATATTTTCCGAAGACAGCACTGTTCTCAGGATTCTCAACATCTTTTTCAATCGACATCATTCCGTCTTTACGGATTTTGGTGAGGATCTCAAACATCATTGCCAGTAAATCCATGTACAGCCGTTTAGAGTACTGCGAGCCTTGTAAAAGGCTAGGCAATACTTTAATTGTTGCGCGAATGGTCTTGGCGTCATTACCAACCAAGAAGGCGCCTGCTGCACCACCAAAAATCATCAACAATTCAATAGGCTGCAAAAGGGCAGCAATGTGCCCGCCGGCCATAATAAAGCCGCCGAAAATGGAGAAGATAACAATGCCGTAGCCAATTAATACAAACATTGACTGTCCCTTTTTGAAAAGTAATGAGTAAGAATACTAAAAAAATTACATCCTAATTCTATGAATAAGCTCACTTTAGGGCATTATTCCTTGGAAAACTCAACGCATTCACGCTATCCGGTAGAGATAAGAGA
Organism: Polynucleobacter sp. 73C-SIWE; assembly: GCF_018882465.1. Classification (GTDB taxonomy): domain Bacteria; phylum Pseudomonadota; class Gammaproteobacteria; order Burkholderiales; family Burkholderiaceae; genus Polynucleobacter. Next base: position 606,593 of record NZ_JACVOK010000002.1, on the reverse strand, counting down.
CCTTAGAATCATGGTCAGACTGCAATATATTGCTTGGTTTTACGCCCGGAACAATAAATTCATGACTGACCAACATCGAGCCTGACTTCATTTGTGCCTTACATTGTTCATACAATTTTGGCATTGCAGCTGGTGACAGATAGGCAAATACTAAATCAAAGTCGGCAAAATCTACTTTTTTATAGTTCCCGAGCCTAAAACTCACTTTAGACCTTTGGTATTTTGAGCGAAGCAGGCTAATTAGGAAGGGTAAAGGTGCTATTTCTATGCCCAAATAAGAAGACTTTGGATGGATTTTTGCGAGCTGAGTACTAAACCCTCCTAGGCCACTGCCAATTTCAAGGATTTTGAGCTGCTTATTGTGGTCAATAAGCTTAGCAACAACATCGCATGCGCCTTGTCCGGAGGGGTAGTAGGGTACCTGAGTGAGAAATACAGACCAGTACATCAGAACAAAAAGCAGAAATCCACCGAATAAAAAACCTGGCGTTAAATCCAGCTTTAATGCAAGCCAGATCGCCAATGGAAAAATAAACAGAATCCATTGCCACCAGAAAGCTAACTTTAGGGCTCTGGCAAGAAGGGCGGCGACTAGACCTTGAGTGGTTAAAAATAAGACCTCTGGTAGGGTTACAAGGAGGTATTTTGAGCAAATTTCCTGCAAAAGGAAGGATGCCCCTGCAGAAAGACAACCTACAAATAAGGCAATGAATGCTGGGGAAAGTCGCATATTCACAATATTCTCGTAACGGCGCTCATGAAATGGTAATTTGGGCCGTAATTGAACATGATGAGTAGTTTAACGAAACTGTGTTGTAAAGCCGGTCTAGCTATTGTGGCAAACCGGGCTATTGCTGATTTTGGCGCTTAATTAATAGAGGTTTTAGAATGAGTCACTACTGGTTATCAAGGGCTAAGCGCTTGAGATTGCATCTTTTGGCTGGGCTTTGCCTAACGATGATGAGCGGCCAATCGATGGCTTGGCTATTTGATTTTGGCAATTCAGGACCCCCAAAGCCTTATGTTGCCCAATCATTTCAGGATGGCGTCATCTCCATTGCTCAGCAGCTTGAAAAAAACATGGTGATGTCACCGCTAAGCAGTAAATTGATGATCGCCAATTTTGTTTCGCTTCAAGATTTAAATGAAACCTCCTCTTTTGGCCAGCTGGCATCAGCCAATTTGATGCATGAATTGCAAATACGCAACTGGAATATTATGGATCCCTTATTTACAAGAGATCTCTATATCGGACCTAGTGGGGAGTTTGCCTTAAGTAGGGACCCCAAGCGCCTTCCCGGTGCATTGCCATCATTTGAAGTCATCGCTGGTACCTACCAAACAACAACAGATTCCATTATTCTGAATGTTCGCTTGATTAATGCGCATAGTAGTAGCGTTATCTCTAGTGCCCAGGTAGTTTTCCCTAAGAGCCAAGTAATGAATGCTTTAGTTGCACAGCCTGCAGTAATGCCTATATTGAGTTTGACAAAGTAATTCTAAAATAATGTTTATGCTCCGAAAATCACTCGTTCCTCTTCTTGCGCTGCTCTTATTAGTATCAGGCTGTTCAAGTACGCAAAATCGAGTTGATAACCAATGCTTAACTTTCGAGGATAAGCTGCAAGCAACGGATTTGAGTAATCTGATGCAAAGTATGGCAACAGAATTGAGCAATGGATTGCCTAAGTTTGATCCAAAATCTAATGATTATTACGGTGTCCTGCTGGTGGCTGATTTTGTGAATGTCAACACTCTAAAGACTGAGCAAAATTCTCTGGTGATGAGTGATATGTTGCGTACTTATTTGGCAAACCTCCCGGGCAAGCGGGTTATTCAGGTGGAATTTGGCAAGGACATACGCTTAAGTGATTCTGGCGTGATCTCACTCACCAGAAACATCGATCTTGCTAACAAGCAAAAAGTAGGAGCCAATCAGGTTGTTGTTGGGACCTACTTAGATCTGCAGAGTAAATTAATTATCAATTTGCGCGCAATCGATCCTACCAATCAGATCATTTCATCTGCAGTGGTGCGTGAATTGAAGTACTCCTGTAGCGGCGGCAAGCTATATCTAACAAATTAGCCATAGCTAAAGCCAGTTATCTCAGGGGTTTAGGATGAGATGCTACCCATCAGCTGCCGAACATTGATTAATGCACTCTTGAATTGTTTATAGGGCACATTTTCTGCGCCTAATTGCTGATTCAGTGCAATGCTGCTATCCATTTCTCCGATAGCATGGTCAAAGTCTACCGTCATTTTAAATAATTCCTCTGCGCCTATGGCTGCTGCAGAACTCTTGAAATGGTGAATCTTTTTCTGTAGCGCATGAATATCATTTTTATGAATGATTTGATCTATTTCATTCATGACATCGCTAGTCTCTTGGTAAAAAAGCGAAGCGATACGCTCAAACACTTTATTTTGTTTGAGGGTCGCGATCACTTTAGGATTAAAGCCAGGTAAAGCTTGGGAATAATCAATTTCTATTTGATTAACGATTTGGACAGGCTTGCTGCTACGGGATTCATTGTTTTGCGAGAGAGTATTTGCTAAGACATTGATTAAATTTGCGGTATCAGTATTTTTGGCAACATAATCATTCATACCACTGGATAAGCAGGCATCCCGCTCCTTCGGGCTAATGCCAGCACTAAGACCAATAATAGGTAAATGCTTAAGATGTTCATGTTTACGAATTTGAATTGCCGTCGTTAAACCATCCATGACAGGCATTTGGGTATCCATCAATACAGCCGCATAGGTCTTTTTGGATAGCAACTGCAAAGCCTCAAGCCCATTATTAGCGACATCGACTTGTGCACCAGATAGATTTAGAAACTCCCTGAGGGTATCTTGAATGAGTAGATTGTCATCTACCAAAAGAAGATTCGTGCCACATAAAAGTGGATTAAATTTTGTTTTTTCAATCAATGACTTTAGGTTGGCAATCAACTGCATTGGCTTAAATGGCTTGGATAAGAAATCATTCATACCACTGGATAAGCAGGCATCCCGCTCCTTCGGACTAATGCCGGCACTAAGACCAATAATAGGTAAATGCTTAAGATGTTCATGTTTACGAATTTGAATTGCCGTCGTTAAACCATCCATGACAGGCATTTGGGTATCCATCAATACAGCCGCATAGGTCTTTTTGGATAGCAACTGCAAAGCCTCAAGTCCATTATTAGCGACATCAACTTGTGCACCAGATAGATTTAGGAATTCAGAAATCATCTCTTGAACTACGAGATTGTCTTCAACAACTAATATGGGCATATCGACGAGCTGAGATTCGATCGATTCAGTGCTTGAAGCGGCCTCATTTTCTGTTAGATCCTCTGAATTGGTGAGATAAGGCAGATTCAAAGTAAATGAAAATGATGAACCTAAATTGGGCACGCTTTTGATTACTAGATGAGAGCCCATTAAAGCTAGTATCTGATTGCTAATCAAGAGTCCTAGGCCCGATCCACCATAGATGCGAGCAATGGAAATATTAGCTTGGCTGTAGGGCTTAATGAGTTCTTTAATTTCGGATTCATTGATTCCGACCCCGGTGTCAGCAATAATGAAATGAACACTTGCCTGATTTCGATCGAGTTTTTGGCAAATCACTGAGACCTTAACTTTACCCTTAGCCGTAAATTTAATTGCATTACCAATGAGATTAATTAAAACTTGTCGTATGCGGTGCATATCTCCATTTAAGATCATTGGAGAAGCGGTATCTAATGTGCAGTCAAACAATAAGCCTTTTGTATCTGCGGCACCTTTGAACAGCCCTTGAAGATCTGCGATGACTGCATCAATTTTGAAGGGTCTAAATTCTAGGTCAAGCCTTCCGTTTTCAATTTTGGTTAAATCGAGTGAGTGATCTAGAGTTTTGATCAATGATTCGGATGACTCATTGATCTTAGTTAAATACTTAATCAGTGTTTCTGGATCCTGATGTTGCATAGCTAGCTTTGATAAGCCAATGATGGCACTCATCGGAGTGCGTATTTCATGGGATACGGTTGCTAATAGCTGAGATTTTGTTCTATTAGTCTCCTCAGCTACGCGAACTGCCTCAATTAATCTCGCTTCAGCAATTTTTTGTGGGGTGATATTGACTAAGATCCACACTACCTCCTGTGAACATTCATCAAAAAGTCGTCCAGAGACATTGAGCCAGATAGGATTGTTATTTTTGTCCTTGAGTCTAATTGTGTCGCGAAATAAATTGGCACGGTTAATCTCAACTAAAGCGTTTTTAGCAATCTTTAAAAATTCTCGTTTACTTGCAAAGAGATTGCTGATCGGGTTTTGGCTAAGTTCAACATCATTCTTGCCAATGACCTTCTGGATATAGCTATTAGCCCAAACGATGTTCTGCCGATGGGTGAGAATGATGCCGATCAGCTCACTTTGAAAGATGGCATCCCGTTGTTGCGATAGCCTATCGATACTCGATTGCAGGGGGTTAGGGCGATTTACTTCCTGATCCATTACTAAATCAATCCATATAAGGGGTTAAGACCCCCAGTTTGACCTTCGACGCATTCATTTGGCTGATTTTGCCTGGGTTGCAAATACTCAATTGCTTAGTTTAAGGGTGAAAAACCTGCTATTTAAGGCGATTATGTCAGATTTTTACTTACAAAAAGTACCGAATTCGTCTTATTTAGAAAAATTTTAAAGATAGCAAACTGACTACCTGCAACAAATAGTTTGAATTTCAATAAATGGAGGCTAGCAAGTGGAAATAGTCAATAAGTTTCAAGAGACAATCTTAGATGAAATTCGGGATGCGAATTTAAATTATTTGATGCTCGCGCAGCAAATGATCAAAGCTGATAAGGCCCATGCGATCTTTAGACTCGGCGTTAATTCTGATATTGCAGATTTAATTGGCGGCTTGAGCAATTCACAGTTAATCAAATTGGCCAGCGCCAATATGATGCTCACCAGATTCCGCTTTGACGACTCAGTGATGCTTGGCATGTTGACCAGCAATCACAAAGGTCAGTCCCAGGCTATTGCCCATAGCTCAATTTTGATGTCTTGTCAGCCAGCCCAGGCTATTGCCTAGTCTAAAAAGAGAAAACGATGAAAGTTAAAAGTATCATTGACGAAGCAGAACAGCTTCAGCTGGCTATTGAGTTAATCAAATTGGGCGCTCGACTGCAGTTATTGGAGTCTCAAACAGATTTGTCCCGCGAACGCTTAACAAAGCTCTACAAAGAGATGAGGGGCTCATCTCCGCCAAAGGGAATGCTACCTTTCTCAACCGATTGGTTCCTAACTTGGCAGCCTAATATCCATTCATCATTATTTTTAAATATTTATAATTTTTTAAAGGTTAATGCTGGACTGAGCGGCATCCAGGGGTTGGTTAAGTCTTACCAGTTGTATTTGGAGCAATACCATAGCATTGAAAAAGCCGATGACCATCCCATCAGTGATGAGCCAGTATTGAGTTTGATTCGTGCTTGGACATTAATTCGCTTTGTAGATCAAAAACTTCTTAAAACAGAAGCCTGCTCTTGCTGTAAGGGTAAATTTATTGTTGATGTTTATGATTTGCATGAAGATTACTTGTGTAATTTATGCCACGTTCCATCTAGGGCTGGTAAGTACCAAAAAAATAAGAAATACTTACTTGCAGCTTAGTAATAACCCTATTCACCTCAGGGCGGTCTCGTAGCTTTGTGTTAAGGTCTAATCTTGGTTCAAGCTGAGATTAGCCCTTATGATTTCCGATAAAGATGAGCAAGTTTTAAAAAAAATCTGCGTCACATTCAACACTAATTTTTTGAGTGGCGCCGATATGATCCAGGCCATCATTGTTGCCATTGATGCCAATAAAATGGTGCATCTGGGTCTTTCAAAGGTTGACCCCAAAGAGATTCTGAAAGTTTTTTCTCGCGATATGAAAGTACATGCTCCTTCGCATTTACGAGAATTAACAATCAATATCTTCGAATATCTCATGCTAACCCACGTGAATCCCTCTTTAAAGGGCCCAGAGGTGCGGTTAAAATTAGAGTCACAATTGGTGCCGCTCAATCTTTGGTAGCACTGTCATCCAGTGAATTGCTGGTATGCACCTTTATTGAACACTATGGATTACATCACTAAATTTCTAAGAAACACGGTTAACGACGGCAGATCCGTTTTTTTTAGTTATTTTTGGGCATTTCTGATCATTTTGATCGCCTTTGGTGTCCGGGTTTACTTTGATGCCTCTTTTGGTGATCGGTACTTTGTTACCTATGTGTTAGCGGTGCCAGCAATTGCGATCATCTTTGGTTATGGGCCTGGAATTTTTTCCATCTTATTTTCTTTCTTTTTAGTTTTGGTAGTGCAACCGGCTTATATTGCCCACTCAACTGTAAAGATCAGTGCAGTGTTGATTGTGTTGGGTTTGATTTACTTGGCATATATCTTGTTTTTATTGGCCTATATTAGGCGCACAATCGCAAAAACTAGAAGTGCTGGAATTAGAAAAGTAGATGCTGTAAGGGAAATTGTTCGCGACCAGAGAGAGATAATTTCTCTCACAGAATCAGCAATGCAACGCGCAAATGATGTCATCATTATTGCTAAAGCTATTCCAGAAATGAGTGTAGTTTATGTAAATCAAGCATTTACATCACTTACAGGGTATGCCGCGGAAGAGATTCTTGGAAAAACCCCAAAAATGTTGCATGGTCCAAAGACTGATCGCAATGCGATTGCGCAAATTACATTTGCCTTAAAAAATGGACAAGCTATTAGAAAAGACGTGCTCAATTACCGAAAGAATGGAAGTGAATTCTGGGTTGAGCTTGATATTGCTCCAATTCGTAATAATGAAAATGTGATCACCCATTGGGTTTCTATTCAGCGTGAAATTACTAATCGTAAGGAGTATGAAGCCTCTCTGCTCTGGGGTCAGAAGCAGGCTAGGCTAGCTCTTGAGGCTAGATCTTTATTTATTGCCAAAATGTCGCATGAAATGAGAACGCCAATGACAGGCATTTTGGGAATGACAACACTTGCCTTACAGCAGGATGATGCGACTAAAGCAAAGAGTTATTTAAATTCAATTCATGAATCATCTCTTGCTCTCATGAAGGTATTAAATGATATTTTAGATTTTTCTAAGCTTGAGTCGGGTCTCATGACACTTGAGATGCGGCAATTTAAGCTATCTTCCCTTGTTGAGGATATTAAAAAGTTATTTTCTGATGCCGCCACCCTAAAAAATATCCAATTAAATTGCAATTACATCGGTGATGAAGACTTGGTTGTTGTGGGAGATCGTTTTCGATTGATTCAAGTGATCAGTAATTTGGTGGGTAATGCAATCAAGTTTACCGAGAAGGGCGTCGTTCATTTTTCGCTCAATATTTTGTCTCAGGATACCAATAATGTAAGAGCTCTTTTGCTCATTCAAGATACTGGAGTCGGGATACCCGTACATGCTCAAAAAGATGTCATGTCTTCCTTTTCCCAGGCGGATAGCTCCTTATCTCGACGTTATGGTGGGACGGGCCTGGGTTTGACCATTTCTAACGAGCTCTTGCAGCAAATGAATTCGGAATTATTGTTTAAATCTTCAGAAGGTGTGGGAAGCGAGTTTTATTTTTCAATAGACTTCCCCCTTGCTGAGCAGTCTAACAATCTGCCGGATGTTGAATCAAAGTCTACTCATCTGGACAAAAGTTCTCCTCAGTTCACTGCACTAGATTTGTCTGGAAAGAATATCCTGCTTGTTGAGGATAATCAGATTAATCAAATAGTGGTTTCTGAATTCCTGGCTTTTGCAAAAGCAACGGTAGTAGTTGCTAATACTGGTATAGAAGCTCTTACTTTGTTTGGGAAAAATCAATTTGATGCGATCTTGATGGATATTCAATTGCCGCTATTGGATGGTTACGAAACCACCAGTCGCATTCGCGCAATGGAAGGCGGAAGTTCAATACCAATTATTGGTATAAGCGCAGGCGTCTCCGAAAAAGAGATTGCTAAGGCATTGAGCTCTGGTATGGATGATTTTCTTCCCAAACCTTTAAATCCAGATACGATGATTAAAACCTTAATGCGCCATATTCAAAAGGCTTGAACCATTAATTATCGGATTGCTGCAGTAATATTCTCATGGAGAAATCTACTGCATAGACATCCTTGGTCAATTTCCCAAGAGAGATGCGATCCACTCCAGTAGCAGCAATAGCACGCATTTGGTCTAAATTAATGCCACCGGACGCTTCTAGTAATGCGCGGCCTGCAGTCAAGTTGACCGCTTGTTTCATTTGATCTGTAGTGAAGTTGTCAATCAGAATGCTTTTAGCCCCCGCAGCCAGGGCTTCTTCTAATTCAGCAAAGTTCTCAACCTCAATCTGAATATCCACGCCTGCATTGAGGGCGGCAGCATTTTTTAGTGCCGCAGTGATACTACCAGCAGCAGCAATATGATTTTCTTTAATCAAAATGCCATGCCAAAGAGCAAGACGTTGGTTTTGGCCACCACCAACTCGTACTGCATATTTTTGAGCCTGACGTAGACCAGGAATAGTCTTGCGAGTATCCAATACAGCACAACCCTTGGGATTGGGGCTCACGTTGGCAATGGCCTCAACGTGTTGACGAGTAATGCTTGCGGTCCAAGAGAGTGTTTGTAGAAAGTTAATGCAGGTACGTTCAGCGGATAGCAAGGCCTGAGAGTCCGCTTCAATATTGCAGACCTTGGTATCAGGCTTCATTAGGTCTCCTTCTATATAGTGCCAAGTCACTTTGGCATTTGGATCGAGCCTTTTGAGTGTTCCTTCGAACCAATCTACGCCGCAAAGAACAGCTTCTTGTCGAACTATCAGTTCTGCCTGTACAGGTTTGCTTGGAACCAGCTGAGCAGTCCAATCACCTTTGCCAATATCTTCCATGAGTGCATCATGAATATTGCGTTGGCGTGCTTGCTCTAAAGATTCGTTGTATTCAAACATGGGGAGCCAAGGTATTTAGTAACACTAATTCAAAAGATAAACAGTAGAAATTACGCCGCACCAATATTCTTCACAAAACCATGCTGTGCTTTAGCAAGAAGATCGGGGTGATTCTTAGTGAAGTCAAGCATGCGATCGATGCAAGTAAGGGCTTCAACACGGATCCGCTCATCAATGAAGATTTCACCAGAGGCATTTTCAAGGCAATCTAAGATACCGTGCAAACCATTCATAGCCATCCAAGGGCAGTGAGCGCAGCTTTTGCAGGTGGCGCTATTGCCAGCGGTAGGTGCCTCAATGAGCACCTTATCAGGTGCTAGCTGGCGCATACGATGCAAGATGCCTTTATCAGTTGCAACAATATATTCGCTAGCAGAGCCTTCAACTACAGCCTTGATCATTGCAGATGTTGAGCCGACAACATCAGCTAAGTCAACGACAGCTTGGGGTGATTCAGGGTGAACCAAAATCATGGCGTTAGGGTGGGCAACCTTCAGAATCTCTAGTTCAGCAGCCTTAAACTCATCATGCACAATGCAGGCGCCGTTCCACAGCAACATATCTGCACCAGTCTGCTCTTGAATATATCTACCCAGGTGACGATCTGGTGCCCACAAAATCTTTTTGCCCTCTACTTTCAGTTGATGCACGATGGCCAGAGCGCATGAGCTGGTGACCATCCAGTCCGCCTGTGCTTTTACTGCGGCGCTAGTATTGGCGTAGACCACTACAACACGATCAGGATGCAAAGAACGAAACTTAGCAAAATCAGCCGCATCACATCCCAAATCTAATGAGCAGGTAGCCTCTAAGTCGGGCATAAAGACGCGCTTCTCAGGACTGAGAATCTTGGCAGACTCTCCCATGAAGCGCACACCAGCGACAATGAGATTCTTGGCAGGGTGATTTTTACCAAAGCGCGCCATCTCCAATGAGTCAGCAACAAAGCCGCCAGTCTCCATGGCTAGATCTTGAATGTCACCATCAACGTAGTAGTGGGCAACCAAGGCCGCATCTTTTTCAATGAGTAATTGCTTAATACGGGCAATGACAGCAGCTTTTTCACCGCCGTGAAGACGTGGTGGCGTCTTAGCCCAGGCTTGGACAGTGCAGGTCACTCCAGCGGAATCTTGCTGGGGGTAATCAAAAGAAATGGGGCTGCTAGGCGTCGAGCTCATGCTAAATCTTAATCGACTGTAGATATTTATGTGCGAGCGTTAAAACGGCAGCTTCGCATCTGGCTTGGCAGCCAACAATACAGCCTTAAATTCAGCTTGAATGCGGGCAATTGCTTCTTCGCTATCTGCTTCAAAGCGCATCACTACCACTGGAGTGGTATTGGATGGTCTAGCAAGCCCAAAGCCATCAGCATATTCCACGCGCACACCGTCAATCGTGTTGATGGACTCTGCAGTAGGGAACTTGGCATTGGCTTTAATGGTTTCCAGTAAAGCAAAAGGCTCGCCTTCAGCACAAGCGAGTTGTAATTCTGGCGTACAGATAGCATTCGGTAAGTCATTGAGCGTTTTGTTTGGATCTTTCTCTTTAGAAAGAATCTCCAAAAGACGTGCGCCAGTATACAAGCCATCATCAAAACCAAACCAACGGTCCTTAAAAAAGATATGGCCTGACATTTCACCAGCAAGGGGTGCACCAGTTTCTTTGAGCTTCGCCTTGACTAGAGAGTGGCCAGTCTTCCACATCAAAGGCTCGCCACCGTATTGTTTAACCCAGGTTGCCAAGTTGCGAGTACATTTGACGTCATAAATAATCTGCCCACCAGGATTGCGAGACAGAACATCTTTAGCAAAGAGCATCATTTGACGATCTGGGAAAATCACTTGACCGTCTTTAGTCACAACACCCAAGCGATCAGCATCACCATCAAAGGCAAGGCCTAATTCATTATCAGTAGTCTGTAAGTTCTTAATGAGATCTTGTAGGTTCTCAATATGCGCAGGATCGGGATGGTGATTCGGAAAACGGCCATCGACCTCACAGAAGAGTTCTTGAACTTCACAGCCTAGAGCTCTAAATAACTTGCCAGCAAATGCACCACCTACACCATTGCCACAATCAACCGCAATCTTCAGAGGGCGAGCCAACTTCACATCACCAATGATGCGCTCTAGATACATTGGGAAGATATCAAATGTAGAGCGACTTCCTTGTCCAGAAATGAATTTCTTCGCTTCAATGCGTTTACGCAATCCCTGAATCTGCTCACCGTAAATTGCAGCACCACCCAAAACCATTTTGAAGCCGTTGTAGTTTGGCGGGTTATGACTACCAGTAATCATGATCCCAGACTTGGGCTTTTTGCCATTGAGTACTTGGTTGGCGCCAAAGTACACCATGGGTGTTGCTACCATACCTAAATCGATCACATTAATGCCGGTCGATAAAAGACCTTCGGTAAGGGCCGCAATTAGGCTGGGCCCAGATAAACGACCGTCTCGACCGATAACGATTTCAGCTTCACCAAGCTCGCGCATTTCGGTGCCAAAGGCTTGGCCAATCAATTTGGCAATCGATGGATCTAAAGTCTCATCAATAATGCCGCGAATGTCATAAGCTTTGAAAATGGATGGAGAAAGTTGCACAATTTATCCCGAGGTGGATGAATGTTTATTAAAAAATTCTTTACCGATTGGCGCGCTAGCCATAACTTCGATGCTTTGAAAATTTTTATCAAATAGTGCAAGCTTCTGTTCAATATTTAGCTTCAAAGCTAAACTTGATTCTGAAGTATTTTCAATATTAATGTCTCTAGATAGAGTATTTATATTTTTCATTTGATTCGAAATTTAAAATAAAAAACTAACTATTTAATAAATTAATACGCGCAGCAGTAACAGCATCGATACTGTCATTCGCCTCTATAGGCAAGCCAGTAAGAAGTGCTTTCTCAATCGGCTTGGCCAGGACCTTGCCGTACTCAACCCCAGGTTGATCAAAGCTATTGATATTCCATAGTGTGCCAAGACTAGCGGCACGGTTTTCATAAAGAGCTAAAAGAGCGCCCAGATAAAAAGCATTGAGCTCTGGCAGAAGGAGCAAGTTGCTTGGACGATTACCTGGATAAACATCGTTTGGATTATCAGCCGCTTTGCCATGGGCTAAAGCTTGTGCTTGGGCCAAGCAGTTTGATAGCAAGATACGGTGATGTGCAACAGCCTCTGGACGATCGCTCATGGGTTTGCGTACTGCAATGAAGTCAATCGGGACAACATCGCTACCTTGATGAAGGAGCTGGAAGTAGGAGTGCTGTGCATTACTCCCTGCGCTACCAAAGACTACTGGTGAAGAGTGTTTGACTGGCCTGCCATCGCGGTCGATCGACTTGCCATTGCTTTCCATATCGAGCTGTTGCAACCATTTTGGAAACCAATCTAAGGCATCTGCATAGGGGATAGCTGCATATGCCTTAATACCTAGAGTTTCTTGCTGATGCAAGAGGGCAAGCGCCATGATGACCGGCAGATTTTGCTCAAGGGGCGCATTCTTAAAATGCAAATCCATAGCATGAGCACCAGCCAAAAATTCTTCAAAGGTTTTAAAGCCATACTGCAGGGCAATTGGGAGACCAACAGCAGACCAAACTGAATAACGACCGCCAACCCAATCCCAAAAAGGAAAAATATTATCTTCCTCAATGTCAAACTCTCTGGCAGCTGGAACATTGGCGGTTACAGCAAATAAAGAATTCGCAATTTGACCTTTGGTGCAGTCATTTGCCTTAAGCCAAGCCACAACAGCTTTGGCATTCATGGTGGTCTCTAAAGTGGTGAACGATTTAGAAACAATGACAACGCGGGTACTATTAGGTTGGGCACGATCCAGAATACGGGCAAGTTCGGCAGTATCAATATTGGCTAAGAAGTGCATACGCATGCCACGGCTCTCAATGCCAGGAACATGGGCTAGGGCTTCAATCGCTAAGCGGGGACCAAAGTCTGATCCGCCAATGCCAATATGAATGACATCGGTGACGCCAACCCATTTATTGCAAAGCGCTTCTATGCGACGCCATACTTCTGTAACAGCTGGCATCACATCTTTGCCATCGAGTATCACTGGTACTTTAGAGAGATTGCGCAAGGCGGAATGTAAGGCAGGGCGATCTTCGCTCAGATTGATATGTTTGCCAGCAAACATATCGGCGATGAACTCTTCTAACTTGGATTTGCGAGCAAATGAGAACAGGTTTGCCCACTGTGCCCCACTGATATTTTGATAAGCAGTATCAAGCACCACATCAACGGCCGTATGAGTGCTAGTAGCGATATTTTCAGGTCTAGAAGACATTCCTAGATTTTATCAAGAAGGGCCGATAAATCCTCTAAAACACTGAAAATGCTAGGATTTCGGTATATTCCTAGTTATGAATACAAAGCGGGACAAATAGATGGAGCAAGTTGACTGTGTCGTGATCGGCGCCGGGGTGGTTGGCCTAGCTGTTGCACGAGAAATGGCGCTCCAAGGCCGTGAAACGATTCTGCTAGAAAGAGAGGGCTCTTTTGGCACGATTAGTAGCGCTCGTAATAGTGAAGTGATTCATGCTGGCATCTACTACCCAAAGGATTCACTTAAAGCCAAGTTATGTGTAGAAGGTAATCGACTCCTATATGAATATTGCCGCAGTCATCAAGTGGCAACTCAGCCCTATGGCAAGCTCATCGTTGCCGATGATTCTCAGATCAATGACCTACAAGCAATTCTGTATAAAGCACAAAATAATGGTGTGCCAGAAATTAAGTTGATTTCAGGCACAGAGGCAAAACAACTTGAGCCAAAACTCAAGTGTTCTGCTGCAATACTTTCTGCAAGCACAGGAATTGTTGATAGCCATGGCTATATGCTTTCACTATTAGGTGGATTTGAAGATGCAGGCGGTATGATTGCTTACCATTCACCGTTAATGAGCGCAAAGCCCATTGGGCAAGGGGCAGAGGGTGGCTTTGAATTAGAAATTGGTGGACTTGATGGTATGAAGTTGCAAACCAAGTTACTGATTAATTGCGCTGGTATGAGTGCTCCTGCAGTTGCGCAAAAGATTGAAGGCTTGAGTAAGGAGCTGATACCCAAGGCTTATTTTGCAAAAGGAAATTACTTTTCTCTTTCTGGCAAATCACCATTTAGCCATTTGATCTATCCGATTCCAGAACCTGGTGGCCTTGGAGTACACCTTACTTTAGATATGGGTGGACAAGCCAAGTTTGGACCCGATGTTGAATGGCTTGAGATTGAAGGCGAAGAGCAAATTGATTACACCGTAGATGCCAAAAGAAGTGAGGGCTTTTATGAGGCGGTGCGTCGTTATTGGCCAGAGCTCAGAGACAACTCTTTGCAGCCAGATTATTCAGGAGTTAGGGCTAAAATCGTCCCACCGAATAGCCCAGCAGGAGATTTCTGCTTTAACACTCCGAAGGACCATGGGCTCCAAGGCCTCTATAACTTGTATGGCTTTGAGTCCCCAGGACTGACCTCCAGTATCGCTATTGCCAGGTATTTAGAAGGGCAAATCAAAAGTTCCTTATAATCTAGGGCTGAAATCGCAAAGGAAGAGTGGCAGAGCGGTTGAATGCACCAGTCTTGAAAACTGGCGAGGATGAAAGTCCTCCGTGAGTTCGAATCTCACCTCTTCCGCCAAAATACAAACCCCAGCTTATTGACTGGGGTTTTTCTTTAGAGCTTTTACTTCTTATTGCCTGATTTATTGAGAATCATCTTCTCGCCATCAGTATCAAATGCTCCATTAAAGCCCGGTGGATATTTGCTCCACTGATAACCTTTTAAGGCATGCTCATAACCATATTGAAAGAGAGCATTCATATAGTCGGTATCGAATTCTTCCTTATGTGCTTCATTAAAGTCTGAACCAATATAGGCCAAATTGAAGCCAACTTGATCCATCTTAGTCATGGCATAAATACGATAGAGGTCGCCAATGCCTTGTGTCTGGATTAGTTGAGAGATGGCTCGGCCTGCAACGCTCAAAGTGCGTCGCTCCGTTTCGTTCCAACGTGGATCTAGTCTTGAATTGCGGATGATGTAAGCCTGTCGATTGCTACGTCGTTTGACGCCCAATTCATTAGCCTTTTGCACTGCTGCAGAAGGATATAAAAACACTTGTGTACTAGCGCCGCCATCCACATGCATTTCTTGAAAAGCAATACCATCTACCAGGAAATCAAACATCACTGGTGAAAATGCGCCTGGAATCGATGCAGAAGCAAGCATGATGCGGCGAAAGAGTTCGATTGCCTCCGGGGTGCCAACACTAGCAATACGTCCCATATTCCAAACTATAGGAACGCCCGCATCAATATTGGTAGTGCCAATCAATAGCCAGCGCCCGTTGGTGTTGTATTCATAGGAAATTTTCTTAAGGAAGTCTGCATCAACATACTGGGAGATCAGCTGATATAAGGGTGTAGAGTCAGCTAAGCCATCACTAAAGATTCCCGAGATAATGCCACGCTCAACAAAAATATCCTTAGGTTTGATATTGGTATAGACATGCCGTAGCGCTGGATCATATTCTTTTCCCAAATAGGCAAAAGGAGCGATGAGAGCGCCCGTACTAATACCGGTCACTAAATTGAAAGAGGGTCTAGATCCTTGCTTAGTCCATCCCAATAAAAGACCAGCACCGAAAGCACCATCATCACCACCACCAGAAAGAGCCAAATAGTTAGCATCGCCAGTAAAGGCTTTATTACCGCGGGACTGCTCCAGTTGAATCACGTCCTTCACCATCGCATCCACGCCGGACTGGGTGGATATTAGATAACGAACGCTCGGTAAACCAGCAATTTGAGCCTTACTAAGCGCTTGAGCAGGAACGGCAGACTTACGCTCTAGAGAAGAGCACCCTATGAGAATCAGAGAGAGCAACAGAATTGCTGCAAGTGAAGATGAGCGCATATATTTTCTAGATTAATTGATTATCTTTATTGTAATTGCTGATTATTTCAAGAGTGTTATAAGGTTCATCAAAATGGACTTATTTATATATCAAGCCTGTCGTTGTAACATTAAGTCGTGAAGCTATTGATATCTATTTATTTCTTTATTCTGGCCATTATTCAGATGGGCCTATTTTTTGGTGTATTCCACTACTACCGCACGCAGAATCTAGTGAAGCCAAGTCCTTATTGGATGTCTTCGCTGCTGACTAGTATTCTGGCCTTACTAGTATTTGGAACCGGGGTATTAATGGTGGTAGATATTAAAAATCCCCAATTTAATTTCACGATAGCAAACACCTTGTTTTATGTAGCAGCCGTTCTTCAGGCGCTATTTTCTAGATCTCTCATTGGAAAAATTTCCACGAGCTTAAAAGTTGGATTTGGTATTTCCTTCGTCATATTCATCGTTGTTTTCGAGTACATGCGCTTGAATGCTAATTTCGAAATTCGTACCATATTCATGGGATGTCTAGCATCTGCACTCTATGGTTGGCAAATCATTGTGCTTATTCGGAAGAATAAGATATCCCCCTCTAAGCAATTACTTTATCTGCAATATGCCACTTCTGCAGAAATGTTCTTTGCTTTAGGTCGCATTGCTATTTTGACAGCTTCTGCATTACCGATTTTGCAAGTGGAGCAAATTCCTCAGATGCTGATCCTATTCACAATCGCGCAACTGGTAATGACAACGCTGTCCTATGTTGCCATCGGTGGTTATTGGGCCGAACAGATTGCTATTGCTAATGTGAAATCCCAAAATGAAAACCAAGAAATTAAGCTGCTTTTGCAAGAGCGTGAGCAATTAATAGGCTCTTTGCTCAAAGCCAATAAGAGTGCAAGCACAGGCGCATTATCTGCATCGATTGCCCACGAACTTAATCAACCGCTTGGCGCGTCGAGCTTAAATATTCAGTTCTTACAAAAGAAACTGGCAGAGGGTGAATTCAATCCTGAACTCCAAAAGGAGATATTGGCTACCTTGCTATCAGATAATCAACGTGCTGCAAGGATTATTCGTTCGCTGCGCTCGATTTTCTCAGACGGAGAAGTCAATACTTCACAAGTGAACCTGGGAGACTTGGTTCAGACAGTACTCAATATTGCTAAACCCGAACTCACAGCAAAAAATATCCAGGTAGTACTGCGTTTGCGACCCAATTTACTGGCTAGTGCTAACGCTAGTGAAATCCAGCAGGTCATGTTGAACTTAATTAATAATGGTATTGAAGCTTTGACTACTTCAGATCGAATCGATAAGAAGCTGACGATTGAGGGTGTGCACTCTGATGCTGGTGTGCAGTTTTCTGTTGCCGATAATGGTGAGGGCTTATCTGAGGAGTCACAGTCTCACTTATTTGAATTGCTCTCCAGCACAAAGGGTTCTGGCATGGGCTTAGGTCTTTGGCTATGCAAGCACATCATTAGTCGTCATGGCGGCTCTATTTGGTTTGAAGTTAATCCCGGCGGTGGGGCTAAGTTTGTTTTTCAGCTACCACCGGAGGCGATTCGCTCAACTCAAGTTTAGCTAATGGTATTAGCCTAAGGGCTAATTGCTATGCTACCCCTGGCTCATATTATTGAATCTCTTCATTGATAACTAGGTCTAAGGCATGAAACCCATACTCACCAATTACGCTCTTTTAGCATCTCTTCTTATTTCAGGGCTCGCATTTGCAGCAGGCGGAGGCGGTGTAGTTGTAGACCCAGGCGCAATGCAAGGCAAGCATTTTGATGTCAAAGGCAAAGCCCCTTCCAGTTTTACGGTTGAGCTACAAAACGGTTTACGCAAGTCGCTGCCGTTTGAGGATAAGCGTGACTTTGAAGAATCCAAAAAAGGATTTATTGCTGCTCCGGCTTATAAGACCATCATGGCAGATGCCGGAAACGTTGCCTGGGATATGGGTAGTTATGAGTTCTTACTACAAGGCAAAGACTTTGATAGTGTGCACCCATCACTGCAGCGCCAAGCAATTCTTAATATGGGCTATGGCCTTTATGAGGTTGTTCCTGGCAAGATTTATCAAGTCCGCGGCTTTGACTTAGCCAACATTAGTTTTGTGAAGACCAATACGGGTTGGATTGTGTTTGATCCGCTCACCGCTAAGGAAACTGCAAGAGCTGCCCTAGAGTTGGTGAACGAAAAACTTGGCAAGCGCCCGGTAGTGGCAGTGGTGTATTCCCATTCTCATGGAGACCACTTTGGTGGTGTTCGTGGCGTGGTGGATGAGGCTGATGTGAAGAGCGGCAAAGTGAAAATTATTGCCCCAGCTGGCTTTATGGATCATGCCGTAGCTGAGAATGTGTACGCAGGTAATGCGATGACACGCCGGATGTATTTTCAGTATGGCGTCTTGTTGCCCCGCAGCCCATTTGGTCACGTGGATCAATCGATTGGTAAAAATACTGCCGCAGGGAATCTCGGTTTAATTGAGCCAACTATTCTCATTAATGAGCCATTTGAAAAGATGACAGTGGATGGCGTTGAAATGGAGTTTCAAAATACGCCAGGCACTGAAGCGCCTGCAGAGATGAATACGTATTTCCCGCAGCTCAAAGCATTCTGGGCTGCAGAAAACATCACGGGCACCATCCACAATATTTATACCTTGCGGGGCGCCTTAGTGCGGGATGCCTTAGCTTGGTCTAAAAATATTAATAACGCCTTATATCGCTATGGCAATGAAGCAGAAGTGATGTTTGCATCACATAGCTGGCCACGGTGGGGTAATGAGCGTATTCAAGAAGTGATGCGCACTCAGCGCGATAGCTATGCGCACCTGAACAATGAAGTTTTGCATCTAGCCAACAATGGTGTGACGATCAACGAAGTGCATAACGTTTATAAGCAGCCAGAAAGCCTGAAGTCACAATGGGCAGCCCATAGCTATCATGGCTCTGAAGAGCATAATAGTCGTGCAGTGATTAATCGTTATCTTGGTTATTGGGATGCAAATCCAGCTACATTAATTCCCTTATCGCCAAAAGATTCTGCACCTCTTTATGTCGAGATGATGGGTGGCCCAGCCAAAATCATGGCAAAAGGCAAGTCACTTTATAAGCAAGGAAAGTATCGCGAAGCGATGGAGATAGTGAATAAACTGGTCTATGCTGAACCTAATAACGTTGCAGCAAAAGATTTACTGGCAGATATCTTTGAGCAGATTGGTTATCAAAAAGAGAGTCCTAGTGTGCGCAACAGCTTTTTGGGTGCCGCGTACGAGTTGCGTCATGGCATGCCATCTGGAGCGTCACCGAAATCCAATGGGCCTGACATGATTAAAGCCATGACTACAGAGTTATGGCTCAATTCCTTGGCGATCAGCATGGATAGCAAAAAAGCTGCTGGCATGAAATTCACTATTAACCTGAGTACTCCAGATAATGGCGAGAAGTTTGTGATTGAGATGAGTAACTCTGCGCTTACCAATATCAAAGGACAGCAAGCAAAAAATCCCAATCTCACCATCACCTTAGATCGCAGTGATTTAGAGAAGGTCATGGGTGGCCAGACTACCTTTGAAAAATTACTCTCTGAAGGTAAGGCCAGATTTGATGGCGACCGTAAATCCTTTGATCAACTCAAGAGCACATTGACGATTTTTACCCCTGATTTTGAGTTGATGCCAGGTACTAAGGCTAAGAAGCTCGATGTCAAGTCTTCGCCAAAAGTAGTGAAAGATCCTTTTGCTGCTCAAGACATGGCAATTACTGCAGGCGAGTAAGCCTGCAGTAGGGTGACTCAAGGCGCAAAGGCGCCGCCAGCTTCTAAGGTTTTAAGTTCATCGCCAGCAATGCCCAGTTCAGCAAGAATCTCACTCGTGTGCTCGCCCAGCAAAGGAGGGTGCTTGCGTACCCGTTGCGGAGTACCCATCATCTTGACGGCAAAACCAATATTGGGAACCGTTCCTTCAACCGGATGATCAATTTCCATCCGCATGTTGCGATGACGGCCATGTTCGCTATCAAACGCCTCTGGGTAGGTATTGATTGGGCCTGCTGGAATGCCTGCGGCCAATAGATCATCAACCCACTCATCACTGGCCCTAGTGATAAATGTTTTTTCTAGTTCAGTAGCAAGCTCTAAACGATTGGCTAAACGTAGTGGATTGGTTTTAAAGCGAGCATCTTCAAATAGTTCAGGACGGTCCATTTTTTCACAAAGGAGTTTCCATAACTTTTGGTTGGTAGCGCCCATCACGAAATAGCCATCAGAAGCTTTCATGGCTTGGTAGGGGGCGCTCATATGATTTGCGGTACCCAGCTTATAGGGCTCAACCCCAGTGCCCCAGTATTGCGCTGTATCCCAAATAGAAAACGCTAAAGCGGAATCAAATAGTGAGGCATCAATAAATTGACCTTCACCTGATTTGGTTTTACCAATGTAAGCAGACAAGATGCCGTAAACCGCAAACAGGGCACAGCCAATATCGGCTACCGGAACACCTGCCTTGACGGGTGGACCATCAGGATAGCCAGTCACACTCATCACGCCAGACATGGCTTGCGCCATTAAATCAAAACCAGGGCGATCTGCCCAGGGACCACTTTGCCCAAAACCAGAGATGCTGGCATAGACCAGGCCAGGATTAATAGTCTGAAGAGTAGGGTAATCAATCCCCAGTTTTTTCATGACACCTGGTCGATAGTTCTCCACCAGAATATCGGCAGTCTTTACCAATTCAAAAAAGACTTTCTTGCCCGCATCGGTTTTGAGATTGAGGGTCAAGCTACGCTTATTGCGATTCATGTTCAAAAAGCCCATGCTGTCCGAGCCCTTCATCTTGAAACCCATAGCTCCCCGAGTTTGATCACCAGTTCCAGGAGGTTCGATCTTGATGACATCGGCACCAAGGTCAGCTAAGAGCATGCAGCAGTAGGGACCAGCCATGACCTGACTCACGTCCAGTACCCTTACTCCAGCGAGGGGTAAGGGCCTAGAAGAAGGGTTAGAAGTAGGTGTTTTCGTCATTGTCTCGATGGTTTTTATATGTTTAGAATGAATATCTAATAGTATCAAACACAATTAAAACAATATTTGGAGACTGTATGTTGATTCAATTACCAAAGCTGGCTGTTCGTGGCCTGATTGCCCTAACGCTGACTTGCTCATCATTCTTTGCATTCGCTCAGCAAGCATTTCCTACAAAACCTATTCGCTTGATCGTGGGATTTGCGCCTGGTGGCGGTACTGATATTGTTGCTCGCGCCATTGCCCCGAAGATGAGCGAGATCTTGGGCCAAAGCATCATTATTGAAAACAAATCTGGTGCAGCTGGAACAATTGGTGCTGATTTAGTGGCCAAATCCAATCCAGATGGTTACACCTTGCTCATGGGGCATTCCAATTCAAATGCGATCGCACCGTTTGTATTGACAACCGTGCCCTACAATCCAGCGACAGACTTTACGCCGATTACTTACTTGGGCTATGTGCCAAACGTATTGGTTGTTAAATCATCATTGCCTGTGAACTCAGTAGCGCAATTGATTTCGCTTGCCAAATCTAATCCAGGGCAGATGACTTATGGTTCCTCTGGTATTGGTAGTACCCAGCATTTGGCGGGCGCGCTCTTTTCGAAAATTGCCGGCATCTCCATTAATCACGTTCCTTACAAGGGCAGTGGCCAAGCGATTATCGATTTACTCGGTGGCCAGATCACGATGAACTTTGATACTTTGCCGCCAAACTTACAGCAAATTAATCAGGGCGGCCTCAAAGCATTGGCGATCTCAACCCCAAAACGTTTATCGATACTCCCGAATGTTCCAACCTTTAACGAAGTCGGTATTGTTGGATTTGATGTGACTAATTGGTATTCCGTGATGGGCCCTAAAGGCATGGATCCAGCAGTGGTCAATAAGATCGATCAAGCAGTTAAATCTGCAATGGCGGATCCACAGATCAAGAAGACGCTAGATTCACAGGGATTGCAGCCTGAAGGGCCAACAACTCCTGCAGCCTTTAGTCTTTTCCTTGCAGGCGAACTTGCTAAATACCAGCGCTTGGTAAAGAGCTTAAACATTAAGGCTGAATAAGCTTTCTTCATGACGCAAAAGGATTTGGAAGCTAAGGTCGCGCAAGTCACGGTCGAGTTGCGCGACAAAATTGCTTACATCACTTTTGATCACATAGCAGCACGCAATGCCATGACGGTTGGCATGTATGAAAGCCTTAAATCCATTTGTTTGGATATTGCTAAGAATCCTGCGATTCGTGTGGCTATCTTTCGTGGGGCAGGTGGCAAGTCCTTTGTCTCTGGCAGCGACATTGCGCAATTTACTAGCTTTAAAGATGGTGAAGATGGTGTTCGTTACGAAGAAGCGATACATGACTATCTCAACCCCTTGGCATCATTGCCGATTCCCACCATCGCAGTGATTGATGGCATGGCAGTAGGTGGTGGCTTAGCCATTGCAACGTGTTGTGATTTCAGAATCTCCACACCAGATGCCAAGTTTGGCGTACCCATCGCTAGAACCCTGGGCAATTGCCTCTATCCAGGCAATATCGCCTGGTTGGCTGCCCATATGGGTATGAATATCGTCAGACGCATGCTTCTACTTGCTGAAATGATTCCAGCGAGTGAACTCAAGCCGCAAGGTTATTTGTTAGCTACCTATGATCAAGAGCAGCTTGGCAAAGAGGCGGACGCCTTGGCTGAGCGCTTATTAAAACTCGCCCCCATTACGCAAAAAGCGAGCAAGCTGGCAATGGCCAGAATCATTGCTAGTCAATTGCCGGATTGCCAAGATCTGATTCGGGAAACGTATGGCAGTGAGGATTTTAAAAATGGTGTTACTTCCTTTTTAAAAGGCGAGCCACCCGTTTGGACTGGTAAGTAAAAAGATCAGAAAGCTTTTTAGTCCAAGAACATTTCTTGTAGATTATTCAGGTAGCGTAGACCCAAAGTAGTTGGCTTTAACTTACTTGGATTCTCATCTAGCAAACCTTTTTTACTTGCCTCATCCAGACTTTTGCTAATCAGACTCAAAGGTAAACCAGTTCGCTCACTAAAGGTGTTGGTATCAACGCCATCGGTAAGTCTCAGAGCGTTCAGCATGAACTCAAAAGGAAGATCTTTAACGGCAATTTCGCGAGACTCAATCAGGGCATTGCCTTTGGACTCCATCGCTTGCATATAGGTTTCGGGGTGGCGTTCTCGAACTTGGCGAGTAATCTTTCCCGGATAAGAAATCTTGCCATGGGCGCCTGCGCCAATGCCGATGTAATCACCATAGCGCCAGTAGTTCAGGTTATGTTTGCATTCCTGATCTTTCTTGGCATAAGCAGAAACTTCATAGCGCTTATAGCCCGCTTTCATCAGAAGTTCTAAGTTCTGTTCGAAGATGGCATCAATCTCATCATCACTCGGTAACTTCGGAGGAAAGTTAGCAAAGTAAGTATTAGGCTCAAGCGTGAGGTTGTACAAAGAGAGATGGGGTGTCTTAAAAGACAGCGCAGTTTCAATATCCGATCTTGCTGCCTCAAAACTTTGATTAGGCAGCCCATACATCAGATCTAAATTGACGGACTTAAAGTGATCAAGCGCAATCTGTACAGCACGTTTTGCTTCAGCACCATTGTGAATACGGCCCAGTGCTTTGAGTTGCTCATCCTGAAAGCTCTGAATACCTAGAGACACCCGATTAATTCCTGCCTTGGCAAAGCCTGCCAGCTTATCGGCCTCCACAGATCCTGGATTCGCTTCCATCGTAATCTCCGCATCGGGCTCTAAATTGATGCGGGCGCGAACAGCGCACAGTAGCTGATCCATGCCAGCAGCAGATAAGAGGCTGGGTGTGCCACCACCAATAAAGATGCTGTGCACTTGGCGACCCCAGGTATTTGGCAGCTCAGTTTCAAGATCGGCAATGAGAGCATGAATATACCGTTGCTCATCAAAGCCGCCTAAGGAATTAGAAGTGGGATCTTTAATTTGGTGGGAGTTGAAATCACAGTAAGGACATTTCTTTTCACACCAGGGAAAGTGAATATACAAAGCCAAGGGCGGTAATGCAGTGAGGGTGGGTTGATTGAGCACAGTAATTAAGTACGGGCTTGTAATTGACGAATGAGTTCACGTAAAGCTTGACCACGATGGCTAATTAAGTTCTTTTGCGCAGGATCGAGTTCGGCAGCCGTCTTACCGAGTTCTGGAAGAAAAAAATGCGGATCATAACCAAAGCCATTGTTCCCTTTGGCCGGATCGATGATGACTCCATGCCAGCTAGCTTCAACAATCAAGGGATTTGGATCATCGGCACTATTCATGAAGACAAGGGCGCAAACATAATGTGCGCTTCGATCGGATTGATTGCTTAATTCAGTAATGAGTTTTTCATTATTGGCTACATCATTTGCGTTCTCACCTGCATAACGAGCAGAGTAAACACCGGGCCTACCATCTAGAGCATGAGCACAAATACCGGAGTCATCTGCTAGCGCTGGTAAACCGCTAGCGCTACTAGCATGACGTGCCTTAGCTAGAGCATTTTCAACAAAGGTTTGGAAGGGCTCTTCCGCTGATGGAATGCCCAGCACTCCTTGCGGAATCACCTCAAACTGTAATGGCGCCAAAAGCGCCTGAAACTCTTTGACCTTGCCAGCATTGTTAGAGGCGAGTACAAGCTTTTGCATTGACGATTTACTTCAACGCTTCAATTTGCAGTTGGGTCAGCTCGTGGATGCCTTGTTCAGCCAAGTCGAGCAGGGCGTTGAGCTCGCTTCTGGAGAAGGCTACTCCCTCAGCAGTACCTTGCACTTCAATCATGCCGCCTTTACCAGTCATCACAACATTCATATCGGTATCGCAAGCAGAATCTTCAGGGTAATCTAAATCTAAAACGGGGGTGCCTTGATAGATGCCAACGGAGATGGCAGCTACGCTATCAATGATGGGGTCTTGAGTGAGGGCGCCACTCTTGAGCAAATGATTAACTGCATCACGTGCCGCAACATAGGCTCCAGTAATTGAAGCGGTACGAGTACCGCCGTCAGCTTGCAGGACGTCGCAATCTAAGTGAATCGTGCGTTCCCCCAAAATTTGGAGATCAAAGACACTGCGCATAGCGCGACCAATGAGACGCTGAATTTCTTGGGTACGGCCTGATTGTTTACCGCGTGCAGCTTCACGATCACTGCGGGTGTGAGTGGAGCGCGGGAGCATGCCGTATTCAGCAGTAACCCAACCTTCGCCTGAACCTCTTTTATGTGGCGGCACTTTATCCAAAATACTGGCAGTACATAGCACCTTGGTGTCTCCAAAGGCGATTAGTACAGAACCTTCAGCGTGCTTAGTAAAGGCCCTAGAAATCGTGACAGGACGCAAGTCTTTGGGCTTACGGCCACTTGGACGGGTGATAGATTGGGTGCTCATCGAATTTTGCCTAAAGGTTTGGGTTGGAACAAATAAGAATCTACAATGTCCATATGATATCGAGCATGACTGGTTATGGCAGCGCTTCTCGCCAAGTCTCCCTAGGAGCGGGCGTAGTTGCTGATCTGCAGGTGGAATGTCGGGCTGTGAATAGCCGCTTTCTGGATTTAGGTTTTCGTCTCCCAGACGAATGCCGTGGGGCAGAGCCTGCTTTGCGAGAGCTGGTAAGCCAGAGTCTCTCACGGGGTAAGGTGGAGTTTAGGGCTGCTTGGCGTATCAATAGCAGTGGTGGGGCAGTCAAAGCGAATCCACAGGCTCTGGGCGCTCTCAATCAAGATCGCTTAGAGGCGCTCAAGGCTCTTCAAGCTCAGGCCCAGGAAACTTTTGCTAATGCGAGAGAGTTAAGTGTTGCCGATGTATTACGTTGGCCCGGAGTAGTATCCGAGCCCCGTGGTGAGGAAGAGGGCTGGATTGCGGCTACGATTGAAGCTGGCAAAGCAGCCTTAACAGTCTTAATGGATAGTCGCAATGCTGAGGGCAAAGCCTTGGTTGGTGTTCTCACCAGTATCACCACTAAGATGCGTGAGATTGTAAAAGTGATCGAACCCAAAGTTCCTCAATATGTAGCGCAATATCAAGAAAAGCTCACTGAACGTTTAGCAGAAGCTTTAGCAGCCCAAGAACAAGGAAAGAGTTCAAGTGGATCTGGCACTGAGTTGATGGAGCGGATTCGTCAAGAAGTCGTTCTCTATGCAGTACGAATTGATGTTGCCGAAGAATTTGCCCGTCTGAAGACCCACCTGCAAGCTGTTGATACTGCTCTAGCGGGCAAAGGGCCCGTCGGTAAGCGTTTAGATTTCTTGATGCAAGAACTTAATCGTGAAGCAAATACCTTAAGTTCAAAGTCAGTTTCTGAAGAATGTACTCAGGCTGCTCTAGAGCTCAAGCTCTTGATTGAGCAAATGCGCGAACAAGTGCAAAACCTAGAGTAATCCGTACAATTACTTTATGACCAATCTAAACCAGAACCCTTCATATCAAGGCAGCATGCTGATGATTGTTGCCCCATCTGGCGCAGGCAAATCTTCTTTAGTGGACGCTTTATTAAAAGATGACCCGGGATTGAAACTATCTCTATCAACTACTACGCGCGCTCCAAGACCAGGAGAAGTGGATGGCAAAAATTATCGTTTCGTATCAAAAGAAGAATTTATCCGCGAGAGAGATCAAAACCTCTTTTTAGAGTGGGCGGAAGTGCATGGCCATTTTTATGGCACATCTAAACCTTGGATCGAATCTCAAATGGAAGCGGGCAGTGATGTCATGCTTGAGATCGACTGGCAAGGCGCACAACAGATTCGTCAATTGATTCCATCAGTTCAGTGGATCTTCATTTTTCCACCCTCTATTGCGGCTTTAGAAGAACGCTTACGTAAACGTGGGCAGGATGATGAAGCTACTATTCAGAGGCGTTTAGCAGCTGCTCATATTGAATTACAGCATGCCCATGAGGCTGACTTCATTGTGGTTAATGACTCCTTTGAACAGGCCCTAATGGATCTAAAACATATTTTGGCCTCCAGTCGCCTGCGTTCTGGGCCCAGCATGGCCAGAAATCCAGCCCTTTTGAAGCGTCTCGGGGTCTAATCAGTTATCCTATAGGTATTGAAGCTAAATTTAAGTGAGTTCAGGATGGCCCGTATTACTGTAGAAGATTGTCTTAAAACTATCCCAAATCGTTTTGAACTGGTTTTGGCTGCGACTTATCGCGCGCGACAACTGGTTCAAGGTCACTCTCCACGTGTTGAGTCCAGAGATAAAGCAACAGTAGTTGCCTTACGCGAAGTTGCTGCTGGTGTGACTGACCGTGACATGCTGACCAAAGTACCTTTGTAATTTAGGAGTTCCGGTGTGGAGCTCCCTTTAGGAACAGTCAAAACATCGGAATTAGTAGGAGGGGTCTCGCCTAGAGAGACTTCGCTTGGAGCATCCCAAGCTGATCTGTTGAATATCTCTTCAGATACATTAAAGCAAATCAATCAAGATGGCGGTAATAAATCAGTTCTAGCAACATTGCTAGCGCAATCAAGTCGCCATCTATTTGGGCCAACATCTGCGCCCATTACCCCCTTAAAACATCAAGTTGTTTCAACCGAGAACTTACTCTCGAAGCTTACTTATCTGAAGCCTGATGAAGTAGCGCTAGTCAAAAAAGCATTTCAGTTTGCAGATACTGCTCACTTAGGGCAATACCGTCACAGTGGTGAGCCTTACATTACCCATCCAGTTGCAGTAGCTGAGTTATGTGCAACTTGGCGCCTAGATGCGCCCTCGATCATGGCAGCTTTATTGCATGATGTGATTGAAGATACCGGCTCGACTAAAGCTGACTTGGTTGAAAAGTTTGGCACTAAAGTTGCCGAACTCGTAGAAGGCCTCACTAAGCTTGATAAATTAGAGTTCCAAAGCCATGCTGAAGCCCAAGCAGAGAGCTTTCGCAAAATGTTTATGGCGATGGCGCGTGATGTCCGAGTCATCTTAGTTAAGCTGGCTGACCGTACGCACAATATGCGAACCTTAGATGCTGTCCCGATGGAAAAGCGTCGTCGGGTTGCCGCAGAAACAATCGAAATCTATGCGCCAATTGCACACCGCTTAGGTTTAAACATTATTTACCGTGATTTGCAGGATCTGAGTTTTCGCTATTCCATGCCAATGCGTTTTCGCGTCATTGAGGGTGCAGTAAAAAGGGCGCGCGGTAATCGTAAGGAAATCATTGAGAAGATTTTGCAAGCCTCGCGGATGTCTTTCGCAAAGGCCAATCTCGAAGTGGATCTGCGCGGTCGAGAAAAGACGCTTTACAGCATCTATAACAAGATGCGTAGCAAGCATGTGAGTTTTTCTCAAGTTCTAGATGTATATGCCTTCCGTGTGACAGTGCATAACATTGATGAATGCTATCGCGCCTTGGGCATTTTGCATTCTCTCTACAAGCCAATGCCAGGCAAGTTTAAGGATTACATCGCGATTCCTAAGCTCAATGGCTATCAATCGCTACATACAACTTTATTAGGTCCATCAGGTGTTCCTGTGGAGTTCCAGATTCGTACAACGGATATGCATGCGGTAGCAGAGGCGGGGGTTGCTGCGCACTGGGCTTACAAGGATGGATCACCGGATATGAGTGAGGTGCAGAACCGCGCTCATCAGTGGCTACAGTCCTTAATTGATATTCAGGATAGCAGTGGCGATTCTCAAGAATTTTTAGAACACGTCAAGATTGATTTGTTCCCGGATGCGGTTTATGTCTTTACTCCTAAAGGTCAAATCAGAGCCTTGCCTCGGGGCGCAACAGCACTAGACTTTGCATACTCCATTCATAGTGACCTTGGAAACAATTGTGTTGCTGTAAAAATTAACGGCCTGCAATTACCGCTACGCAGCGAACTCAAGAATGGTGACATTATTGAAGTGGTGACTTCGGCAAACTCCCAGCCAAATCCTGGTTGGTTAGCCTTTGTACGTACTGGTAAAGCGCGCGCCTCTATACGACATTCCTTAAAAACAAAACATTACGCTGAATCTTTGCAATTGGGCGAACGCCTCTTGGCCAATGGTCTTCGGCAGCAGGGTGTTGATGCTGCTTTGATTACCCCAGAGATTTGGGAAAAGTTAATGCATTGGACCGGCGATAAAACACGTGAAGAGGCATGCGTCAATATTGCATTAGGTAGAAGATCGCCTCAAGAGCTCGCAATTCGTCTTAAGATCTTGATAGATGATGAGGGTGGCGGTGATCAAATGCGTTTGGGTGCTGCTGATTGGATAGCATCGACTACTGAGGTCAGTCACCATCAGCGCCAGGCCATCTTGGTGGATGGGCGTGAAGGCAATTCAATTAGCTTTCAGACATGCTGCCATCCAATACCCGGCGATAACATTATTGGTTATCTCGGTAAGGGTGAGGGCCTACAAGTACATACCAACGATTGCCCAGTTGCCCTGCGGATGCTATCAAAGGATGGTGATAAGTGGGTCGAGGTAGAGTGGAGTAAAGAAGTTCATCGTGAATTTGAAGTTGATTTAGCGATTGATACTCGCCAGGGTAAAGGTGTTCTAGCACGAGTTGCTAGCAGTGTTACTTCCGCAGATTCAAACATCATGAATGTATCGATGGAAGATCGCTACAAAGAAGACTCGGTCACTATTCGTTTCACGATCCAGGTATATGATCGTTTGCATTTATCAAAGGTCATGCGCAGCCTACGCACCAACCATGATGTGATGCGAGTGACTCGCACTAGGGCGCTTTAAACCCCTAAATCATTCTAGAGATACTGGACGTCTAGTATTTCAATTTCACAAGGTCCGGTAGGAGTTTGGATTGACACGCAATCCCCTAATCTTGCTTTGATTAAAGCTTTAGCAATCGGTGATACCCAGCTGACGTGGCCTTTCTCAAGATCAACCTCATCCACTCCCACAATTGTGATTACGGTTTCTTTTCCAGCATCTGGACCCTCTAGCGAGGAGTAGGTAACGGTAGCGCCGAAGAAGACTTGTTCGGCATCAGCATCCCCATTTTTGCGGGCTAAATTGTCTACAACTATGGCAAATTCCAGTCTTTTATTGAGAAAGTGAATCCGGCGGTCAATCTCCCGAAGCCGCTTTTTGCCATATATATAGTCCCCATTTTCCGAACGGTCGCCATTGGAGGCGGCCCAGTGAACTACCTTTACTACCTCAGGCCGATCAAGGTTCAAGAGCTGCAGAAGCTCGGCTTTGATGCGTTCGTGGCCAGTGGGTGTAATGTAGTTTTTCTCTTCCATGGCATAATTATGGCTGTTGCGGCTGTAGCTCAGCTGGATAGAGTACTTGGCTACGAACCAAGGGGTCGTGGGTTCAATTCCTGCCAGCCGCACCATTTTATTGAGGGCCTAGTTGAAAAACTGGGCCCTTTTCACTTTCCCAAGCCCTTCATGAAGATCCCTTATAGTTGGGATTGGACGATTTCATGCTCTTAGCGAAATTGCCGTAATCACCCGTATTAGCACTTTAGAAGCCTACTAGAACCCCTTTTTTTGATAATGACGACCAGTACCGATACCGCCACAGTAAATACTTCGATTGCGAAGTGGGTATTGGTCGACTCAGAGAATGCCAAGGTTTTGGTTACTGGCAAAGTGGATGTCTATTCGCTGACAAATGTATGGACTCAAATACGCGAACAACAAGATGCCTGGTTAAAAAGTTCAGGTAGTCACTCATTGGTTTTTGACGCCACTCATATTGCATCGCTCGATGTCGCAGGCATTGCATTTTTAATTGACCTTGAAGAGGCGCAACAAAAATCGGGTGGCAAGTTTTCCATAGTGGGATTAGATCCTAAATATGAACCATTGCTCAAAGAGTTTGACCCAATCGTTAATTTATTTCCAGTTCCCAAAGCGACTCTCAAGAGCGGTTTCATCGTTGAAACTGGCAAAGTTACCCAGGTTTTATTAGACGATGCCAAAGGCCTCGTGACTTTTACTGGCCACCTAGCGGCTGATTTATTTTGGTCCTTACGTAATCCAAATCAAGTGCGCTGGGGCGACTTTGTTAATGCGGCAGTTCAAGCAGGTATTGCAGCTTTACCAATCGTTGGTTTAGTGTCATTCCTCATTGGCGTTATTTTGTCCTTTCAGGCTGCAATTGGGATGAAGCAGTTTGGAGCAGTCTCTTTTGTTGGTCCTTTGGCGGCGCTGGGTATTGTGCGCGAGATGGGTCCTTTGATTACGGCAATCTTGCTTGCTGGTCGTTCATCAGCCGCTTTTGCTGCTGAGATTGGCACCATGACTGTAAATAGCGAAGTTGATGCATTGGTAACTGGTGGCCTGAGTCCAATTCGCTTCCTGGTGGTACCCCGTGTGCTTGCCGGAATTTTAGTGATGCCAGTTCTCACCTTATTTGCTGACATCGTGAGTATTTTTGCTTCTATGGTGACGATGCTGGCTTATGACATCCCATTCATCAATTTTTGGAACGGGATGGTGCAAACGGTGACGATTGAGGATATTGGCTCTGGACTTATTAAGGCAACCTTGTTTGGTGTTGTCGTGTCTGCTGTTGGCTGTCTGCGTGGCATGCAAACTGGCACTGGTGCAGCAGCAGTTGGTATCTCTGCTACCCGTGCGGTGGTCAGCAGTATTGTCATGATTGTGGTGGTAGACGGCATCTTCGCATACATCTCCTATAAGACAGGCTTCTAATGGACCAGAACGCACTTGCGATTGATGTTCAGAATTTGACCGTAGGTTACGGCTCAAATATTCTTTTGCAAAATCTCAACTTCTCGGTTAATTATGGTGAGATCTTTGTGATCTTGGGCGGTTCCGGTTGTGGAAAATCAAGCCTACTGAAAAATCTCTTTGGTCTATATGAGCCCATATCAGGCGATGTCCTCATTGAAGATATGAATATCACTACTGCAACTGGTGCGCAGCGCCAAAAGATTATGACTAGCTTTGGTGTGATGTATCAACAAGGCGCATTATTTGGTTCGATGAACTTGTTGGATAACGTGACGCTATTTATGCAGGAGTACACCGATCTCCAGCAAGAGCAGATGGACCTATTAGCGCGCTGTAAGTTAGATTTAGTAGGCCTATTACCCTATGAGAGCTATATGCCGAATGAAATTAGCGGTGGTATGCAAAAGCGTGCTGCCATTGCTAGAGCAATGGCTTTAGATCCTAAGATCTTGTTCTTAGATGAGCCCTCTGCAGGTCTTGACCCCATTACTTCAGCAGATCTAGATAGTACGATTTTGGATCTCTCTAAAAATTTAGGAATTACGTTTGTGATCGTCTCGCATGAGTTAGCCAGTATTTATGCTATTGCAGACAAGGTCATTATGTTGGATAAGGAAAGCAAGGGCATCATTGCCCAGGGCGACCCGAAAGTGTTAAGAGATGCCAGTCCCGATCCCAGGGTCCATCAATTCTTCAATCGCATGATGAGCAAGGAAGCTGCATGAGTAATCATTCCAATCCAAATTATTTCCGTTTAGGCGTTTTTGTCCTTGCCGCAATCGGAGTACTAATAGCAATTATTTTGGTCTTCGGATCAGGTCAATTGTTCCAAAAATCCTTTGTCGTAGAAACCTACTTGAAGCAGTCTGTTACTGGTCTTGATACGGGTGCTGCAGTGCGCTTTAGGGGCGTCAAGATTGGCCAAGTCACCATGATTGGACTATCGGGTGATATCTATGAAAAAGACACTCCCTTCGAGAAGCGTCTCCAATACGTAGTGATACGTATGCAAATCTTTGGGGATAAATTAACCGAGGGTCAGATTGAGGACTTTGTTAAAAATAATCTGCGGGCACGCGTCAAGTCTATGGGCATCACAGGTGTTAACTATGTTGAGTTTGATTTCACTAGTAATAATTCTGAGTACACTCCACTTGTGTATCCCTGGAAGCCTGCAGAGCCAGTAATACCCTCTCTTCCCAATCAAGCGGATGAAATTATTTCCGGATTACAAAAATTTGTAAGCACGCTTAATCATACAAATATTGAGGAAACACAAAAGAAGTTTGATCAACTGTTGGTTAATTTAAATACTCTCATGGCTGGTGATGGTAAGAGCCATGAAGGCCTAGTGCGCTCAGTTCAATCTCTCAATGTCATTATGGAGCGTATTGCTAAGGTAACTGATAAGGAAGAGTTAACTATTCTCATGCGTGAATTGATCGGAACTATTGTTTCCTTGCGACAAACGGTCACTAGCATTCAAGGGGACACTACCGCAACAATTGAAAATCTGAAGCAAACCACTGAAAATCTCAATGAGTTCAGCCGCATAGCTAGTCAATCCCCATCAAGTTTGATTTGGGGTGAGCCACCTCCAAAAATCGTACTACCGATGAATGGCACGCAAGGACAATCTGGAGTTCAAAAATGATGAAGCGCATTCTTCTTTCTGTCGTAGTTTTAGGTTTATTTGCCTGCTCATTACCAAGCCGAGCGCCTGTTACTCCAACTGCCTTTATGGTAAATCCAGAGCGCAGTGGTGAACCTCTCAAGAATCGCTCAAGCCTTTGGCTCAAAATTGGCTCTGTTTCTGTAGCGCCACCATACGATGGTAGATCTTTGGTTTACCGCCTTGGCGATCAGCGTTTTGAAAAAGATTTTTATAACGTCTATACGACATTGCCAGCCGATATGATTTCGAATGCGGAGCGTCAATGGATTAACAAGTCGGGGATATTTTCTGCGGCAGTAGGGCAAAGCAACAGCTTCTTTCCTTATTACACCCTGCAAGCAACCGTTAATGAATTCTATGGCGACTATCGTGTAAAGCCCGAAGCTGTAGTGAGTATCGAGTTTTTCTTGACTGTGACTAATAGCGGTAAAGGTAATCCCCTAATTGGTAGCAATCGATATAGCAAACGTATTGCTTTAAAAGACAACACACCAGCAGCCTTAGTAATGGGCCAACAACAGGCTCTTGCAGAGATTTTTAAGGAATATGAGGCGCAGCTAGATCAACATGCTGCCAATCTGCCCAAGCCCATGGGGTATTGATCTAAAAGCAAATCTACATATCAATAGTATTTAGGAGACAAAATGGATTTAGGAATTAAAGGTAAGGTTGCATTAGTCATGGCATCTAGCCGTGGCCTAGGTCAAGCTATGGCAGTGTCCTTGGCGCGCGAGGGTGTGAAGGTAGCTGTCACTGGCCGTAATCCCGAAGGCCTAAAGCATTCGGTTGAATTGATTGAGGCGGCTGGCGGTAAAGCTTTGGCGCTGAACTGGGATCTCTCAGATATTTCCGTGATTGATGGCTTGGTTTCTCAAGTTGAAAAAGAGCTAGGCCCAATTGATATCTTGATTAATAACACTGGTGGGCCGCCTCCAACTTTAGCTGCCGGTCAGGATCCTGCTCTTTGGCAAAAAAGCTTTAACGATATGGTCCTGTCACTCATTGCTATTACTGACCGTGTATTACCCGGTATGCGGGAGCGTCAGTGGGGGCGCATTATTACAAGTACCACCTCAGGCGCCATTGCCCCAATTAAAAATTTAGCGATTTCTAATACCTTGCGGGCCGCACTGCTGGCATGGTCTAAAACATTGTCTGCTGAAGTGGCGCATGAAGGTGTGACTGTGAACATCATCATGCCGGGTCGTATTGCAACTGATCGCTTACGCCAATTGGATGAAGCCAAAGCTAAACGTGAGAATATTTCTTACGCGGATGCAGTGAAGGCAAGCCTACAGCAGATTCCGATGGGTCGTTATGGAGACCCTCAAGAGTATGGTGATGCCGCAGCATTTCTGGCTAGCCAGAATGCCTCCTTTATTACTGGCACTGTCATGCGTATAGACGGCGGTCAGATTCAGGCAATTTGAAGCTGATAGCCGACTTTCTCAAGAGTCTTAGACAAGAGCTGCGCTCTCGCGAGCTGGCTTGGCTATTTATTGCGCTAACACTTTCGGTTACAGCTTTATCCAGCGTTAGTTTTCTCGCTGATCGTATGCAAAGGGCATTTCAATTCGATGCCCGCCAATTACTTGCCTCTGATGTACTGATTGCTTCAGATCAGCCGCTCCCAGAGCGATTTATTACGCAAGCAGCTAGTCAGAATCTGAAGATTGCTCAGACGATTGTGTTCCCGAGTATGGCAACTGTGGGATCGCAGAGTAAATTAGCTTCTTTAAAAGCCGTAAGTCCACTATATCCATTACGCGGTGCTCTACAGGTGCAGACGAGCAGCTCAATTTTTAAGTCTGGGCCACCATCTGGTTCTGTGTGGGTCGATCCGATCATGCTGAGTAGTTTGCAGGCAAAGCTCGGCGATCAAATGACGCTGGGACAGAAAAAATTTCAAATTGCTGGTGTGCTTGAGCGTGAAATAGACCGCGGTGCGGGCTTTATGAACTTTGCACCACGCGTGATGATGTCATTAGAGGATTTACCAGCTACGGGTTTAATCGGGCTTGGCAGTAGGGTGACCTATCGCTTGCTGCTTGCAGGCGATGATGAACAAGTTCAGTCATATGAAAAATGGGTCAAGGGCTATATTGATTCTGAGGGCTTGCGTGGCTTACGAATTGAGACGCTAGAAAATGCACAGCCTGTAATGCGAAAGACTTTAGAGCGGGCAGAGCGCTTTTTATCCCTGATCGCCGTGCTTACCGCCATGGTAGCTGCTGTAGCAATTGCTTTATCAGCGCGTCGTTATGCGCTAAAACAGGCTGATGGTTGTGCTGTTCTCAAATGCTTTGGCGCGACTACATCCATTATTTTAAGAAAACAATTCAAAATAATTCTAGGTTTGGGGCTCTTTGCTGCGCTACTGGGATCCGCTCTCGGCTATTTAGTCCAACTGGCATTAACCTTCTTGCTAGGAAATTTGATTTTGACAAGCTTGCCCAGTATTTCAGTCTGGCCTGTTATCTGGAGCTCACTCTTTACCTTTTTTCTGTTGATTGGTTTTGCTGGACCACCAATCTTTTCATTGGTGAAGATTTCACCGATACGACTCATCCGTAAAGAATTTGAAGGTATCAATAGCTCGGCTATATGGGTTGCCACCTTTGGCTTGGGTACAGCAGCCGTCCTCATAGCGCTCGCAGCACGAGACTTAAAGTTAGCCTTTTGGGCTGGCCTGAGTTTTGGCGGGGCGATTGTGGTGTTTTCTGCTTGTGCTTGGATGGTTCTCAAGATATTAAGCAGAATTCAGACAAAGAACTTTGCTATTCGGTTTGCGATTACTGCGCAAAGCAGGCGTTCGGGTTTTGTAGTGATGCAAATCACTTCACTGGGTATTGCTTTAATGGCGCTATTAATGATCTTGTTGTTACGTCAAGATTTGTTAAATACCTGGCAAGGAAATATCCCATCAGATGCACCTAATCGTTTCATGATTAATGTGCAGGGCGATCAAAAGTCGAATATCACCGACTCCTTAGTCAATGCCGGTGTAACAAAGCCAGACTTTTACCCTATGATTCGAGGTCGCTTGGTTGAGATAAATGCGCGCGACATCTCTCCTAATGATTTTGTGGAAGATAACGCTAAACGTTTAGTAGACCGAGAATTTAATCTCTCTTATACCGATCAGTTGCCGCCAGGCAACCGCCTGACTGAGGGCAAATGGATCTCAGGTGATAGTCCGCAGATATCCATGGAAGTGGGAATTGCTAAAACACTCAAACTCAAGATGGGCGATCAACTGACTTTTGAGGTGGCAGGCGAAAAAATTACTGCGCCCATCACCTCGCTGCGTAAATTAGA
This sequence comes from Polynucleobacter sp. 73C-SIWE, assembly GCF_018882465.1. Classification (GTDB taxonomy): domain Bacteria; phylum Pseudomonadota; class Gammaproteobacteria; order Burkholderiales; family Burkholderiaceae; genus Polynucleobacter. The sequence goes on along the minus strand of NZ_JACVOK010000002.1, from coordinate 569,978 downwards.
CTGGGGATCGATGCGGGTCAATTTCTTTGTGATCATGCCGCCTGCGCAATTAAATGCTTTGCCACAGTCCTGGATTACTTCCTACTATCAAGACCCACATCAAGGAGCGCTTGATTTTCAGATGACGCAAACTTATCCCAATCTTACAGTCGTTGATGTATCGGCCTCACTAAACCAAATACAAGATGTCTTGAATAAGCTCTCTGCAGCACTCGGATTGCTATTCGCATTTACGATCGCCGCAGCAGTCTTAGTGCTGGTGGCCGCTATTTCAGCAACCCAGGACGATCGATATCGCAATGCTGCCTTATTAAAAGCGATTGGTGCTTCACGCAGCACATTGGCCAGTATTGCGCGCGTTGAATTACTAGTGATTGGTTTTGTTGCCGGCACTTTGGCAGGCCTTGCGGCAGGAGCTGCTGCCTGGGCTTTGGGCCACTATGTCATGGAGATTGAATTTAACGCCTTTGGTCAGTCACTCCTCATGGGAGTTTGCTTTGGCGTAATTGCTTGTCTAGCGGCTGGATATCGCTTTGGTCAAAAGATTCAGAGTGCTACTGCAATTGAATGCTTAAGAGAGAGCCACTAAGTTAACTTCACTAAGTTAGTTTTACTAAGTTCTTAGGCAGCTCAACTAGGCGTGTGCCTGCAAAACGATCGGCTAAGCCTTGACGTTGCATTGGATCTCTGCGATCTAAATAAATCGTGAGCGGCCAAAAAAAGAGGGCCACTGCAAAAAGCATTTCAATAATTTGCCATTTCTCTAGGTGGAATGCCCATTGCAATAGAACGCAAGGAATAAGCCAGAGAGAGCCGTAAATATAGCGCCAAAAAGCTTGACGTTTTTTGAGTGTATAGCCTTGCTGATCAATCAAGCGAACACGCCAAGTTTGCATCGCCAATGTCTGGCCCGACTTTGTCCAATACCAAATAAAGTAAATGCCTAAGACGGTGTAGAGATATAAAAATGTTAACCAGCTTGGTAGTGAAACTCCAAACAAAATACCGAGGCCCAGGTTGGGAAGTAAAAAGGTGAGCGCGATAACCCCAAGAAGCACAAGCTGCTCATACAAGCAGCATGAAACACGGCGCCAAAATTGTGGGGAAGGTAGGACTTTGAGTTCGGCTGGCGTCATAAAACCGCTTTGAGTGTCATCAAAATACTAGTTGTTGGGTGCGCTGCTCTCAGGGGCTGAGCCAGCAGGTTCGGCCGGGAGGCTTCTTGGATTTGGAGCTGGTGGAGCCGGAGTGGTATTTGGGTTAATGGCGTGCTGCTGTAGTGTAGGCGCATTGATGGCATTTGGCTTTTTCTTGGTCTGAGTTTCAGCCAATTTTTTCTTTTGCTCATCACTGAGCTTTTGATAAGCCGTCCAAGCCTCAGCTTTTTTCTCAGCAGGAAACTTGAGGCTGCTCAAATAGTTCTCACGCGCAATACGACGCTCTTTCTGAGAAAGGTTTGACCAGCTTGCCATGCGAGATTGCAAGCGTTGCTGATCTTGTGGGCTCATTTTTGGATAGATATTGGCTACTTGGATCCATTTTTTACGACTATCGGGAAGCATGTAATCCCAATCACTTTCCAAGGGAGCTAGAATCTGCCGTTGTGCGGGTTTGAGACCTTCCCATGTTCCATCTGGTTTCTTTTCTGGAATGGCTGGAGCTTTTCCGTGAGCAGCGCTTGGCGTTGCTTGTGCAAGAACGGTCGATGTATGAATACCAAGCGAGCAGATCACTAGCGCTGCATAAGCGCTAGCAATAAAAGACTTCGGTGTCCGTAACATCGAAAGGTGCTGAATTATTTGCTTTGAACTGAGTCTGTAGCGGAATCACCAGAATCAGATAGAGGACCATTTTTCAGGAAGGCTAAGAAGCCATTGTCAGCATAAGCATCAGGTGGGACATCATCAGACAGTAGCGCCGCATCCACTTCGGCAATATCGTTGATACGAGAATCATTTTGCCAGTGAGCAATACCGATTAATCCAAATACTAGTACCGCGAGGGGCGCTATCCAGCCAAACATATCCCACATACCATTTGATCCAGAGCTCCAGTTACCGGCGGCGCCTGCAAATACGGGTTTATTAGCAAAAACTTTTTCTGTTTTTCTAACAGAGAGGGCTTTCATACGCGCTGCATGGAGGCGGTCTTTAATACCAGCAGGCAGACTGTGGGCACCTTGGCTAAGCAGGGCGGCACTAGCACGGCCAAATTGGTCTGCTTGGGTCTCGGTCAGTTGGTCATCAAAGTGTTTCACAGCGTAATTCCTTTTAATTTCAATGCTTTAGCTAGGGTCTGGGTGGCTCTAGAACAATGGGTTTTGACACTTCCTTCACTGCAACTCATTGCTTTAGCGGTTTCAGTAATACTTAGCTCATCCCAATAACGCATCAGGAAGGCTTCTCGTTGACGTACAGGTAATTTAGCAATTTCTGACTCCAAAGCCTGTAAAAGCTGACTCTGTTCGAGTTTTTGAGCCCCATCTTGGTGAATTTCACTGTCATCTGGGGCTGAAAGTGACTCTAAAGGGTCAAAATCATCGTTTTCATCGGTTTTCTTACCCATGTTGGAAAACAGGGTTACCCAGGTATTTCTGACCTTTTGGCGCCTAAACCAGTCGTGGATCCGGTTTTGCAGAATTCTCGTGAATACCAGGGGAAGCTCGGCAGCTGGGCGATCACCGTATTTTTCAGCCAATTTGATCATGGCGTCCTGAATAATGTCCATGGCGGCGTCATCATCACGCACGGCATATACGGCTTGCTTAAAAGCACGCTGCTCGACACTGCTCAGAAAGTCGGATAGTTCTTGGGCTGATGCCATGCAATGGATTAGACCTGAATCGGTAAGAATTGGGCTATTTTAGGGGATTGCTATAGAATATAAGGCTTACTACCTAGATTCTCATTCAAGAAGTGGTTTTTCCGGTAGCAGCGCCGTTCGAACTCGGGCCACAAGCAAGAGATAGAGCAGACCAAACAATTTTTTGCCGAAAATTGCAAAGGACGAAAGAAAATGAATACAAGCAGCGCCGAATTTTTAGCTACTAAAGCTAACAAAGACTCAGCAAATCAAAATATCGTAGCCGCACCTCCAGAAATGATTGGTGCTGAGATGCTCGTGCAAGCTTTGCACAAAGAAGGAGTTGAATACGTTTGGGGTTACCCAGGCGGTTCTGTTCTCTTTATCTACGATGAAATTTTTAAACAAGATAAGTTTGAACACATTCTTGTTCGTCATGAACAAGCAGCCGTGCATGCAGCCGATGGTTACGCACGTGCAACCGGTAAGGTTGGCGTTGCATTGGTAACCTCAGGTCCTGGTGTGACCAATGCGGTTACCGGAATTGCGACGGCGTATACCGACTCGATCCCAATGGTGATCATTAGCGGCAACGTGCCAACTTATGCAATTGGCGAAGATGCTTTCCAAGAAGCCGATACCGTCGGTATTACTCGCCCAATTGTGAAACATAACTTCTTGGTAAAGGATGTTAAAGATCTTCCTTTGGTATTGAAGAAAGCCTTTCACATTGCACAGACAGGTCGTCCCGGACCAGTGTTGATCGACATCCCTAAGGATGTATCAGCAACTAAGGGACCATTTGTGTATCCAGAAACTCTGGAGATGCGTTCTTACAATCCAGTAGTGAAGGGACATAGCGGCCAGATTCGTAAGGCAATTGCCTTGCTACAGGAAGCAGAGCGTCCATATATTTACACTGGTGGCGGCATTATTCTGGCAGACGCAGCGCCTGAGCTCAAAGAGTTTGCTGAGCTTTTGGGTTATCCAGTGACCAATACTTTGATGGGTCTTGGTGGCTTCCCAGGTACTAGCCCACAGTTTGTAGGCATGCTTGGTATGCATGGCACCTATGAAGCCAATATGGCTATGCAGCACAGTGATGTGTTGATTGCAATTGGTGCGCGTTTCGATGACCGCGTGATTGGTAATACACAGCACTTTGCAAGTCATCCACGCAAAATCATTCATATCGATATCGATCCTTCCGTGATTTCTAAACGCGTGAAGGTGGATGTTCCGATTGTTGGCAATCTCAAAGAAGTATTGGTCGAGATGACTGCGCAACTTAAAGCTTCTGGACCTCGTAAAAACGGTGAGAAAGTTGCCGCATGGTGGGATCAGATCAATGAGTGGCGTAAAAAAGATTGCTTGAAATACGACGAAGCTTCTCAGATTGTGAAGCCACAGTATGTTGTTCAGAAGTTATGGGAACTGACTGGTGGTGATGCTTTCATCACCTCTGACGTAGGTCAACATCAAATGTGGGCTGCTCAGTACTATAAGTTTGACCAGCCACGTCGTTGGATTAACTCTGGTGGTCTTGGCACCATGGGCGTAGGCTTGCCTTACGCGATGGGTATCAAGAAAGCATTCCCGGATAAGGATGTGTTTGCGATTACGGGTGAAGGCTCGATTCAGATGTGTATTCAGGAGCTCTCTACCTGCAAGCAATACAACACTCCAGTGAAGATCGTTTCATTGAATAACCGTTACTTAGGTATGGTTCGTCAATGGCAGGAGCTTACCTATAACAAGCGCTACTCCAGTTCATACATGGATTCTTTGCCTGACTTTGTGAAGTTAGCAGAAGCCTTTGGTCACGTTGGTATGCGCATTGAGAAGAAGTCAGATGTTGAGGGCGCGCTCAAGGAAGCAATTCGTCTAAAAGATCGTACCGTGTTTATGGATTTCCAAACTGACCCAGAAGAAAACGTTTGGCCTATGGTTCAAGCGGGCAAGGGAATTACTGAAATGCTTTTGGGTAGTGAGGATCTTTAATGCGACACATTATTTCTGTATTAATTGAGAACGAACCAGGGGCATTATCACGAGTTGTGGGGCTGTTCTCAGCTCGCGGTTACAACATTGAAGCTTTAAGTGTTGCACCTACCGAAGATCCCTCTTTATCACGCATGACAATTGTCACCATTGGTTCGGACGATGTCATTGAGCAAATCACTAAGCACTTAAACCGCCTCGTTGAGGTTGTTAAGGTATTTGACTTAAGTGAAGGTCCGCACATTGAGCGCGAGCTCATGATGATTAAGGTGCGCGCTGTTGGTAAGGAACGTGAAGAACTAAAGCGAACCACTGATATTTTCCGTGGCCGCATTATTGACGTAACGGATAAGAGTTACACCATTGAGCTGACAGGTGATGGCGCTAAGTTAGATGCCTTCATCGATTCCATTGATCGTGCATCGATTCTCGAAACCGTTCGCTCAGGTGGTTCTGGTATTGGGCGCGGCGAGCGCATCCTCAAAGTTTAATTTTTTAACTGATTTATTAAGCAATAAATATTTTTCAACACAAGGAAATAGCATGAAAGTTTTTTACGATAAAGACGCTGACTTATCCCTCGTTAAGGGCAAGAAAGTCACCATCATTGGTTATGGTTCACAAGGTCATGCACACGCATTGAACCTCAAGGACTCTGGCGTTAACGTGACTGTCGGTTTGCGTAAGGGTGGTGCTTCATGGTCTAAAGCAGCCAATGCTGGTTTGACAGTGAAAGAAGTTGCTGATGCCGTAAAAGACGCAGATATCGTCATGATGTTATTGCCAGATGAGCAAATTGCGGATGTCTACACCAAAGAAGTACATGGCAACATTAAGCAAGGCGCTGCTTTAGCTTTCGCACACGGCTTTAACGTTCACTACGGTCAAGTTCAGCCACGCGCTGATTTGGACGTCATCATGATTGCTCCTAAAGCTCCTGGCCACACTGTTCGTGGTACTTACTCACAGGGTGGCGGTGTTCCGCATTTGATCGCTGTCTACCAAGATAAATCTGGTTCTGCACGTGATCTCGCTTTGTCATACGCAACAGCGAACGGTGGCGGTCGTGCCGGCATTATCGAAACAAATTTCCGTGAAGAAACTGAAACTGACTTGTTTGGTGAGCAGGCTGTACTTTGCGGCGGCGCTGTTGATTTGATTAAAACAGGCTTTGAAGTATTGGTTGAAGCCGGATATGCTCCAGAAATGGCTTATTTTGAGTGCTTGCATGAGCTCAAGTTGATTGTTGACTTGATCTACGAAGGCGGTATTGCAAATATGAACTACTCAATTTCAAACAATGCTGAGTATGGCGAGTATGTTACTGGCCCACGTGTTGTTACCGCTGAAACTAAGAATGCAATGCGTCAATGCTTGAAAGATATTCAAACTGGCGAATACGCAAAGAGCTTTATCTTGGAAAACAAAGCTGGTGCTCCAACCTTGATTTCTCGTCGTCGCTTGAATGCTGAGCATGAAATTGAAATCGTTGGTGCTAAGTTGCGCGCGATGATGCCTTGGATTGCTAAGAACAAATTAGTAGACCAAACCAAGAACTAAGAAGTAAAACAAAAGTAGTTCAACAAAAGGCTCAGAACAACGATGATGTATCCGCACCCCATTATTGCAAAAGAAGGTTGGCCGTATTTAGCACTAGTGGGGGCTTTGACTTTATTGGTCCACTTTCTAGGCGGCATCGTATGGTCATGGCCACTCTGGATCATTTTTATTTTTGTTCTGCAGTTTTTCCGCGATCCACTGCGCATTCCTGCTTTAGGTCGTGATTTGGTGTTATCTCCAGCAGATGGTCGGATTGTTGTCGTTGAAAAAGCCAATGATCCATATGCTGGCCGTGAGGCGCTGAAGATTAGTGTTTTCATGAACGTTTTTAATGTGCATTCCAATCGTAGTGCCGTCAATGGCATGGTAAAAGAGATTCAATATTTCCCAGGCAAGTTTGTTAATGCGGACTTAGATAAAGCATCTACTGAGAATGAGCGCAATGCCGTTGTTATTGATGCCAATGGTCAGATGGTGACCTTGGTCCAGGTTGCAGGCTTGATTGCACGTAGAATTCTTTGCTATACCCATGTAGGCGATCGCCTCAAAGCGGGTGAGCGTTATGGTTTTATCCGCTTTGGTTCTAGGGTTGATATTTATTTACCCCTCACAGCTGAGCCATTGGTTAGTGTTGGTGATAAAGTGTTTGCTACAAATACAGCATTAGCCCGTATGCCAGGTCTAGATTAATTACAACTCAATACTGGGACTTTCTTTGACTACATTTCGCCGTCGTGGCCGCATTGATCGCAGTCGCCTTTCGCATAAACGAACGGGTGCAGATGAGCAGTGGGCTGAAGAATTAGATGATGGTCTTGATTTCGAGGTAGAAGAGCTACATCCTCAAAAACCACGCTTACGCAGCAAGGGAATTTATTTACTTCCCAACGCATTTACTACAGCAGCTTTATTTTGTGGCTTCTTTGCCATTGTCAATGCGATGAATCACCAGTTTGAAATGGCAGCAATCGCTATTTTTGCCTCCCTGGTGTTAGACGGTATGGATGGACGTGTTGCTCGTATGACAAATACGCAAAGTGCTTTTGGTGAACAATATGATTCTCTCGCTGATATGGTTTCATTTGGGGTTGCTCCTGCACTAGTTGCATACGAGTGGGCTTTAAAGGATTTAGGTAAGTGGGGCTGGTTAGCTGCCTTTACCTATTGTGCTGGCGCTGCTTTGCGCTTAGCCCGTTTTAATGTGAACACTGGTGTTGTTGATAAGAAGTTCTTCCAAGGTTTGCCAAGCCCAGCGGCTGGTGCGCTGATGGCAGGATTTATTTGGTTGGCTGATGACAATAAGATTCCTGTGCGCGATACCTTAATTCCGTGGGTAACCTTCTTTATTGCCGTTTACGCCGGCTTGACCATGGTCTCAAATGCCCGTTTTTATAGTGGTAAAGCCCTTGATGTGCGCTATCGCGTCCCTTTTGGCGTGATGGTCATCATGATTCTGACATTCGTTTTGATTTCCTCCAATCCGCCTTTGACCTTGTTTGGTGTATTTGTGGTGTATTCCATATCTGGCTATGTCATTTGGGCATGGGAACGGCTGAGCGGTAAGCGTTTTAGCTAATTTTAGAATTTTCGGGTATATTTAATCCATGTTGATGAATTTGTCTTTAAACAACCTCCTTCTACTAGCACTAAGCCTAAAGCTTGGGGCGGGTAAGGCCTGAGTTGATGAGATCAAAATAATTCATTAACCACCACATACCAGCCCCAGCTAATTGCTGGGGTTTTTGTTTTTAAGCTTCAAATTGAGTCATTGTTAATAAAGAGTTCAAAACCGGAGAGTAGTGATGAGCGATAAAGTAATCATTTTTGACACCACCTTGCGTGACGGCGAGCAATCCCCTGGTGCTTCCATGACCAAGGATGAAAAAGTCCGTATTGCTCGTCAATTGGAGCGTCTCAAAGTCGATGTGATCGAAGCAGGCTTTGCCGCGAGCTCTGAGGGTGACTTTCAGGCAATCTCAGCAGTGGCTGCTGCGGTTAAAGACTCTATTGTGTGTTCATTGGCTAGAGCAAATGACAAAGACATTACACGTGCCTCAGATGCCTTAAAAGCCGCCAAAGCAAAACGCATTCATGCATTCTTGGCGACAAGCCCTTTGCATATGGCTGTCAAATTGCGCATGTCTCCAGAAGAAGTTTTAGAGCAAGCTAAACGTTCGATTCGCTTTGCTAGAAACTTAGCCGAAGATATTGAGTTCTCAGCAGAGGATGGCTATCGCTCAGAAATCGATTTCTTATCTAGAGTAGTTGAGGCAGTGATTAAAGAAGGCGCCACTACTATCAATATTCCCGATACCGTAGGTTATGCGACTCCTGAGTTGTATGGTGAATTCATTAAAGCTTTGCGTACACGGGTACCGAATTCAGATAAGGCCGTTTGGTCTGTGCATTGCCATAACGACTTAGGTATGGCCGTTGCCAATTCTTTGGCCGGCGTGAAGATTGGTGGAGCTCGCCAGATTGAGTGCACCATTAACGGCTTGGGCGAACGTGCCGGTAATACTGCATTAGAAGAAATTGTGATGTCTTTGCGTACTCGTAAAGATTATTTTGATATGGTGTGCGGCATCGATGCCAGCCAAATTGTTCCAGCATCGAAGTTGGTCTCTCAAATCACTGGCTTTGTAGTGCAGCCCAATAAAGCAGTAGTAGGTGCAAATGCTTTTGCTCATGCATCAGGAATTCATCAAGACGGTATTTTGAAGAACCGCGAAACTTATGAAATCATGCGTGCTGAAGATGTGGGCTGGTCTACTAATAAGATCGTTTTGGGTAAATTATCTGGCCGCAATGCGTTTAAACAGCGTTTGCAAGAATTGGGCATTACTGTTGAAGCCGAAGCAGATTTAAATGAGGCTTTTGCAAGATTTAAAGCTTTGGCTGATCAAAAAGCAGAAATCTTTGATGAAGACATCATTGCCATCATGTCAGATTCTGCTGCTGCAGAGGAAGGTGAGCATTATCACTTTATCTCTTTGAGTCAGCATTCTGAAACGGGCGAGCGTCCTAAATCACGCGTTACCTTCCGTATGGGCGAGAAGGAAGTAAGTTCTGAGGCTGAAGGTAATGGCCCGGTCGATGCTAGCTTGAATGCGATTGAAGAAATTGCTAAGAGCGGGGCAGAGCAATTACTGTATTCAGTAAATGCCATTACTTCAGGGACTCAATCACAGGGTGAAGTGACTGTGCGATTAGCTAAGGGCGGTCGGATTGTGAATGGCGTTGGCACTGATCCAGATATTATTGCTGCCTCTGCCAAGGCGTATTTATCGGCCTTGAACAAATTGCATGATCCAAGTCAGGCAAAGCTCAACGCCCAGATGACCCCCTAAGTGACACCTTCAGTTTTTTGTAGGCGCTACAAAGATTTTTACTTGTTTAAGTCGGAGTCTTTGTAGTATTTGGTTCCTTTGCCGGTGATTTCAGCGGCAAGTCCTGTGTCTGTCAATTGGTACATCAGTACTCCAGGAGCAACAACGGAAGCATCTTGATAAGAGGCGCCATCCTTGTCGTATTTAGCTGCTGCAGTGACCTGTCCACCAAAAGTCCATCCAGAATTTACAAAGTCATTGAGCGCAGATTCGGTTTGGAAGATAAAAATATTTTGAAATGATTTAATGCCCAGGCCAAGACCTGCCTGCACCTCTGCCATATCCATGTAGACCGGTTTCTTAGATGATTTGTTGATCACTACGCCTGTGCCTGTGCCGCCACCAGCAATCAAAATTTTCATGCCGAAGTTACTAAAAGTGGCATACCCAATCGATTTATCAATGAGGTCTTTTGCCTTTGGTTGTACCTGGTAGAGATGCTTTAGGATTTCGTCATTCTTTTTGAGAATGTCATCTTTTTGCTGGGCAACTGTTTTGCTTGGGCCAAATGGATTTGAGAATTGCGCAAAAGCAGCTTGGTTAAGACTAAATCCCAATATTGCTATGGCTAATAGGGAGCGTAAATATGGGTTCATTATGATAAGTTATTGATTTATATAGATAATTTTATTATTTGAGAGATTTTACTTACTAAAGCATACCAATAGTAGGGGGTCTTTTGGCATTTTATAGGGCCTATCTGCTACAATTCGATGGCTTTGATTTATAAAGCTTTTTTGTTTTATTTTGTTTATAACGCACGACACAAATTGGGTGAAAGCTCAAGTGTTCGCAAGTAAGGAGCATTAAAAATGGCAGTTGCTGATATTAAGACGGCGGAAATCGTCAAAGAAAACGCGCGCAGCGCAAACGATACGGGTAGCCCTGAAGTTCAAGTTTCATTGCTAACAGCCCGCATCAATGAATTAACCCCCCATTTCAAGGCTAACGCTAAAGATCATCACAGCCGTCGTGGTTTGTTGAAGATGGTTTCACGTCGCCGTCGCCTCTTGGATTATCTCAAGGGCAAAGATTTGGATCGCTATCGCGCATTGATCGACAAATTAGGTCTCCGTAAGTAATTCTTATCGGTATGCAATGCCATCTTTCTTAGGGTTGTTTCTTTCCAGATTCAGTCTTAAGCAGATGGCATGTTTTTTGGGCGCTTCAAGTTCATTTGTGTAGGGGATCGTGTCATTCCAATGGGTTTCTGAATATCGATCAGAGTCTCCCTGGAATGGCATCCCTTGTGACCTTAAATCGCTCCAGTGTTGTCGTGACACTGCTTTATCCCACGACAAGCGTAATGCTCATGTGAGTTTTGCGTGAACAATTTGGAGAAGATCAGAATGACTATGTTTAAAAAAGCAGTAAAGAGTTTTCAATGGGGTAATCATCAAGTAACAATGGAAACAGGCGAGATTGCTCGCCAATCTGGTGGTGCCGTTATTGTTAACGTTGATGACACCGTAGTAATGGGTACAGTAGTTGCCTCTAAGTCTGCAAAGCCAGGCCAATCCTTTTTCCCATTAACAGTAGATTATTTAGAAAAGACTTACGCAGCAGGCAAGATCCCTGGCGGCTTCTTTCGCCGTGAAGGTCGTCCATCAGAAGGTGAGACTTTGATCTCCCGTTTGATTGACCGTCCATTACGTCCTTTGTTCCCAGAAGGTTTCTTAAACGAAGTTCAGGTTGTAGTGCATGTGTTGTCCATTAACCCAGACGTGCCTGCTGATATTCCTGCTTTGATCGCTGCTTCTGCAGCTTTGGCAGTTTCAGGCATTCCTTTTGCTGGCCCAGTTGGCGCAGCTCGTGTTGGTTACGCTAATGGCCAATACCTTTTGAACCCAACTCGTACAGAGCAAGCTACTAGTGAACTGGATTTGATCGTTGCTGGTACACAAGCTGCTGTATTGATGGTGGAGTCTGAAGCAAACCAATTATCCGAAGATGTGATGTTGGGTGCCGTGGTTTATGGCCATGATCAAATGCAAACTGCGATCAACGCAATCAATGATTTAGTGCGTGAAGCTGGTAAGCCAGAGTGGGATTGGACTGCAGCTCCTAAAGATGAGCCGTTTATTGCTAAGGTCACTGCATTGGCTGAAGCTCCATTGCGCGAGGCTTATCAGATTCGTCAAAAGGGTGCACGTTCAGACAAGCTGAAAGAAATCTCTAAACAAGTATTGGCGAAGTTATCTGAAGAAGGCGACGTTGATGCTGTTGCTGTGAGTGACATCATGTTTGAAATCGAAGCGAAGATTGTTCGTAGCCAGATTCTGAACGGTGAGCCACGTATTGATGGTCGCGATACACGTACTGTTCGCCCAATTGAAATTCGTAATGGCGTATTGCCACGTACACACGGTTCTGCATTGTTTACCCGTGGTGAAACACAAGCCTTGGTAGTTGCTACCTTGGGTACTGCTCGTGACGAGCAAATTATTGATGCTCTCGAAGGTGAATACCGCGATCGTTTCATGTTCCACTACAACATGCCTCCATTCGCTACAGGCGAAACTGGCCGTGTAGGTAGCCCTAAGCGTCGTGAAATTGGTCACGGTCGTTTGGCCAAGCGCGCATTGATTCCAGTATTGCCAAGCCCAGAAGATTTTGCATACAGCATCCGTGTTGTTTCAGAAATCACTGAGTCCAATGGCTCATCATCCATGGCTTCCGTTTGCGGTGGCTGTTTGGCAATGATGGATGCGGGTGTTCCAGTAAAAGCTCACGTTGCTGGTGTAGCAATGGGCTTGATTCTCGATGGCAATCGTTTTGCTGTATTGACCGATATCTTGGGTGACGAAGATCACTTAGGCGATATGGACTTCAAAGTAGCGGGTACTGCAAACGGTATTACTGCGCTCCAGATGGACATCAAAGTTCAAGGTATTACTAAAGAAATTATGCAAGTTGCGTTGGCACAAGCTAAAGAAGGTCGCTTGCATATCTTGAGCAAAATGCAAGAAGCTATGGGTTCAGTTCGTACAGAGCTGTCAGCACATGCTCCACGCATGGTCTCATTCAAGATTCATCCAGACAAGATTCGTGAAGTGATTGGTAAGGGTGGAGCAACCATTCAGGCCTTGACCAAAGAAACTGGTTGCAGTATCGATATTAAAGATGACGGTACAGTGACCATTGCTTCTACCAGCGCTGAAGGCATGGCAGAAGCAAAAGCACGTATCGAAGGCATCACTGCAGAAGCTGAAGTAGGCAAGATCTACGAAGGCCCAGTTGTGAAATTGCTCGAGTTTGGTGCCTTAGTAAACATTCTTCCAGGTAAAGATGGTCTCTTGCACATCTCTGAAATCTCTAACGAACGCGTTAAAGAAGTCAAAGATTACTTGCAAGAAGGTCAGGTTGTGCGCGTGAAGTTGCTTGCTGCTGATGAGCGTGGTCGTTTGCGTTTATCTCTTAAAGCCGCAATGGCAGATGAGGGTGGCACGATTGCTCCTTTAGCTGGTGCTGCTGAAGCGGCTCCTGCAGCTGACGAAACAGCTTAAATCATTTACGTCTACTACTGCGAGAAGCTCTTATGCGCGTAATGGAAATCAAAGAATTTGGCGCACCAGAAATGTTGGTTGCTGCCACTCGTCCGGATCCAGCGGTACCAAATGCTGGTACCGGCGAGATTTTGATTAAGGTAATTGCTGCTGGTATTAATCGGCCAGATGTATTGCAGCGCAAGGGTCACTATCCCGTGCCTGCAGGTGCATCCGATATTCCGGGTCTTGAAGTTGCCGGCGAGATTGTTGGCGGTGATCTAGATCATGCTGATAATCTTTTTGGTCTGAAGGTTGGCGATAAGGTTTGCGCTTTAGTGCAAGGCGGTGGTTATGCAGAGCTCTGCACAGCCCCGATTGCGCAATGTTTGCCTTACCCAAAAGGGTTCACCGATCAAGAAGCAGCTTCCTTGCCTGAAACTTTCTATACCGTATGGAGTAACGTCTTCATGCGTGGTGAGTTATCAGAAGGCGAAACACTTCTGGTGCAGGGTGGCTCTAGCGGCATTGGGGTCACAGCCATTTTGATTGCTAAGGCTCTCGGTCACAAAGTATTTGTGACAGCAGGTACAGATGAAAAGTGTGCAGCTTGTATCAAGCTAGGTGCTGATGTTGCCATCAATTACAAAACACAAGATTTTGTAGAAGAAGTGAAGAAGGCAACAGATGGCAAGGGTGTCAATGTCATTCTGGATATGGTCACTGGCACCTATGTGCAGAAGGAAATTGATTGCTTGGCCGATGATGGCCGCATTGTGATCATTGCGATTATGGGCGGCTCTAAGGCCGAGGTGAATACCGGTCAAATTTTGCGTCGTCGCTTGACCATTACAGGCTCAACTCTTCGTCCACGCCCAGTGTCATTTAAGAAGCAAATCACTCAACAACTGCATGCTCGTATTTGGCCGTTGTTAGATTCTGGCAAATTAAAGCCTGTGATTTATAAAACATTCACACTTGATCAGGCAGCGGATGCTCATCGCTTGATGGAATCTTCTGAACACGTTGGCAAGATTGTTTTGACAGTCTAGAAACTGCTACAGAATATGCGACCACTCATCGTTATCGGCAACTGGAAAATGAATGGCAATCTTGCTAGCAATGAAGATTGGATTAAGACCGTTGCCCGTGGGATGGAAAGTGGTATGCCCTCTGGTCGCAAGTTTGCAGTGTGCCCACCGTTTCCTTATCTCACTCAATGTGCGTTATTGATAAAAGAACATTCTTTAGCATTTCTTAGTTTGGGTGCTCAAGATGCATCTGCTGATATTGCTGGTGCCTACACAGGTGAAGTTGCGGCTTCATCGCTAAAAGAAATGGGCTGTAGTTACGTGATTGTTGGGCACTCCGAGCGCCGCCAACTCCATCATGAAGTTGATGAGCTGGTTGCTGCGAAAGCTTTGCAAGTACTGGATAGTGGAATGACGCCCATTATTTGTGTTGGCGAGACGGCTGATGAAAGAAATTCTGGTAGGGCAGTTGAGGTTGTTCGTGGTCAGGTTGCAAAACAGCTGACTGTACTTCAGGATCGCTTGGCAGATTGTTTGATCGCTTATGAGCCAGTCTGGGCTATCGGCACGGGCAAGGTTGCCACTGCTCAAGTAGCTCAGGATATGCATCGCGCTATTCGTTTGCAGTTAGCGGAATTTGATGAGGATGTTGCCTCTCATGTTGGAATTTTGTATGGCGGCAGTGTCAAACCTGACAATGCCGTTGAGTTGTTTGCAATGCCAGATATTGATGGCGGTTTAGTTGGAGGGGCTTCTTTGGACCCCCAGGACTTTCTAGCCATCTGTAAGGCATAGATTTTTATTTGGAGATAAATTGTGGAATGGCTTAAGACTTTATTGATCGTATTGCAAATCATTTCAGCGTTGGCTGTGATTTTGCTGGTTCTATTGCAGCAAGGTAAGGGTGCTGATATGGGAGCTGCTTTTGGCTCTGGTTCTTCTGGTAGCTTGTTTGGCGCCAGTGGTTCTGCCAACTTTTTATCTCATGCAACCGCTATTTTTGCTGCAGTCTTCTTTATTTCTACTCTAGGTATTACCTGGCTTGGTAATAAGAAGGAAGTTAGTCCTGGGGTTCTTTCTGGAACCGTTGCGCCAGTAGTGGCGCCAGCTGCCCCTGTGGCACCCGTTCAGGACCCAACTAAACCCGCAGTTCCTAAGTAAAAGAGTAGGTTTTTACAGATATATCTACCCCTAATTGTGGGTAGTTCAGTTGTGCAATGCAGTAGAATTGACGGGTTTTGCAAGATGCCGACGTGGTGAAATTGGTAGACACGCTATCTTGAGGGGGTAGTGGCTTAGGCTGTGCGAGTTCGAGTCTCGCCGTCGGCACCAAAAATGAAGAATTTGTAGGGGTTTTTGCTCTAAATCAAGGCTTTATAAAGTGAAGTATTGAACAATTTGCTGTTTAAAGAATTACCAGACGAACAAATCAGGACCATTTTTTGAATCTCGCTAATTACTTTCCTGTTCTGCTTTTTATCCTCGTAGGTATTGGGGTGGGATTAGTC
Source organism: Polynucleobacter sp. 73C-SIWE (assembly GCF_018882465.1). Taxonomy (GTDB): domain Bacteria; phylum Pseudomonadota; class Gammaproteobacteria; order Burkholderiales; family Burkholderiaceae; genus Polynucleobacter. The sequence continues at coordinate 554,202 of NZ_JACVOK010000002.1, read as the reverse complement.
CCCATGTTCCTCGGAAAGATTTTGGCTCCTTCGAAGCCTGACGCTGAAAAACTCTCTCCATATGAGTGCGGTTTTGAAGCTTTCGAAGATGCGCGTATGAAATTTGACGTGCGCTATTACCTTATTGCCATTCTCTTCATCCTGTTTGATCTAGAAACAGCATTCCTATTTCCATGGGGTGTTGCTCTGCGTGATATCGGTTGGTTTGGCTACGCCTCTATGGTGATCTTCCTTTTGGAGTTCATCGTGGGATTTGTGTATATCTGGAAAAAGGGCGCTCTCGACTGGGAGTGATAGATATGGCATTAGAAGGCGTTCTCAAAGAAGGATTTGTTACTACTACTGCGGATCAGTTGATCAACTGGACGCGTAATGGCTCTTTATGGCCAATGACTTTTGGTTTGGCTTGCTGTGCGGTTGAAATGATGCACGCTGGCGCATCCCGTTATGACTTGGACCGTTTTGGTGTTGTTTTCCGCCCATCCCCTCGTCAATCTGACTTAATGATTGTTGCAGGTACTTTGTGCAACAAGATGGCCCCAGCCTTACGCAAGGTGTATGACCAAATGCCAGAGCCACGCTGGGTTATTTCCATGGGCTCTTGTGCCAATGGCGGTGGTTACTACCATAACTCCTATTCAGTTGTTCGCGGTTGTGATCGCATTGTGCCAGTGGATATTTATGTCCCTGGCTGCCCTCCAACAGCAGAAGCGTTGATCTACGGAATTATTCAGTTGCAATCGAAGATCGCACGCACAAGCACAATTGCGCGGAAGGGCTAAGCAATGTCAGATCGTTTAGTTCAATTAGCCGCCAACCTCGAGAAAGTACTCGGTAAGCGCATTCACTCTGTTCAGATTGCTTTAGGTGAAGTAACGGTAGTTGTTAATGCAGATACTTATTTTGAATCTGCTATGTTGCTTCGCGATGATCCCTTACTGGCATTTGAACAGTTAATCGATTTATGTGGCGTTGATTACCAAGACTTCCGAGATGGTGCTTGGAGCGGCCAACGTTTTGCTGTTGTAAGTCATTTATTGTCCATCCAGCATAACTGGCGTCTGCGTCTGCGTGTCTTTGCAGCCGATGATGGCTATCCATTGTTAGCCTCTATTACTCCAGTATGGAACTCAGCCAATTGGTTTGAGCGTGAAGCATTTGACCTCTATGGCATCTTGTTTGAAGGTCATGATGACTTACGTCGTATCTTGACTGATTATGGTTTCATTGGTCATCCATTTAGAAAAGATTTCCCAATTAGTGGCAATGTAGAGATGCGTTACGACCCAGAGTTAAAGCGTGTTGTTTACCAACCTGTAACGATTGAGGCTCGTGAGATTACTCCACGTATCGTGCGCGAAGAGCAGTACGGAGGCCCGGTTTAAGTCATGACAAAAATTAAGAACTACACTCTCAATTTTGGTCCTCAGCATCCTGCGGCTCACGGAGTATTGCGCTTGGTGTTGGAGCTTGATGGTGAAGTCATTCAGCGCGCTGATCCGCATATTGGTTTATTGCATCGCGCTACAGAAAAATTAGCAGAGACTCGCACTTGGATTCAAAACGTTCCTTATATGGATCGCTTGGATTATGTTTCCATGATGTCCAATGAGCACGCCTACGTGATGGCCATTGAAAAATTGCTTCAAGTAGATGTTCCTCTGCGTGCGCAATATATTCGTGTGATGTATGACGAGTTGACTCGTTTACTCAATCATTTGCTTTGGATAGGCTGTCATGGTCTTGACGTTGGTGCGATGGCAGTGTTCTTGTATGCTTTCCGCGATCGTGAAGACATTTTTGATATGTATGAAGCTGTGTCTGGTGCTCGTATGCATGCTGCTTACTATCGCCCAGGCGGCGTATACCGTGATTTGCCAGATCAAATGGCGCAATACAGTAAATCGAAGATTCGGAGTGAATCGGCTGTAAAACGTTTAAATGAGAATCGTAGCGGCTCTTTACTCGATTTCATTGAGCAGTTTGCAAATGGTTTCGATGCTAATGTGGACGAATACTGCAATCTCTTAACGGATAACCGTATTTGGAAGCAGCGCTTAGTGAATATTGGCATCGTGACGCCTGAGCGTGCATTACAGCTTGGTTTCACTGGCCCGATGTTGCGCGGTTCTGGTATCGAATGGGATTTGCGTAAGAAGCAGCCCTATGAAGTCTATGACCAACTCGATTTTGATATTCCGGTGGGCGTAAACGGTGACTCCTACGACCGTTATTTAGTCCGTATGGAAGAAATGCGCCAATCGAATCGCATTATCAAACAGTGCGTAGCTTGGTTAAAAGCCAATCCAGGTCCTGTAATGAGTGACAACCATAAGGTTTCTCCACCGAAGCGTGTGGACATGAAGACCAATATGGAAGAGCTGATTCACCATTTCAAACTCTTTACTGAGGGTATTCACGTTCCTGATGGTGAGGCTTACTCAGCGGTTGAGCATCCAAAAGGTGAGTTCGGTATTTACTTAATTTCTGATGGTGCTAACAAGCCATATCGTATGAAGATTCGCGCACCAGGATTTGTCCATCTTTCAGCAATGGATGAGATGTCACGTGGCCACATGTTGGCTGATGCAGTAACGATTATTGGCACACAGGATATTGTGTTCGGGGAGATTGACCGCTAATAAAGCGCGCCAAGGATTATTTAATGACAACAACTCTTCAACTATCCGCTAAAACACTTGCAGACATTGCTCGCAATGTGGCGAAGTATCCTCCAGAGCAAAAGCAATCTGCTGTAATGGCTGCTTTAATTGCTGCCCAAACCGAGGTAGGTTGGGTGTCGCCTGAAGTCATTGCAACTGTTGCGAAAATATTAGAAATGCCAACCATTGCAGTTGATGAAGTGGCTACTTTCTACAATATGTACAACATCAAGCCTATTGGTAAATATAAGTTAGTGATCTGCACAAACTTACCTTGCCAATTGACTCATGGTGAAACAGCTGCAAATTATCTTAAAGAAACTCTGGGTATTGGTTTTAATGAAACCACGTCTTGCGGTACCTTTACTCTCAAAGAGGGTGAGTGCATGGGTGCATGCGGTGATTCACCAGTGATGCTCGTGAACGACAAGCGTATGTGCAGCTTTATGAGTAAAGAAAAAATTGATTCACTGCTGAGTGAACTTCGTGCAGAGGGGAAAGCAGCATGACCAGCTTGCACGATCGCCACATTAAGCCCTTGATCCTTGCTGGATTAAATGGCGATAACTGGCGTTTAAAAGATTATGAGAGTCGCGGTGGTTATCAACAGTTGCGTCGTTTAATTAACGATAAAGTTGCGCCTGATGCCATCATCACAGAATTAAAAGCATCATCATTGCGTGGTCGCGGCGGCGCAGGTTTCCCGACGGGATTGAAGTGGAGTTTTATGCCACGTCAGTTCCCAGGGCAAAAATATTTAGTTTGTAATAGCGACGAAGGTGAGCCTGGTACTTTTAAAGACCGCGACATCATGCGGTACAACCCTCATGCTTTGATTGAGGGGATGATCATTGGTGCTTACACCATGGGTATTTCGGTTGGATATAACTATATTCACGGTGAAATTTGGGAAGTGTATTCACGCTTTGAAGAGGCCTTAGAAGAGGCTCGTGCTGCTGGGTACTTGGGCAACAAGATTCTAGGAAGTGATTTCTCCTTCCAATTACATGCCTCTCCAGGTTGGGGTGCATATATTTGCGGTGAAGAAACTGCATTGCTGGAGTCTTTAGAAGGTAAAAAAGGACAACCACGCTTTAAGCCACCATTTCCTGCAAGTTTTGGTCTATATGGCAAGCCAACTACGATTAATAACACGGAGACTTTTGCTGCCGTGCCATTTGTTTTGGCAATTGGTGGTCAGGCCTATTTAGACCTCGGTAAGCCTAACAATGGCGGAACTAAGATTTTCTCCGTCTCTGGTGATGTAGTACATCCAGGAAACTACGAGATTCCATTAGGCACACCGTTTGCTGAGTTGCTGAAACTTGCTGGTGGTATGCGTGATGGCAAAGTATTGAAGGCAGTTATTCCTGGTGGTTCATCTGCTCCAGTAGTTCCGGGTGCTCAGATGATGGATCTGACGATGGATTACGACAGTATTGCAAAAGCTGGTTCGATGCTTGGTTCAGGTGCTGTGATTGTGATGAATGAAACGCGTTGTATGGTTCGTGCATTGGAACGCTTGTCATATTTCTATCACGAAGAGTCTTGTGGCCAATGCACCCCATGTCGTGAAGGTACCGGCTGGCTATGGCGCATTGTGCATCGTATTGAACATGGTCAAGGACGTCCAGAAGATTTGGATTTACTCAACGATGTAGCAGCTAATATCCAAGGACGTACGATTTGCGCCTTGGGTGATGCTGCTGCAATGCCAGTGCGTGGCATGTTGAAGCATTACATGGATGAATTTGCGTATCACGTAGAACATAAGCGCTGCTTAGATTCTGCACAACCTTTATAAGTAATTGAGTACGGGACATCTTAAAGTGAGCATGGTAGAAATCGAATTGGATGGTAAGACGGTAGAAGTTCCGCAAGGTTCGATGGTGATGCACGCCGCGAATAAGCTCGGCACCTACGTTCCCCATTTCTGCTATCACAAGAAACTGTCTATTGCTGCTAACTGCCGTATGTGTTTAGTGGAAGTAGAGAAGGCTCCTAAACCATTGCCTGCTTGCGCTACACCAGTGACTCAAGGTATGAAGGTATTTACTCATTCTGCTAAAGCGGTAGAGGCGCAACGCTCTGTGATGGAGTTCTTGCTGATTAATCACCCATTAGATTGCCCAATTTGTGACCAAGGTGGTGAGTGCCAATTACAAGACTTGGCTGTTGGTTATGGCAAGTCAAATTCACGCTACGACGAAGAGAAGCGTGTTGTATTCCATAAGAATGTTGGTCCATTGATCTCTATGCAGGAGATGACCCGATGTATTCATTGCACCCGTTGCGTCCGTTTTGGTCAAGAAGTTGCCGGCGTGATGGAGTTGGGCATGATCAATCGTGGCGAGCATTCAGAAATTACGACCTTTGTTGGTCAAACAGTCGATTCAGAGTTGTCTGGAAACATGATCGACTTATGTCCAGTGGGTGCATTAACCAGCAAACCATTCCGTTATGAAGCTCGTACTTGGGAATTGGGTCGTAAGCGTTCTGTAAGTCCGCATGATAGTTTGGGTGCTAACACTACAGTACAGACAAAAGCCAACAAAGTGATGCGTGTTGTGGCCTTAGAAAATGAAGCCATCAATGAATGTTGGATTAGCGACCGTGATCGCTTCTCCTATGAAGGTTTGAATAGCAGTGATCGCCTGACTACGCCTATGGTCAAGCAGGGCGGTCAGTGGTTGGAAACAGACTGGCAATCAGCGCTCGATTATGTTGCGCACTCATTAAAGACGATTGCTGCCGAAAGTGGCCCGGAGTCTATTGGCGCATTAGCCCATCCAATCTCTAGCACCGAAGAATTGCATCTCTTACAAAAGATAGTCCGCGGCTTAGGTTCTAGCCAAGTTGAAACACGTTTACGTCAAACCGATGTGAAGGCAGCTGCAGGTGCGCCTTGGTTAGGTATGCCAGTTGCTAAATTAAGCGAGCTAGATCGCGTACTGTTCATTGGTAGCTTCCTGCGCAAGGATCAACCTATCATTGCTGCGCGCATCCGTACTGCTGCCAAGCGTGGCTTGCAAGTAATGCGCATTGATGCTGGTGGTGATGACTGGTTCATTCCAAGTAGCGGTATTTCAGCTGCACCTAGTGCTTGGCTCAATACCTTGAGCGAAGTAGCATTGGCAGTAGCAAAAGCAAAATCTGTTTCTGCTCCAGCAGGAACATTCAATTTAGCGGTATCTCCAGCAGCACAAAAGATTGCTGATAGCCTCATTTCTGGCGAAAGCAAGGCTGTATTGCTTGGATCATCAGCAGTTGCACATCACCATGCATCTGATTTACATGTGATGGCGCAATTTATTGCAGATCAAACTGGTTCTACATTAGGTTTCCTACCGGTTGGTGGTAATGCTGTTGGAGCCGCCTTGGTCAACGCAAATGGTGCTGGCGTTGAATCAGTGCTCTCAGGTGACCGTCGCGCGGTGGTATTAATGAATATCGAGCCAGATAGTGATTTACCAAATCCAGCTCAAGCTCGTGCAGCCTTGGCCAAGGCAAATACGGTCATTGCATTGAGCGCTTATCAGAGCGCTGATTTGCTTGAGCTTGCTGACGTTATCCTACCGATCTCTCCATTTACAGAAACCGTTTCAACGTTTGTTAATGCAGAAGGCAGGACGCAGACCATTCAACCTTCTGTGAAGCCTTTGGGTGACTCCCGTCCAGCATGGAAAGTGCTGCGTGTACTAGGCGGTCTCTTAGGACTTGATGGATTCTTATTTAACTTGCCTGAAGAAGTATTGGGTGAGGCTCTGAATGAGAACTATTGCACTCACTTAAATAACAAAGCAATCAGTAACACTATTACCAATGGCAATCTTGCGCCATTTGATGGTCTTGAGCGTTTGGCTGATGTCAATATTTATGCTGGCGACCCAATTGTGCGTCGCTCACCAGCCTTGCAATTAACACGCGATGCAAAACGCGGCAATCAGGTTGGCTTAAATCAAAAACTCTTTACAGAACTTGGCTTGAAAGAGGGTGATGCAATCCGTGTATCCCAAGGAAGTCAGTCTGTTGATATGCCAGCAACACTAGAGGTAAATCTAGCGTCAGGCACAGTCAGAGTATCTGCAGGCACCATGGCTAGTGCTAAATTAGGATCGATGTTTGGTCCATTGACTGTGAGTAAGGCCTAAGGTACGAGATGGATAATTTCTTGAACCTCATCACAACCCAAGGCGAAGCTATCTTCGGTTCTTTGTGGCCGCTAGTTTGGGCTTTGGTGCGTATTGTCATCATCGTATTGCCAATGTTTGGCTGCGTAGCGTATTTAACGCTCTGGGAAAGAAAGCTCATTGGTTGGATGCATATCCGTCTGGGGCCTAATCGCGTTGGTCCATTGGGGTTGTTACAACCGATTGCTGATGCCTTGAAGCTTTTGATGAAGGAGATTATTGCTCCTGCTCAGGCTTCTAAGGTTTTGTACTTTATTGCGCCAATCATGGTCATCATGCCTGCTTTTGCAGCTTGGGCAGTGATTCCATTTCAAGCCAAGATGGTACTTGCTGATGTCAATGCTGGCTTGCTATACATCATGGCGATTTCATCGATTGGTGTGTATGGTGTCATTCTGGCTGGTTGGTCCTCTAACTCTAAATACCCATTCTTAGGTGCAATGCGTGCTTCAGCACAAATGATCTCTTATGAGATTGCTATGGGCTTTGCTTTGGTCACCGTCTTATTGACCTCGGGCTCTTTGAATCTGAGCACTATTGTTGCTTCACAAGAGCAAGGCTTCTTTGCAGACATGGGTCTGAACTTCCTTTCTTGGAACTGGTTGCCATTGCTACCAATGTTCTTGATTTACTTTATTTCTGGCGTTGCTGAAACCAATCGTCACCCATTTGACGTGGTTGAGGGTGAGTCTGAAATTGTTGCGGGTCACATGGTTGAGTACTCAGGCATGTCTTTTGCGATGTTCTTCTTGGCTGAATACGCCAACATGATTTTGATTGCAGCAGTGGCATCGATCATGTTCCTCGGTGGTTGGTTGCCTATTGTTGATTTGCCGATTCTGCGAGATATCCCAGGTTTCTTCTGGCTATTTGGTAAAACCTTCTTCCTATTGTCCTGTGTGATTTGGTTGCGAGCCACTTTGCCACGCTATCGCTATGACCAAATTATGCGTTTGGGCTGGAAGATCTTTATTCCCATCTCAGTATTTTGGGTGGTTGTCGTTGGCGCATGGGTAGTGTCTCCATGGAATATTTGGAAATAAGTTGATCAATCATGTTTAAGAAAATTTCCCAATTCCTCGATAGCTTGATGCTTAAAGATATTTTGACTGGTATGTCGATTACCGGTCGTTATCTCTTTAAACCAAAAATTACTGTTCAGTATCCAGAAGAGAAAACACCATTGTCTCCACGTTTCCGTGGACTCCATGCTTTGCGTCGCTATGAAAGCGGTGAAGAGCGTTGTATTGGCTGTAAGTTGTGTGAAGCAGTATGTCCTGCATACGCCATCACGATCGAAACTGCGCAGCGTGATGACGGTACACGTCGTACAACCCGCTATGACATTGATTTGACTAAATGCATCTTCTGTGGTTTCTGTGAAGAAGCTTGTCCAGTTGATGCGATCGTTGAAACCAATATTTTTGAATATTTTGGCGATAAGCGCGGCGACTTGTATTTCACAAAAGACATGCTTTTGGCTGTAGGCGATAAGTACGAGAAAGACATTGCCGCTAACCGTGCAGTTGATGCACCTTATCGCTAATCGGATAGAGCACACATCACCATGACATTTGATCCATCCACTTTATTTGCGGTTTTCTTTTACGCGTTTGCAGGCTTGCTAGTTATTTCTGCATTACGCGTGATTACAGCGCGCAACCCAGTACATGCTGCGCTGTTTTTAGTTCTTGCATTCTTCTGTGCTTCCGGTCTTTGGATGCTGCTGAAGGCTGAGTTCTTGAGTCTAGCGCTCATCTTGGTTTATGTTGGTGCCGTAATGGTTCTTTTCCTATTCGTGGTCATGATGTTGGATCTCGATTTAGAGCATTTACGTCGTGACTTTAGAAAATATCTCCCGGTTGCATTCTTAATGGGTGCTGTTATCGTTTTAGAACTATCGATCGTGATTATTCGTAGCTTCATCGGTACAAATGCACCTGTGCAGCCGATGCCGGAAGAGATTGCTGCAAACAATACCTTGGCTCTGGGCAGATTGATTTTCGTAGATTACGTTTATGCCTTTGAAGTTGCTGGCGTAATTCTTTTAGTAGCAATTATTGCTGCCGTGGCATTAACACTGCGTAATCGCAAAGATTCCAAATCTCAGAATATTCATGAGCAAGTTAATGTGGTTGCAGCTGACCGGATGCGCGTTGTAAAAATGGGCTCAGATATGGGTGCCAAGCAAGATACTAGAGGGGAGAAGAAATGAATATCACTCTAGCTCACTATTTAGTGCTTGGCGCAATTCTATTTGCTACCAGCGTGATTGGTATCTTCTTAAATCGTAAGAACGTCATCGTGCTCTTGATGGCAATCGAATTGATGCTTCTGGCGGTCAATATGAACTTTGTTGCCTTCTCTCATTATTTGGGTGATATGGCAGGTCAAGTATTCGTATTCTTTATTTTGACTGTGGCAGCTGCTGAGGCAGCTATCGGTTTGGCAATCTTGGTTGTGCTCTTCCGTAAGGTTGACACGATTAATGCCGATGATCTTGACCACCTAAAAGGCTAGTCATGCAATTGACCTTAAATATTCCCGTTCTCTGCGCAATTCCGCTGGCGCCATTGATTGGCTCCATGATTGCCGGTTTCTTTGGCACTAAATTGGGGGGTAACCGAATTGGTCATGGCGCTTGTCAATTTGTCACGATCTTAGGGGTAGCGATTGCCTTTGCACTCTCTTGCAATGTATTAGTGCAGGTAATGGATGGTTTCTATTTCAACGGTACTGTGTACCGCTGGATGCAATTAGGTGAGTTGAATCTGGATATTGGATTCTTAATTGATCCATTGACCGCCACCATGATGTGTGTAGTGACTTTTGTATCCCTCATGGTCCACATTTATACCATTGGCTACATGAAAGGTGAAGAGGGCTACAACCGTTTCTTCTCTTATATTTCTTTGTTTACCTTCGCCATGTTGATGTTGGTGATGAGCAATAACCTTTTGCAACTCTTCTTTGGTTGGGAAGCAGTGGGCGTAGTTTCCTACCTTCTGATTGGCTTCTATTTTGAGCGTCAGTCTGCTGTATTTGCCAATATGAAAGCGTTCTTGGTAAACCGTGTTGGTGACTTTGGTTTCATTTTGGGTATCGGTTTATTGCTTGCAAGCACTGGCTCAATGCAATATGACGTAATCTTTGCTCAAAACGCTGCCTTAGCAGCACAGACCTTACCTGGCACCAACTGGAGCTTGCTTACGGTTGCCTGTATCTGCTTATTTATTGGTGCTATGGGTAAATCGGCACAATTCCCCTTACACGTTTGGCTGCCAGATTCGATGGAAGGCCCAACTCCCATTTCGGCATTGATTCATGCGGCGACGATGGTTACCGCAGGAATCTTCATGGTGTCACGCATGTCACCATTATTTGAGCTATCGGATGTGGCCCTGAGTTTCATCTTAATCATTGGCTCTATTACTGCGCTCTTCATGGGCTTCTTGGGTATTGTGCAAAACGATATCAAACGGGTAGTTGCTTATTCAACCCTGTCCCAATTGGGCTACATGACTGTAGCTTTGGGTGTATCAGCCTATCCAGTGGCAATCTTTCACTTGATGACACACGCATTCTTCAAGGCACTTTTATTCCTTGCAGCCGGTAGCGTGATCTTGGGTATGCACCACGAACAAGATATGCGCAAGATGGGCGGTCTCTGGAAATACATGCCTATTACTTGCCTCATGATGTTGCTAGGAAACTTGGCCCTGATTGGCACACCATTCTTCTCCGGCTTTTATTCCAAAGATTCCATCATTGAAGCAGTTGCTGCGAGCCATATTCCTGGCTCAGGCTTCGCTTATTTTGCTGTGATGGCAAGCGTCTTTGTAACAGCCTTGTATTCATTCCGTTTGTATTTCTGGGTCTTCCACGGCAAAGCACGCTGGGGTCATGCTGATTCACATGCACATGATCATCATGAGCATGCAGAGCAGGGCGACGACCATGCACATCATGGTTTGGCTCCCGGCGAAAAACCGCATGAGTCTCCAGCGGTGGTCACTGTGCCATTGATTCTCTTGGCTATCCCTTCTGTGATTATTGGTTTTTACACCATCACGCCATTATTATTCGGCACATTCTTTGGCGACTCTATCTTTATTGATGTGGTACGTCATCCGATCATGAAAGAGCTCGAAGATGAGTTCCATGGCCCTATTGCAATGGCAATCCATGCTTTTAGTACGCCAGTATTGCTCTTAGTTGTGCTCGGCGTGTTAACAGCTGCAATTGGTTATCTCTGGGCTCCGAAGTTGCCTGCTAAATTTGCAGAAACTTTTGCGCCAATCAAAAAATTATTTGATAACAAATACTATCTTGATGATTTGAATCAAGCAGTCTTTGCTAAAGGTCTGATTTGGATCGGCGGGATCTTATGGCATCGTGGTGACCAGAAGGTCATTGACGGTTTCTTTGTTAACGGCAGCGCTTACACAGTAGGTCGCTTTGCCGGTGTAATCCGCCATTTGCAATCCGGTTACCTCTACCACTATGCCTTTGCAATGATTGCAGGCTTAGCGGCATTGCTAGCTTGGGTTTTGTATGCTTACCTGCCTTTTGTTCGCTAGGCCTTTGTTACTTAAGTAGCCATTATGATTCTTTCTTACGCCATCTGGACCCCGATTGTTTTTGGACTCATTATTTTGTTCTATGGGTCTGAGAAGCCATCTGCTGGTGTTCGCTGGTTAGCGCTCATTGGATCAATCATCGGCTTCATTGCAACGCTACCTTTGATTATCCAGTTTGATATTGCTAATCCAGGGATGCAGTTTGTAGAGAAGATTAGCTGGATACCGCGTTACGACATTAATTATTTCCTTGGTATTGACGGTATTTCTGTTTGGTTCATTGTGCTGACAGCATTCATCAATATTTTTGTGGTGATTGCTGCCTGGGAAGTGATTGATACCAAAGTATCGCAATACATGGCCTCATTCATGATCCTTTCTGGATTGATGATCGGCGTATTTTGTGCTCTTGATGCCTTGTTGTTCTATGTCTTCTTTGAAGCAACCTTAATACCGATGTACATCATCATTGGCGTATGGGGTGGTCATAACCGTATCTACGCAGCATTTAAATTCTTCTTGTATACCTTGCTTGGATCCTTGTTGACCTTGGTTGCCATGCTGTATTTGTATAACGTGACCAATAGCTTTGATATCTTGGTTTGGCAAAATGCCCGCCTCGATATCGTTGAGCAAATCTTGTTGTTCTTTGCATTCTTCATGGCTTTTGCGGTAAAGGTACCAATGTGGCCGTTGCATACTTGGTTACCAGACGTGCACGTCGAAGCACCTACAGGCGGTTCTGTAGTCTTGGCGGCGATCATGTTGAAGCTTGGCGCTTATGGTTTCTTGCGCTTCTCATTGCCAATCGCTCCAGATGCGAGCCAATACCTCGGCCCTTTCATCATCTTCCTATCATTGGTTGCCGTTATTTATGTAGGTGCAGTAGCCTTGGTACAAAAGGATATGAAAAAGCTCGTAGCCTATTCATCGGTTGCGCACATGGGCTTCGTAACCCTTGGCTTCTTCCTCTTTAGCCCATTAGGTATTGAGGGCGGTATTGTTCAGATGATTTCCCATGGTTTTGTGGCCGGCGCGATGTTCCTTTCGATTGGCGTGCTCTATGATCGTATGCATACCCGTCAGATTGCTGATTACGGCGGAGTCGTGCATCGCATGCCAGCATTCACTGCTTTTGCAGTATTGATGGCGATGGCCAACTGCGGTTTACCAGCAACCTCTGGATTCGTTGGTGAATTTATGGTGATATTGGCAGCGGTAGATTACGACTTTGTGATCGGTATCTTAGCTTCAACAGCCTTGATTCTTGGTGCGGCATATTCATTGTGGATGGTTAAGCGCGTATTCTTCGGTGCTATCACCAATGCCCATGTTGAGGAATTAAAGGACCTCAATGCCCGCGAATTTTTCATGATGACTGTATTAAGTATCTGTGTGATTGGTATGGGCGTATATCCAAAACCATTTACAGACATCATCCATCCTGCCGTCATTAATCTGCTGCAGCATGTTGCTGTAAGCAAACTCTGAGTAAAAGCAAATGCAAGAATTTGATCTATACGCCGTCCTGCCGGAACTCGTTTTACTTGTAGCAACCTGCTTGTTATTGGTTGCCAGTGTTTATGTACCCGAGAGAGTCGTTGCTACTCCAGCTGTAGAGCAGGACATCTTCCATACTCCACGCGGAGTAGGCTTTGTATATTTCTTCACCATCATCTTGTTGGTTTATCTGATTTTTGCATTCATGGGCCGCATGGGAGATCCAGCGCTTGTAGCTATGAATGGCTTATTTCAATCAGACCCATTCTCTAATTTACTCAAAGCCTGTTCATGTGGCGCCGTACTAGTTAGTTTGATTTACTCCAAGCAGTACCTCACTGATCGTGCACTGTTCCGTCCAGACTTTATTGTTCTGGCGTTATTAGCATTGCTTGGTCAAATGGTATTGATCTCTGGTGCAAATCTCTTGACCTTATATCTCGGTCTAGAGTTAATGGCATTGCCTACCTATGCACTGGTAGCGATGCGCCATAACAGCGAGAAGAGTGTAGAAGCTGGTATTAAGTACTTCATATTGGGTGCCTTAGCCTCGGGATTTTTGCTGTATGGCATGTCCATGCTTTATGGCGTAACAGGCTCGCTTGATCTGATTGAGATCTTTAAAACAGTTGCTGATCCCCGTATTAATCATTTGGTAATGGCCTTTGGCTTGGTCTTTATTGTGTCTGGCCTGGCATTTAAGCTCGGCGTTGTTCCTTTTCACATGTGGGTGCCAGATGTGTATCAAGGTGCACCAACAGCAGTAACGCTGATGATTGCCGCTGCACCTAAGATCGCTGCATTTGCCTTGCTATTCCGTTTATTGATCAACACTTTGTTGCCGCTCATGGGTGATTGGCAGCCAATGTTGGTGGTATTAGCAGTGCTTTCATTGGTTGTTGGTAACGTTACTGCGATTGCCCAAACTAACGTCAAACGGATGTTGGCCTATTCCGCGATTGCGCAAATGGGCTTCGTCCTATTGGGCATGTTGTCAGTCTTTGATGAGCATGCATTTAGCGCCTCGATGTTTTATGCCATTACCTATGTATTAACTACACTAGGTACCTTCGGTTTGTTAATGGTGCTCTCACGCAAGGGCTATGACTGTGAAACTTTGGATGGCCTCAAAGGTCTCAATAAGAAGCATCCTTGGTTTGCCTTTATTGGTCTGGTGATGATGTTCTCTTTAGCTGGTATTCCGCCAACCGTTGGCTTTGCCGCTAAATTGGGTGTTCTAGAAGCTTTGGTTGATGGAGAGCATACCTTCTTGGCCATTATTGCTGTCATGGCTTCTCTGATTGGTGCTTTCTATTACTTGCGCGTAGTGAAGGTGATGTACTTCGATGAGCCAGTACATGAGATGGCTGTAAGTGGCTCTGGCTATGCAAAGGGCATCCTGAGCCTCAATTGCATTTTAGTGTTGGCGCTTGGCATTGTTCCTGCTGGTTTAATGAGTCTTTGTCTTGACGCTATGCGCCGCACTTTACTGGGTTCTTAATCCTGATTCTGAACCAGATATAAAGGCTCCAATTAGGGGCCTTTATTGTTTTAGGATAACTAGATACGTATTACTACAGTGTCATTGAAGTTTTGTATCATCAGGTAATCAAAGACGAGAACGATCATTTATGACCGAGAAATCATTTAAAGATTTACCCAGCGGCGATCAGCATTTGCGAGAGGACCGCATTTCTGGAGAAGATATCTATGGGGGTATTTTCCTCAAGATGAAGCGAGATAAAGTGTCATTGCCTGACGGACAAGAGACTGTTAGGGAATACTTAACCCATCCTGGGGCTGTTGCTATCGTTGCTTTATTAGAAGATGGTAGGGTGCTCTTAGAGCGTCAATATCGTTATCCAATTGCCAAAGCTTGTATTGAAATTCCGGCGGGTAAATTAGATCTTAATGAGAGCCCGCTAGTGTGTGCACAAAGAGAGCTTGCAGAGGAAACTGGCTATACAGCAAAAAAATGGAGCTATATTCGTCGCATACATCCAGTGATTTCTTATTCAACCGAATTCATTGACATCTATTTAGCTGAGGATTTAGTGCCTGGGGCCAGTCATTTAGACCAAGAAGAGTTTTTGGATGTTTTTGCAGCGCCCCTTGAGCAGCTCATTGCTTGGGTTGAAGAAGGCGAGATTACCGATGTTAAAACCACCATCTCTACCTACTGGCTAGATCGTTACCGTCGAGGTTTAGTGCATCCCCAGCCGACTAAATAGGGTTTATGCAAACCCGATTAAAATAGTGCTATTGAATTTAGTACTTTTGCCCCTATATAGGTTTTATGAAAGTTTATAACCTTGCTTGCCCCTTAGAACACCGCTTTGAAGGGTGGTTCGCCTCTGAGGAGGATTTCCTGTCTCAACAGGATAAGGGGATGCTTGCCTGCCCTGTATGCGATAGCACGGATATTTCTCGTATGCCTTCTGCTCCCCATATCGCTAAATCTTCTTCGACGGATTTGACTGTCTCTAAAACAGATGCGGGCAGTTTGAGTGGTGATGTGGTTGCGTTGACGGGCCCAGATCATTCTCATCTAGAAGCTCAAGTTCAGGCTGCCTTTTTAAAGGGAATGCGTGAACTCATGGGCCGATCTGAGGATGTTGGCAATTCATTTGCTGAAGAAGCTAGAAAGATTCACTACAAGGAATCTCCAGAGCGTAGTATTCGTGGTCAGACTACATTAGATGAGGCAGAGGCCTTAAGAGAAGAGGGTATTGATGTTTTAGCAATGCCCTTGATGCCAGCGTTTAAAAACACACTGCAATAAGAAGCCCAATCATTCAGAGCAAAAAAATAGCGATCCGTAGATCGCTATTTTTATTGAACTGTCGTATTACTTTGAGGTCGGCATCACAAACTCTGCGCCTTTAGCAATACTCTCAGGCCAGCGCTGCATCACACTCTTTTGCTTGGTATAGAAGCGAACACCTTCTTTGCCATAGGCATTCATATCACCAAAGATGGACTTCTTCCAACCGCCAAAGCCATGCCAAGCCATCGGCACTGGAATCGGCACATTGATGCCAACCATGCCAACTTGAACACGACGGGCAAACTCACGAGCGATATTGCCATCACTGGTAAAGCAAGCAACGCCATTGCCAAATTCACACGAGTTCACTAGATTAAGAGCGTCAGTAAAGTTTGCTACTCGCAAGCAGGAGAGAACTGGTCCGAAGATTTCTTCAAGATAAATCTTCATATCTGGCTTTACATTATCAAAGAGGGTGCCGCCGATAAAGAAACCGTTTTCATTGCCCGGCACTTTTAAGCCGCGACCATCCACTAATAATTTGGCGCCAGAAGCAACGCCGCTCTCGATATAGCCAGTAATACGCTCTAAGGCCGCCTTGGTAACGATAGGGCCCATTTCGGCATCTAGCTCCATACCATTCTTAACTTTGAGAGTTTTAGTGCGCTCGATCAGTTTTGGCATGATTCTATCTGCAACATCACCAACCAGTACCGCTACTGAAATCGCCATACAGCGTTCGCCTGCAGAGCCGTATGCGGCACCAATCAGCGCATCAATAGCCTTATCAATATCAGCGTCAGGCATGATGACCATGTGGTTCTTAGCACCACCTAAAGCCTGTGAGCGTTTGCCAAAGTGAGCGCAACGCTCATAAATATAATTAGCAATTGGTGTGGAGCCAACAAAGCTCACCGCTTTAACGTCGGGATTTTCAATCAAGGCATCTACCGCTTCTTTATCGCCCTGAACCACGTTAAATACGCCGTCTGGTAAACCAGCTTCCTTCAGAAGTTTAGCCATAAACAATGAGGCTGATGGATCAGTTGGGCTTGGCTTTAGAATGAAGGTGTTACCGCAGGCAATAGCAACCGGGAACATCCACATTGGCACCATGACTGGGAAGTTAAATGGGGTAACACCAGCAACCACGCCTAATGGTTGGCGCATGATCCAGTTATCGATATCAGTAGAAACTTGTTCGGTGTAGTCACCCTTGAGCAATTCAGGGATGCCAGTAGCAAATTCTAGAATTTCAATGCCGCGAGTAACTTCTCCTTGAGCATCAGTAAATACTTTGCCATGTTCAGCAGTAATGATGGCTGCTAATTCATCACGATTGGCGTTGAGCAACTCCAAGTATTTGAAAAGAATGCGGGCTCGTCTTAAGGGGCTAGTCTGCCCCCAGCTTTCAAAAGCCTTTTGAGCAACTGCTACTACAGCATCTACTTCCTTGCGGCTGGCGAGGGCTACGCGGCGTGCTACAGCTCCCTTTGCGGGGTTATAGACATCGGCAAAGCGACCATCTTTAGGATTTACTACATTGCCGCCAACATAGTGGCCGATATCAGCATTTGAATCAAAGGCTTTGGGTGCGTTCATAGTCTCGTCTGGTTATTTCATATATGGGTTTTTGGGCATCTGAGGTCTACTAACCGCCGGGTCAGCAAGACTTCTTTGTCTCGTTTATTCTGCTTTTGGAGTATTTTATCGCTTAAGCATCATTTTCGTAATTTTGGACTAATTTCTGCTTTTTAAGGTATCCCATGAGTCTTTTGTTCTCTAGCTACACCCTGAATTCACCGCGTGGATCATTGGAATTAGCCAATCGCATTGTGGTTGCCCCAATGTGCCAATACTCGGCAAATAATGGTGAGTCAACAGACTGGCATTTAATGCATTGGGGTAATTTATTAAATAGCGGCGCTTCTTTATTCATTATTGAGGCAACGGGCGTTACTCCTGAAGGCCGAATTACTCCCGCATGTTTAGGTTTGTGGGATGACCGCACTGAGGCTGCTCTAAAAGATAAATTAAGTCGTGCGCGTAAGTTAGCACCACCAATCCCGGTATTTATTCAACTTGCTCATGCCGGACGTAAAGCCTCGAGTGCAACTCCTTGGGATGGCGGCCAACTGCTATCAACTGATCAGGGTGGTTGGGAAACCCTAGCACCTTCTGCAATTCCTCAGCTTGAAGGAGAGCGTCTTCCACATGAATTATCCAAAGCCGAACTCAAACAACTGATTGAAGACTTTGTCATTGCAGCAAAACGTGCAGAGCGTATCGGTGTGGATGGCATTGAGCTCCATGGTGCTCATGGCTATTTGCTGCATCAATTCTTATCACCAATCGCCAATCAACGTAATGACGAATACGGCGGTTCATTTGAAAACCGTATTCGATTTCCATTAGAGTTATTCGCTGCAGTAAGAGCTGCTTATCAAGGCGTTTTGGGTATTCGTATTTCGGCTAGCGATTGGATTGAAGGTGGCTGGACACCAGAACAGACTGCTGATTTTGCAAAACAATTAAAACCCTTAGGTTGCAATTTTGTTCATATTTCTTCAGGTGGAATTTCTCCCAAGCAAAAAATTGCTTTAGGGCCAAGATACCAAGTGCCATTTGCAAAGATTGTGAAAGAGCAATCAGGCTTACCAACCATGACAGTGGGTTTGATTACTGATCCTCATGAGGCTGAGGCAATCTTGCAAGACAATGATGCCGACCTCATTGCTCTGGCCAGAGCCTTCCTTTACAAGCCCCGTTGGGGATGGGAGGCAGCCGCCGCCCTGGGTGCTACGGTGACTGCGAATGAGCGTTACTGGCGCTGCCTGCCAAGGGAGGCCCAGGCTGTTTTCGGAAGCGTTAAAGTAGGGCAGCGATAAACTACTAAAAAAGTATTGAAAAATTCTAGGAGACCGTTATGAGAAAAGTACACATGACCTATAAATTATTGTTAACTGTGGCTTTCGCTACAGTAACTCAGCTTGCTGGTGCGCAGACATTTCCAGACCGACCCATTACCCTGGTTGTACCTAATCCACCAGGTGGCCTTGTAGATACATCTGCACGACTTCTCAGTGAGCCTTTGACCCGCGTAATCGGTCAACCTGTTGTAGTTGATAACAAACCGGGCGCTAGTGGCAATACCGCATATCAATTTGTTGCTAAGGCCAAGCCGGATGGCTATACATTGCTCATTTCTTATTCTGGTTATCACGTTGGCAATCCCGCGCTATTTGAAAAACTATCCTGGGATCCATTAAAAGACTTCACACCAATCGCCTTACTAACGATCTCCACCAATGTGATCGCTGTTCATCCTTCGATTCCAGTGAATAACTTAAAAGAGTTTATTGCTTACGCTAAAGCCAATCCTGGTAAGTTAAATTACGCTTCCCAAGGAAACGGTTCAGTCTCCCATATTGGTACAGAAATTTTTAAGCAGACCACTGGCGTTGATATGGTTCATGTGCCATATAAGGGATCTGGTCCCGCTATTCAGGATGTATTGGCTGGTCAGGTACAAGTTTTTATTAGTACCCCACCATCATTAATGCAGCACGTTCAGAGTGGCAAGCTGAAAGGCTTGGCAGTGACAGGTAAAAATCGCCACCCTGGCATGCCAAATGTTCCAACAACTGCAGAAGCTGGCCTACCATCATTCCAATTAGAGTCTTGGGTCGCACTATATGCGCCTGCTGGCACACCTGCTCCAGTGGTGACCAAGTTAACGGATTCAGTAAAACAAAGTTTGGCCTTACCTGAAGTTAAGGAGCGCGCTGATACCGCTGGTATTGAGGTGCGTTACCTCAACCCAGGCCAGATGGATACTTTGTTGAAAAAAGAGTTGCCATTTTGGAGTAAAGCAATTAAGACAGCGAACATCACACTAGATTAAGAATGCTTTATGCCTGATCTCTCAAAACGGGATCAGGCAACGCTAGTGCAAATGCTCTAGCTGCACTTAATAAGAAATGGTCTTTGCCTGGGCCGGCAATCAGTTGAACGCCTACTGGTAAGCCATTGGGTCCACTGGCTACATTGATATTGATGCAGGGTAGTCCAAGCATGCTCCAGTCTCTGCAAAAAATAGGGTCGCCTGTACCATCTTTAATTAATGGTGCTTCCCCTGTGGCGCTTGGGGCAATCAAGATATCAATCTCATTACTAAAGAGATCTGCTACTGAGGCTTTAGCACTCTCAACCATCAATAGATCTTTGGCATATTGCTCATAGCTAATGAGCGCGCCATCGTTTAGTAATTTACTGATTAAGGGATTAATTTTTTTAGGAAAGTGGACGCGTTCAAAAAGCAGGCTACGAGACATCTCTGACATCATGATGTTGGTTTGAGCCTGCGTTAAACCATCACATGCCTTAGGAAGTTTTTGATCGCTAACGGTGCCTTTGCAAATAGATTCTGCAGCATGCCTTGCAACTGCTAATGCAGTAGTAGTTTCTTTTTGGGCATGAGCCCAATTAGCAGTTTTGCAAATACCAATTTTGGGTTTGTTATGGAGATCATTAACAGTAGCAAGCTCATGATCACCACTCATAGCCGCAATCCCGAGGGCAACATCTTCTACACTCCGGCCAAAGCAGCCTAAAACATCCATGGATATCGATAAGCTTTTAGCACCAGCGATACTCACTTTTCCAAGACTCGGTTTAAAGCCAACTACGCCACAATAAGATGCAGGGCGAATAATTGAACCGGCGGTTTGACTGCCAGTAGCTAATGGCACCATAAAGTCGGCTACTGCAGCTGCAGAGCCGCTAGAAGAACCCCCGGGGGTGTGTTTCTTGTTATGAGGGTTAGTGGTGATGCCACCCTTGAAGGAAGCAAATTCTGTTGTGACGGTCTTGCCTAAAATAATTCCGCCAGCTTGTCGCATCAGGGCGACTGAAACAGCATCCGAGCTAGGATAGTTATTTTGATAAATAGGTGACCCATAGGCGGTTGGTAGGTCGTAGGTGTCAAATAAATCTTTAACCCCAATTGGCAGGCCATGCAGCAGACCCTGAATTGCCCCCTTATCGAGCTCTTTCGCTCTTGTTAAGGCATTCTCCTTACCAAGGCTTACCCAAGCCTTGACGATGCTTTCTCGCTGGCCAATACGGTCTAGACAGGATAGGAGTAAATCAGTGGCCTTAATCTCTCTTTTGGACAGGGCTTTTGCTGCTTGGGATGCGCTGAGGCTTTCTAGATCTTTCATAGACGATATTCTACGGTTGGTGGCGTATGATCGCAATTTACCGTTTTAAAATCCCCTCATTAGCGCAAAGCAAGTAGATCAATGAAGCAACATTCTGTCCGTGAAGCATGGCTTGAAGATGCCGTTAGACACCTTGAGCCTGTATTTTCTAAGGCTGGTTATGCCATTCCTCCAGTAAGAGTTTCCTGTGGCTTTCCAGCCTCCAGCAGCCCTCGAACAACCTTGGGCCAATGCTGGCCAAGAGAACGTTCTGGAGGTGGTGTTAACGAGATCTTTATCTCTCCCAAAATTGATGATCCAGTACAGCTGCTCGATACCTTGGTGCATGAGCTATGTCATGCTGTAGATGACTGTTTTAGTGGTCATGGAGAGGACTTCAAGGGGATTGCTCAAACAGTAGGATTAGAAGGTCCTGCTAGGATGGCACATGCTACCGAAGAGTTGACTGTGAAGCTCATGATGATCAGTCAAGAACTTGGCCCATATCCGCACCAGGCGATTGTTTTCCCACCACCAAGACCCAGTAATGCGAGCCGTAGCAAGGCTAAATGCGGTCAATGTGGCTACGAGGTCACTTTGCTCAAAAAATGGGCTAGTTATGGGGCGCCCATCTGTCCGAAGGATAATATCCGTATGCTTGAGGATGCTCCGGAAACGATTGAAAATACGACTGAGTACGATAGTGATTCAGTGACTAAGGGCGGTAAGTCTGCTCCAGATCAAATCCGCCGTGCCATCAGCTAGTGTATAAATTATCCGATTGCATTAAATAGAACTATTAATCATTGAGACATAAACCATGAACGCTAAAAAAATCTTCAAGAACCCAAAAATCGCTGTAATTCCTGGTGACGGAATTGGCAAAGAAGTGATGCCTGAGGGTGTGCGTGCACTAGAGGCTGCAAATCGTAAATTTGGTCTAGGCATGCAGTTTGACCATTTTGATTTTGCTAGCTGTGATTACTACCTCAAGCACGGCAAGATGATGCCGGACGACTGGTTTGAAACTCTCATGAAATATGACGCCATCTTTTTTGGCGCTGTTGGCATGCCTGATATTCTTCCTGACCACGTTTCTTTATGGGGCAGCTTAATTCAGTTCCGTCGTGGCTTTGATCAATACGTCAATTTACGTCCAGTCCGCTTATTGCCCGGCATTCCTTGCCCTTTGGCTAATCGTAAGCCAGGCGATATTGATTTCTTCGTTGTTCGTGAAAACACCGAAGGCGAGTATTCCAGCGTGGGCGGCAAGATGTTCCCTGATACCGATCGTGAATTTGTGATTCAAGAATCTGTATTCACAAGACAGGGCGTAGATCGCATTTTGAAATACGCCTTTGATTTAGCTCAGAGTCGCCCTAAAAAGCATTTAACTTCTGCCACTAAATCCAATGGTATTGCAATCACCATGCCATATTGGGATGAGCGCGTAGAGGCAATGTCCAAGAAATTTACAGATGTGCGTACCGACAAATATCACATTGATATATTGTCAGCCCATTTTGTGATGAATCCTGATCGCTTTGATGTAGTTGTTGCAAGTAATTTGTTTGGAGACATTCTCTCCGACTTAGGCCCAGCATGTACTGGCACGATTGCAGTAGCACCATCTGGAAGCATTAACCCAGAAGGTAAATTCCCATCATTATTTGAGCCGGTTCATGGCTCAGCTCCTGATATCTATGGCAAGATGATTGCTAATCCAATTGGTCAAATTTGGAGTGGGGCCATGATGTTAGATCACCTTGGTTATCCGGAGGCAGGCAAAGCAATTTTCAATGCAATTGAGAAGGTTCTGCTCGCTGGTCCCGGTCATGCTCCATTAACACCAGATGTTGGTGGTACAGCAAAGACCAATGATTTAGGTAAGGCGATTGCCGCCGCTATTTAAATAAGGTTTTAAGAGGCGGTATTTAAAGGGCTCCATACGGAGTCCTTTTTACTTGCTTTCGCAATTTCTGCAAGAATCTTTTCGTGTTGCGCGAGATCATCCTCGCTGGCTGCCAGTATCTTGAAATCCGTCGGTAAGGCTTTGGTATGTCCAGAGGCATCGGTGCCAACAGTGTAGTCAATTAGATCGATTGAGAGATCCTCTTGACCTCTTGTCATTGAAACGTAGACTTCAGCTAAAAGCTGAGCATCCAAAAGCGCTCCGTGCAAGGTTCGATGTTGGTTGCTGATAGAAAAACGCTCACAAAGCGCATCTAAAGAGTTACGTTTACCGGGGAACATCTGACGAGCATCTAGCAATGTATCGGTGATCTTGGCAGCCAGATTGCGAAATGGTGGGCGCTTGAGTAAGGCAAATTCATTATCAAGGAAGCCTAAGTCAAAGGCTGCGTTATGAATGACGATTTCTGCACCATCTACAAATTCGATGAGCTGCTCAACGATATTGGCAAAGATGGGCTTATCAGAGAGAAATTCACGGGATAGGCCGTGAACAGCAAAAGCACCAGCATCGATATCGCGTTCTGGATTGATGTAATAGTGAAACGTACGATCCGTTAAACGACGACCAATCATCTCAACGCAACCAATTTCAATGATGCGGTCACCAGTGGCCGGATTTAATCCAGTTGTTTCGGTATCGAGTATGACTTGACGCATTAGGTTCCTTCAAGAACGGATGGCGGAATCTGCATTGGACCGTTGCCCGCATATTTATCTAGGTAAAGATAAATCACGGGGGTAATGATCAGCGTTACAAATTGAGAGAAGATCAGGCCACCAGCAACGCTAATACCAAGGGGTTGACGCAGTTCAGCGCCAGCACCTAAGCCCAATGCTATCGGGAGGGCGCCCATCAGAGCAGCGATGGTAGTCATCATGATAGGGCGAAAGCGCAAGATGCAGGCTTCTCTAATTGCCTTTTCGGGCGTCATGCCTTGAGTGCGCTGAGCTTCTAAGGCGAAGTCGATCATCAGAATGGCGTTCTTTTTGACAATACCAATGAGCAATAGGATGCCAATCGACGCAACAATGGTGAGCTCAAATCCAAAAATACGTAAAGCCAAAATTGCACCAATAGCAGCTGATGGAAGTCCTGCCAAAATAGTGAGAGGATGAATATAGCTCTCGTATAGAACGCCAAGCAGGATATAAATGACGCCCAAGGCAGCTAATAATAAGATCACTTGACCAGATTGGTTATCTTTAAATACAGCCGCATCACCACCATAACTAGTAATGATGGATGGCGGGAGATTAACCTGCTTCACAAAGCCATCAATTGCTTTAGTTGCGTCCCCCAAGAAAACATCAGGTGCTAAGTTAAAAGAAATTGTTACCGCCGGAATCTGTCCTTGATGATTTACTGCCGTCGGGCCTATGGTTCTGACAAAGCTCGCCAGACTTGATAGTGGGATCAACTTATCTGTAGCTCTACCGCGCACATAGACCTTGTTCAAATCGGTTTCAAATTGACGATCATTTTCTGCGGTTTCTAAAATGACGTAATAGGTGTTGACGGGGGTATAGATTGTGGAGACTTGCCGCTCGCCAAATGAAGAGTAGAGGGCGGTACGGATGTCTGCGATAGATACACCAGCGCTAGCAGCTTTTTCTCGATCAATTTCGATCTTGACATTCAAGCCCTTGAGTTGCGAGTCACTAGTAACATCTCTAAACAATGGATCTGCGCGCATTTTCTGCAACAATTTATCTGCCCATTCATTCACGCCCTCAAAGCCGACGCTTTGCAGTGTGAACTGATAGCGGCTTTTACTACTACGGCCACCCAACTGTAAATTTTGTACTGGGCTCATGTAAACCTGAATGCCGGGGATTTCCCGAAATTTAGTCCTCAGACCTTCCATGACCTTGCTCATTTTCTGGCGCTCATCCTTAGGCTTCAGAATGATGAAGAATCTGCCGGTGTTACGGCCTGAGCTTTGATTGCCACCAAGAATAGATATAGATGTTGCTACGTTGGGATCACTATCAACAACTTTCGCTGCCTGATCTTGTAAAGCCATCATTGTTTTGAAAGAAACGTCTTCGGAGGCTTCTACGGTGACACGTAATTGGCCGATATCTTCTTCTGGGAAGAACCCTTTTGGGCTGTAAACAAAGAGGGCAATGGTAATGACAAAGCTAGCCAATGCCCCAATCAATACCATTTTTCTGTTTGCTAAGGCTAAATCTAGATAGTGGACATATCTTTTTAAAGTCCATTCATAAGCACGATCAAATTGCTTTGTGATTTTGTATTCTTTTTGATGAGCGCCTGGCTTGGGTAAAAAGCGGCTGCATAGCATCGGTACTACAGTTAGTGAGACAACGGCTGAGACTAATATCGACAGCGTCACAACAACAGCAAACTCTCTAAATAAAAGGCCAATTGGGCCTGACATAAAAAATAGTGGAATAAATACCGCAACTAATGACAATGAGATGGATGCGATCGTAAAACCAACTTCTTTGCTACCCTTTAAGGCAGCCTTTAAGGGATCCATGCCTTCTTCAACATAGCGCATGATGTTTTCAAGTACCACGATTGCATCATCCACCACTAAGCCAACAGCAAGTGTGATACCCAATAAGGAAATGTTATTGAGGCTATAGCCTAAAAAGTAGAAAACAAAGAAGGCGCCGATCAGGGAAATCGGTAAGCTGATAGAGGGAATGATCGTTGCAGAGGCATGCTTGAGAAACAGAAAGATAACTAAAACAACCAGCGCAATTGTGAGTAGTAGCGTTACATTGACATCATGAATAGACTCAATAATTGAGAGGGAGCGGTCGTTAATCAGTGTTAGCTGAATCGACTCCGGCATCTGCGCCTTTAGAGATGGCAGCAGTTTTTTGATTGCGTCAACAACCTCAACAGTATTGGCATTTGGTTGGCGCAAAATACCAATCGCTATAGAGCGCTCACCCTTCGCCGACGCAAAGGTTTTAACGTCTTCAAAGCTCTCTTGAACATCAGCAACATCTTTGAGATAAATTGGGTAACCATTGCGCTGCGCAACGATGAGGTTGCCAAACTCTTCGGCTCTGACAAGCTGTGGATTGGCATAGATTGTGATGAGTTGACGCGGGCCATCAAGCGTTCCAACAGGGCTATTGGTGTTGGCTTTATTAATTGCTGCAGCGATCTCATCCATGGTGATATTGCGATTACCCAAAGCATCTGGCCGAACGCTTACTCGAACTGCATACCGCTTAGCTCCATAAACCGTAACCTGTGAGACCCCGGTAATAGTGGACAAGTTTGGTGACATGAGATTTTCTGCATAAGCATTCATCTCAGAGAGACTGATAGACGGAGAACTCATGCGCACAATTAATACAGGGGTGTCAGCAGGATTAATCTTCCGATACGAAGGTGGCACTGTCATTTCAATTGGTAAACGTCGTTGGGCCCGCAAGAGGGCGGCCTGGACATCTACTGCCGCTTTATCAATATCGCGATCGCTTGTAAATTCCAGGCTAACGTTCGTTGAACCAAGTGAGTTGGTGGAGCTAATGACTTTGATGCCATCAATCGTAGAAAATTCTTTTTCAAGTGGGAGCGCTACAGCCGAAGCCATGATTTCTGGTGAGGCGCCAGGTAGGCTAGCCGAGACAGAAATGATTGGCGTATTAAAACTTGGAAGCGCGGCTACTGGAATCTTAAAATACGCAACGCTGCCAGCAATGACGGTTGCAATAGACAGTAATACCGTCATCACGGGACGTCTAATGCATAGCTCAGAAAGCGTCATTTTTGCTCAGTAGAAGGAGTTTTATCAGCAGGGGCGGCTTCCGATTTGGAGGATTTTGCTTCGCGCACCTTACTGCCGTTGCGCAAATTCTGTTTGCCTTCAACTACGATGCGATCGCCAGAATTAATATCAGTGATAACTGAGATTCCCTGGTATTCATAGGACACTTTCACTGGTTTTGCGGTGACCTTATCGTCCTTGTCAACCACATACACTAGTCGTCCATTGGGGCCAATCACAACTGCCTGCGTGGGAACGGCAATCACATCTTTCAGGGTATTTGCAAATAGCGAAACCCGTGCAAATTGCCCAGGAAGTATTTCTAGCTTTTCATTTGGAATTTGTGCCTTGACGCGAACTGCGGCAATTAGAGGGTCGACTTGGTTATCAATCACCAGAACTTGACCCTCATAGGTATTTTTTCCAGTATTGCCAATCGTGACCTTGACATTCAATGGCGCATCACCTTGTCTATTTTCTAGAATGATGGGAATGTCTTTTTCTGGGATCACAAACTGAACATTGATTGGGTTTAGTTGCGTGATGGTCACCATCGAGCCCACGCTTGAAGTAGCGGTGGAGTTTGTTGCAGTAGATACGATATTGCTTGCCTGCACCAAAGAGCCAGGGAAGACGTTAATGATGCCAGCTCTACCGTTAATCGGTGAGCGAATAGAGTCAAAGGAGAGCTGAACCTCGGCAGAACGTGCTGCTGATGCTGCAGACTTGGCATTAGCAAAGGATGTCTCTAAGCCGGCCTTAGAAATAAAGTTTTTCTCTACTAATTCTTTGGCACGTAAGTATTGTTTCTGGGCATCATCGGCCAATGCTTTCAGTCGTTCGTAATTTGCCTTGTCATTGCGATCATCCAGTGTAAATAAAAGTTGTCCTTCTTTCACTTCTTGACCATCTTTAATATGAATTTTGGCAACAGTGTTTGTCACCATGGGTCGGATATCAACAATGCTATTGGAGACAGTGGTGCCAGTCGCTTCAATAATGAGTGGGATATCTTTTTTCTCAACAACGATGCTAGTAATTGTTTGAGGGCCACCACCTTTTTTAGCTGCCGCTGGGAAGTAATATTCGTAGGCTTTTGAGCCAGCGTAAAGAACAATCAACAGCAACAATATGCGCCACTTAAAGCGGATGACAAATACTTTAGTGTCAGCGTAATTCATTTTCTTGAGCGGATGCATGTGAGGCGACAATTTCTGCCACAAGGCGCAAAGACGCGCTTTACCCGTATCCTTGATTTGCACTAATTTGGCAAACAATTGATCGAGAGAAGATTCTATTTTTGACACAGTCTCGTTTTCTTGGTTTTAATAGGGTTCCAATGCGGTTTTGGCGCTTTTTGAGTCAGAGCCATTCTCTCATAAGACGGTCTAAATAGTGCTTTTGGGGCGATATTGACTCTAGGGCAAAAACTCCTCGACACCCTTGTTTGCCAGTTGATCAGCTAGTTCATTGCCGGGATGGCCGTTATGGCCTCTGACCCAATGCCAAGAAATCTCATGATCTGGCAAAAGGGCATCTAATTCCTGCCAGAGATCGGCATTTTTGACCGGATCCTTGCTGGCCGTCTTCCAACCCCGTTTTTTCCAGCCTTCAAGCCATTCAGTCACACCTTTTTGGACGTATTGGGAGTCTGTCCATAGTTCAACGCTACTTCTTTGTTTCAGAGCACGCAGTGCAAAAATCACCGCACTAATTTCCATGCGATTGTTGGTGGTGAGTTTTTCACCGCCATGAATATGTTTTTCATGACCGCCCGAGCGCAATACAGCACCCCAACCTCCAGGGCCAGGGTTGCCTTTACAAGCACCATCGGTATAGATAACGATATGCGGTGCGGATGGCGTTGATTTGTGGTGTGACATTGCTCTAATTTACGTTCTCTTGAACTTCTTGAAGTTGATTGCGTTCTGCAGCCGGGGTAAGTTGCTGTAATGCGGGAATACGTGCTGGTGCAATTTGACCAATGAGGCGCATCCCTTTTTGCCGCTTGATTGCTGAAACTAAAAATACTGCGCCAAAAATAGGCCACCAGCGATTGCCCATAGATTCTAAGAAATCCATGCGACCCATAGAGGACTGACCTTGCAGGGGAAACTTATAACAGCCAAAGTGCCCACGATCTAATGAAAAGTTCAATAATTGCAACCAGTCCTTTACTCGTATAAGACTAATAAACTGACCATCACGCGGTAAGTAAGGATTACCAATTAATCTACTGAGGTACTGTCGCGCACCCCATAAGCTTGCAGGATTAAACCCTGAAATGATGAGTCGACCTTCAGGGCGTAAGACGCGATCTACTTCGCGCAAAATTTGATGTGGGTCAGCAGCAAATTCGAGTACGTGGGGTAACACTACTAAATCCAGACTTTCATTTGCAAATGGCAACTCAGAGTAATTTCCCTCAACCAGATGCCAGTTAAAGCGAGAAGCGTATTCGCGACTGTCACTCGAATGTAACAAGAGTGCCTGCAAGGGCATGCGGTTTTCAGCCAAGGTATTGATTTGTGGCAAACCGATCTGTACTGCATGAAATCCAAATACATCCGCAACAATTTGGTTGCAGCACTTTTGCTCCCAACCCAAAACATAGCGTCCTGGTGGGGATTGGAGCCATTTTTCCCACGAACTCCATGGGGGTGCGGGCATCTGGGAGGGGATGGGTGGGGTTGGTATCATCGTTCTATGGATAAGAATACTTTATTGCAAGTTTGGCCTATTCCGGCCTTTGACGACAATTACATCTGGTGTATCCACGATGGGAAGTCGGCTTTAGTGGTCGATCCAGGCGATTCTGTGCCCGTAGAAGACTATCTCTTGCAAAATGACCTGGCCCTCACTGGCATTTTGATTACTCACCATCACGCCGACCATACCGGTGGAATCCTCAATTTATTAAGAAGTTTTGGTAGCAATATTCCTGTTTATGGACCGGTTGGCGAGGATATTCCAGGTAGGACAGTGATTGTTAAAGAAGATGACAAGGTAGAAATTGCTTTGCCCAGAATGAGTTTTAAGGCGTTTGAGGTTCCTGGGCATACCTTGACTCATATTGCCTATTTCGCCAATATGCAGGCCAATGTTGTAGAACCAATACTGTTTTGTGGAGACACGTTATTTGCATCAGGATGCGGGCGTCTATTTGAAGGCACGCCAACCCAGATGACTCAGTCATTGGCCAAGTTTGCTTCGTTGCCGAAAAATACCTTGGTGTACTGCACTCATGAATATACCTTATCCAATATTCGTTTTGCTTTAGCTGTGGAGCCTAATAATTTGAATTTGATCTCTTGGTCAGAAAAAGCCAAAGCCTTGAGGTCGCAAAATCTCCCGACATTGCCAACGACTATTGGTCAAGAATTACAGGTCAATCCATTTATGCGTTGTGATCAAGCAGAGGTCATTGCTATGGCGAAAGAGGTCTCTAGCCAGCAATCCTTGCCAACTCCAGCACACGTCCTAGCAGTAATTCGAGCCTGGAAAGATCGATTCTGATGCGTTTGTATGCTGCGACAATTTTGCTTGTCGCTTTTCTATCCGGATGTGCGAGCACTGGCGATTGGTCTTCAGATACGCCGACTAAATCTAATCCGAATTCATCTAAAGCAACGCGCGTTAACCTCAAGAACCAATCGGTCAGCAAGGTGTATGCACCTTCCGATAATTTATGGATACGAATTCGGGATGGCTTCCAAATGGAGCCTATGAATACTCCAATTGAAATTGAGCAAGTACGCTGGCTTAGCGCAAGGCCAGATTATGTAAATCGCTCCATGGCGCGCTCTTCGCGTTATATGTTTTATATAGTGCAAGAAGTGAACGCTCGTAATATGCCAACAGAAATTGCTTTACTACCATTTGTAGAGAGTGCTTTCGTCACGCATGCCAAGTCCAGTGCAAAGGCAGTTGGTTTATGGCAATTCATGCCGGCAACGGGAAAAGATTTTCGTCTGACTCAAAACGTCTTTAGAGATGAGCGTCGTGATGTTGTGCAATCAACCGATGCTGCATTAGATTATTTACAGCGTTTATACAATCAATTTGGCACTTGGGAGCTGGCACTGGCAGCGTATAACTGGGGTGCCGGCAATATTTCGAAGGCCCAGAAACGTAATATTGCAGCCGGTTTGCCTACGGATTATCTGAGCCTAACAATGCCAAAGGAAACTCGCAATTACGTGCCAAAGCTCATGGCTTATCGTCAAATTGTTTTAGATCCACAGGCCTATGGAATTGTTTTGCCTGAACTAGAAAACCACCCATACTTTGTGGCACTCGATATTGATAACGATATTGATGTAGCAGTAGCAATTAAGCTTGCTGAAATCCCTGAGCAAGAGTTCCAAAATCTCAATCCTTCATTTAATAAGCCCGTGATATTGAGTAACGCCAATCAGCAGATTCTATTGCCGTTTGCCCATGCGGAAATTTTTCAGGCTAATCTGAAGAACTACAATAAGCCACTATCCTCATGGACGGCTGTGAAGATTGCAAAAACAGAAAGTGTTGATCAGGCTGCCAAAACTTTAGGTGTGGATGTGGATTCCTTGAGATCCGTCAATGGAATTCCAAAGGGTATGCGCATTAAGGCAGGGTCCACCGTATTAATACCAAAGACCAGTGTTCGTGCTGGCGACGTTTCATCAGCGATGGCTGAAAATGCCAGTTTGAGTTTGGAAAAGCCTGCGCCACCGCCAGCTTCAAATTGTGCAAAAACAGCCAAGGGCACTAAAAATGCCAAGTGCGCCACAGCGAAATCTGCTTCTAAGGGTAATTCTTCTGCAAAAAATGCTGCGTCTCAGCATAAATCCGCATCGACAGGACTTGCAAAATCTGCGAAAAATGGTAGTTCGGCCTCCTCCAGCAGCAAAGCGGCCACTAAAAATCCGTAAATTTCAGTCATTTTTTAATTAGGTTGACCATGTCCTATAAAGCACATCATGAACGCTCAGTAAAAGATCCAGACGGTTTCTGGGGTGAGCAGGCAAAGTTAATTCATTGGGAAAAACCATTTAATAAGGTACTGAATTACGATAACCCCCCATTTGCCAAATGGTTTGAGGGTGGCCTTACTAATCTTTGTTACAACGCAGTAGATCGTCACGCTAAAGAGCGACCAAATCAAACGGCCTTAGTTGCAGTTTCTACCGAAACTAATATCGAGAAGGCATATACCTATCAAGAGCTCTACGAAGAAGTCAATCGTATGGCTGCTATTTACAAAGCAAATGGCATCAACAAGGGCGATCGTGTCCTGATTTATATGCCGATGATTGCTGAAGCGTGTTTTGCAATGCTCGCTTGTGCACGTATCGGTGCCATTCACTCAGTAGTCTTTGGTGGTTTTGCATCCCATAGCCTGGCATCCCGTATTGATGATGCAAAACCAAAAATGGTAGTGACATCAGAGGCTGGAATGCGAGGTGGAAAAGCAGTTCCATACAAGCCTCTCCTTGATGAAGCAATTACCCTGGCTAGTTATAAGCCTGAAAAAGTATTGATCGTGAATCGTGGCCTAACTGAATTCACCACCGTTGCTGGCCGTGACCTTGATTATGCTACTGAGCGTCAAAAGCACCTGAGCGATATCGTGCCCATTGAATGGGTTGATGCAACTCATCCTTCGTATATTTTGTATACCTCAGGCACAACTGGTAAACCAAAGGGCGTGCAGCGTGATACCGGTGGATATGCGGTTGCATTAATGTCAACTATGAACCATATCTTTTGTGGCAAGCCTGGTGAAACCATGTTCACCACTTCAGATATCGGCTGGGTTGTAGGCCATAGTTACATCATCTATGGACCATTGCTAAATGGTATGGCAACAATTATGTATGAGGGCACACCACTGCGTCCAGATGCAGGTATTTGGTGGGAATTGGTTGAGAAATACAAAGTGTCAGTGATGTTCTCAGCGCCAACAGCGGTTCGTGTTCTCAAAAAACAAGATCCTGCTTTCTTGACTAAATATGATCTCTCATCATTGCGCGCCTTGTTCTTGGCAGGCGAGCCACTGGATGAGCCAACTGCAAGTTGGATTCATGATGCAATCAACAAACCGATTGTGGATAACTACTGGCAGACAGAAACAGGTTGGCCAATGCTAGCAATCCAGCGTGGCATTGAAGTCATGCCACATAAGTTTGGTTCTCCAGGCGTACCATCCTTTGGTTACAACATGAAGTTGCTAGATGATGCTACTTCAGCAGAATTAGGGCCTGATCAAAAAGGCGTTATTGCCATTGAAGGCCCATTGCCTCCCGGTTGTATGCAAACGGTTTGGGGCGATGACAAGCGTTTCGTCAGTACTTATTGGGAAACCATTCCTGGTAAGTTGATCTACTCCACGTTTGACTGGGGCATTAAGGATAAAGATGGCTACTTCTTTATCTTGGGCCGCACCGATGATGTGATTAACGTTGCTGGGCATCGCCTTGGAACTCGTGAGATTGAAGAGAGTATTTCAAGTCATCCAAACGTTTCTGAGGTTGCTGTGGTTGGTATTGAAGACAAGCTCAAGGGTCAGGCTGCGATTGCGTTTGTAATCCCTAAAAATTCTTCCAATACAGAGACCCTGGAAAAAGAATGCATGAAGACTGTGGATAGTCAGTTGGGCGCCATTGCTCGTCCTGGACGTGTTTACGTTGTAACGGCATTACCAAAAACCCGTTCCGGCAAGATTGTACGTCGTGCATTACAGGCTGTAGCAGAAGGGCGCGACCCTGGTGATATCAGCACCATGGAAGACCAGACTGTTTTGGCTCAAATTAAGACCATCATTGAGCAAAGCGCGCAGGCCTAAGGATTAAAAGCAAAACCTCCCCCAACCAAGGGTTAGGGGAGGAAACGGCCAGCAAAGTGTCAATTGGCTGGGTATTCAAGGGTTTACGAGCAAAACTGGTATCATTGCAAGGTTCGAAACTAAATAAATACCCTAGCGCTTAAAGACACTCACCTCCCGCATAAACAAGCCCCGGGGTTAGTCTTTTTGGGGGTTTTGAGCGTCGGATGGAGCAGGGACTGGAGATGGTTTGTCACCCTTGCTTCCTTCTTTTCCCCCCGCCGTGTTGGCCCTAGCCGACGGCACTATATTTCCCGGTTTTAGCATTGGCGCCCCTGGCGAAACTACCGGCGAAGTTGTTTTCAATACCGCTTTAACTGGTTATCAAGAGATCATTACCGATCCAAGTTACTGCCGTCAGATTGTGACCCTCACATATCCTCATATCGGCAACGTTGGCGTGAATTCCCAAGATGCAGAGTCTGACCAGATTCATGCCGCAGGCCTAGTCATTAAAGATTTACCCAAGCGCGTTTCTAGCTTTCGCTCTGAAGGAACGCTTGACGCCTATCTCACCAAAGCAGGCATTCTTGGAATCGCTGGCATTGATACCCGCAAGCTAACTCGTATTCTGCGTGATCAAGGCGCTCAATCTGGTGCGATTGTGGCTGGCAAATTGGGTGATAGCTATGAAGTCTTGGGCAAGAAAGCACTTGAGTTGGCAAAAGCTTTCCCAGGAATGTCTGGCTTAGATTTGGCTAAAGTCGTGTCTACCAAAAAATCCTACCCATGGCGTGAAGCTGAATGGGAATTGCATGGCCCTGAAGATAAACCTGCGTACAAAACTTTAGATACCAGCAAACCGACTAAAAAAGTGGTCGCTTATGACTTTGGTGTTAAACACAATATTTTGCGCATGCTCACAGAGCGTGGTTGTGAGCTCACTGTAGTACCTGCACAAACGAGTGCCTCAGAAGTGCTGGCCATGAATCCTGACGGCGTTTTCTTCTCTAACGGCCCTGGAGATCCTGAGCCTTGTGACTATGCAATTGCAGCAGCAAAAGAAATCATCGAAAAAGGTGTCCCAACTTTTGGTATCTGTTTAGGCCATCAAATTATGGGTTTAGCAGCTGGTGCAAAAACCTTGAAGATGAAGTTCGGTCACCACGGCGCCAATCATCCAGTGAAAGACCTAGATACTGGACGTGTAGCGATTACCTCCCAGAACCATGGTTTTGCAGTTGATGCCAAAACCTTGCCAGATAATATTCGAGTTACGCACGTCTCTCTATTTGATGGCTCATTACAAGGCTTGGCTTGGAAAGACCGGCCGGCATTCTGCTTCCAAGGTCACCCTGAGGCATCGCCTGGACCTCATGACATTGCCTATTTATTCGATCGTTTTGTGGAGCTCATGAATGCTGCCGCTGTTGGTAATAAGGGGGGCAAATAATGCCTAAGCGTAGCGATATTAAGAGCATCCTAATTATTGGTGCAGGTCCCATTGTGATTGGCCAAGCCTGTGAGTTTGATTACTCCGGTGCGCAAGCTTGTAAGGCCCTGCGTGATGAGGGTTACAAAGTTATTTTGGTAAATAGTAATCCTGCAACCATCATGACTGACCCTGAGATGGCGGATGTCACTTACATCGAACCTATTACTTGGGAAGTGGTTGAGCGCATCATCGCCACCGAAAAACCAGACGCCATTTTGCCAACGATGGGTGGTCAAACTGCCTTGAACTGTGCTTTAGATTTGCACCGTAACGGCGTATTAGAAAAGTACGGCTGTGAACTCATCGGCGCATCTCCAGAAGCAATCGATAAAGCCGAAGACCGCCAGAAATTTAAAGAAGCGATGACCAAGATTGGTCTTGGATCTGCTAAGTCTGGTATTGCGCATTCGATGGATGAGGCCTTAGAGGTTCAACAACGTATTCAGCAAGAGACTGGCAGCTCAGGATTCCCGGTCGTGATTCGCCCTTCATTCACCATGGGTGGATCTGGTGGTGGCATTGCTTATAACCGTGAAGAGTTCGAAGAGATCTGTAAACGCGGCCTTGATCTTTCACCAACCCGTGAGCTCTTGATTGAAGAGTCGCTCTTGGGCTGGAAAGAGTTTGAGATGGAAGTGGTGCGTGATCGTCATGACAATTGCATCATTGTTTGCTCAATTGAAAACTTAGATCCAATGGGTGTGCATACGGGTGACTCAATCACCGTTGCACCTGCACAAACGCTGACTGATAAAGAATATCAAATCATGCGTAATGCATCGATTGCAGTTCTGCGTGAAATTGGTGTGGATACTGGTGGATCAAACGTTCAGTTTTCTATCAATCCCGTTGATGGTCGCATGATTGTTATTGAGATGAACCCACGGGTATCTCGTTCATCCGCGCTAGCTTCTAAGGCAACTGGTTTCCCGATTGCCAAGATTGCAGCAAAGCTGGCTGTTGGCTATACCTTAGATGAGTTGAAGAACGACATTACTGGCGGCGCTACCCCTGCATCATTTGAGCCCTCCATTGACTACGTAGTGACAAAGATTCCGCGCTTTGCCTTCGAGAAATTCCCACAAGCCGATTCCCGTTTAACAACGCAAATGAAATCCGTTGGTGAAGTAATGGCGATTGGTCGTACTTTCCAGGAGTCATTCCAAAAGGCGCTACGTGGTCTGGAGGTTGGCGTAGACGGCTTGGATGAAGTGTCTACCGACTTGGATGACATCATTAATGAAATCAATGAGCCAGGCCCGGATCGTATTTGGTATTTGGCTGACGCCTTCCGGATGGGCATGGGTCTTGATGAGGTATATGCAGAAACTAAAGTTGATCCTTGGTTCTTAGAGCAAATTGAAGAACTCATCACGATTGAAGCGGAGCTTAAGCAACGTAAGATCGATAGTCTGTCAGCAGCAGAGCTGCGTGCTGTTAAGCAAAAGGGCTTTTCAGACCGTCGCTTAGCTAAATTACTTGGTGTTGATGCTTCATCTGTTCGTGCTGCACGTCATCGCTTAAAGGTAGTTCCTGTGTACAAGCGGGTTGATACTTGCGCAGCCGAATTCTCAACGAATACCGCCTATCTGTATTCGACCTATGAAGCAGAGCATGGTGAATGCGAATCTAATCCAACTACTAAAGACAAGATCATGGTCTTGGGCGGTGGCCCTAATCGTATTGGTCAAGGTATTGAGTTTGACTATTGCTGTGTACATGCAGCCTTAGCAATGCGCGATGATGGTTATGAAACCATTATGGTGAACTGCAACCCAGAAACTGTTTCAACCGACTACGACACATCTGATCGCTTGTATTTCGAGCCACTAACCCTCGAAGACGTATTAGAAATCGTTGCCAAAGAGAAGCCAAAAGGCGTGATCGTGCAGTACGGCGGTCAAACTCCATTGAAACTCGCTTTGGATCTGGAGCGTAATGGTGTGCCAATTATTGGTACCTCTCCAGACATGATTGATGCTGCTGAAGACCGTGAACGCTTCCAGAAACTCTTGCATGACTTAGGTTTACGTCAGCCGCCAAATCGGACTGCACGTGCTGAAGATGAAGCTCTCAAACTAGCTGAAGAGATTGGCTACCCCTTGGTAGTACGTCCTTCCTATGTATTGGGTGGTCGTGCGATGGAAATTGTTCATGATGGGCGTGACTTGGAGCGCTATATGCGTGAAGCCGTCAAGGTATCTCATGACTCCCCAGTATTGCTAGACCGCTTTCTCAATGATGCAATTGAGTGTGATGTCGATTGCATTAGTGATGGCACTAAGGTCTTCATTGGTGGTGTGATGGAGCATATTGAGCAGGCTGGTGTTCACTCAGGTGACTCTGCATGTTCATTGCCACCATATTCACTATCAGATGAAACGGTTGCGGAAATCAAACGACAAACAGCGGCTATGGCTAAGGGCTTGAACGTGATTGGTTTGATGAACGTGCAATTTGCCATCCAAAATGTTGACGGCAAAGATGTTATTTATGTCTTGGAAGTGAATCCACGTGCTTCACGTACGGTTCCGTTTGTATCCAAAGCAACCGGTCTACAGTTGGCGAAGATTGCTGCTCGCTGCATGGTGGGTCAAACTCTAGAGCAGCAAGGTATTAAGGCGGAAGTCAAACCGCCTTACTTCTCTGTAAAAGAAGCCGTGTTCCCATTTAATAAGTTCCCTGGCATCGACCCCATTCTTGGACCAGAGATGCGCTCCACTGGTGAGGTTATGGGTGTTGGCAAGACTTTTGGTGAAGCTTTATTCAAATCCCAATTGGGCGCTGGTATCAAGCTGCCGAAAAGTGGAACTGTATTACTAACCGTGAAAGATAGCGATAAGCCTAAAGCAGTTGAGGTTGCCAAACTTTTACATCAGTTAGGTTTCCCGATGGTTGCTACCAAAGGTACTGCAGCAGCAATAGAGGCAGCTGGTTTGCCGGTCCGTGTAGTCAATAAGGTGAAAGATGGTCGTCCGCATATTGTGGATTTCATCAAAAATGGTGAAATTTCCCTAGTATTTACAACCGTGGATGAAACCCGTACTGCTATTGCGGACTCTCGGTCTATCCGAACTAGTGCCCAAGCCAATGGCGTGACTTACTACACAACTATTAGTGCAGCACGGGCTGTAATGGATGGGCTTCTAGCTTCCCAAAAAGGCAGCAAAGAGTCTCTAGAGGTCTATTCCTTGCAAGACTTACATCGGAAGCTCATTTAATCTAAAATCAACTTTTGTTCGCGCAATTGAGCGCAAGAATTTAAGTTAGGTTGGCAGTATGAGCACAATTCCCCTTACCAAACGCGGTGCAGAACTCTTGAAAGAGGAGCTGCACCGTCTTAAGCATGTTGAGCGCCCAGCAGTGATTATTTCTATTTCTGAGGCCCGTGCCCAAGGCGATCTCTCTGAGAATGCCGAGTATGACGCTGCTAAAGAAAAGCAGGGTTTCATTGAAGGCCGTATTCAGGAGCTAGAGGGCAAGCTTTCTGCAGCTCAGATTATTGATCCTGCTTCACTAGATGTTTCTGGTCGCATCGTGTTCGGTGCTACTGTGGATTTGGAAGATCTTGAAGACGGTACTAAATTTACTTATCAAATTGTCGGTGACGATGAAGCTGATATTGCCTCTAACAAAATCTCGATTAGTTCTCCAATTGCCCGCGCCCTGATTAGCAAGGAAGAGGGTGATGTGGTTGCTGTTCAAGCACCAGGTGGTAACCGTGAAGTTGAGATTTTGGCAGTTCGCTATATCTAAGCGCAATATCAAGAGCAGCTAATCTTATGCATGCTGGCGCACAACGCCTTTTTATCTTAGTTGCTGGTCTTTGGGTTGGTAGCATTCTTACCGTTGGATATTTGGTTGCACCAACAATCTTTGGCACACTTACCGATCGTCAAGTCGCTGGCATGGTTGCCGGTAGCATCTTTAAAGTAGAGGCTTATCTCAGTACGATAGTTTGTATTGCACTGATGGTGCTTGCAAATCTGCTCGTTACGCGCGGCCTCACTCAGTACAGAATCATTCGACTAATCCTATTAGGCATGTTGCTCTGCTCGATGGTGGCTTCATTCGTATTTATCCCCTGGATGAATACCCTGAGAGATCAGGCTCTGCTTAATGGAATGCCTGTCATGCTCTCGCCATCGGCGGATCTATTTGGAAAGCTCCACGGCGCTTCTAGTATCGTCTTTATGATTCAGAGCGCACTGGGCCTTTATCTGGTTTGGCGTCTCACTAAGCCAAATCCATAACTATTTAATTTAGGCAATAAAAAACGCCGACTAGCGGCGTTTTTTAAATCAGCTCAGTCGATTAAGACCCAAGCGATTTTTTCTTAGTACTACTCATGCGTACTTTACGCTTCTTAATCGGAGCGAGTGCAGCAGCAGCTTTACGATAGCCTGGTGATGACCAGCCAATTTTTGATTCAGCTGCTTCAGAGCGCAGCACACGTTTCTTTGGCGTAGCAGATTTCACAGCTGCAGCTCTGGCAAATGGTGCAGCATTCGAAGCAGAGCGTCGATCTGATCGTTCTGAGGTGCTGGTACGAACACCAGATTTTGTTGGAGCACGATTTGGCTGACGTTTAGTGCGTGGAGCTTGTAATGATTTCTTGGTCTGCTTTGATGATCTACTGAGATTTGAAAACGCTTCCTCAACTACATCTTTGGGTTTCCATAGAACCAGTAGCTTGCCAATATGCTGCACTGGTGCAGCATCGAGTTTGTCGCAGAGTTCTTCGTATATCGCCACGCGCGCTTCACGATCATCGCCAAACACGCGAACCTTAATGAGGCCATGATGACTAATAGCAAGCTTGGCCTCTTTAATTACAGCAGGCGTTAAGCCATCACCACCAACCATTACCACTGGACTTAAGTCGTGGGCATCAGCTTTGAGGGATTTGCGTTGTGCGGGGGTGATAGTAAGAGCAGTCATGGACTTGATGATAGAGCATTGATAGCTTAAAAGGCCTATTTGGAAGGGTTTTAACAGCTTTGACTACGATTCCTTTTGCTTTAGAGGGCTAAAACTAGGAAAATGTAGGGTGAAAGTGGGTAAGTTGTGGCAAAGAATAAATTTAATAAAAGTTGGTTGCAGGATCATTTAACCGATCCCTATGTGAAGATGGCTCAGAAAGAGGGCTATCGCGCTAGAGCGGTTTATAAACTCAGTGAAATTGATGAGCAAGATCACCTCATACAAGCGGGCATGACCATTGTCGACCTTGGAAGCGCCCCCGGGAGCTGGTCACAGTACGCCCGTAATCGTCTTACCGAGTTAGGCAAAAGCAATCCCAAGATTGAATCTGGCAAGCCTGATGGTCAAATCATTGCTATCGATATTTTGCCAATGGAAGATATTGCAGATGTCAGCTTTATACAGGGTGACTTTCGTGAAGAAGAGGGGCTCCAGGCTTTAGAAGCCTTATTGCCTAAGAGCGCTGAAGGCAAGGTTGATCTCGTCTTATCCGATATGGCGCCAAACCTTTCAGGCGTGGGCGTTGCAGACGCTGCTCGAATGGCCTTTTTAGCCGAAATTGCCCTAGACTTTGCCGTAGCCCACCTCAAGCCTGGGGGTGCTTTATTGATCAAATGCTTTAACGGCAGCGGTTACAGCCAGATTGTCGAATCCTTCAAAAAGGTCTTTAAAACGGTTGCCTCCCGCAAGCCTAAGGCCTCCCGGGCTAGATCCTCAGAGATTTTTCTACTGGGTCGTAACTTAAAACCCCCTAAATAAGCTCCCTTTAGGATATTGAGGCGACAGAAGCACCCCAATAACCCCCCGAAATAGATGGGTTTATTAAATAAATAAGCCATTGGCCCTTGAAAAAGGGTGGTAGTAGAATCAAATACTTAGAAAGCAATTGGCTTTAAATCCTGGGTAGATCCAGAAAAGGAAACAATTTGAACAGCAATATGTTCCAAAAAATCGGTGTGTGGCTCATTGTGGGCTTGGTACTTTTCACTGTTTTTAAACAGTTTGATAAACCCAAGGACCAAACTCAAGTCACGTATTCCCAATTCATGGATGACGCGAAAGCGGGCAAAGTGAGGCGTGTGGATGTACAAGGCCGTACATTGCAAGTTACTCCTGCTGACGGTTCTAAATACTCCATCATCTCTCCAGGCGATATTTGGATGGTTGGGGACTTAATGAAGTACGGCGTCCAGGTTACTGGTAAAGCAGATGATGAACCCAATATGTTGGTTTCTGCTTTGTACTATCTCGGACCTACTTTATTGATTATTGGTTTTTGGTTTTTCATGATGCGTCAAATGCAAGGTGGCGGTAAAGGCGGAGCATTCTCTTTTGGTAAATCGAAAGCGCGCCTAATTGATGAAAATAGTAACACCGTGACATTCGCTGATGTTGCTGGTTGCGATGAAGCTAAAGAAGAAGTCTATGAGTTAGTTGATTTCTTAAAAGATCCGCAGAAGTTTCAAAAGCTTGGTGGTCGTATTCCTCATGGTGTTCTGCTGGTGGGCCCTCCGGGTACCGGTAAAACCCTGCTGGCACGTGCTATTGCGGGTGAGGCGAAAGTTCCATTTTTCTCGATCTCGGGTTCTGATTTCGTAGAAATGTTTGTTGGTGTTGGTGCATCTCGCGTAC
Source organism: Polynucleobacter sp. 73C-SIWE (assembly GCF_018882465.1). Taxonomy (GTDB): domain Bacteria; phylum Pseudomonadota; class Gammaproteobacteria; order Burkholderiales; family Burkholderiaceae; genus Polynucleobacter. Next base: position 512,657 of record NZ_JACVOK010000002.1, on the reverse strand, counting down.
GCGATATGTTTGAGAACGCTAAGAAAAATTCACCATGCATCATCTTTATTGATGAGATTGATGCTGTAGGTCGCCATCGCGGTGCTGGTATGGGCGGTGGTAATGATGAGCGTGAGCAAACCTTGAATCAAATGCTCGTTGAGATGGATGGCTTCGAAAGCAATAGCGGCGTGATTGTCGTTGCTGCTACCAACCGTTCCGATGTTTTAGATAAAGCCCTGTTACGTCCAGGCCGGTTCGATCGTCAGGTTCACGTTGGTTTGCCTGATATTCGTGGTCGCGAACAGATCTTGCAAGTGCATATGCGCAAAGTTCCAATTGATCCGGATGTCAACGCTGCAGTGTTGGCACGTGGCACACCAGGATTTTCTGGTGCGGATTTAGCGAATCTAGTTAACGAAGCTGCTTTATTTGCTGCACGTCGTAATAAGCGTTCAGTAGATATGAGAGATTTTGAAGACGCTAAGGACAAGATCTATATGGGTCCTGAGCGTAAGTCAGCAGTGATGCGCGAAGAAGAGCGTCGTAACACGGCTTATCACGAGTCTGGGCATGCGGTTGTAGCCAAGATTCTGCCTAAGGCTGATCCAGTTCATAAGGTCACCATCATGCCGCGTGGCATGGCTTTGGGTGTGACTTGGCAGTTGCCCGAGTTTGATCGTGTCAATCTGTACAAAGATCGCATGATGGAAGAGTTGGCGATTTTGTTTGGTGGTCGTGCTGCAGAAGAAGTTTTCTTAAACTCGATGAGCACCGGTGCATCGAATGACTTTGAGCGTGCTACTAAAATGGCGCGCGATATGGTGACGCGTTATGGCATGAGCGATAGCTTGGGTACGATGGTTTATGTTGATACTGAATCAGAAAGTATCTTTGGTCGCAACAGCACTAAGACCGTTTCTGAGTTAACTCAACAAAAAGTAGACTTTGAGATTCGTACGCTGATCGACAGCCAATACAACTTAGCGAGATCTATTCTTGAGAATAATCGCGATAAGGTAGAAGCCATGGTTGCTGCTTTGCTCGAATGGGAGACCATCGATGCTGAGCAAATCAATGACATTATGGAAGGTCGTCCCCCAAGAGCACCGCTTCCTCCTCCTGCAACCCAGTTTGGTAACTCTGCTGGTGGAGCACCTGGACCGGCTGCTGGTAGCGCCCCAGCAACAGCTTAAAACTTAGCCGTCTGAATGGACAAGCAAGGCATACAAGAGATGCCCACAACATGGCGTTGTGGGCGTTTTCTTTTTGACTTCACCAAACGTAAACGTCCCGTGGTTATGGGCATTCTGAATGCCACACCCGATTCATTTTCTGATGGCGGTCAATTTAGAACTCCGAAAGATGCCATCGCTCAAGCGGAGTTCATGATTGCCAATGGTGTTGATCTCATCGATATCGGTGGAGAGTCAACTAGGCCAGGAGCGGAGCCAGTAGAACTTCAAGAAGAGCTTGATCGTGTTTTGCCGGTGATTGAGGCACTCAAAAACTGTGGTGTACCTCTTTCAATTGATACCTATAAAGCAGAAACTATGCGTCAGGCACTTCATGCTGGCGTTGATTGTGTCAATGACATCTGGGCATTGAGACAAGACGGTGCCGTGGATGCTGTACTAGAGAGTCAAGATTGTGGAATTGTATTGATGCATATGCAACGCGATCCATTGACTATGCAATTTAATCCACAGTATCAAGATGTAGTAGCAGACGTCACACTATTTCATAAAGAACGTGCAGAGTTACTCAGATCAAAAGGCATTACCCAAAACAGAATTGCTATTGATCCAGGCTTTGGATTTGGCAAAAGCCTTGAACATAATCTGAGCATGTTGTCGCATTTCAAGGATTTCTCGAGTTTGGGGTATCCGGTCTTAGCGGGCATATCTCGTAAATCGATGATCGGTAAGCTCACTGGTAAGGATACCAGTGAGCGAGTAGCCCCTAGCATTGCAGCAGCCATTATGGCGGCTGATCGTGGGGCCAAAATTGTCAGGGTTCATGATGTTCCGGAAACAGTAGATGCTTTAAAGCTATGGGAAGCAATAGATTGCTAGAGCCTAAGCTCTGAGCCAAAGCTTCTCAGTTTTATAATGACCCTATGAAAAAACAATACTTTGGAACTGATGGCATTCGTGGTGAAGTAGGGCAATTTCCAATTGTCCCTGAGTTTATGACTCGCCTTGGATATGCCGCAGGCATGGTCTTATCCAGAGATGCCAAACCAGGCCAACGTTGCAAAGTATTGATTGGTAAAGATACGCGTATCTCAGGTTATTTACTCGAAGCAGCATTAGAAGCTGGTTTTGCTGCCGCAGGCGTCGATGTTATGTTGTGTGGACCAATGCCAACCCCTGGAGTAGCTTACCTTACTAAAGCCTTGCGTTTATCAGCAGGCGTGGTGATTTCTGCATCACATAATCCATATCAAGATAACGGCATTAAGTTTTTCTCGGCCAATGGCGACAAACTCGATGATGACTTTGAGTTAGCAATTGAAGCTGAGTTAGCAAAGCCCATGGGATGTGTGAGTGCGCAAGATTTGGGTAAAGCATTTCGCTTAGATGATGCAGCGGGACGCTATATTGAATTCTGCAAATCGACATTCCCAGGTGATCTCAATCTGAAGAAATTAAAGCTGGTAGTCGATTGCGCTAATGGCGCCGCCTATCACACTGCACCAAATGTCTTTCATGAGCTGGGTGCAGAAGTAATTTCCATTGGGGTTGCTCCAGACGGTAGAAACATTAATGATGGCTGTGGCGCAACTGCACCTGACGCACTCATTGCTAAAGTCAAGGCAGAAAAAGCGGATTTAGGCATTGCTTTAGATGGTGATGCAGACCGTCTGCAAATGGTCGATGCCACAGGCAGACTATTTAATGGCGATGAGCTTTTATATGTGCTCGCTAAAGATCGATTGGACCGTGGATATAAGATTGGCGGTGCAGTTGGTACGCTCATGACTAACTTGGCAGTTGAGAACGCGATTAAGGATTTAGGGATTGGATTTGAGCGTGCCAATGTAGGCGATAGATACGTTCTTGAGCTCCTAAAACAAAAGGGCTGGATTATTGGCGGAGAAGGTTCAGGCCATTTACTGTGCTTAGATCAGCATTCCACAGGTGATGGCACGATTGCGGCCCTCCAAGTGCTAGCAGCCATGAGTCAAAATAAAAAGAGTCTGGCGCAGTTATTGGAGAAGGTAAGCATCTTTCCCCAGGTGCTCTTGAATGTGAAATTCAAGCCTGGTTACGATTGGAAGTCAGATGAAAAACTCAAACAGCAGATCTCCAAAGTAGAGGCTGATCTGAAAGATATTGGCAGGGTGCTGATCAGGGCATCTGGTACAGAGCCCCTTCTCAGGGTGATGGTTGAGACTAAAGACGCCAAAGTAGCCATGACGGCTGCAAAAAGTATCGCCGATTTAGTGCCGATCGCATAATTCCTAGGGGATTATTTCTCAATTTTGACCTCATAATTTCAATCTAAACCATTGATTTATTTGATTTTTATTATTGATGACAATCCTGTCATCAAAGCGTCATAGTCCAATCGTATCGTCCTTATATCGCAATGTTGCGTTATTTCTATATTAGGACTAATCACATGAAATCTTTTTTGAAAAAAGCACTCGTTATTAGCGCTATTTCATTGGCCCCAATTGCATTTGCTGCTGATATGACAGGAGCGGGCGCAACATTCCCTTACCCAATTTATGCCAAATGGGCAGAAGCCTATAAGGCAAAAACCGGCTCTAATTTGAACTACCAGTCAATTGGTTCTTCTGGCGGTATCAAGCAAATTAAAGCAAAAACAGTGGATTTCGGTGCAACTGATAATCCAGTGAAATTTGAAGATCTTGAAAAAGATGGCATGGTTCAATTTCCAGCCATTATTGGTGGAGTAGTTCCAGTTATAAACGTTGACGGTGTTAAGCCAGGTGAGATCAAATTAGACGGCCCAACCTTAGCAGATATTTTCCAGGGCATTATCTCTGACTGGGGTGATAAGCGTATTGCAATCATGAACCCAGGCGTGAAGATCCCTTCCGGTCCAATTACTGTCATTCATCGCGCAGACGGATCTGGTACGACCGCTATTTTTACTGACTATTTAGCAAAAGTAAGCACCTTGTGGAAAGATGCTGTTGGTGCTGGCGCCGCAGTGAAATGGCCGGCCGCTTCTTCAGTTGGCGGTAAAGGCAATGAAGGTTTTGCTGCAAACGTGTCTCGTGTTAAGAACTCCGTTGGCTACGTTGAATATGCTTATGCCAAGAAGAACAAGATGACCTATATCTCTTTGAAAAATAAAGACGGTAATTTTGTTGCACCTGATGATGTAACTTTTGCTGCAGCTGCTGCTGGAACTGATTGGGCAAAGATCCCTGGTATGGGCACCTTTATCACCAATGCTTCTGGTGCTAAATCATGGCCAATTAGCGGTGCTTCCTTTATCTTGCTTTACAAGAATCCAGATAACAAAGCAAATGCTGCTGAAGTGATCAAATTCTTTGACTTCGCATTTAAAGATGGCAAGAAAATGGCAGAAGAGTTGGATTATGTTCCGATGCCTGATTCAACAACAGACTTTATTCGTAAGAACGTATTTACTAAAGTTGCAACCAAGTAAGGTTTGATAGTTCTCTTTAAGTCACTTGTTAATGTACAGCTCCACAAGATTGTGGAGCTGTTTCATCATTTAAATAAGCCAAATTCATAATGGATATTCTTCAGTCTCACTCGGCTCCGACACAGCAGGCCCTTAGGATTGCTAAGTTACAGCGTGTTCAAGATTTTCTATTTCACGCAATTACACAATTCTTTGCGGTATCAGTACTGATTGCTTTGGTGGGCATCATTATTTCATTGGTGATTAATGCTTGGCCAGCTCTTGATAAATTTGGAATTGGATTCTTCTTCACTAAAGAGTGGGACATTATTAACGGTGAGTTTGGTGGCCTAATTGCTATCTACGGAACTATTGTCACCTCTCTAATTGCTTTACTAATTGCAGTACCCTTAAGTTTTGGTATTGCAGTATTTTTAACTGAGCTATGCCCAGCTCCACTCAAAAGACCTTTAGGTACCGCAGTCGAATTACTTGCTGCTGTACCCTCGATTATTTATGGTATGTTTGGTCTGTTCATATTTGCACCACTGTTTGGTGAATACATTCAGCCAGCATTAGCTGCAACCCTTGGTCAGATCCCTGGTTTAGGCATTCTTTTCTCTGGCGCATTTAACGGTATCGGTATTCTCTGCGCAGGTTTGATACTCGCGATGATGATCCTACCGTTCATCGCCTCAGTGATGCGAGACGTATTCGAAATCGTTCCGCCAGTGCTGAAAGAATCTGCCTATGGTATTGGATGTACAACTTGGGAGGTTGTTAAGAACGTGGTACTTCCTTATACCAAGGCTGGTGTGATTGGCGGCATCATGCTTGGATTGGGTAGGGCGCTCGGTGAGACGATGGCAGTGACTTTCGTTATTGGTAATGCCCACCGCTTATCCCCCTCATTATTTGCCCCTGGAAACTCAATTGCATCGACCTTAGCTAACGAGTTTGGCGAAGCTGAGCTTGGAGCGCATTATTCCTCCTTATTCGCCCTGGGTCTTGCGCTATTTGTTATCACATTCATTGTATTAGCTGTTGCTAAGTGGATGCTGATGAATATGGAGAAAAAGCAAGGACTCAAAACATGAACGGCCTCTCAAATATTAATCCTGCAATTTTTGCCAAGCGTAAGCGTGCAAACAAAATTGGCTTAGTCCTCTCTATGATGGCCATGGTCCTGGGTATGGTTTTTTTGCTCTGGATTTTGAGCGTTTTATTTATCAAAGGTTTTTCATCAATTAATTTAGATGTCTTTACGCACAGTACACCTGCACCGGGATCAGAGGGCGGTGGTTTGGCTAATGCGATTGTTGGCAGTCTCATGATTGTGGCTAGCTGTACGTTAATCAGCACTCCTGTTGGCGTGTTGGCTGGTTTATATCTATCAGAGTATGGCGATAGAAGTAAGGTTGCCTCAACCACTCGTTTCGTTACTGACATCATGTTGTCTGCCCCCTCAATTGTGATTGGTCTATTCGTGTATGCATTGGTAGTAGCACAAGTTCGTCACTTCTCGGGTTGGGCTGGCACGATTGCATTGGCTCTGATTGCGATTCCAGTTGTAGTGAGAACAACAGAAAATATGCTGCGCTTAGTTCCAGGAAGTTTGCGTGAAGCTGCCTATGCCTTAGGCACGCCTAAATGGAAAGTCGCTTTCATGATTACTTTGCGCGCTGCGAAAAGTGGCGTGATAACCGGTATCTTGTTGGCTCTTGCACGCGTGAGCGGTGAAACAGCGCCATTGCTATTTACAGCATTAAATAACCAATTCTTCTCGACCAATATGAATGCCCCAATGGCTAACTTGCCAGTGGTCATTTTTCAGTTTGCAATGAGCCCTTATGATAACTGGGTTGATTTAGCCTGGGCTGCAGCTTTATTGATCACATTTGCCGTACTCGGTTTAAATATTTTGGCACGAGTGGTATTCCGTGAGAAGGTCCAAGGATGATGAGTAATATGAAATCAATGTTTGACTTAAATAAGATTGATAGTCAAGGGGGTAATGTGGAATCAATAAATCAACAATCAGAGCAGGCTGTTATCAATGCGCTTGAAGTTCGAAATCTCAATTTCTTTTATGGTTCATTTCAGGGCCTCAAAGACATCAATCTTGATATTGAGCAGGGTAAGGTAACTGCATTTATTGGACCCTCTGGTTGCGGTAAATCTACGCTATTGCGTACCTTGAATCGCATGTATGACCTCTATCCTGGTCAACGTGCCGAGGGTGAAATCAACTTCTACGGCCAAAATATCCTGGAGCCAGGACAAGACTTGAACTTACTGCGTTCACGTATTGGTATGGTTTTCCAAAAGCCAACCCCATTTCCAATGTCCATCTATGAAAACATTGCCTTTGGTGTGCGTTTATATGAAAAGCTTTCCCGCTCAGAAATGGATGAGCGTGTTGAGTGGGCCCTCAATAAGGCAGCCTTGTGGAATGAAGCTAAAGACAAATTGAACCAAAGTGGCTTATCACTATCAGGCGGTCAACAACAGCGCCTTTGTATCGCTCGTGGTGTTGCAGTGAAACCATCTGTGATTTTGCTCGATGAGCCTACATCAGCATTGGACCCGATTTCTACCGGCAAAATTGAAGAATTGATTAATGAGCTCAAGCATGAGTACACAATTGCGATTGTTACCCACAATATGCAGCAGGCTGCCCGAGTATCTGATTACACTGCCTATATGTATCTTGGAAGCATGGTTGAGTATGGTAAAACAGATGAAATATTTATCAAGCCTAAGCGCAAAGAAACAGAAGACTATATTACCGGTCGCTTCGGTTAATTGGAGACACTAAATGCCAGATAAACACTTATCATCACAATTTGATGCGGACTTAAATTCACTTTCTAGTCGTTTATTAGAGATGGGTGGCTTAGTAGAAGCACAGATTTCTACTGCTATGCGTGCATTCACGCAAATGGATATTGATACTTGTAATATTGTTATCGAGAATGAAAAACTGGTAAACGATCTTGAGGTTCAAATTGACCTAGCTTGTACTGAACTCATTGCTAGACGTCAGCCAACTGCTCGCGACTTACGCTTAGTAATGGCTGTATCAAAGGCGATTACTAATCTTGAGCGTGCAGGCGATGAAGCAGAACGTGTTGCAAAGCGTACTAAACGCCTGATTGAGGCCGGTACCCCACACAACATCAACGTTGCCGAAATACGTCTCTCCGGTCAAATGGCCATTAATCTATTACGTCGTAGTTTGGATGCATTTGCACGACTTGATACCGTTGCGGCTGCTGAGGTTGTGGCTGAGGACCGTCAGATTGATGAAGAGTTTAGGGGCTTTGTCCGAAAACTCATTTCGTATATGTCTGAAGATCCGCACATTATTAGCACTGGCTTAGATATGCTCACAATTGCCAAGGCAATTGAGCGCATTGGCGATCATGCAAAAAACATTGCTGAGTTTGTAATTTATATTGCAAAGGGCTCAGATGTTCGCCATATACCGCACGAAGATTTAGTACGCGAAGCTAACAAAGAATAATCACAATACCTACTATGACTCACCGCATACTAATAGTTGAAGATGAGCCATCAATTGCAGAGTTGATTGCAATTAATCTAACCCATTCTGGTTATGAAGTAGAAAGGGCAATGCAAACTGATCTTGCCGTGGCAATGATGAAGGATCGCTTGCCTAGTATGGTTATCCTTGATTGGATGCTTCCCGGTAAGTCCGGTGTTCAGTTTGCAAAAGAATTACGGGCAAACGAACGCACTAGAGGCTTACCCATTTTGATGTTAACTGCAAAGAGTGAAGAGGCAGATAAGGTAATGGGCTTAGATTCTGGTGCGGATGACTATGTCACCAAGCCTTTTTCACCGAAGGAATTAATCGCACGGGTCAAAGCTTTACTGCGTCGGCAGACCCCTATAGATGATATCGGCCCACTTTCTATTGGCCCCCTAAAACTGGATCCCAGCTCCCATCGAGTCTTGGCTGTTTGGCCTAATTGTGAGCCTAAGCCAGTTGCTTTAGGTCCTACAGAGTATCGCCTGCTGCAATTCTTTATGGCTAACCCAGAGCGCGTTCATTCCCGCACCAACTTACTCGATAAGGTATGGGGTAATGAAGTTTATATCGAAGAGCGCACTGTAGACGTCCACATTAAGCGCTTAAGGGCTGCATTGACCCCCGTTGATTGCGATCGCTTTATTGAGACTGTCAGGGGTAGTGGCTACCGCATCACCAAAACGCCGACTGAGACCTAGGCCTACCTAGCCAGGTTTCTGGGCCATTTTTTGGAGCTTTTTAGAGATCGTCTAAGATTGCACCATGATTTCTGCTTTATCTCGCTTCATTTTCCTAGTTTGCCTTGCGCTTATAGGCGCATTTATTGTCTTATACAACTGGGGTGCTGAATTAGCCATTCTGACTGGAGTAGCCTTTTTATCTATTCCTTTAGTCTATTCCTACATCAATCTAGCAAAATTAAGTAAATACATTCAATCTGATTCGGTTGAGATCATGCCTCTGCCGAGTGGTCTTTGGGAAGAGATATTTTTTAAACTTCAACGTTTAGTTAAAACTCTAAAGCAAAGAATGCGCAATATCGAGCAGCAGCATGATCACTTTATAGAGGCGTTTCAAGCATCACCAAATGGAATCTTGATGCTTGATCAGGATGATCAGATCGAATGGTGTAATAGTATTGCTGAACGATTCTTTGGATTGGTTTTTAAGCGAGATGTGATGCAGCGGATTAATTTTTTAATTCGTCGGCCAGAATTTATTCAATATCTCAATAAACGTAGCTTTGATGAGCCATTGTTACTTGAGCGAATGGGTCCGGACAGTAGCCTTAGCTTGATGTTACAAGCCTTTCCTTTTGGTAACCGGCGCCATTTACTGTTGGTACAAAACGTAACTGATCTCCAAAAGGCGGATGCCATGCGCCGCGATTTCGTTGCTAATGTATCTCATGAAATGAGAACTCCAATCACGGTCCTGATGGGATTTCTTGAAACAGTTCAATCTTTGGAACTTGAAAAAGGTCAGCGCGATCAGTATTTTGAGATGATGATGTCTCAAGCGCAACGCATGAAGAGTTTGGTGGAAGACTTATTAACGCTTGCCAATTTAGAAGCTAATTCATTGCCGGCGGCGACAAATAAGGTCAATATTGAAACATCAATGGCTTTACTTAAAAACGATGCAGAAGCTTTGTCTCACGGCCATCATAGCTTTACTTTTGAAGCCCTTAGCAAACAAGATATCTTGGGCGAAGAACGTGAAATACTTTCTGCATTTAGCAATTTGGTATCGAACGCCATCCGCTATACGCCTGATGCTGGCGACATTCACGTTAAGTGGAGCGTTAATGCAGACGGACTGGGAGAGTTCTCCGTAACTGATACTGGTCCAGGGATTGCCTCAGAGCACCTATCAAGACTTACAGAGCGTTTTTACCGGGTAGATAGAAGTCGTTCTCGTGATACGGGGGGTACGGGACTTGGTCTTGCAATCGTCAAACATATTGCTAGTCGACATCAAGCGCAATTAGCCATTGAAAGTACGCCAGGAAAAGGGAGTACTTTTAAGTTGTGCTTTCCCAGGGAACGCCTAACCCCTGAGGCTTAATCCTTTTTCTTCTTTTTCTTCTTTTTGGACTCTTTAGGGAGTTTTTCCGTTTTCCCGCCAGCGTATAGGCACCAAACTTTAATTTCCTCAAGGAGCTCTACAAGATCATCATGAGGGAGGCTTTTAAGGTCAACAAGGCCAATAGCGCCACTTTCTTGTAGCTGTTTTACTGCATCTTCGTATCGATATTCACTCATGGCTTTAGCTTATTATTTCTAGGAAAAGCAATCCTATCAAAGAAATATGACAAAACACGTTTTTTAGCGTTTTAAGGCCGATTTAGTCTGGATCACCTGAGATTTCAGAGCTCCTTTTAACCCCATTCAGCCGTGCAAAAAGTCTTTCTAAGGGGCCTCCCAAGGCAAGGGTAAGTAGGATAGCTCCTAGAGCCAATCCTCCTAATACAAACTGCCCTGCACCAAAGGCAGCCCCAATTAGGGCGCAAGCCCAAAGACTGGCTGCAGTAGTGAGACCATGAACCCGTCTGGAGTGCTGCTCATGAATAATCACCCCAGCACCCAAAAAGCCGAGACCAGTAATCAATCCTTGCAAAACACGGCTGACTGCCTGAGCATCATCCTGTACGAAGTCGCTAATCAGCATAATCGCTGTGGCAGACCCAATTGCAACCAAAGAGTGTGTGCGTATACCGGCAGACTTGTGGTGCAACCACCGATTGAGGCCAAGAATAGTCCCAACAAGCAGGGCAAAAGCTAGTCTTAGGACCATAGTGCCGTATAGATTGAAATCCTGCATGCTTATTTCCGTAGAAAAGTATTTGTTGGCTCAGTGTATCCCAGCTCTTTCTTAGGCATTAACATAAGTAGATCAGTTGAATACTTAGGTAGCCCCCGATGTCTTTAGAGCAGAAACCACAATTTGCCGTCCTGAGGTCTGTTGAGTCATTCAAAGACCCGCGCCCCAGTATTAAAAAGCGTATGGCTGACGGCAAGGCTTTACGTAAGGCAGTGAGCTTTGCTGAACAGGGCAAATACACGCCTCCCAAGAACCGAATCGACCCAGTAACAATATTGGAGGCACAGGCTAGTCAACGTATTGCGTCTTTGATTCCTATTCGTTATGAGCGCATGCTGCAGTCCCCATTTGCTTTTTTTCGAGGTGGTGCTGCCATCATGGCTCAGGACTTAGCCAATCAGCCTACAACAAATGTGACTGTTCAGCTTTGCGGCGATATGCACGTATCGAACTTTGGTTTATTCGGTACCGCTGAGCATCGGTTGGTATTTGGGATTAATGATTTTGATGAAACGCTGCCTGGTAGCTGGGAGTGGGATATCAAACGTTTAGTCGCAAGTGCGGTGATTGCCTCGGATAGCATGGGGGGCGATAAAGCATTAGGTAAAAAGCTGGTTTATCGCATCGTTTTTGAATACCAAAAGCGCATGGATGAATACGCCAGAATGCCCTATTTAGATTTAGCCCAAGTATTTATTGGCGAAAAGGATATCCGCAAGCACTTTAGCAAGGAGCATCAGAGGAATCTTGATGCCTACTTGAAAGAGACAAAAGGGCAGGGCAATATTCAGGTACTTCAGAGTCTCACGACATTAGTTGGTAAGAATCGTAAGATTATTAATAGACCTCCATTAGTTGAGCATTTCAAGAAAGATGCTTATGGAGTCCATTTGATAACGTTGATCGATAAAGCGCTATTAAATTATTCCAGCACCTTGCTCGTAGATCGACAAATTTTATTTCAACGCTACTCGCTTAAAGATTACGCTAGGAAAGTTGTCGGCGTTGGCAGTGTTGGTACTAATTGTATGGTCTTGTATTTTGAAGGTGATAGCGAACACGACCCATTATTCTTGCAGTACAAAGAATCTCAAAAATCTGTCCTCACACCTTACTTAGGTGATTCTATTTATCGTGATATGGGTCATCGTGTAGTCGCGGGTCAGCGACTGCTTCAGGGTGCGCCAGATATTTTCTTAAACTTTGGTTCAGTTCAATACGATATCAACAAGAGTCAGGGATTCTATTTGCGCCAATTACGCGATATGAAGGGCGGTATTGGTATTGGTACAGGAGGAGTATCTTTAAAGAACTTCCCAGACTATGCAAAGCTTTTTGGATGGGCCTTGGCCCTAGGTCACGCACGCTCAGGTGATGCTGCCATGATTGCAGGGTATTGCGGCCAGTCCAAGGAGCTGACTGAGGCCTTATATTCTTTTGCTAGGTCTTATGCAAAGCAGAACCAACAGGATTTCGAGGTATTTTCGAAGGCCGTCAAGAGTGGCAGATTGAAGGCGGCAAGCAAAAAAACGGCTCTTTAAAGTTGAAAAGGTATTGTCATTGAGCTGGATGGGGTCTGACATATTCCTGAAATATCCACGGTTCAATATGGTCTTGTGAATACGTCCCTAGAAAAACAACACTCGACCATTACTTGTCCGTACTGCCAGGCGACAGAGACTCTGGAGATTCCAAGAGGATCCTCTCAGCATCTGTATCGTTGCCGCGCTTGTAACGCTATCTTGAAACCCAAATCAGGTGATTGCTGTATTTTTTGTAGCTTTGGAGACCTAGATTGTTCTAGCGCAGAACAAAACCTAGCCGCATAGCCTTATCCCTATTAGACTGAGCTGTAATTTCATCAATGTGTCATGGATATTTCATAAAATAGACATATTCGATAGATTATGTATTTTTAGGGACTATTTTGGCAATTCATTCTGACGACTCCGTATCTTCTTCTGGCGACTTAGTTGCAGCAGTAGATTTGGGATCCAACAGTTTTCGTATGTTGGTTGCTCAGGCTGTTAATACGCCATCGGGAATGCAACTTCGTCCTATAGATACCTTGCGTGATTCAGTTCGACTAGCAGCAGGTCTTACTGAAAACAAACTCTTAGGTAATGATGCCTATCAAAGGGGCTTAACATCGATCAGGCGCTTTGGCGAACGCATTCGAGGCTTCGACCCATCTAACGTCCGCGCAGTAGCTACGAACACCTTACGTGTTGCTAAGAATGCCCCGCAATTTGTAAAAGATGCGCAAGAGGCTTTAGGTTTTCCGATTGAGGTCATCGCAGGAGTTGAAGAGGCACGATTGATTTATATCGGTGCAGCCCATGAGGTTCCAGCAGTTCACGGCAATCGTCTGGTAGTCGATATTGGTGGGGGATCTACCGAATTTATTATCGGCAAGGGTTATGAGCCCAAACTGATGGAAAGTTTGTATATCGGCTGCGTTTCCCATAGCATGCGTTTTTTCCCTAAAGGTAGTATTGATTCTCATGCTTTTAAAGAAGCTGAATTAGCAGCTAGGCGAGAGATCCAGGTTATTGCAGGGGCATATTTGAAGAGCGGCTGGAAACAAGCGATTGGCTCCTCTGGTACCGCCAGAGCCCTTGCTGAATTAATTGCTGCCAATGACTTCAAAGGCCATAGTGATGGTTTGACTTTAGGGGGTGTGAATACTTCTAGTGGTCTCATTACGCGCGATAGCTTACGTGCCATGAAAAAGCACCTACTCAAATACGAACATATCAGTCAAGTTGAGTTAATAGGACTGAAGGATGATCGAAGGGCTGTCTGGCCTGGTGGCTTAGCCATTATGTTGGCTGTATTTGATGAGCTCGGTATCGAAGAGATGGAAGTTACCGATGCTGCTTTGCGTACTGGCGTGCTCTATGACCTTCTAGGACGCTCTCAACATCATGACATGCGTTATGTAACCGTTGAGCAGTTTATGCAGCGGTATTCCGCAGATCGTGAACAAGCAACCCGCGTTGGAAAGTTAGCTTCTGAATTCTTGCAGCAATTACCTAAACCAGATGCAGAGAGCAGGGCAGATAATGTTGCACTTTTGCAATGGGCTGCTAATTTACATGAGATTGGTCTATCTATTTCTCATAATGGGTATCACAAACATTCTGCCTACATAGCAGGCAATGCTGACATGCCAGGCTTTTCCAAAAACGATCAAGCCCGCTTAGCTGCACTCTTGATTGGTCATACCGGCAAATTAGGTAAGCTTGCAAACAATGCTGGCTTTCATGATTGGCGGATGTTGTTTTGCCTGCGACTAGCCCAAGTGCTTTGTCGTGGAAGAAGTGATGAAGACTTACCGAAGGTAAAAGTTTCTGAAAATGATGGTGCTTACCAGGTATGCATTTCTAAAGAATGGGCCCAAACCCACCCCTTAACAGAGTTCAGCCTACTAAAAGAAGCGGCCGAATGGTCTCGTATCGGCCGCTCTTACGAACTCAGTTTGAAGTAAAAACGAGATTACAAACCTAAGAAGTGTTTTGCGTAACGTGGATTGATATCCGATAAGCGCAACATGGTTAGCAAGTCTGCTGTATTAAAGTCTGGATCCCAGGCTGGTGAACTGCAAATCTTAGCGCCAAGCTTGAGGTAGCCTTTAATTAGTGGAGGGGCGTCAACTTCTAATCCACCGTTTAGCTTATCTAATGGCAGTGGGAGGCGAGGGAAGGCATGAAACTCCGTTGGCGCCATTTGATCGTCATTGAGAGAGTTGTACAAGCTCGCTGCAAAGTGGCCACCATCAGCCATCGGAATACTGGCACAGCCAAGCATGATTTCATAACCATTTTTTTGCATGTATTGTGCTAAACCACTCCATAAGGCCATGATGACCGCACCAGAGCGATAGTCTTGGTGGACACATGAGCGACCTAATTCAACCAATTTTGGGCGTAAATGATCTAAACGGGATAGATCAAATTCCGCATCAGAATATAAGCGACCTATCTCTTGGGCTTTATGTGGAGGCAATACGCGATAGGTGCCAACTACTTTTAAGGTATCTTGGTCGCGGATTAATAAATGATCACAGTATGCATCGAATTCATCAATATCTAGACCTTCTGCATTTTGAGAGAGGTTTGCACCCATTTCTTCCGCAAATACTTTGTAACGTAATCTTTGGGCTTCTTTAACTTCGTTTGTAGAACTGGCCCATTCAATTTGAAATGATGGCTTTTTCGCTTTAGTAACTGGGTTTACTATAGGTGTTATTTCAACTGCAGCAATCTCTGCACGTGCTTTAGTAGCAAATTTCTTACCAAAGAGCTTCTTGGCTAGCTTTTTAGAAAGCTTCTTAAATGGATTAGATTTTGGGGCAGCAAGTTTTTTCTCTTTTCTGATGGAGAAAATTTCAAAGGCGCCAATTGGGTTCGGAATATCTGACATAAGTAAGCCTTATTGAATGTTTGTATGACTGTAGAGGTCGTTTATTACAGTTTTAAGACAAGCGGAATGCATACTGCAGACCACATTAAAAGGGCAATGAATAGGGCTAGCATCACAGCTGCTGAGCCAAAATCTTTGGCTCTTTTGGATAAATCATGATGTTCAAAGGAGATGCGATCAATAGCAGCCTCTACGCTAGAATTTAATAATTCCACAACCAGCACCATAATCAAGGAAGAAATAAGTAAAGCCTTTTCTAAGTTGGTAGTTGGTAGGTAAAAAGCTACTGGGGTCAATATTGCAAATAGGGTGAGCTCTTGCCTGAATGCGCTTTCCTCTAAAAAAGCGTAAACCAAACCACACCAAGAGTTTTTAGCAGCGTGCCAAGCCCTAGTTAATCCTCGATTACCTTTATGAGGATTTTGATTAATGTGGTATTTGGAATTCAATTGATGCCTTCTTTTAAGCTAGTGCTGTCACGTGTACTTCAGGTGATGGAACTGGCTTGAGATGATTTACGAATTGCTCAGAAGCAGCTTTCCATGAGAATTTCTCAGCATGCGCACGGGCTACTTCACGCGGAATCTTTAATGCTGCAATACAAGCTTCCCGCAAATCTTCATGCATAGCACCAGCTGGGGAGTCGCCCAAGACATCAATAGGGCCAGTTACTGGATAGGCAGCCACAGGAGTGCCGCAGGCCATTGCTTCAAGTAGTACTAAGCCAAAGGTATCGGTTTTGCTGGGGAACACAAAGACATCGGCAGCCGCATAAACCTTAGCCAATTCATGTTGTTGCAAAACGCCTAGATAGTTAATCTCAGGATATTTTTCCTTGATGCCAGCCATCGCAGGGCCATCACCAACTACCCACTTTGAGCCTGGTAAGTCGATTTCTAGAAATGCATTGATATTCTTTTCTACGGCAACTCGACCGACATATAAAAAAATTGGATGGGCAGTATTGAGAGCCTTTGATTCTTGCATCTTAAATACATCAAGATCTACGCCTCTTGACCACAGTACTACATTGCGCAGGCCATACTTTTCTAAATCATCTTTCACGACAATGGTTGGTGCCATTACCGCCATTGATGGGCCATGAAACCAACGTATAAATGCATAGGTAATCCCGAGAGGAATGCCAGTACGAGCTTTTACATACTCAGGAAAGCGTGTGTGATAAGCAGTAGAGAAGGGGAGGTCATTCTTCACAGCATACGCGCGTGCAGATAGCCCTAGTGGACCCTCAGTTGCAATATGCATTGCATCTGGTGCGAATTCTTTAATACGGCGCGCCACTTCTTTACCTGGAAATAGAGAGAGTGCAATATCTGGATAGGTAGGGCAGGGAATGGATTTGAAACCGTTTGGGGTAATCATTTCTACTTCATGACCCATCGCGGTTAATTCAGCACGAGTTTGTTTTAAGGTGCGAACAACACCATTTACCTGTGGATCCCATGCATCGGTGATGATCATAATTTTCATAGCGCAGCCTCTTTGATGAGTGGTTGAACGGCAGGTTGGAAAGAAATTTCAGGAACCTCTAGTGGCTCACCTTTAATGTGTGGCCAATGAATAATTTTGAGCTCACCGGTATGGGTTTCAACTAATGCAGTGAGGCTCTCTACCCAATCACCATCATTGCAATAGAGTAGGCCGTCAATTTCACGGATCTCGGCTTTGTGAATATGACCACAAACAACGCCATCACAGCCGCGCAGACGCGCTTCTCTGGCCATAATGTGTTCAAAGTCGGCAATATAGCTGACGGCATTCTTCACTTGGTGCTTGAGGTATTGAGACAGGGACCAGTATTGCAAACCCATCTTGACCCGCAGCATATTGAAATATCGATTGATATACAGAATGAAGGAATAAAGCGTATCGCCTACATAGGCTAACCATTTAGCGTACTGCATTACTCCGTCAAATAAGTCGCCATGGGTTACCCAGAGCTTTCTGCCGTCTAGGGTTGTATGAATGCATTCTTCGACTACTTTGACATCACCAAAAGAGAGGCCAAAGAATTGTCTGGCACTTTCATCATGATTGCCTGGGACATAGATAACTTCAGAGCCTTTACGAGCCTTACGTAATAGCTTTTGAACAACGTCATTATGGGCTTGCGGCCAGTAAAATGATTTTTTCAGCCTCCAGCCATCGATAATATCGCCTACCAAATAGAACTTGTCAGCCTCGTTGTGCTTTAAGAAATCGAGGAGGTAGTTTGCCTGACACCCTGATGTTCCTAGGTGTACGTCTGAAATCCAGATGGCTCTGTAATGCATCATGAAACAACATTAAGCCAAGTGACTGTGTAAGCATCATGACAGTTCTAAGACACTTTTATGACGATCCATATATGATTTACGATAGTGAATATAGCCAGCCAATATGACACATACAATGCAATCCTCGCAACGTGCTACCCCATTTCTTCTATACATCACACTCTGGTTTCTAGTGTGGTTACATGTATTGCGCGGAGTAATGACCTTGCTAGTACTTTTTCCATTCCTAAATGCTAATAGCAAAAAGCAACATATCCAAAGATGGTCAAAACGACTATTGAAGATTTTTGGTATTCAGTTGCAAGTTAATAATGCTGACACTCTTCCGGACTCCACATATTTACTAGCATCTAATCACGTTTCCTGGATGGATATTCATGCGATTAATGCTTTCAAACCGATTCGCTTTGTAGCCAAGTCTGAAGTTGAGCGGTGGCCAATTTTTGGATGGATGGCAAAACAACTAGGAACGGTTTTTATCAATAGAGAGAGCTCAAGACATGCCAGGCAGGTTGTTACTGATATGGCTGTGCTATTAAAAACTCAGTCTATTTGTATTTTTCCTGAAGGTACTTCTACCATCGGCAAAAGTGTTCAGACCTTTAAGCCTAATTTATTTGAAGCAGCCGCTCAAGCAGGGGTTCCGGTATGTACTCTTGCTCTAGCGTATTTCGATCGAATTACCGGTGAACATTCTGAAGTTCCTGCTTTTATCGGAGATATGGGCTTAATAGGCTCTATGGCCAGCATATTGAAAAATCGAAGACTACGGGTAGAATTAACATTCTTTTCGCCTATCAAAGCAAAATCAGGTCAGGCATTAGATCGAAAAGGTCTAGCACTGCATAGTCAGGAGCAAATAGCTCAATACTTAGCAAAAAACTGCAATTAAACTAGTTGTAATAAATATGTCATATATTTATTCTAAAAGTATGAATATAAGGATGATATAAAGCGTATGACATCAAAACATAAAGAGATGGCCGAGTGGTACCAACGTGCTCAAGAAGAAATTCTGGATAGCATGGATGAAGAGCTTGAGATGGAGATGGATGATGGCCGCCTCTCAGTTGATGGCGACGGCAATTCAACGGTTCCCCGCAATGTTTACTTCAAAGAGTTATTCAGACTCCAAAGCGAGCTAGTCAAATTACAAGACTGGGTAGTTGCTAATAAAGTGAAGGTTGCCGTTTTATTTGAAGGACGTGATTCAGCAGGTAAGGGTGGCGCGATTAAGCGTATTTCCCAGCGTTTGAATCCACGCGTATGTAAAGTTGTTGCCTTACCAGCACCAAATGAACGTGAAAGAACTCAGTGGTATTTCCAGCGTTACATATCTCAACTTCCTGCAGGCGGGGAGATAGTCCTTTTTGATCGCAGCTGGTACAACCGAGCTGGCGTTGAAAAAGTCATGGGATTCTGCACCAAGAAAGAATATGAAGAATTCCTCAGAACAGTTCCTGACTTAGAGCGCATGATGATTAGCTCTGGAATCATTCTGATCAAGTATTGGTTCTCCATTTCCGATGATGAACAGTACAACCGATTTATGATGCGAATTCATGATCCTTTAAAGCAGTGGAAGTTAAGTCCTATGGATCTTGAGGCTCGTCGCCTTTGGGAGGCTTACACTAAAGCTAAAGAGACCATGCTAGAGCGTACGCATATTCCTGAGGCACCATGGTGGGTTGTTGCAGCAAACGATAAGAAAAAAGCTCGCTTAAATTGCATCAGCCATCTCTTGACTCAAATTCCGTATCACGAAATTGCACATCCTGAGATCACGCTGCCAGCTCGAGTCCACAATCCGGATTACTTACGTGGACCCGTGCCTCCTGAGATGTATGTGCCAGATCTCTATTAAAACGTACCCCTTAGCCCAACCATGAAGCTTCTTCCTGGCTGTGGTGCATACAGTCTCACAGCCATTGGAGTTGTTGCATACCGAATCTGCTCATTGAGTAAGTTCTTCAT
This sequence comes from Polynucleobacter sp. 73C-SIWE, assembly GCF_018882465.1. Taxonomy (GTDB): domain Bacteria; phylum Pseudomonadota; class Gammaproteobacteria; order Burkholderiales; family Burkholderiaceae; genus Polynucleobacter. The sequence goes on along the minus strand of NZ_JACVOK010000002.1, from coordinate 492,974 downwards.
ATTGAGATAAACAGTCCAATTCACCTGCTGAATTTTTTCTGTATACGAGATGCCAGCATTTAATAGGTTGTAACTTGGTGCTGGACCTTGTTCCCAGCTTGCCAGGCGGTTTTGCTGATAGCTATAGATATAAGTCGCATTAGTGAGCCAGCCATTGCGTTGATGCGCTATCTCAGCGCCAAGTCTTGGTGCTGGTTGTAGGGGTAAATTACCACCCGCATCAAAGCTTCCTTGCGAAGCATCACCAAAAACTCTAGCGCCAAGACCTTGCTCGCGCCAGTTATAGGTCAATTCACCTTCAATACCCTTAATGGTTGCCGCTGCCTGTTGAGCGACTACTACAGAAAAATTCTCAACATCCGGAACAGATTGACCAGTGTAATAGCCATAAATATAGTTATTAAAGCGATTGGCATAGATGCTAGCTTTACCACGCAATAAGCCACCTGTCCTTTGAATATTGAACTCTAGATTATGTGATGTTTCCTTATTGAGATTCGGATTGCCAATATCAAAAGTAGCAGTAGATTCATGAGCACCATAGGAGTAGAGCTCTTGCGCACTAGGCGCTCGTTGTGAAACGGTATAAGCTACACCGACACCATGACCTTGCATAAAGTTCCATAAACCTCCTGCAGAGTAGGACATTAAATTAAAGTTGCGGTTTTGCAAGGCGATGGTTGGCATTACACCGGTATCGACGGGTTCAGATACTAACTCGGTTCCCAGATTCGGCTTTTGTGCCACGTTGTTATAACGCAGACCAAGGTTACCTTGAAGCGAATTCCATTTGCCTTCCTCAATCCAGAAGAGGGCATTCGAGTTAGTCTTGGTGGGCGGTACGATCGCATAGCTTCCGGTACCTACTTCGCTGGCATTGAGTGATGCAGCAGAAACTTGCGCTCCAAAGGTGCCTTTCCAGCCAGCAATTGGATTGTGGGCTAATTCAAAACGTGCTTCATTGGCAATATTCTTCCACAGAGATGCTGCTTCGCCAGTATTGGTAAATTCAGTATGGTTGTAATTACTATTGGCAGCACTAAATTTGAATGATGAGAAGCCAGCAAAAGGGTCGCGCGTTTGATGCTGAAAGTCATAACGATTCTGTGACTGATTAATTGATCCACCTTCAGGTGTCGGAATGCCATAGTTATTATTTAAACGCTCAACCGATACACCGGTGTAACCGTTTTTTCCTATATAAGAAACTCCAACTCCCAAATTGTTTTGATTGCTAAAGGTATTGGGAAGTTTTCCTGTGTAGTTGTTACCCCCATTTCCACCTTCTGGAACTGTCCAACCGCCGACAGGTTCACCTTGTGACTGTGTCGAGCTGCCAGGTATGCGGTAATTGTTGGCATTATTAATTGCGGTATCTACGTGTACGGCTACTGATCCGATGGCACCATCAACCTCAAGTGATCCAGCACGTCCATTATTAACAGTTTCATAGCTTGTATTAATTGCACCCGTTGGTCTATCAGGAAGATTAGTCAGAATACGGTCATTCACCACATTCACTAAGCCACCGCTTGAGCCTGAGCCATAGAGCAGGGCTGCAGCCCCACGCAGAATTTCAACTTGGTGGGCATTTTGCATATTGTTACCAACTGCATGATCTTGGGAGATATTAGATACATCTCCAACAGATAGGCCATTTTGTAGGATTTGTACTCGTGAACCCTCTAGGCCACGTATGACCGGACGAGAAGAGCCAGCGCCATAGCCAGTAGCAGAGACGCCTAATTCATTTGCAAGAGTTGCCCCCAGCGTTGTTCCCAATTTATTGAGTAATTCATCGCCCTGCAAAACCTTAGTTGGTGTCAAGATGCTTTGAGTAGCTTCTTGAGATCCAGTAGCAGTAATTTCTAGATTTGGTATTTGTGCTTCAGCCGAGCTAAATAGAAATCCATAAATAGAAAAAGATAAAACTGTTTTATAAACAAACAGAGTATGTTTGTGATTCATTGGTAATCTCTCACTCCATACAACACCTATCAGATGCTGTATTAATCGAAAGCCTAAAAAAGATCTAGGCAGCTATAACGATTACAGAATGAAAGCAGGGGGTGCGCGCGACTGATAAGAGGCAGTAACAGATTCAATGAGAACTAGATCTACTGAAGCGATCTTCGCAGGGGTATGAGCAGAATGACGAACTGCATCAGTGTCGGCAACTGGCACGAATCCAGCTAATGTCAGTGCGTCAAATAAATGGCATGCATCTGAGCTATGGGTAACGCCACCAACAGAATCATCAGCAGAGCACTGCTCAACACTCTGGCTATGTAAGCCAGCATGAGAAATGCTGTGGCTAAAGCCAACCCAGTGGGTTCCCAAAAGGCAAAAAAGGAGCAAAGCTACTGAAAAAGCAGCTTGAAAACGCTTCAGATATTTGCTGGAAAAATAGGCAACCATGTCCCGAATCTTACAGGATTTGCCCGAAAGAGCCCTCTCGGTGTAGAATATCGATTCCGTCGGAGTGTAGCGCAGCCTGGTAGCGCACCTGCTTTGGGAGCAGGGGGTCCAAGGTTCGAATCCTTGTACTCCGACCACTTTCCCCTTATTGTTCTAGAAATACCCAGCATATAACTGCCCATAGCTCAGCTGGATAGAGCAACGCCCTTCTAAGGCGTAGGTCGCACGTTCGAATCGTGCTGGGCAGGCCAAGTATGCTTTAAACAAATTGAGTTAAAGCTTGCATTTAGCAGATAGTTCAACTTAATCAGCAGGTTAGTTGGAACCATTATTTGAACAATAACTTGTAATACAGTAGTTGAATATGTGTGTTCTACTTCATTTGCCGCAGTGCAATCGCATCAATTACTAATTTTGGAGATAGGTATGAAATTCATTAAACCTCTTTTATGTTCTTTATTGCTTGTATGTCACAGTTCTTTTGCGAATAATTTAAATCTCATGAATCAGTATGGCGAGCCTGCCATACTTGAATTAGTTGCTCCTACGGCAACTGTCACTTTAGTAAATGGTAAATCGGTGCTGACATTACATGATGTTGATAAATTAGTGGGATTTTCAGCTGGACTTCATAAAACAATCCGTACGCTTGAAGCCTATCCTGTCGCTGAATTTTCTAAAGCCTGGAACTCTTGTAATGTAATGAAAGATCAGAAAAAGCTATGGAATGCAGATGGTTTTAATGCTGTTGTGATATTTCATATGGGCACTGATTCAAATCCAAAGAATACCCATCTTGCTAAGGCACCATTGGTAAGAGCGCCTAAAGATACAACTCGTACATCAGGCAGTGATGAGGGCATTGCAAAACTAATGTTAATTAACGCTAAGCTAACTAATAACGCACTCTCATTTGACGTTACTAATGGAGGAATCGCTGCTGGTGGCTATAAGCGGGTACGGGTACTTGCTGAGTGTCTTGGAAATTTCACCCCTTCCGTTTAGGAAATCAAACGATGATGATTTGGATGCGAATTGCTCTTGTTACTGTTTTGATTATTAGCAGTGGATCAGCAACATATGCCAGTGGTCAGCCAAGTTACATCATTAGCTCAAGCAAGGTTCCCCAGCTTAATCCCATTAAATACGAAATAGCATTTGTATCGCGTTTTGATAGCCGAATTGTTGTTGACTCAGGCGCCCCAGGGCCATCTGTGGATGATGTGATCGCTGGTAGCGGGACTTTATGGGATAAAAAGGGTGTTCAAGTTGGCTGATTTGATGCGAATACGAGGGTATCTGAAAGATTAAACGCTGGCGATAAGCGTTTACTTTTCGTTAATTATTCGTTCGGCGATGGTCAGGACTCGATTGTGATTCTGGGTGTTGGAACATATACGGGAACTCTCGGCCTTATGAACCAGCAGGTTACAAATACCTTTTCTATCGTGGGTGGAACGGGAAAATTTCTGGCCGCTGGTGGCCAATGCCAAATTACGCGGATAGATCAAATTAACTATCAATTGTCATGTACGGCTTTCACTGATTATTGAATACGGTCCAGAGGTATAGAGCAAATGCGGTGTAAGTACCCTGAGAGTTCTGGCAGGGCCTCAGCATAGTGAAGTTTTAAGGCGTAGGTCGCACGTTCGAATCGTGCTGGGCAGGCCACTTTTTGGGATCTACGCAGATTGCACTCAGAAATACCCTATGTCAGTGCAGCGCATAATTTTAAGCTGTAATTTCTACCAAAATCTCGGATTAGCCTTTATCCAGGCGCTTGCCAAGTAACATTGATCACCACTAAATGCCATTTCTGGTGATTGATCTAGTAGTGAGCCAGCTTCCATGTGCATGAGATTCTTTGAAAATGGCTGCACTATGCTATTTTCATCTCGCTTCATAATGAATTCTGGATTTAGCTCTGAGGTATGGTTCAAACCTGCAGCCATTAGAATTTCTGAAAGTGCGTGAAGCGTATTTTGATGGTAATGATAAACACGATCACCTTTATCTTCTGGGTCTAGAGCTCTTTGCCTTAACTGATTTTGGGTTGCTACTCCGGTAGGACACTTATCCGTATTACAAGTTCTAGATTGAATACACCCAATAGCAAACATAAAACCCCTTGCAGAATTGCACCAATCAGCACCTATTGAGCATACCCTGACAATGTCAAATGCAGAAATGATTTTTCCTGCAGCGCCAATCTTCACTCTATCTCGAAGATTTGCTGCAATCAATGTAGTGTGAATCAAGCGCAGGCTATCCCGCATTGGCATCCCAATATGGTCAATAAATTCAACAGGAGCTGCTCCAGTTCCTCCTTCGCTACCGTCAACAACAATAAAGTCTGGAGCTAATCTTGTTTCAATCATCGCCTTTAGGATAGCAAACCAATCATCTGGTTTTCCAACGCACAACTTGATGCCAACTGGCTTGCCACTTGATTTTTCCCTTAAGGTAGTAATAAATTCGAGCATTTCAACGGGATTGTTAAAAGCGGTATGCCGACTAGGCGAAATACAATCAACCCCCATAGGCACTCCACGGGTTTGGGCAATTTCAGCGGTAATCTTGGCTGCTGGCAAAATTCCACCGTGACCTGGTTTTGCGCCCTGAGATAATTTAATCTCAACCATTTTAATTTGTGGGTCAGCGGCAACTTGAACGAACTTCTCTAGGTCAAACCGCCCATCATCAAATCGACAGCCAAAGTAACCAGAGCCGATCTCCCATATGAGATCGCCGTCATGTACTTTATGATATTTAGATACCGATCCCTCGCCGGTATCTTGAGCAAAGCCACCTAGTTTTGCACCTTTATTTAATGCAAGAATTGCATTGGCCGACAAAGACCCAAAACTCATCGCTGAAATATTAAAAATAGAAATTGAGTAAGGTTGTGCGCAATTTTGATTTCCAATGTTCACTCGCAAGCTATTAAGATTAATTGCTATTTGCGATGGAGCATTAGAGTAGCTTAGCCACTCATGTCCATTTGAATAGACATTTTCAATTGTTCCGAAAGGGCGCTGATCTGATAAATTCTTTGAGCGCTGATATACCAAAGCGCGTTGATTTCGTGAAAACGGTAATTTTTCGCTATCCGACTCCAAAAAGTACTGGCGCACTTCAGGGCGAATAAATTCAAGCCAAAATCGTAAATGCCCAATGACTGGATAATTACGTAAAATCGCATGCTTTTTTTGTATCTGGTCCATTACGCCAACTAGACCTAAAGTTGTAAAGACAAAAAATGCAAACCAAATTTTAGCTATGGAATTATCTAGAATAAGTAAGTAGCCAAAATAGATGCTGAGCACTACGGATAATTGCCAAATAAAGTAACGGGTCATATTTTCCTTGTAATTTGTTTATTAATCATACAAATAAAAGCAACAGATTTAGAGTCTTTTATTGCGGGGTAATTTTTAAATGGTTTTTAAACGACATCAAACAATTTGTAATTAAGTTGTCATATCTTAGGGTAATTATTAAAGTTCAAACTCTTGCTTAGGGGGGGGTATGCTTTACTTTTTGCAAAACACGATTGCTTCCAGTATGCGACCAATGCTGCAATGCCTCAGGATTGTTTGGCCCTTTTTAAAAGGTGTGGCAAACCCATTTATTTTTACTGAACTCCATAAAAATTACGTTACTAGAGGCGCAATCAGAAACGTACTAATTTGTCTATCCATGGCAATTAGCGTACCAGCTTATTCACAAGAATTGCAATACGGCGTGCGCCCCCAATATTTAATTGGTTTAATGGCAGAAAGTGAATTGAAAACTAAATTATTGAGTTGTTCAAAAAATACGCCACGACAATCACGTTTTTCAATTGCGCATCGGGGAGCGCCACTCCAGTTCCCTGAGCATACTGCCGAGTCTAATATGGCTGCTGCAATAATGGGAGCTGGGATTTTCGAATGTGATGTCACGTTTACAAAAGATAAGCAACTTGTTTGTCGACATGCACAAAATGATTTACATGCCACCACCAATATTTTATTAACACCTCTTGCTAAAAGTTGCCACAAACCATTTTCTCCTGCGCAAGGCGAAATTCCGGCAACCAGTGAATGCAGAACCACTGATATTACATTTGAGCAATTTAAGACCTTAAAAGGAAAAATGGATGGAGTTAATCGAAATGCAAGTAATGTTAAAACGTATCTAGCGGGCACTCCACAGTGGCGCACCGATCTTTACTCAAGTATGGGTGGGACGTTGTTAAGTCACAAAGAATCTATTGCTCTTTTTAAAAAGCATGGCGGTAAATTTACTCCTGAGCTCAAAGAGGCATTGGTACCAATGCCTTATTTGGGGTTTACACAAGAGCAATATGCACAAGCATTAATTAATGACTACAAGGAAGTAGGAATCGCACCCTCAGATGTGTTTCCACAATCCTTTAATTTGAGGGATGTAACGTATTGGATAAAAAATGAACCAGAATTTGGTAAGCAGGCAATTTATTTAGATGGGCGCTACACCTTACCGTCATTTAATCCTTCAGAACCAAATAATTTGAGGCCCACTATGGATGAGCTCTATGACATGGGAGTTCGCTATATAGCGCCACCCATCTGGGTTTTATTAACAGTAAATAAAAAAAATCAGATCGTGCCTTCAGCGTATGCGAAAGCTGCGCGCAATGCTAAGTTAAATATTATTACTTGGACTTTAGAGCGGGATGGCCCACTGGTTGAAGGAGGATCTTGGTATCATCAATCCATTAAGTCTGCAATCAAATCAGATGGGCAAATTTATGAGGTTTTAGATGTACTGGCCAAGCAAGTTGGTGTTAAGGGTGTTTTTACAGATTGGCCTGCAACCGTAACTTACTATGCAAACTGCATGGATCTTGATTAAATAAATTCTTGGGGCTCACCAAAACCTTTGTCCGATAGCCATTAGCCATTTTTTTGACATAAACCATTGTTTATATTGATTTTTCAAGTGGCTACGATTTATTTTAAGGCGTAGGTCGCACGTTCGAATCGTGCTGGGCAGGCCAAAATCTCATTATTTAATATTGTTTCAGGCTTATCAATTGTGATCTATTGACTGGATCATGATCAAGCTTGACAGCGTTGAGAAGACCTTGAGTGGGCGTAGTTGATCCAGGTGGACTACAGCGACTCAGACGAACTTTTGATCCTAGCCATTTGGCATCGATTTGACCCGACAATGCAGTGTCCGGTTATGTGATGGTTGTAGTGACTTTAAATAGGATAACTTCTGGACGATCAAAGTAGGCAAGTGAGGATTAGTTAGTTGCACAGAATAGCTAATATTAGCCAATTAGCTTTTGCTTCATCAGTTCATGCAGATTATATTTTTGCGCTGCAATAATTAAGGGTAACTACTCGTCATAATTTCTATACACAACTAGTTATTAGTGCTAATTTAGGTGTGTATTCTAAATTTCTAAGAAGGGGCGAACGATGGAATCAAATGAAAGTCGGCGTAATTTTTTAAAGGTAACTGGTATTGGCTCTGCGGTAGCTGTTGGTTCTGCAGCCTCACTAGTTAGCAATCCTGCAAATGCTGCTCCAGGTAACAGTGCAGTTTTGGCTTATCCAGAGCGTGCTATTGGCAAAGCTGCTGGTATGAAAGTAAATACCCCAGTTACTTTTAATTATCCTGATGCTAGTTCACCTTGTGTGGCAATCAAGATGGAAGGTCCTGTTGCTGGTGGTGTTGGTCCGAATAATGACGTGGTTGCCTATAGCACCTTATGTACACACATGGGCTGCCCAGTTAATTACGATCAGCAAGCGAAAACTTTCAAATGTCCATGCCACTTTAGCGTTTTTGATCCAGAACATCTGGGGCAAATGGTTTGTGGTCAAGCGACTGAGAACCTACCAAAAATCGAGCTTAAGTATGATTCCGGTACTGATTCATTTAAAGCGGTTGGTGTAAATGGCCTGATTTATGGCCGTGCTTCTAACATTCTTTAAGACAGGACAATCGCCATGACAACATTCAATGATCGTATTGCATTACCCCCAGTTGACGCTCAAAAAACCAATATGACTTGTCACTTCTGCATTGTCGGATGTGGCTATAACGTTTATAAATGGGATGCAAATAAAGAAGGTGGAAGAGCCCCAAATCAAAATGCGCTGGGTTTAGATTTCCGTACCCAACTTCCAGCAATGGCTGTAACTTTGACTCCAGCGATGACTAATACTGTGGTGGATAAGAACGGCAAGCGTTCTAACATCATGATTGTTCCTGACAAGGCATGCGTCGTAAATAGTGGTTTGAGTTCTACGCGTGGCGGCAAGATGGCAACGTATATGTACAACCCTCAAGGTATTACACAGGAGCGCCTACAGCTACCACAGTTTTATGCAGGTGATCAGTGGCTCGATACCACCTGGGATTACGCTATGGCAGTTTATGCGGGACTTATCAAGAAGATTATTGATAACGATGGTCCACGTTCGATCTTTTACTCTGCGTTTGACCATGGTGGAGCAGGCGGTGGCTTTGAAAATACCTGGGGCTCTGGCAAGCTGATGTTTAGCGCCATTCAAACTCCATCTGTACGTATTCATAATCGACCAGCATATAACTCCGAGTGTCATGCTACTCGGGAGATGGGCATTGGAGAGCTCAACAATAGTTATGAAGATGCCCAGTTGGCCGATGTGGTTTGGTCAATTGGCGGCAATCCTTATGAGACTCAAACTAATTACTTCTTAAATCACTGGCTTCCAAATATCATGGGCTCCACGATAGATAAGAAAAAGAAACTGTTTGGTAATGAGCCGGTAGGCGAGGGTAAAGTTATTTTTGTTGATCCTCGGAAAAATAGCACTATTTCATTATGCGAATTGCAGGCAAAGAATCGTACGCTACACCTAGATATTCAACCTGGTACGGATATTGCCTTGTTTAATGGCTTATTCACTTATGTGATTGAGCAGGGATGGGTTGATAAAGACTTCATTGCCAAGCATACAAAGGGCTTTGATGATGCTGCTAAAGCCAATAAGTTGTCGCTTGAAGAGTGCAGCAAGATTACTGGTGTATCTATAGATAAGCTCAAGAAAGCAGCCGAGTGGAGCTATAAGCCAAAAGCCAATGGTGTAATGCCACGTGCGATGCACTCATATGAAAAGGGCATCATTTGGGGTAATGATAATTATCTGATCCAATCAGCATTAGTAGACTTGGTGATTGCGACTCATAACGTAGGTCGCCGCGGTACTGGCGTAGTGCGTATGGGTGGACACCAAGAAGGCTATACACGTCCTCCTCATCCAACTGGCGAGAAGATTTACATTGACCAAGAGATTATTAAAGGCAATGGCCGCATGATGACTTGGTGGGCTTGTAATAATTTTCAAACATCAAACAACGCCCAGCAATTAAGAGAGGTAGTACTTAAACGCTCTCAGATTGTGAAAGAGGCGATGTCTAAAGCTCGCGGTGCCTCGTCAGAGGAAATGGTAAATGTCATTTACGATGCGACATCACGCGGCGGCTTATTTGTAGCAAGTATTAACCTGTATCCAACTTCCCTTAAAGAAGCGGCGCATATGATGTTACCCGCTACTCAACCAGGCGAAATGAATCTCACTTCAATGAATGGCGAGCGTCGTATTCGTCTATCTCAGAAGTTTATGGATGCACCGGGCGAAGCAAAACCCGACTGCCTCATTGCTGCTATGGTTGCTAATACTATCAAAGCGCAATATGAGAAAGAGGGGAACGCTGTAATGGCTAAACGCTTCTCGGGGTTTGATTGGAAGACTGAAGAAGATGCCTTTAATGATGGCTTCCGTCAAGCGGGGCGTCCAGGTGCTGGTCCGATTGATTCTCAAGGTGGTGATACTGGCTATATGGCAACTTATGCTCTCTTAGCCAAAGCTGGCAATAACGGCGTCCAGCTCCCAATTAAAGAGGTGCAAGGCGATAAACTCATCGGTACTCCAATGATTTATGCCGATAACAAGTTTGATACTAAGGATGGTAAAGCGCACTTCAAACCCTCCCCATGGCCAGGTTTACCAAAACCTGTTGAGACTCAAAAGCAAAAATATGCATTTTGGATCAACAATGGTCGTGCTAATGAAGTATGGCAGACGGCATATCACGATCAGTACAATGATTTTGTGCGCGGCCGTTATCCGATGGCCTATTTAGAAATTAATCCAGGTGATGCATCTGCCCTTGGCATTAGTGCGGGTGATGTAGTAGAAGTATTTAATGACTACGGCTCTACCTTTGCGATGGCTTATCCCGTTAAAGATGCCAAGCCTAAGCAAACATTCATGCTCTTTGGTTACGTTAAAGGTATTGCGGGAGATGTGACAACAGAGTGGGTTGATCGTAATGTTATTCCTTACTATAAAGGTACTTATGCCAACATTAAGCGTGTTGGGTCAATGAGTGACTTTAAACGTACGGTTTCCTTTAAACGCAGAGCATATGATAATGTCTAATTAATGATGTCCTAGATTGGGGTGAGTTTTCTCACCCCTTTTTTATTATTAAATGGGTGTAGAGATGGATGACATAGTTCCCTTAGTTTCAGAGTTGATGCATACGCGGCACCATATCTCTCCAAAACGTTTGGGCGACCCTGGACCATCACAGGAGCAAAAGAAAATCATCTTGGAGGCAGCAGGTACGGCGCCTGACCACGGATTAGTAACGCCTTGGCATTTTTATGAGGTATCAGATTCGGGTAGAGCATTACTTGGTAGAGTTTTTTCCCATAATTTAAAGCAACGCGATCCAGACGCAACTCCAGAGCAGCTTGATGAAGCACATAGTAAAGCTCTGCGTGGACCGTATTTACTGATGGTAGTGGCAAAATACGGTACGGGAGATAACAAGATCCCTCGCAACGAAAAGCTCATCTCCGCTGGTTGCGCTATCCAAAATATTATTTTGACTGCTCATGCAATGGGATACGGAGCTGGACTATCAAGTGGACACGCCTTGTACAGTGCAGAAATGAAGGAGCTCTTCAAATTGGAGGGTGATGATGAGCCACTAGTGTTTATCACTATAGGCACAGTGACCAAACATAAAGATGGCCGAGTTAGACCTACTTATACTGAATACAGCTCAGTATTCTAGTCAAATAGATCTTTGATTCACTCGTTTAGACAATTCCTCGGCCGACTCTTTTCGCTCACTATAGCGATCTGTTAGATGGGTGGCAACTGAGCGTGTCAATAACGTGAATTTAACTAACTCTTCCATGACATCAACTACGCGATCATAATTCGCTGAGGGCTTCATGCGATTGTTGTCATCAAACTCTAAAAATGCTTTGGGTACGGAGGATTGATTTGGAATTGTGATCATCCGCATCCATCTACCTAGAATGCGCATTTGATTAACAGCATTGAAAGATTGCGAACCACCGCTCACTTGTAATAAAGCCAGAGTCTTGCCTTGAGAGGGTCTGACAGCGCCAACGCTAAGTGGTATCCAATCGATTTGAGATTTCATGAGGCCAGTCATTGCGCCATGACGCTCAGGACTACTCCAAACCATGCCTTCTGCCCATTGAACTAATTCTCTTAGCTCAACTACTTTAGGATGTGTTTCAGGGGCATCATCCACTTGAGGTAATCCATGGGGATTAAAAAACCGTGTTTCACAGCCCATGGCCTTCAATATTCTTTCAGCTTCTTCCGCTAGAAGGCGACTGAATGATCGCTCTCTCAGCGATCCATATAAAAGCAAAATCTTAGGGGGATGACTTAATGGGGCATGAGATCGCAGCTTCTCAAGATCCGGCTTATGAAACAGTTCTTTGACAATATTAGGGAGGTTGGTCATGTATGAATATTAATGAATAACGGTTAAAAGGCACAAAACAGCTATAAAAACTCAATTTCATAAAACTGTCACAATCTTTCCATTATCATCGAATTATGAAAAATACAGAAGCCGTAAGCGCATTTGTAGCTCTTGGACAAGAGTCCCGCTTAAATGTATTTCGTTTAATTGTCCAAAAGGGTGACAAGGGTTTAACCCCATCTCAGATTCATGAGATGTTGGGTATTCCAAATGCCACCCTAAGTTTTCATTTAAAAGAACTCTATCAAGCCAACTTAATTTCGGTAGAGCGTCAAAGCCGTAATTTGATCTATCGCCCTAATGCAGATTTAGTCCAGGACTTAAGTAAGTTCTTATTGGATAACTGTTGTGGGGGTTTGTCTTGTCTACCTGTTAATTCCTCCAGAAAGGTTAAATCACTATGAAGCAATACAACATTCTTTTTCTGTGCACCCATAACTCTGCCCGCTCAATTATTGGTGAGGCATTGGCATCTACTCATCCAAGTGGAAAATTTAAAGGTTTTTCAGCAGGATCTACTCCGGGCACAAGCGTAAACCCCATTGCGGCTGACATTGCTGCAGAATTGGGAATGGATCGCACTTTATTAAAGTCAAAAAGTTGGGATGTATATGGTCAGCCCGATGCCCCCAAGATGGATTTCGTCATTACCGTTTGTGACAATGCAGCAGGTGAGCAATGCCCATTTTGGCCTGGACAGCCTGCTACAGCGCACTGGGGATTTCCTGATCCATCACAAGTGCAGGGTACAGAATTAGAAAAGCGCCATGCATTTAATGATGTGATGAATGGCCTTAAAAGACGTTTAGATATCATGGCTTCTATGCCTCTAGAGAAACTTGATTCAATGAGCTTGAAGGCAATTCACACTCAAGTATGAAAAGTTATGTAAGTGAATTTATTGGTACGGCCCTGCTACTGGCAATAGTGGCTGGGTCCGGTTTTATGGGCGAAACATTAGGCGCTGGCAATGCCGCAGTAGCCTTACTTGGAAACAGTATCGCTACTGGTGCCGGGCTTTATGCTTTGATTGTTCTATTAGGACCAATTTCAGGCGCTCACTTTAATCCAGTAGTCACTTTGATGTTTTGGAAGCTAGGGCATCTTAATTTGAAAAAGATGTTGGGTTATTGGGTATGTCAGTTTGCTGGGGCTATTGCAGGTATTGCTTTAATGCATGTCATGTTTAGCCTTCCTATCATCCAAGAATCAACAAAAGCTAGAGCAGGATTAGGGATTTGGGTTAGTGAATTAGTATCAACGCTCGTTTTGCTTTCAGTAATACATATTGGTGACAAGCAATCTAAAGATAAGGTTCCAATGTTAGTTGCCTTAACAGTGACAGCAGGCTATTGGTTTACTTCATCTACCTTCTTTAGCAATCCAGCAGTAGCTGTGGCTAGAAGTTTTACAAATACCTTTGTTGGTATTGCTCCATCAAGCGTGTTTGGATTTGTATTAGCAGAAGTAGCCGCCGCTATTCTAGTTGTAGCTTTCCTTGCATTTACAGAGCCTAAAGAAAACAAGGCTTATACAAGAGGTCTCTGATCTAGCGCTATTAGCCGCTTTCTTCTATACCCATATTTGTCGATTTACCCGTCAAATTAAACATAGAACCATCTGACCACCTATAGATTCCAGTCAATATCCACCTAATTCCACTACGCACCAAGGTTCTCGATGCCTGTGCCACACTAAAAGCCAACACTTTAAAAGCATTGTTTTTGCTGTTGTTTAGCCGCATTTTTAGAGCATCTAAGGCGTAGGTCGCACGTTCGAATCGTGCTGGGCAGGCCAAATCTTCACTATTTAATGTTGTTTCAGGCTTATCTATTGGCTCGATTGTGGCTAATCATGGTTGAGCTTGGCCGGCGTAGAGACTTACCTTGGTCTAGCGTTAGGGGTCTGGTGGACTATCAGCGACTCAGATGAGATTTTGGCCCTGGCGATTTAGTGTCGGTTTGACCCGACCCCGAGGTGTCTGGTTACGTGACGGTTGGATGGCTCTTATGGGGTGGCTTGCAGACATTCAAAACTGGCTAGTTGGCGGTGTTTGGGTGGCAGAGATAGGCCAAAAGCGGTCTATCCTCATGATCCTCAAAAATTACGCTACATTACTGATTTAATGTCAAATCATCTCAATCCCTCAATCTCTAAAACCATATTCATCGTGCCTGCTATGGATTGTCCATCGGAAGAGCAGATGATCCGCATGGCATTGGGCTCATTATCAATACACACGATGGATTTTGATATTCCCAATCGAAAATTAATCATTTGTCATAGCGAAGAGCCTAATGTGGTTCTCGATAAATTAGTTCCCTTAGGTTTTGGGGCAAAGATTGAAAGCAGCCAAGTATTAGAAGACTTTGAAATTAAGCCAATTCAATTGGATGCCGCCAAAGATGCTCAAGAGCGAAAAGTCTTAATTTGGCTCTTGGCATTAAACGGATTGATGTTCTTTGTTGAGATTATTGCGGGCTGGATTGCCCAATCGGCAGGGCTTATTGCTGATGCTTTGGATATGTTTGCCGATGCCGCAGTCTATGTGGTGGCTTTATATGCCGTTGGTAAAGCCGCACAGCATAAGCTCAAAGCCGCTAAATTAGCTGGTGTGGTTGAATTACTTTTAACTGCTCTTGCTTTTTGGCGTACGGGTTATCAAATTTACATTGGGACAATGCCTGAACCCAATGCCATGATTTGGATTTCGCTACTTGCTTTGACGGTTAATGTCACCTGCCTATATCTAATATCTAAACGCAAGAATGATGGCGTTCATATGCGAGCCAGTTATATCTTCTCCGCCAATGATGTTTTGGCAAATCTAGGAGTTATTGTTGCTGGTGTATTGGTGGTTTGGCTCAATAGCCCCTATCCAGATTGGGTCATTGGACTAGTTATCGGATTCTTAGTATTAAGCGGTGCTATTCGTATACTGCGTTTGAAGTAAAGCTAAAAGAGGGTAATTTGGAATTTATAAAACTCACAGGACTATTTGCTATTACGGCTGTAGCCGAGATTATTGGTTGTTATCTTCCATGGCTTGTATTGAGACAAGATAAGCCTGCTTGGTTGTTTTTGCCAGCGATAGTATCTCTACTATTATTTGCGTGGTTGCTAACCCTTCACCCTACCGCCGCAGGTAGAACTTATGCGGCGTATGGCGGTATGTATATTGTCGTTGCTCTGATATGGCTCAGACTAGTTGAAGGAATTGAACTGACAAGGTGGGATGTAGTTGGGGCAATAGTCGCCTTAATTGGTATGGCAATTATCGCTTTTCAACCATTTAGTAGGAGCTAGTGGCATGTTGTTTAAAACCACAGTCTAGATACAGAGTCGGGCATCCTAAGCTTTGGTCGATTCTGCCTAGGGACATCAAGAAACACTATAATTGTGTGTAGGTGTTTTACTGGTATGAGCTGTCGGTAACATCTTTATCCAAAGCTAATCCATTAAGCGTTTGTGAGAAAGCTCATAATGCAAAATACTAAGAAATATGCTGTAATAGAAACATGAGAAAAATCCTGATAATTCTGGCCCTGCTAGCTTTATCTATACAAACATCCTATGCTACGGTTTCTGCTTACTGCCAAGAAGAGCGGGCAGCAGCTTCTCATGTTTCACATCACGAGCATGAGAAGCCAGTCAGTATTGCCTCAGCTAGCGATTCTGCAAGCTACGATTCTGATTGTGGAGTCTGTCATTTGGCGCATTCTCCAGCATTGCATTCCACTTTTAGCATTTCAGTTACCTCTACCATCTTTCATTATGAAGATGCACGAGTGGAGTTTTTAGTCGATATTTCTCCTGCTCCTCCCGAAAAACCCAATTGGCTCGCTCTCGCCTAAGTTAGCGAGAGCTTTAACCTAATTCTTCTCCTCTCGCTAACTCTGTTTTGAACAAACAAATGGAGTTTTTATGTTGCGAGAGTATTCGGGCGCAGTTCGTCGCTGCGTCATTCAATTTACTGGATTGGTTTTTATATTGGGATCGCCAATAGCGCTGGCTAATGGTGAGCGCAAAGGTGAATCAGCCTTAAAGTCCTTCTATGAATCTTCATGGGAGCGCCAACCTGACTATAAGTCCTATCAGTATCGAGTAGAGGCCGCGCTTGCTAGGCAAAAAATTGCTAGCAGCCTTTTGGTAAGCCCAGCTTCGGTGGAAGTGTCGCAAAAGACCGATAGAACTAACAGTAATCAAGGCGCTAGTGAAACCATACTAGGTTTAGATATCCCCCTGTGGTTATGGAATGAGCGGTCAAGCTCAATTAATTTAGCGGATGCTGAATATAAAAAGCTTTTGTCTCAATACTATCTATCCCAATTGAGAATTGCAGCTGAAGTAAGGGATGCCTATTGGAATTACCAGAAATCAAAAATTGAGTCTGATTTAGCGCTACGCAGAAATGAGAATGCAAAGAGCTTAGCTCTTGATGTTGAAAAGAGATTTAAGGCTGGAGACTTATCTCGCGCAGATCTTCATCAGGCCAATGGCGCCCTCGCATCATCAGAAGCTTTTTTGATCGAAGCACAGGCCAACGTCATTAATGCTGAGCAAAGGGTGCGTTCTTTATTGGGAAGTGAGTACCTCAAGAAAATTCAATTCGGTGACATTGCTAAAAATATTGAACCGTTGCCTAAGGTTCCTGAAAACCTGTCAGGACTAGATTCTAGTTTGCCAATCGTTGCAGCCCTTGTAGATCAGTTAGAGGTTGCTAAAAAAGCGCTTGACTTAGCAAAGTCTCAAACTCGGGCTTCCCCACAATTACAAATATGGACTACTAAGGGCCGTGAAGTCTATGGCGTTCCCTATCAGCAATCAGTTGCTGTTGGGTTAAGAATTCCTTTTGGTTCTGATGCTCGCAATACTAATAGATTGGCCAGTGCTACAGCTGAGATGGTCGATTCAGAGGTTCGATTGTCCTATGAGCGAGAGTCTGCATTAAGTAATGTGGAATCAAATGTGGCTTTAGTGAAGTCGGCAAAAATGAAGCTTGGCGCTGCAGATAAGAGGTCTAACTTAGCCAATGAAACACGTCAATTTTTTGACAAATCATTTCGCTTTGGTGAAACCGATTTGCCCACAAGACTACGCATAGAGCTAGAAACAGTGGATGCAAATAGACAGGCTGCGATTGCAAAAATCAATTACGCAGTTTCAGTTTCAAATTTACGACAGGCCCTTGGCCTGTTACCAGAGTAAGGTCACTTTAACTATGAATTTATTGAACAAATATAGTCAGTTGGCGTCAAAACTATTAATTGCGCTATCTCTGACAATCGCATCGGCAGCTTATGCAGGGCCTGGTCATGGGGAGGAAAAACTCACCACTGCACAAACTCAATCATTACCTCGCTTTTATGCTGAATCCGATCTCTATGAGGCGGTAGGAGTGATTAACGGCAAGGAAATCACGCTCTACCTAGATCGCTACTCCTCCAATGAATTGGTCAAAGGAGCCAAGGTTGAAATTGAGCTTGAGGGTTCTAAAATTAGCTCAGAGCCTCATGGCGATGGAGAGTATCTCTTTCGCCTAAAAAATAAAATTAAAGATCAGCCTACTGCGATCACTATCACGATTAATGATGATGATGTTATCGACATACTAGCAGCCACTATCGATCTAAGCTCCTTTGAGCGCTCCTCATTGATCACTTGGAAATCAGCAATAAAGATCTTGCTTTATTTCAGCCTCTTGATGGCAATTGCCTATTTGTCTTATCGCAAGAAAGAGATGTTGATGACGCATACAAAAAAGTTAATTAAACAAATCAAGGAGCGGGTATGAATCGCAAACATAGAGATTTTGTATTTCGCCCATTTATCCTTATTGGTTTATCTGTGGCGCTATTTGCTTTTAAGGTTCACGCTGGGCCGGGTCATGGCGAGTCGGAAGCATCCCAAGTTCAGGGCGACGCCCCGAAAAGACAGTCGGACGGCAGTCTTTTTATTCCCAAGCCTGCGCAACGCCAGTTACACGTGATGACAACTCCTGGCCAGTTCGGGGAGTATGCCAAAACCTATGATTTAGCTGGAAAAGTCATCATGGATCCTAACTTTGGCGGTAAGGTGCAGGCGATTGTTGCTGGCCGTATTACGCCGGGACCAGCTGGTTTTCCATTGCCCGGACAGAAGGTTAGTAAAGGCGATGTCTTGGCGTATGTAACTCCAGAGGCTGGCCCAGGAAAATCAAGATCACTTGCGGAAAGTCGACTAAAGCGTTTGCGAGATCTTAGCGATACGGTCCCTCGTAAGGCTATTGAAGAGGCAGAAGCGGCCGTTGCGAACGAGGAATTAAGAGCCCCAGTGAGCGGAATTATTTCTACTACGGGTGTTGTATCTGGCCAAGTAGTGCAAGCAAGAGATTTAATCTTTGAGGTCGTTAATCCATCCAAGCTATTAATAGAAGCGCTTGCCTACGACTCAAATCTGAGTAAGAACATTGCTGATGGCAAGGTGGATGTCAATGGCAAAGTGATTGAGCTCAAGTATCTCGGTGGTGGACAGACCCTCAGAGAGCAAGCCTTGCCTCTTACTTTTTCTGCTAAATCGGACGATCTCCAATTTTTACCGATAGGCCAACCCATTCGAGTATTCGTAAATACCGATAGCAAGGTCACTGGAGTAAAGGCGCCTTCAAAATCATTAGTCAAAAGCAGCTCGAACCAAACAATTGTTTGGATTAAAAAGTCCCCAGAAATATTTGAGCCAAGAACAGTTGTATATGAGCCTTTAGATGGTCAAAACATTGTTATCACTAGCGGTATTAAAGATGGTGAACGAGTCATTACTGATGGGGCATCCCTCATCAATCAAATTCGTTAAGGACTAAGACATGTTTACTTGGTTATTAGATTTCAGCTTAAAAAATCGCATGATAGTGATTTTGCTCAGCGCTATATCTATGGTCTATGGTGCGTACACCTTAAGCAAGATGCCTGTGGATGTCTTTCCCGATCTGAATAAGCCTACTGTCACCATCATGACTGAGGCTGGAGGAATGGCTTCAGAAGAAGTTGAACAACTCATTACATTCCCACTCGAAACGGCCATGAATGGTTTACCAGGAGTAGAAGCCATTCGCTCAGTATCTAGCGCTGGTCTCTCTTTCATATATGTTACTTTTGACTGGTCTGTAGACATCTATCGCGCTAGACAAATGGTTTCAGAAAGACTGTCATCTATGGACGGAGCAATTCCGGATGGCATTGTTTCGCGTATGGGGCCCATTAGTTCGATCATGGGTGAGGTTATGCAAATTGCCATTCCGATTGATGAATCTAAGATTTCATCCATGCAGGTTCGCGAGTATGCTGATTGGGTTTTGCGACCCAGATTGATGGCTATCCCCGGGGTAGCGCAAGTCATTCCTATTGGCGGGCAAGTCAGGCAGTTTCAAGTACAACCGAATACTCGTCGTATGGCGGAGCTAGGTCTTAGCATATTGCAGATTGAAGATGCATTGCGGGGCTACTCTGCAAATACGTCTGGTGGATTTCTTGAGTCTAATAATCGTGAGTATCTTATTCGTCATATAGGGCGAACTTCTAGCCTTGAAGATTTAAAGAACATTGCGGTATCGAACCGCAATGGACAAACAATACTTTTAAGACAAGTTGCAGATATTACTTTTGCACCAGCAGTTAAGCGAGGCGATGCCGGTTATGAAGGTGGGCCAGCAGTCATCCTAGGTGTACAAAAACAACCTTCAGCAGATACGGTAGCGCTTACAAAAAAGATTGAATCAGCTATTGCAGAATTAAAGCAGGGCTTGCCAACTGGCATGGAAGCTCCAAAAGTAACATTTAGGCAGGCGAGCTTTATTGATGCATCCATTAGCACTTTAGAGGGTAAGCTCATCGGCGCATCAATCTTTGTTGCTGTAGTGCTGTATTTCTTTTTAGGAACAATTCGCCCGGTCCTCATCTCATTAACAGCAATTCCAGTTTCAATTCTCTTAACTGCCCTGGTTTTTAAGTACTTTGGTTTATCAATTAATACGATGACCTTAGGAGGCCTAGCCATTGCAATCGGCGGCCTAGTTGATGATGCAGTAGTTGATGTGGAAAACGTAATTCGTCGCCTTAGAGTAAATCTAGATAAAGCATCTTTAGACCAATTAAGTCCACTAGCGATTGTGAGAGCCGCATCGCTTGAGGTAAGAACCGGAATTATCTACGCTACAGCCATCATCGTTTTGGTATTCATCCCATTATTTGCATTACCAGGTATAGAGGGGCGACTATTTGTTCCTTTGGGTATTGCATTTATAGTCTCTACTCTTGCATCACTTTTAGTTTCAGTCACTATCACGCCAGTACTCTGCTTTTATCTGCTGCCCTCAATGCAGTCCCTGAGGGATCACGATACAAAGATTGTCACTTGGCTTAAAAGCCATTATGAGGTTCAGTTATCAAGGTTGTTAGCGGCGCCTAAAAAGCCTCTGATGTATGCTTTTGCATCCGTCATAGTTGCTGCTGCCAGTGTTCCCTTTATGGCGAGCTCATTTTTACCGCCCTTTAACGAAGGGACTTTACTGATCGGACTGCGTTTAAATCCTGGTGTCTCTCTCTCTGAATCGGCAGGCGTAGCTAGCCAAGCAGAAAAGTTAGTCAGGCAGGTTCCTGAAGTGACTTATGTTGGACGCAGGAGTGGCCGCGCAGAGTTGGACGAGCATGCGGAAGGTGTACACGTTAGCGAGTTAGATGTTGGTTTAAAGCCTGCGGGTGATTTAGATCGCTCCATGGCTGAGATACAGGCAGATATTAGGTCAAGATTAGTTAACTTACCCGCTGCAATTGCGATCGGTCAGCCAATCTCACATCGAATAGATCACATGCTTTCCGGGGTTCGGTCGCAAATTGCGATTAAGATTTTTGGCGATGATTTAGACGTGCTGCGTAGCCAAGCCGATCTTTTGAGATCCAAATTAGCGGGCATTGAAGGCTTAGTTGATCTAGAAATAGAAAAGCAGGTTTTAGCACCACAAATTAAGGTCCGAATTGATTACGATAAAGCAGCGCAATACGGGGTTTCAACATCTCAGATTATGGCCACCTTGCAGGGCATGGTTGAAGGGGAGAGACTCTCGCAAATTATTGAGGGTAATCGACGGTTTGCCTTAGTGATCAAGTTACCAGACTC
This sequence comes from Polynucleobacter sp. 73C-SIWE, assembly GCF_018882465.1. Lineage (GTDB taxonomy): Bacteria > Pseudomonadota > Gammaproteobacteria > Burkholderiales > Burkholderiaceae > Polynucleobacter. The sequence continues at coordinate 471,563 of NZ_JACVOK010000002.1, read as the reverse complement.
AGCAAGAAATTTAGAAGGTCTTGCTGATATCTTGATTGATACGCCAAATGGAAAAATTCCACTCTCAAAAATTGCTAGGATTGAGGATGGGGATGGCCCAAATCAAATTAGCAGAGACGGCGGTAAGCGAAGAATTGTCTTATCGGCTAATGCCTCCAAGCGTGCCCTGTCGGATATCGTGGCTGACATTAGAGCTGTTATTTCTAATCAGACCCTTCCAGAGGGATACTTCATTACTTTAGATGGTCAATTTAAAGCGCAAGAAGAGGCATCTAAAGTAATTGGCTTGCTATCAATTGGCTCATTTCTTTTGATGTTTGCAGTTTTAAATAATCGCTATAAGTCCATACGCTTATCTTTAATGATTATGTCTAACATTCCATTGGCTATGGTCGGAGCAGTGATTGGTTTGTGGATTTCAGGCCAGCCACTCTCGATTGCTGCATTAATAGGATTTATCACGCTAGCAGGAATATCTGTGCGTAACGGAATCTTAAAAATTAGCCATTACCTCAATTTGATGCAGTCAGAAGGTGAATCGTTTAGTCTGGCAATGATTATTCGCGGATCAATTGAGCGCTTAAGTCCTGTACTAATGACAGCTTTGGTCACAGCTTTTGCCTTGGCACCATTACTATTTGAAGCAGAGCGTCCTGGTACAGAGATATTGCATCCAGTAGCAGTTGTTATTTTCTCCGGGCTCCTCAGTTCTACCCTATTGGATACTTTTTTAACGCCAGCCATGTTTTGGCTTTACGGGAAAAAAGCATCTGAAATAGCCTTGAGCAATATGAAAACTAACGAAGTATTTTAATTTAAAGGGGTTTATATGAAATCAATGATGTTGATTGCAACCTTGCTCATCAGTTTTGCTGGCTTAGTTCAAGCTGGAGCTGGCCATGAATTAAAACCAATGCATGGCGGTGTCATAGTAGAGGCTAAGGACATTGATGTTGAATTAGTTACAAAGCCTGATAGCTTATCACTGTATTTGACGGACCACGGTAAACCTATACCCCCAGATGGTGGGACAGCAAAGCTGACAGTCTTAATTGGATCAGAGAAAAAGGATTTCGAGCTACTGCCTAATGAAGGGAAATTGGAAGTGAAAGGTAATTTCGCTATTCCCAAGGGTGCTAAGGCCATAGCAGTTATCAAAATAAAGGCGAAAGTGATTACAGCAAGATTTAATTTATAAGTTAAATCACCTCAATCTATCCTATAGATTGGGCTGTTGTTAAGTAATCGGATTGCTATCGTTGATTAGTGGAGCCATGTTCCGCCAAGGTCGGCTTTAGGTCGAACTCTGCCTGCCGCTATTAAGTAGGGTGTGGGCCTTCTTTGTGTTCAGTGAAAGCCCATCACAGCCCTGATGCTGTAGTGTCGGTTTAACCGACAGTATATAATTCAGGTCGCCCAAAAGTAACTCTGAAATTAAGCTAACAAGTGTCCGGTTTCGAGACGCTTGTAATGAATAATTTATCACTCTTATTTTCTACCGTTATCGCTGATGATGAGCCCATCAAACTGCTTGATGGTGCCGTCACCCTCTACAAAAGACCTAGTAGTCACCAATGGCAATGCCGTTTTAAGCTGTCTACTGGCGCTTGGCATTCCGCTAGCACTGGATCAGATCAAGTGGCCGAAGCCACAACCCAAGCCATTGCTATCTATGAAACAGTCAAGGTCAAGCTGGCCAGTGATCTAGCCATTAAGACCAAGACTTTTCGGCAATTAGCCACGCAAGAGCTGGCTGCTGCTGCCCGAGTAGTCCAGGCCAATTCCAATAAACGTACCCATGTTGACTATATTCACATCTATACCAAGTACTTGATCCCATTCTTTGGTAACTACCAGATCAATGACATTACTCAAGAGCTAGTGGATGACTATGTAGCGTGGCGTATATCGAAGATGGGCAAGAATCCCAAGACCTATACTCAAAGACGTCATGCTGGGCTTTATAAGCGAGTAATTGAGCGAGCCAGAGATCAAGGGCTAATCCATCGAAATCGTACCATTCCATTATTAGAGGTAAACGCTGACAGGGCAGAAATTAGGCCAGCTTTTAATCAACAAGAAGTCAATTATTTACAGGAATACATGCGGGACTGGGAACGATTTGGCCGCAATCAACGCAGTAACCATATGCGTAGGCTTTGCCGAGTCTATGTGGAGTTCTTGTTAGGAACAGGCATTAGACAAGGAACGGAGAGTATGCCAATTCGCTGGAAAGCCCTGCAGTGGCATTGGATTGGTGAGCAGCGTTACCTAAGAATTTGGGTATCAGGCAAAACGGGCCCTAGATACCTAATAGCAAGACATTTTGTGATTGAGGCTTTAGAGCGTTTAATTGCTTGGCAGGCATTGCCTTATGACAATTTGGAGGCTGTGATTGAGGCCAAGCTAGATCGTAAGGTGTTTGTATTTCCCGAAGGAGATGCTCCTCATAGCCTAGATGATGTCTTTGAGCGGCTCATGGTTGAATCTAATTTATTAAAGGATGCGACAGGTAAGAATAGAACCCTGTATAGCCTACGCCATACTTATGCAACCTTTGCTCTAGCTGAAGGTATTGATATACATACCTTAGCTAGGCAAATGGGTACTAGCGTGGGGATGATTGAACGTCATTATTCAAAATTAACACCAATGATGAGTGCGGAAAGATTGGCAGGGGCAATCATGTAGTGTCGGTTTTACCCGACGCTACATATTATTTAACTGCATGCTTTAAGGGTAATTAAGTGAGTCTCATGCTTTTCTCTCACCTCTTGGTTAACACTCATCACGATATCTGAAAAAATGCTTCGAGCTGATCCTCTACCAGCCTGAACCACTTGATCTAATACATCGTCAGGCGGTGCTGGTAGACCTGCATTTTCATAAACACGACGCAAAATTGGTCGCCAATCATTAATTGGTGGAACATTCATATCAATCAAAATTGATCGATTCTGAATGCCTTTATCAATTTGATCTAAGTTATTGCTAGTCATGATGAATATGACGTCTTTACGATTCATGATTGATTTGAAGCCTGCTTGCGCTGCTGGGGTTAAGACATCAACCTCATCCATGATGATGTAATGTAGACCACTACTATTAAATGACATATAAGTGGTTCTATTTTGAATCGATTGAGTTAATTGAGCGCCGTTCTGACCTTGTGCGCAGGCAAAATAATCTGAATTAGGATCTTCTGTATCAACGATAGATCCAGCATTCATTGCTGCACAAGCAGGATTGACTTTGGCCGTTTCAATTAAGCCTGGTAATAAGTTGGCCAGAGTAGTTTTACCAGTTCCGTATAAACCATATAGAACAATCCCACAAATACCGTTAGCTGGAATAGGCAGACTTAAATCAAGTATGGATTCAAGCTTAAATCGACTATTAGGTTGTAAAGCAAAATCATCTAAACATCTGGGTGCTTGTATGACAATAGAGGGTGGTCTAGGGTTATGCATCGCAATCTCCTTAAAATAATGAAATGATTGCTGGATTTATCTTGGAAGGTAAATGCCAGCAATCATATGTAGAACAACAAGCTCAAGCAGCTTTTAATTTAGATTGGGCGGCTAAACGCTCATCTTCAATTGCTTTAGCCTCATCAGCTAGTTTCTGTGCTTTTTCTTTTTCAGCGCCGACACTGGAGCAAGCTGCTAACGCTGATTTAACTGCTGTTCCACTTTGGATGACTCTGCGGATTGCAAAACTGCCATCATCTTCTCGTGTTGCCAGCAATACAACACCTTCCTCTAGTTGCTCATTTGAGAATGAGGCATTAAGAGAATCACTTTGTACCTTCGCTAGTATTTCGCCATCGAGTACGGTACGTCCTAATTCCACCTTCTGAGCAATCGATTTGCCTTTACTAGTAGCAGAGCGTCTAACTTCCTCAACGCCACCTTTTTCACGGAAATATTTTGGTAGATCAAGTACGCTCACTCTCTCAGCCATTGCTGCCTTCATAGCTGTGCTATAGGCATTAACCCTACGACGATCAACACCAAATACACATTTCACGATCTTAGTGATTAGTGGCGAGCTGTCGCTGAACTTGTATTCATGGGTCTTGATGTAGTTCGCTAGACCTTTTTTAAGGCTTTTGGCAATATTGTCTGAGCCTTGCATCGTGTTGTTTAGGGCGTAGCAATGCTGCAAGATTCCATATAGGACATCATTGGCACTAGAAAGCTCAGTAGATTCCCAGTTTTTACGATATTCGACCAGTCGATCTATCGAATCACCGATGGCTTTTTCTGGATTGCTACCTGTTAATAAATTGCCAATTCCCACTGCAAAAGGGTTGGCATTCGTTTTTTCAGCGTTAGGGGCGCTAACGCCTGATTCGACTACAGTAGTTTCACTCATGGATTTTCTCCTGAAATTGTTAAAAATGTGATGGTGAATTCCATTCACAATCTGATTTCACTTCAGCATCCCTGTAGTGAATACATACAAAATTTAGAATTAAAAAAAGTAGGTAAATTTAGGCTGGAGATATCCGCATGGGCGGAAAACTTTGTGCGGAGCAGCAAGACTGTCATCAGGAGATGGCGAGGCTTTTCTTTAACTTTTTACGTATAAGTCCTAGCTATACCGCCGCTAGCAAGTATGTGAGACCAAAACGATTAACTAAGAAATGAGTCTTGATAATCGTAAGATCTTAGATTGTTACTCCAAGTACGGTTGTGTCTTAGATTGTCCATTTACGACTTGGTTTGAAGGTCATAAGAAGCAGCTGATGGATTCGTCTCCTCCAGTAATTGAAATTATTAAAGGCAAAGACAGGTTTTTTGTTTGTGATGACGACGTATTGCTAAAGCTTTGTAGCGATCAAGACCCCCCATCAATATCCCAACTGGTTAATGCTTTATCGCAAATTTGGCCAAATACTCAAATCAAGCAAATTCATAGTCAAGTACTTAAAGGCGCTAAATTAAAGAATATGTGGAAAGATTTGCTCCTAATCTATACCATGGCTTCAAATCCCGATACTGAGCTCTGGAGGGCTGGGGCAATGGCAATGCTAGTAGATCGCTTTATCGGGAGGTTAGACCCATTGGCAGCAAGGCACAAAAGTGGGGATGATCACATGCGGCGCCATATGACCTTAATGGTCATGAGGCACAAGGAAAGCGCTTTAAATATCTCAGAGCAGGCTGCACTTGGTATATTCCCACAACAAGAATTAGGTAAAAGCTTTCAAACCCGCTTTAATTTTGAAGATGAAAATTTTGCTAGCCGATTATTTTCATTAGGTAATCACGAGTTTGACTGCGCAAAAGATCGAGTATCGCAATTGACTAGGCATGCCTGTTAGAGTCGGTTTTACCCGACTGCCATTTAAATTAGCTCGACAGCATTCCTCTTTTGCTCATCATTGACATCGATATATCTCTGAGTCACTGCAATCGATCTATGACCTGCAAGGCTGGCTAAGATTCGAACACCAATCCCTTTATTAGCGAGGGTAGTAATAAAGAATTTTCTTCCTGAATGGCTGCTGCCACCGCTAATGCCAACATTCTTATAAAGCTGATAGAACCACACACATAAGCCATTAGCACTAAATCCCAAACGATGATCTGTATGAAAGAGGGGAATATCAGCTTCTTTTATGTATCTTGTTGTTAAGTAGTTGGCCAATTCAGCCTGTAAACGCTGTGAGACAAATACAGTCCTAGGGTGCTTACCCTTGGTTTGTGCGGCCGATAGGCGGATTTCATTTTTAATAGTGCCATCGAGATTTAATACATCGCCCATTTTCAAGCTGGCAATTTCGGCAACGCGAAGTCCACCAAGAAAGCTTGTAAGTATTAACGCTCTATCGCGCAAGGCATATTTTTTGGTGCTGACGTAATTAAGAACTAGATCTAGTTCTGTTTGAGATAGTGTTTTTGCTTGTGCCATTTAATTCTCCTTAGATAAATAAAAAGTGTGTATTTAGTATGTTTTCTAAGTCTTAAAAGGTCGACCGAAATTTGTTTATTTGGCCATCAAAAAATATCTTCCAAGAATCAATGACTTACAAGGCAGGTTAAGAAAAGTACAATTTTCTTAACCTGTTCTTTATGCAGTATTTATAAAAGATCGCTTCTTTTCGTGGGATTTAGACAACAGCTAAACGGACTTAAACCAGCGATCCTCGAGTAACACCTCAAATTCGCCCTATACGCTGTTTTTAGTAATTCCAGCTACTCAGTATTGCGAAGCTGATAGATCTTTGCGTATAGGGCTTTTTTGAGGTGAATCTTGCATGGATTTAAATCATGATTTAGTTCAAATCCACATTGGTTGCTATAAACACCGGCTTATTAACGCCAGTACTTTTACAAAGATGTACATCTAGCGTCCAGGAATCCTTGGTGTTGTTTGCTAGATCTTCAATCTCTACATGCAGCTCCTTGGTTTCTGGGGAGTAGATGCTAAATCCACCAACACCTAGCTTTGTCTTAGTGAGTGGATCGTAATGTTGGATCCAAGACATTAGAACGCCCGGTTGTTCTGCAATGCCAGCATCACTGAGTTTGCGAACAACGGCCATCTGCTCATCTGTTTTGGCGGTATTCTCCCAGTTCCTATAATCAAAGTAATCCACTAGGTATTTTTGATTAGGGCTACCCAGCTCTACTGAGCCATTGAACATAGCCCGTCTAAATAAACCTTTGCCGAAGGTAGTATTAAATTTCTCATTCATAAATCCTCTAACCGCAATTTCTCTCATATCGTTCTCCTTTTTTAAATTGATTGAGTTCTCGTTGCGAGCTGTTGCTTTCGTGGCTTGGTTGCTAGAGGAGTAGATCCAAAAAGATGTTGCTTTGAGTTTAGTTGCAGATCTCAAAGAGATAGTCACTAAGTCGTGTTGCTAGTCAGAGCTACTCATTTGCTACTCGAGTAACTAGTAACTCACTACCAGTAACTTCTTTATCTATTTGCGACCGCACTTTGAAACACAGCAACTCGCAAAAGTATTTAGCTCTTGTTAAGAAAACCCATTAATTTCTGGCTCAAAATTAGCCAAAATAAAAAAGAGGTTGTCCAAATCCTTATTCCGAAAATAAATTGAAATGGCTCTTTCATTTATAGGAGGAAATATGAGCGCATTGACCGCATTAAAACTAGTGGCTCTCAAGAAGCCGATTCATCAACCAGCGATTGTGATTCGGAGGAATAAACTTTCAAGCCGATTATGGGAGCAGATCCAGCTAGCAAAAGGGCAGATCACAGGCACACCTTTTGTGCTAATGAAATTTCGCAGCGTCAAAGATAGGGAGACAGGGATTCGTAAGCAAGTGGAAGTGCCAAAAAGAATCAAGCCGTGGTGGTTTCAGACTGAAGAAGGGAAGGTCTGCGTTTCCATTAGATATGGAGCTTGCACAATTGAATTGGCCAAAGGCAAGCCCAGTATTCAAGTTGATAGTGCCGAGGACTTAATTAAGGCACTAGAAACAGTGAAGGTTGCTGTCGAAGCAGGGGATTTAGATCCCCAGATTGAAAATGCTAGCGGAGCATTAAAAGCAGGGTTTCGCAAGTAAGTGAAATAAGGTGCCGTATTGACATTTGGTGCGGCACCATTTTCTTATCCACTAAATACTTGCATGAACAAATATCAAGCTTATGTCAGGATCAAGGGTCAGCTAGTAAATACCGCTGTTTTTGCCACAAATCCAATTCACGCTAGATTAATCTTGCAATATCAATTTGGGATTGATAGTCTAGCTAGCACCCCATCTATTGTTACCCGTGAAAGCAGGGGGTATCAAATGATTGATGAGGTTATTTCTGCTATTAAGGCTAAGCCCCCGCAAACACCCGATCAGGCCAGGGTGGCTAGCTTACAAAATCAGAAGGACGCTGCTAGCAAGGCATTAAAAGCAGAGCGTAATCGACAAAAGATTAAACGAGCCCAACAGCAGATTTCAGCTGCTCAATCAAATATCTAGCCGCGTAGTTTTTTGCGCCGCTCGAGATTTCATCCCCCACCTGATTTACGCTAAGCCCCATCAAAATAGCTAATGTGCAAAATCACGCCAAAATGCAGTGGTTTTGCCGATCTTTGTGCTTTATAAATTTCCCTGTTCGTGGGGACGAGAGGCATAGTAAAAATGGTTTGCCAAGGCTTGCCGTGGGGTCGTCCAATTTAGTGTCGGTTTAACCGACTCTACATCTGCGGATGCCACACACCACATAGTCAATTCCACTCCAAACCAATGATCTCGGTGCGCATGCCACGCCTGATCTAGTAAGGCTTAAGTCATTGTTTCTACTATTGTTTTAGCTCATTTTTAAAGCTTCTAAGGCGTAGGTCGCACGTTCGAATCGTGCTGGGCAGGCCAAAAACCCCTCAAGACTCATCCAAAATAGCTTTTTAGCAAATTCCTTGACCGCCTTCTTTTCCAGGACTACGATTTATTTCCGCTATTTCATTAGGAATGGGCATCAAAATGAATGCATTAAGTGAGACTGTCGAGAAATTAAAACAGACTGGAACTATCGGTCTGGAAGACTTTAGAAATCTCAAGATGAAAGATGTTGAAGCTCTCACTGAAGAAATCAAACAGTGGTGCCTTTATGGAAACGGTAAGCCTGAAAAGTTAGGCAGAACACATCAAGAGCACTAGAGGCTAATCTTCCAAATCCTCACTGCTGTCATCGATCCTATATTCCACTTTAATTTTCTTTAAGACCGGATGTAAAAGCGCATTCTTGTCTTTTGATGTTGGATCAGTTAAGTAACAGTAACCGTAAAATGGAATCGGCTCTTTTTCCATCAACTCGCGATCTTCAGTAGTAAAGGTAGTCATTGACGCTCTCCCTAAATTATTTAGAAGTGGTTACCTATGGGCTGTTAGAGAAATCTGAGGAGACCAGTAAGGAGCAGACTTGCTCTTCATCTCCCATAAGTAGTCTTTATTCTTGATGAATAAATGTGACAAATCTATCGTGAACTGAAATATTTGGGATTAAATTTTAAGAGGTGAAATTGTCATAAATGGCCTTGATATACAGGCTCCAAATATGACAAAGAGCTTTAAAAATTCACAGAGCTGTCATAAGAAAAGTAGAGCATCACAATCAAGTTCAATGACACATTGAGGGAGATAGAAAATGCTTGATCAAAACCAAAGCGACAAAATCATCGATTTAAGAAGAATGTCCGCCGAATATTATCAAAAGGCCGCGTGGAATCAATTATTGGCCCTAGATAACTACAGGGAAAAAAACTTTGAAGCGGCAGAGCGTTTTGCACAACTCTCATTTGAGGATCAGATGGCGGCATCTGAGTATGCAGAGTTAGCTGATGCGGAATCTTCTCTATACCTTGAGCTAGAGGAATAAAGTTGAGAATTGGAATTAAAAGCCTATGGTTTAAAGCAGTTTTTGCAACAACAGCCCTCATATGTGTGCATACACAAGTCATAGCTCTTACTGTTGCTAAGAGTGATATTTTGCTACATATTGTTTCTCAGTGTGTAGATCCTTCAAAAGAAAATTATTGTAGTAATTGCATGCTACCTCGGCGTGAGGCCAATTGTGGCGGCATTACTGAATGTAAAAAAACAAATGAAGTGTGGGCACTCAATACAAAATATGCTGCAATACGTGATATCAAGATGTGTGGATGCCCTGCAGAATTTATCCATGGTCTTGCGCTACCCAGGGAGGTTATCACTGGAGTTGAGGATCTTAATCGCGAAGAGGGTATTTGGCAGTTTGCTTGGGATAATGGAATAGAGCGCATCGAAGCTCAATCACTTGCATTGGTTGTTAATCCCAAGTCTCAACGCAGTCAAAATCAATTACATGTCCACATACTTAGATTGGATCCAAATGCGAGAGCTCGTTTTGAGCAATTCACCCCTGTTTATGTAGATAACTTGGAAAGTGTTTGGTTGGTTGCTGCTAAAGCCGCCAAATCCAAGGGGTTAAATGATTACGGTGTTCTAGTAGCCAAAGATCTTAAAGGCAAATTCCTGGTGTTGGTAAGCCCCAATAGCCCAGAAGCCGCCTTTACTGTTTGGAGGTGTAGTTAGATCAGTATCATTATGGCGCGTTATTTATTAGCTTATTTTTATTCCTAGGGGAGCGGCTGTGATGTAGCCAACAGCTGCACCAAAGCGATCTTTATAATTCTTTTTAATTAGTGGATCCAAGGTTGGTTTGACAGTGTTATGGAGCTTTCCTAGCCAGTCACCTGGATGTTGAAAGTTTGTAGTGATATACATCCAGCCATTAAGGTCATCCACCACTCCAAGTCCCGTTGCTTCAGCACCTGATGGCATTGAGGCTATGCGACTAAGCTTCTTGGTATCAACGTTATAAGCCCATATAAAGTTATTTACATGAGTGCTGCTATCTTCGCCAATAAAGAGCGTTCTTAGCTTTTCTGAAAACTTTAAATTATCCGGATTAGAAATCTTATTGGGATTAGCGAGATTGCCTAATGGGTCTTGCTCAATATCTTCTCCAACCAGGAAGGCCGAGATTGTTGTTGGTACCCATGCGCTATTGATAGGAGATCCAGACTGATCTTTTTGATCGCCGGAAAGTTTACTAGTCATGATGCCGCCGGCAATTAATGGCTTGGATACCTCAATATTACTTTGTGCATTCCAGCCTTTTCCACTTCTAGTCATGGAGTCTTGAATATTTTGCAAGGCAAAGTAGGCAACCTTATCTCTAGTATTTGCTGTCGTTCCTTCCATTTTGCTAAAGCCCATACTGCCACCCATTAAATAGGCATAACGGTGAGTTTCAAGAAACGCCGCGGCTTTTTCCATGCCGGGATTGAGCTTTACCCAATTGACTTTTCCATCATAGTAAATCTTCGTAAATGAAGGATCATTAGGATCAGTCTTTAAAACTGTCATGATGTCAGATGGCTTTAGGGTGTTAGCTAGTTTTTTAATTTCATTGCTGCTAGCGTGACCTAGCTTAATCCAACTCAGTTTTGCACCTGCATCATTAGGGTCTATTGAAAAGCCGTCACCTAGTTTTGCAACGTATAAGGTGCCAGAGGAGAGATCCTCTTCTTTATCAGCAATAAAGAGAAACATACCGCTATTGGTGTAATCATCACCCATTAATACAGTTTTTCTATCAGGCATGACTTCCACTAATTCGTGTGAAATTCTTCCAAGGCAATAATGCTTTACTAATGTTCCAGTGCCATCGTCATTCACAGTCACTTCAGGCAGATGGCCATAGTTATAGGGATTGGCGCTAGTTTCATTGCCGTAGAGATTTTTACTAAAACTCTTAAATCTAGAATTTTCATGTGCAAATGGAGCATCAGGTTCATACTCCTCGCTCGATAGGTGTGTATTCCAAGGGGATAGACTGGAGCCACATGTAATCCAGAGCCCTTGAGAGCTAGCTGTATTTACTGGTGAATATTTGACTAAAGAAAGCTTTCCGTTATTTGGATTTTGATTTAATGTCAGTACCGCAATTTGAGAGGGTAGTTGCGCATACATCTTTTCGCCGTTTTGGTTGCTGTTAGTGTATTCAAATTGAACAACTGCAAACACTGTATTTCCAGATACGCCTTTAACATTTGACTTAGTGAGTTTTAGCAGGGACATGCCATCTGGGCAATCAGAAAAGAATTGCCTTTCTTTTCCAGTCACTGACGTATCCATGATAGGTCTGTTATGAATATCAACATAGCCGCCAGCCAAAACTTTGCCGCCATTTCCATCGGTAACCATGTCACCTGTAATAAAAAAAGGCTCATAAGCTAATTTATAAGTTTTCTTGAGATTATTTTGGGTTGTGATTTCTAGAAGAGATCCAACACTAGTAGTTGCCATAGCCTCTGGATTGCTCAACGATGGTGCATCCATTGGGATAAATTCAGCAGATTTATATGCATCAGATTGTGCGGCGAACAGTGATTTAGAGCTGAATGCAGCTGCTATACCAGTTGCCCCAAGGGGTAGCATTGGCGCACCCAGAATCATCTTCATCAAAGCACGGCGCTGTTGTATTGAGGTAATATTCATGGGCGGTATCACTGGTCCTTTAAAACTCTTATTTTGGGAGTTGAATATGACAGATTGACGAATCAATCGGTTTTCTACTGCCTTCTGCGTTTCTTCCAGGTATAGGGTTCGCCATTTGGGAATTTTCCGCTAGTGATCCCATCAGCACCAAATTTTCCTGCGATCTCTAGTCCATTAAATTTGATAGTAACAAATTCACCTAAATCCTTAGCCCACTGCATAGCTTCATCTAACGTATTGAATTTATAAGTTTTCGAGTCATGTTCTATTGTGATCACTTGTTCAGTGATGTTGCTTGGATTGACGCTATTCAATTGCTGCAGCTTAGTCGCGTAGAGCTAAAAAGTGACCACATGGTCTAGAGCAAGAGTGATGCCGATTTTTTCGCCAATTGCATGATTATGGTGACTCGGCACAAGGGCTAATACTTCAACCCCAGATTGCAATTTGAGGGTGTATAAAAAATCTGCACCCCTAAATGTTTTGCTAACAACTTCTGCATGCATAGGACTATTGTCATCATGCTGAATATCATCCTCGCGGATCAGCACGTCAATTTCTTTACCAATTTCGATATTGTGACCTTGATCCATTTCAAGTTCACCGATTTCAATCTGGACTTTATCTCCAGCTAGAACTTGACCCTTAACAAATACACCACGACCAATAAAGTCTGCAACATAGCGGGTTGCTGGCTTGTGATAGAGCTCGTAGGGCTCATCCCATTGAAGTATTTTGCCTTCTGCCATCACGCCTACCTTGTCGGCAATTGCAAATGCTTCAACTTGATCGTGAGTCACTAAAAGGGCAGTAATGCGATTAGCCTTCAGAATATCGCGCATATCGCAAGCGAGCCGCTCTCGCAATTCAACATCGAGGCTAGAGAATGGCTCATCGAGAAGAATTAAATCGGGTTCTGGTGCCATAGCTCTGGCAAGTGCAACCCGCTGTTGTTGACCACCACTCAGTTCATGTGGATATGACTTGGCTTTGTCCGAAAGAGAAACTTTGCTCAGCCAATCCATTGCAACCGTATTTCTTTGTTCGCTTGGAAGATGTTGCAATCCAAAGCTAACATTTTCTAGTGCATTAAGATGGGGGAAGAGGGCGAAGTCTTGAAAGACCATACCAACACGTCTTTGGCCCGGCGGCACAAGTGTAGATGGGGAGCTTACTAGCTTAGACCTTAGGAAAATTTCACCTGATTTGAGGGGTTCAAAACCACAAATCGCTCTAAGAACAGAAGACTTTCCACAACCAGACGATCCAAGCAGGCAGCCAATTTCACCAGCCATGAGCTCAAGATTGAGGTTTTTAATTGCAATGACGCCGTTATAACCATCCTGGCTGGGGTAGCTTACTTCAAGTCCTTGTATGGAAAGCAGTGCGTGTGCAGATTTCATTACTATAATTTTCTCACTAGTGCTAATGGTTTAATACATAGTGAGAGTCTAAACGGATTGCCGAATTCATGAAACCTATTATGGTGCCCCTTGCTGTGTTTCTATTTTTGCCACTATTTGGCTTGGTCATGCCATTTTTCTCTCCAGTAGCGGCAGGTCTAGATTTACAGGCTACTAGCACTTTGAGCCATTTATGGAGCTTTGTTCTCGGCGAATATATTGTTACCACTTTGGCATTAATTTTTGGTGTTGGAGCAGGGGTATTTGTTCTAGGAGTGGGTAACGCCTGGATTATTGCGAGTTACGACTTTCCTGGAAAAAAGATATTTCAATGGGCCTTAATTCTTCCATTGGCCGTGCCAGCTTATGTCATGGCCTATCTTTTTGTAGATCTCTTGCAGTTTTCTGGCCCGATTCAGACAGCACTGCGTATTTTGCTGGGAACGGATGCCTTGTGGTTTTTTCCTGATCCAAGGTCAATGGCTGGCGCAATTTGGTCTTTTTCCTTTTGCTTATATCCTTACGTATACCTCATCACGCGGACTGCATTTATAGAACGTAGTCGACGTTTGATTGAAGTTTCTGAAACACTGGGCTATAGCCCATTTCAAGGCTTTATAAACCTGGTGCTTCCTATGGCAAGGCCCGCTATCTTTGCTGGCATGGCATTAGCCTTGATGGAGGTCTTAGCTGATTTTGGTGCGGTCTCCTATTTTGGCGTTCAAACTTTTGCTACCGGAATTTTTAAAGCCTGGCTTTCTTTTGGTGATCGTCTAGCTGCGGTCCAGTTGGCTTTGGGCTTATTGAGTTTTGTATTGCTCATCTTCTTTGTAGAGCAAAGTAGCCGTTCAAAGTTACGCTATTCTTCCCCCTCACAAGGTAGGTCACTGATAAAACGCCTCACTGGTAAGAAGGCCTTTTTTGCTTTTGCATTTTGCGGGGGAACCATACTTTGTGGATTCTTACTCCCTGCATTTGCTCTTTTGCAACTCCTGTTAAAGCAGGGGCTCTCTGTAGATATTCGTTATTTAGGCTGGTTGAGTAATTCACTGTCAGTGGCTTCGCTGACTGCACTGATTTCAGTAGCACTGGCGATTTTCTTTGCTTATTCAGTGAGAGTTCATGCTGAATTGAATTGGGTTAATCGTTTATTGAGCTTTGGTTATGCACTGCCTGGTGCCGTTCTGGCAATTGGCGTTCTTTCTTTCTTAGAGTTTTTTCAACTAGCTTGGTGGATGTCCGCTAGCTTACTGGTTTTGGTATATGCCTATTTAGTTCGTTTTTTATCCTCAAGTTTGCAAAGTGTTGAGGCAGGTCTTTCTCGCATTACGCCATCTATGGATGGTTCAGCAGCGTTACTTGGTCTTTCGAAGTCTCAGATTCTTAGAAGGGTTCATATTCCCTTGCTTAAACGTAGCCTAATGACAGCAGGTCTTTTTGTTTTTGTAGATGTGATGAAAGAATTGCCGGCAACGCTACTGCTAAGGCCTTTTAACTTTGATACTTTAGCAGTTGCTACATACCAGTTGGCTGCGGACGAGCGCTTGGCGGAGCTTGCCTTGCCTTCACTAACCATCGTTTTGGTCAGTCTTTTGCCTGTTTTATTACTCTCTAGGGTTATTTCTAAATCTTAATTGATAATCATTCGTATTTGTGATAAATTGAGCTTTCTCTCTTTTATCGCGAATAGTCATGAATCAGCAGCAACTTTTGAAATTTCTCGGAATCCCGCTTATTTTCATGGGACTCATAAGTATCGGTTCCACTCCAGCTCAAGCAAACGATAAAGAATTAAATTTATATTCTGCTCGACATTACCAAACGGATGAAGCGCTCTATAGCGATTTCACTAAAAAAACTGGTATCAAGATTAATCGTATTGAAGCAGATGACAATGCCTTGGCGGAGAGAATAAAAAGCGAGGGTTCCAATAGTTCAGCTGATGTCATTCTCATGGTAGATGCAGCCAGATTGTGGCGTGCTCAAATTGATGGTTTCTTTAAGCCCATTCATTCAAAATACTTAGAGAGTCGCATTCCGGCAAACTTAAGGTCTAAACCTGATGCTGAAGGGTCTACTTGGTTCGGATTTTCAACTAGAGCACGGCTTGTGGTGTACAACAAGGCCAAGGTGAATCCACGGGATGTCGATACCTACGAGAAATTAGCTGATCCTATCAATAAAGGCAAAGTGTGCACTCGTTCTGGCGCACATCCTTACATGCTGTCATTGATTGGCGCCATGATTGAGCGGCGCGGTGAGGTGGCTACTGAAGAATGGGCTAAAGGGATGGTGGCCAATATGGCTAGACCTCCAAGAGGCGGCGATACCGATCAAATCAAAGCCGTTGCTTCAGGCGAGTGCGGTGTTGCCCTCACAAACTCTTATTATTTAGTGCGCCTCCTCAGGTCCAACAAACCAGAGGATCAAGAGCTTGTGTCTAAGATTGGCTTTATCTGGCCGAATCAGAAAACAACTGGAACACATATCAATATCGCTGGTGGCGGCGTTGCTAAGAACGCGCCTCATCCACAAGCAGCGATTCAGTTTTTAGAATACCTTGCAAGTGATTCTGCCCAACAGTATTTTGCAGACGGAAATAATGAGTGGCCAGTGGTTGTATCAGTCAAGATTAATAATGAAGGATTGAAGCTTTTGGGTTCATTTAAGGCTGAAAATATCTCTGTTGCTGCTATTGGAAAAAATCAAATCTCAGCTCAAAGACTTTTGGATCGTGCAGGCCATAAATAAACGTTTGAGCTGATTTTTACAGCCTCCAAGCCTTAGCCACCCGTTTAAATCCTACAGGGCAGGCTTTCCAAAGGCTCTTTTAGGGCTTATATTGCCGAAAGACACACTTTCTGAGTGGTCTAATTTGTTTTGGGGCAGAGCAATAAGCTTCTTTTAATATGTGATTCATTAGCCCTGTAATAAGAAATTCACCTTAATATTTTCTTTTCATGGAAATGATATGAAGACTTTGAAAGTTTGGTTCCTTGTTTTAAGCACATTTTTTGCTTTCAATACATTCGCTCAAGTTGTCATGGATAGCGGCGATGATAAGTATCAACCTCGAGTTGGCCAAGAAGGTAAAGACGTAGTTTGGGTGCCTACCACGAATGAATTACTCGCCATCATGTTGCGAACTGCCAAAGTCAATTCCACCGATTTAGTCTATGACCTTGGCTCTGGTGACGGCCGAATTGCGATTGCAGCTGCTAAGGATTTTGGTGCACGCGCTATTGGAATTGAATTTAATCCAGAGATGGCACAGTTAGCCCAACGAAATGTTGATCGTTCTGGTGTGAGTGATCGTGTGAAGATTATCAATGGCGATATCTTTGTAGAAGATTTTAGTAAGGCTACTGTAGTCACTATGTATTTATTACCCGAACTAAATTTGGCCTTACGGCCCACTATCCTCAAGATGAAACCTGGTACGCGAGTTGCATCGCATGCCTTTAATATGGGTGATTGGGATGCAGATGTTGAAATCGATAGTCCTGCTAGAGCCTATTACTGGGTTGTTCCGGCGCAAGTGCAGGGTGAGTGGTTGATTTCCGGGATGGAGACTGATAGAACGATCTTAAAGTTGTCTCAGTTTTATCAAAAAATTGGCGGCACTCTCCAAATTGGTAATAACACGCAGCCTCTTCTGAATCCTAAATTAGAAGGAGCAATTCTCAGTTTCACATACCTAGATCGTGACAAAAGTTCACATTTTGTCATGATGTCTGTAGGGAATAATGAGCTCAAGGGCAAGTATAAGAGTAGGTCTTATAACGATAATGTCATTACTGGTAAGCGCCTTTAAGACTTGACGGGATGTCAGTAAATAACTCAGGGGTTACGCCTCAGCGTTTACTCAGCCCACTAGGCGCTATTGCCATCATTGTCGGCATCGTCATTGGTGCTGGTATTTTTAAAACCCCATCAATCGTGGCTGATATCACTGGCGATGTAGGTTGGGCTCTGACAATTTGGGCGGGTGGAGCCATCATCTCACTTGCAGGTGCCCTTTGTTATGCTGAACTAGCTACGCTTTACCCCCATGCTGGCGGTGATTATCACTTTTTAACCAAGGCCTATGGCAAGAATGTTTCATTCTTGTATGGTTGGGCTAAGGCCATGGTCATCAATACCGGATCAATTGCATTGCTTGCCTTTGTCTTTGGTGATTACATGACTAAGGTCATTCCTTTGGGGCCACACTCAGTGATTTGCTGGGCAGTATTAATCGTTGTAGTGCTGACTATTATTAATTTAGTCGGAATAGAGGCATCAGCGAACATACAAACAGCATTAACCGTTTTAGAGGTCTCAGGTTTAATAGCCATTATTGTTGCTGGCCTTGGTTTCTTCACTTCTTCACTTCCAGCTGTTGAAAATCCGCCATTATTTTCTAGTACGCCACAATTTGGTATGTTGGGCCTTGCAATGGTGTTTGTTTTGCTCACCTTTGGAGGGTGGAATGAATCTGCCTATATTTCGGCTGAACTGAAGGGCACAACACATACCATCGTCCGAGTCATTGTCTTCAGTCTTTTCATCATCTCGATCATTTATCTATTGGTAAACATTGCGCTAATAAATGGCCTTGGCTTAAAACAGCTGGCAAATAGTAAGGCAGCCTCAGCTGAATTGCTTGGCCTTGCTTTTGGTCCTATTGGAGAAAAGTTACTTGGTCTTTTTGTTGGTGTTGCTGCACTGACTAGTATTAATGCCACGATGATTGTGGGTGCCCGTACCAACTTTGCGATGGGTGAAGATTGGCATGGGCTTCGTAAGATGGCTCATTGGGAATCATCTCGGGGTACGCCGCGTTTCGCTTATATGGTGCAAGGTGTAATTAGCCTGGCCTTGGTTGGCTTTGGAGCTTTACAAAGTGATGGCTTTGAAGCGATGGTGGAATTCACTGCGCCCGTATTTTGGAGTTTCTTATTCTTGGTAGGCATTAGCGTATTTATCTTAAGAGCCAAGGATCAGAAAATTCGGGTGTTTTCGGTACCGCTTTATCCTATTACTCCATTGATCTTTTGTATTGCTTCTGCTTTTTTAGCCTACTCAAGTTTTAGTTATGCTCACAGCAAAGGGGCAGTATTGATCTCACTCTATGTCATGCTAGTAGGGCTTGTGGCACTGCTCATCCTACGGCTAAAAAAATCATTTTAATGATGGGCTGGATAATATAACTAATTACTTTTATTCCTATATCCTTTGGTGAGTGCAGCACTTAAAATCTTAGATACGCTTTAATTATTCGTAATATATTTTTATTGGGCTAATAAAATGAAAAAAATTATTGATCGCATTGATCATATTGTTTTAACTGTCACAGATATTGAGTTGACTACGCAGTGGTATGAGTTAGTAATGGGCTTTGAGAGAGAATTTTTTGTCGGACCAGAAGGACAGCCACGTTATGCGCTGCGATTTGGACAGCTTAAAATTAATCTACAAGATAAGGCTACCGAAACGCCTACTAAGGCAAGAGTTCCAACAATAGGCTCAGGCGATTTTTGCCTTATCGCTTCTGACTCATTGGATAATTTCATATTGCATCTTCAAAATATTGGCGTACCGATTGATGTAGGTCCGGTACCCAGAAGAGGGGCGCTGGGACCAATCCGATCTGTTTATTTACGTGATCCTGACGGAAATTTGGTGGAAGTTGCCGAGTATCTATGAATTGATAGTCCGATTTCCCAACGGTCAAATTGAGCTGGAGACGCTAATTATCAAGCATGATGCATGTGCACAGTACTTTCAGGCACAAAAGCTGAAAAACATTTAAAGTGTTTTTATGAATGATCCCATCCATTACACCCCGATTCAAATTTCTGATCGAGTTGCCCTATCTTTTACTAAGGGGATGCGCTTTTTTGCGGATACCTTTTTTAAGAAACGCTATGGGCACCGTGCTGTAGTTTTAGAAACGGTTGCAGGAGTCCCGGGAATGGTTGCTGGCATGTGGACACATTTAACAAGCCTACGCAGCATGAGGGTTGGCTATGGACCAAAGATTCGGACGCTTTTGGCGGAGGCCGAGAACGAAAGAATGCATCTGATGACCTTCATTGAGATTGCAAAGCCTAATCTGTTTGAGCGCTACCTTGTCTTGATAACACAGGCCATTTTCTGGAACTTCTTTTTCGTTATTTATGTATTTTTTCCACGTACGGCGCATCGTATTGTGGGTTATTTTGAGGAAGAGGCAGTCTATTCCTATACCGAATACTTAAAAGAAATTGATGAGGGGCGTATATCCAATGTGTCCGCTCCAAAGATTGCCATTGATTATTGGAAGCTTGGACCGGATGCAACTCTTCGAGACGTGGTGATTGCTGTCCGCAATGATGAAGCCCATCATCGGGATACAAACCATCAATTTGCTAGCGACTACGATTCATGATTTAAGCTGCTAATGTACGCTTGTACCTTCCAAGCTATCTGGGTAGTTGATTTCATCTAGGTTAGCTCTCCAATTAAATACCCATCTCTGCAAAAACTTCCTTGGCACATCGAAAACTATCGATTGCTGCTGGCACTCCACAGTAGATTGCCGTCTGCATCAAGATCTCTCGAATCTCATCTTTTGTTAGGCCATTATTAATGGCACCTTTTAGGTGGAGCTTTAATTCATGAGGGCGGTTAAGTGCTGTGAGCATAGCCAAATTAATCATGCTCCTAGAGCGACGATCTAGGCCCGGTCGATTCCAAATTTCATTCCAAGCATATTGAGTGACCAATTCTTGCATGGGCATATTGAATTCACCCGCATTCTTGATTGAGTTATCTACGTACTCTGAGCCCAAAACCTCACGACGGGTTTTCAACCCCTTTTCAAACGCATCTTTGTCCATATCAATTCCTTTTATTTGTTTAAACGTCAATATATTGCCACTATTAAAGCCTGCCTGTTTAACTTAGAATGAGGCTCCATGAATATTGTCAAATGCTGCATTCTCCTATTTTTAAGTGGCACTCAGCTCCTGACCGGATGTAGTACTAGCAAGCTAGAGGCGCGTCTTGAGGCAAATCCACATTGCAAGGACGTCTATAACGCTAAAACTGGTGCATTAATGCCATGCCCTGGCACAGATCGATCCTTTTATCTTGCGGTAGGTCTTGAAGCGCCAAGACAAGCTAAATCTGCACCAGTTACGAGCATTGCGGGAGATTCTTCCTCGACGAACACCCCCGCGCTTGCTGCTACAACACCTACAGGCACGACTAGATCGCAATCTTCACCCGCTATGCAGTCGGACTGTAAACCTACCATTCATAAGAAGACAGGAGTTACCATGCCTTGTCCACCCCAAGATTAATTATTGTTCGGTATGATGAATTGAATTCTTTGCCGCTTATTATTTTTTGCAGCACTTTTATGGGATTAAAAATGAAGAAGATTGCTCTTATTGCTGCAGCACTTTCGATGGCCTTGTTCATGGCTGCATGTAGTAATGCACCCAAACTTGCCACTGAAGCAATGCCTCGATCGGGATTTTTACCGGATTATTCACTGTTGGTGCCAATGTCCACTTCCGTTCCAGATGCACGCATTTGGAGATATAGAATCTCTGGAGTTAACCCTGGTGCTTATACCGCTGTTATCTTAGATCCGATCTATTTAAATCAGAGCGCGACTAAAGATGTAAGTGCGGAATCAATTTCTAAAGCACGAGCAGCATTACAAGCCTCCATTGTCGAAGCAGTGAATGCGCGCGGCAATATTAAGATCGTTACTCAGCCTGGCCCAGGTGTTGCCCGCGTTTCGGTAGGCATTACTGGCGCAGAGAGTTCAGCAAATAGTTTGCAACCATGGAATTTCACGCCTATTGGCCTTGCCATGAATGCTGCGGCATATGCCGGTGGAGTGAATGCCAAAACCCCAGCTCTATTAGTGGAGAGCAAGATTACTGACAGCCAGACTAATAAATTATTGGGTGAGGGTTTAGTAACCGTTCAGGGTGAGTCATTCAGAACCGCTGGCGGCTCTGTTGATTCATTTATTTCTATGGCAAAAACAGTCGTTAAAGTAGCTCTAGAAACCTCTGCAAACCCAAGTCCAACAGGTCAATAAGAGATATTCATGAGGACTCCTTCTAAAGCGATTTTGCTGTCTATTTGTGCAATGATGGCTTTATCGTTACCAGCGTATGCCGATGAGGCATCTCGTAATAAAGAAATTGCTGAGCGTTTTGCTAAATGCGATACAAATCGTGATGGCAAGTTGACCATGAATGAAGCTAAAGGATGCATGCCTCGTATTTATGATCACTTTAGCTATATTGATACCGGCAATAAGGGTTATGTTACCGTTGCTGAAATTCAAAAGATTGCAGACCGCTAACGCCTCAAGAGCCTCTTCAGAGGCTCTTTTTTATTGGATACGATATGACTGTAGTATTTCCTGGTTTTGAGCAAAAAAGAATTACCGTCTCATCAGACGACGGTCCTATAGAGATTGCCTGTCAAGTCGGTGGTAATGGGCCACCCATATTGCTATTACACGGCTTTCCACAAACCAAAGCGATCTGGGAGTTGGTTGCTCCAGAGTTAGCCAAATCTTTTACTGTGGTGGCTTCTGATCTCCGGGGCTACGGACAATCAGCCAAACCTCATGGCAAAGCCGATCATTCAACTTACTCAAAGAGATCAATGGCAGCAGATCAGCATGCTCTGATGCAATCTTTAGGCTATCAGCAATTTTTTTTGCTAGGGCATGATCGTGGTGGCCGAGTATCACACAGGTTGGCGATGGACTTTCCTGATAGCGTTTTGCGTTTGATGGTCTTAGATATATCGCCAACACTGACGATGTATGACAACACCACTATGGAATTTGCTAAAGGCTATTGGCATTGGTTCTTTTTAATTCAACCAGAACCTATTCCGGAAACCTTTATTGCTGCTAATCCGGAGTTTTGGATTAAGCAGCATATGGGTCGTCATGCTGGTACAGGCATTTTTTCTCCTGAGCGTTGGGCAGAATATCTTGCGGGCGCAAGCAATCCACAATGCATGCATTCCATGTGTGAGGACTATAGAGCTGCTGCCAGTATTGACTTAGCACATGATCGAGCCGATAGGGCTGCAGGTAAAAAGCTTAAGATGCCATTACGGGTCTTATGGGGAGAGCACGGCTTGGTTCATAGATGCTTTAAGCCGATTGAGGATTGGAAAGCGGTCGCTGAAAATGTCTCGGGAAAATCCGTTTCTTGTGGCCACTATATTCCTGAAGAGTTACCTGGTGAACTCGTCACTGATGCGAAACAATTCTTTGTAAGATAACAAAGCAACTAGGGCGCTACTTTGGGAGGTTTTTTCCCTAATGGTGGGCAAGGCATCACAACATCAGCGTCAACAGCCAAAATCTTTTCATCCTTTTTTGGGTATTTGACCCTAGATAAAAGATCTCGAATCAGATTTAAGTGCGTGTGTTTCTTGTTATTGGCATTCACTACAGTCCAAGGTGCTTTTACAGAGCTGGTTTGTTGCAGCATGAGATCGCGTGCAACACTGTAATCATTCCACTTATGCTGCGCTTGTTCATCGATAGGACTAATTTTCCACTGCTTTAGAGGGTCAGCTTTTCTACTCTCCAGACGTTCTTCCTGCTCTTTTTTATCAATATCTAAGTAGTACTTGATAATCTGGATACCCGAGTCAACCAGCAAACCTTCAAAATCATTTACTGATGCCATAAATTGCCTGTACTGAGCGTCTGTGCAAAAACCCATTACTTTCTCGACCCCTGCACGGTTATACCAACTACGGTTAAAGATGCTGAACTCACCAGCTGATGGTAGCTCAGCAACGTATCTCTGAAAATACCATTCACCCTCTTCACGAGAGGAGGGTTTACCAAGCGCTACAACATGGGTTTCGCGGGGACTCAGGTGTTCAGTAATGCGTTTGATGGTGCCATCTTTGCCCGCAGTATCTCGACCTTCCAAAATAACCAATAAGCGCATTCCACCTGAAATAATTTCACGCTGAAGCTTCACTAGTTCAATTTGCAGAAGGCGAAGTTGATCTTCATAATCAGAATCGTGATGAGTTTCTTTGAGATCCTTGCTCACCACTTAAGCTTCTTCATTAGTAGTAGGGGCTGGCGTAGAAACTTTTTTAGTAGGCGCCTTCTTGGATACCACTTTTTTTCTAGGCGTTTTTTTGGCGGGAGTTTTCTTGCTGGGCGTCTTTTTTGCAGCAACCTTCTTCGCGGCTGGTTTTTTGGTTACCTCCTTTTGCTCAAGCTTATCTAAAGCTTTAGCCAGCTTATCGATCAACTTTTCACGTTCTGACTCTAACTTGTCCAGTTTTTTCATTAACTGTTTTACTAATTTTTTCTGACTCATGATTTTTAACCCCTTAGATCCAATATTGACTCTTTGATCCTACGGGTTATTTATGGGCGATTCAAGCGATTATGACAATAAAACTGCTTTTTTCTGATTGCTAAAATTGGTGCTAAATTGAATGAGCATGTTTAAAACTCTCTCATCTTTGCCCAAAACGGTTTGGTTAATCGGCTTGATAAGCTTTGTGAACGATTCCGCAAGTGAGATGTTGTATCCCTTAATGCCACTTTATTTGGCTTCCGTCTTAATGGCTGGACCCAAGGCGATCGGCATCATCGAAGGTGTCGCAGAGGCCACTTCTAGTTTATTCAAGCTAGTTTCGGGAGTTGTTGTTGATAAAACAAAAAATGCCAAGGTTTGGATTGTCCTTGGTTATTTTCTTGCGGGTATCGGAAGGCCACTGATTGCATTTGCTAGCTCCTGGGTTGGCGTTTTGCTGATTCGCTTTACCGATAGACTAGGTAAGGGCTTGAGAAGTTCTCCGAGAGATGCGTTATTAGCTGAGAGCGTTCCAGCAAATCAACGGGGCATTACTTACGGCCTACATCGATCAATGGATAATGCAGGTGCGGTTGTTGGCCCATTGCTTGCTGCATATCTACTTGCGATTAATATTCCACTAAAAGAGATATTTTTGTGGGCAGTCATACCCGGCGCCATCACTGTTGCGCTAGCCCTTTGTATCAAAGAGCCTGCGCGAGATAGCCTCGTGTCATCAACTATCAAGTTCACCTGGAACCTGGATGGAATGCCAGTTGAATTTAAGCGCTATCTCTTTGCAGTGGGTTTATTTGCCCTTAGCAATTCTTCAGACATGTTCTTGCTCTTAAGAGCCAAAGAACTTGGCGTGCCTCAAGAACAGATTCCACTTTTGTGGGCATGTATTTCTTTGATTACCACCATATTTGGTACGCCACTTTCCGCTTTATCAGACAGATTTAGTCGCAAATACTTTATTACTCTTGCTTGGATGGCTTATGCACTGATATATGCGGCAATGAGCTATTCTGGTCTGACGGTTGGATGGCTTTTTGGAATATTCGCGTTATATGGACTATTTAAAGCAGCCACCGAAGGGGTTGAGAAGGCCCTCGTTGCTGACCTTGCTCCAAAGGGATTAACAGGCACAGCGTTTGGTTGGTTCAATCTATGCTCAGGAATTATGCTGTTGCCTGCCTCTTTAATATTTGGCTGGCTGTATGAATCTGTCAGCCCGACAGTGGCATTTTTATTTTCCGGACTCAGTTCGCTACTGGCAGTAATGCTGATGGCGTTTTGGGTATTTAAGCCTATTGATACAAAGCCAAAATTATCCAAAAACAAAAAACCCTAAATAAATCAGTTATTTAGGGTTTATTTTTGAAGTTCACTCTGGGTGAAAGTTATTGCTGGCCATGAAGCTAATGGTGCGTTCAAAGCCTAGAATACGGATGTAACGCCAAGCAATATCGCGATATTTGCTATCTAAATAGCCAATAGCCACTTCAGGCGTCCTTTTGGACAAGTCGATTTCTTGAATTGCACGGGCCCAACGTTTTAGTCTTGTTGACATCTTTGTCTCCTGTATGCCCATACAACGCATCAGAATTCGGTAGAGATGACAAGAATTACAAAATATTTAATAAATATTGAGGCTCAAAAGCCCTAAATTGAGACCACTTTATGGGGATTGAGGATATTTTGGGGGTCTAGGGCCCTTTTTAGGGTCTTCATGAGGTCATGAGCGACGGCACCCTTATGAGCCCTTAATCCCTCCAATTTAAGCTGTCCAACCCCATGTTCAGCCGATATGGAGCCTTGGCAACGCTCAACCTGGGAATACACCAGCTCGTGGATCGCTTTTTCATTGGCAAGGTTAAATGCCTTGGGGTCAGATCCAAGGGGTGGGGCAATGTTGTAGTGGAGGTTCCCGTCACCCAAATGGCCAAAATTAATGATCCGCACACCTGGGTAGCGTTTTCTCATTAAGGCGTCTGTTTCCTGAATAAAGCTATCCAGGGAAGAAAGCGGGATGGTGATGTCATGTTTGAGATTGGCGCCTTCTTCTGCTTGTGCCAGAGTTATATGCTCACGCATATGCCAAAACGCATTTGCCTGACTTAGGTTGCTAGCAATCACAGCATCGCTAATCAACTCTGCAGTAAACGCTTCTTCTAAGATAGTTTCCAGAAGTTTGCGTACATGTTCTTCACTTTCATGATCAGAGAGTTCAATCAAGATTGTGAAAGGAGGATTGCCTTTTAAGGGGTTGGCCATTTGCGGAAAGTGCTTCTCATTGAGGGCCAAGGATTCTTGGGTCATCATTTCAAAGCCAGTGAGTAGCGAGGTTGCTCGTTTCTGAAATAGATTCAGCAAGGCAATAGTGGATGCAATATCTTGGCTTGCTACTAGAGTCGTCCATTGGGAGATCGGCAGAGGGTAGAGTTTCATGACGGCAGCAGTAATGATGCCAAGCGTACCCTCGGATCCAATAAACAGATCTCGGAGGTCGTAACCGGTATTGTCCTTGCGTAAGCCCTTCATGCCATTCCAGACTTCACCCTGAGCGGTAACAACCTCAAGACCTAGGCAAAGATCCCGAGTATTGCCATAGCGCAGTACATTTGTGCCACCAGCATTAGTAGCGAGGTTACCGCCAATCATGCAGCTGCCTTCTGCACCAAGACTTAATGGAAACAAGAAATCTTGTGCTGCCGCTTTTTCTTGAACGGCCTGCAAAATACATCCCGCTTCAAGAGTGATTGTTTGATTGGCAGAATCAATTTCACGGATTTGGTTCATGCGCTTTAGATTCAGAATCACTTGCTGACCGGTCTCGTCAGGTGTAGCGCCACCGCAAAAACCTGTATGACCACCTTGCGGAACAATGGATACATGATTCGCAGCGCACAGCTTCACAATCTTGGCAACTTCAATAGTTGTTTTTGGAAGGAGGACTGCTAGGGCTTTACCAACATAGCGTTTGCGCCAGTCGGTAAGGTAGGGGGCTTTATCTTGGTCTTGGGTGAGAACATATTCTTTGCCAAGTATGTCGCCAAATTGATCGATCAAGCCCTGCATAGTTACTTAGCCTGAGCTTTCTTCTTGGCTAAGCTTTTGGCTTCTTGCTTAATTGGCTTTAAATAAATTAGTAAACAAACAAAACCTGTAGTTGCAAGAGTTGTCTCCAAAACCGCCATCCAAAAGTTTGCGCCAGTTTCAAGAATGCGCACCAAGCCTTCGGTGATGTAGAGCAGAATTAACATGGAAGCCCATTGCATGGTGTAAACCTTGCCCTTCCAGAGACCAGGAATGGCAAAAAGCAAAGGGATTCCTTTCAGAATGAGCCAAGAGCCTCCTGGGCGAAGGGGAGAGATAAACCATTCCCAACATACACAGAGAATAAATAAATCTACAAAGGCTGCAGTTGCAAGCAGCTGGTAGGGATTCTTCTCAAGAATTTTCTTCAGCATTGTGATTATTTTTTCTGAAGTCTAAGTGCGGTTTCAGCTAAGCGCTTACCTTGAGCTTTCGCTAAACGCTGTTCCTCTGGGCTAATAGGTGCTCGCCCATCTGCATGTGCTAAGTGAGTCACACCATAGGGGCTGCCGCCGGTATTGGAGGACATTAAATCAGCCTCACTGTATGGCAATCCCACAATGATCATGCCATGGTGCAGCAATGGAATCATCATGGTGAGCAGCGTGCTTTCTTGACCGCCATGCATACTGCCAGTGCTAGTAAAGACGCAAGCGGGTTTTCCGATTAAAGCGCCGTTAAGCCATTCCGATGAACTGCCATCCCAAAAATATTTCATGGGAGCGGCCATATTGCCAAAGCGGGTAGGGGAACCTAGCGCTAAGCCAATACATTCTTGTAGGTCGGAGTATTCAACATAAGGCGCACCTGCATTGGGTACTGGCGTCTCAGTAGCTTCACATACTGTAGAAACTGCAGGCACAGTTCTCAGGCGTGCATTTACCCCGGGAACGCTCTCGACACCCTCAGCGATGAGGCGTGCTAGCTCCTTGGTTGCGCCATGGCGGGAGTAGTACAAAACTAAAATTTCAGCTTGGCTCATATTCTTCTCTTATGATACGGCGATGCGCCTTATTCGTAACCCCCAATTATGGCTTGCTCTGGGCAAACAGCTCTGGGAGCGTAATCGTGGTCTGAATTTGAACCAGATCGCTGCCAGTCTAGCATTTACGACTACCTTGTCTTTGGTACCAATGCTCACCATTGCAACTATCTTAATTGGTTATCTGCCCAGCGTCATTCAGGTAAAAAATGCTTTCAGAACCTGGCTTCTCGATACCTATATGCCGGGCGGTTTAAACCAGCAAGTCTTTAGTTATTTAGAGCAGTTTTCCTCAAAAGCGAGCGGCTTAACTTTTATTGGCTTAATCGGCTTAGTCATCACTACCATCATGACACTAGCAGTGATCGAGGCGGCATTTAATCAAATCTTTAAAGTACAAGAACGTCGCCCTCTAGTTAAAAAAGTATTGATCTATAGCGCGGCTACTTTCTTAGGTCCCGTACTGTTGGGTGTTGGCATCTATCTCAGCGGTATTCTCTTTAGTGCATCAGAAGGCTGGATTGAAGCAGTCTCGTTTGGTTTTCGTCTACTCGCCGCAATTGCACCCATTTTTTTGGCGATCGCTGTTTACGCAGTTGTATATAAAGTTTTGCCTTATTCCAAGATTCTTTGGTCTGATGCTTTTTCAGGTGCATTCTTTGCTGCCATCAGTTTTGAATTAATGAAGTTTGGTTATGCCATTTTTCTAAGTCATACTGCCTTTTATAAAACAGTCTACGGTGCCTTTGCCATCTTCCCCTTGGGTCTCCTTTGGATTTATATGACCTGGTGGATAACTCTTGCTGGCGCCATCCTGGTTGCCAATTTACCCAATATCCGCAGCGGGCTCATTAGGGTTATTCGTTACTAAAACTAGGCTTAGAGCCCTTGATTGAATGTGTCCTTGGGGATATATTGGGCTTGTACATACCTTATGTATTGTTTTTGGAGATCAAATGAAAGTTCGTGACATCTTGCGCGTCAAGGGCAGCACCTTATTTACGGTTGCACCTGACACAGTGCTTCAAACTGCTGTACTCGTCATGAGCGAACACGATGTTGGTTCATTGGTTGTCATGGACTATGACAAACTAGTAGGTATCTTGACTTTCCGCGAGGTTATCTCTGCGTTGGCAACACATCACGGTAAGTTAGACGACATTCCAGTACGCACCGTAATGAATCAAAAGCCGCTGACTTGCAATATGGAGACCGAGATTGATGAGGTTCGTCGGATGATGTTAGTGGATCATGCTCGCTATTTACCAGTCGTTGATCAAAAAATGTTGATGGGCGTAATCTCTTTTTACGACGTTGCTAAGTCTGTTGTCGAAGCACAAGATTTTGAAAATTCGATGCTCAAAGCCTATATTCGTGATTGGCCAGAAGACACCGAAAAGGCTGCCAGCTAGCCCCTAAGCGCTTGTTTTAAGCCTATATTCCTGACAAATGACATAATGTCGATATGTCAGGAAATACTTTAGGTCTCCTCTTTACTGTTACCACTTTTGGTGAATCTCACGGTCCAGCGATTGGTGCCGTGGTTGATGGCTGCCCTCCGGGCATGCTTTTATCCGAAGCAGATCTGCAGTTAGACCTTGATCGCCGTAAGCCGGGCACATCTCGTCACGTTACCCAGCGCAAGGAAGAGGATCGGGTAGAGATTCTGTCTGGCGTCTTCGAAGGTAAAACGACTGGTGCACCCATTGGGCTGCTGATACGCAATACTGATCAACGTAGCCAAGACTACGGTGATATCTTGCAAACCTTTAGGCCGGGTCATGCCGACTACGCTTATCACCATAAATATGGCTTCCGTGATCCACGCGGCGGTGGTCGTTCCTCTGCTCGTTTGACTGCGCCTGTAGTTGCTGCAGCTGCGATTGCCAAAAAATGGCTTCATGAACAATATGGCACAGAGTTCTACGGCTATATGAGTCAGTTGGGTGCAGTGGAGATTCCCTTTAAAGATCTTTCTCAGGTGGAGAAGAATCCATTCTTTGCTGCAAATGCTGACATCATTCCTCAGCTCGAAACTTATATGGATGAACTGCGCAAAGCAGGGGACTCTTGTGGTGCCCGAATTGAGGTGCGCGCTCGCAATGCTCCGATTGGTTTAGGTGAGCCTCTCTTTGATAAATTGGATGCAGACATTGCGCATGCCATGATGGGTATTAATGCAGTTAAAGGTGTTGAGATTGGCTCCGGCTTTAAGTCTGTGGCTCAACGTGGCAGTGAGCACGGTGATGAAATGCATCCAGATGGCTTTGCTACTAATAATGCTGGCGGCACTCTTGGCGGTATTAGTAGCGGTCAGGATTTACGCGTATCTATCGCCATCAAGCCTACCTCCAGCATCATGAGTCCAAAGCAATCTATTGACTTAGATGGCAAGCCCATTACCGTTCAAACCAAGGGCCGTCATGATCCTTGTGTTGGTATTCGCGCCACTCCGATTGCCGAAGCCATGTTGGCTTTAGTGGTCATGGATCACGCCTTGCGTCACCGCGCTCAATGCGCAGATGTCATAGTGAGCGCTAAAGCGATTCCATCAGCACGGCCAGGCTCCAAAACTGATTGATTGATATAGATAGATGACATCTTCGCTTCGCTGGGCCTTCGGGTCCTTTTTCTTTTTATATTTTGCTTACGTCGGCTTAGTTTCACCTTACGCTAGCTTATTCTTTTTAGATCGCGGCTTTAGTGTCATTGAAATTGCAATCTTAATGTCGATGTTGCAAATCACCCGAATAGTTGGGCCTTTTTCCTGGGGCTGGCTTTCTGATTTTTTATCAAATCGCATAGGCATCATTCAGGTTTGTGCGTGTTTAGCGGCACTCGTTTTTCTATCCATTTATTTTTTACAGAGCTATATCAGCTTTTTTATTTGGATGTTTGTGCTCCACACTATTTTAAGTAGCTTGATGCCGTTGGGTGAGTCGGCAACGGTTCATGCTTTATTTAAAGACAATTCTTTCGATAAGCGTTACGGGCGTTTGCGCTTATGGGGCTCTTTAGGCTTCATCTTTATGGTGCTTGCTGCCGGTGAGCTCTTTCAACGCAACACCATTGAGCTTTATCCGATTGTAGGTACAGTTGTTCTGCTCTCCCTCGCCGCAGTAACCTTCTTATTGCATGAGCCTAAGATGGAACGTCGCAAAATGGTGAGGGGTGAATTACTCGTCGTGCTCTTTAATCCAGATGTCCGTTGGTTTTTACTATCCGGATTCTTTATGGTGTTTGCACATGCGGCACTGTATGTGTTTTATTCACTCTATCTTGCTGATCTTGGCTATGACAAGTTTCAAATCGGCCTTTTTTGGGCATTAGGAGTATTTGCGGAAGTGATCTTCTTTTACTTCCAAAGCAAAGTGCTCAGTCGCTTAGATGCGGAAATTGTTCTTCAAGGTGCTTTTGTAGTTGGAGTAGTGCGCTTTATTTTGATTGCTTTTTTACCCATCACTTCAGTTCTTATATTTGCGCAAATACTCCATGCGGGAACTTTTGCGGCTCACCATAGTGCAGCAACCAAGTTATTACAACGCTGGTTTACTGGACCACTTCAAGCAAGAGGGCAAGCCCTAATGGCGACTGTTTCTTATGGCTTGGGAGGTACATTAGGCGGGCTTTGTGCGGGTTGGATTTGGGAGCTCTCTCAACCGCGTGATGTCTTTGTTATGTCGGCATTTGCCTGTGGTTTAGCTGGCATGGCCATTCAGAAACTGAGACCACGCCGCTACACTAGTCCTTAAGAAAGCCTTAAGGCAAAAACGACTTACTGAATCTTGGCCTTAGCACGCAGTTTTTGCATCATCTCTGAGAACTTCGCTTTTTGCCAATTCTGATCAGCCATGATTACTTGTTTCAGTTGATCTTTGATCTCATCAAGGCTTGGTGGCTTCACATCACGAGAATCTAGCATTTTGATGATGTGATATCCAAATTGAGACTTCACGGGTTTATCAGTGATTTGGCCATTCTTGAGTTGAACCATCGCCTTTGAAAACTCAGGAACTAGGGCTTTATCAGAAACCCAGCCTAGGTCTCCACCATCCTTAGCAGAGCCAGGATCTTTGGATTTTGCTTTGGCAATCTCTTCAAAGTTACCGCCAGCCTTAATCTGAGCAATGATTGCTTTTGCATCAGCTTCTTTTTCGACCAAAATATGCTCTACGTGATATTCCTTGCCGGTGTACTGGGACTTAACGGTTTCATACGCGGCCTTGAGGTCTGCATCTGCAACACCTTCTTTTTCAGCATAGTCCTCAAATACCGCTGCAACTAATACTCCAACGCGCGCTTGCTCCAATTGATCTCGCACAGATTCTTTTTGAATCACTCCACGCTTATCGGCTTCCTGCAAAATTAATTCACGGGTAACCAGCATTTCACGGGCTTGATCACGTACTTGAGGATTATCTGGCTGACCTGATTTCTGTACCAATTTATCCAATTGGGCTTTAGGGATTGATTTCCCATTCACAATGACCGCGTTCTGAGCGAAGACGTTGCTAGATAGAAGACTTACTAAAAGGCTGAGTGAGAGAAGCTGGTGTGATTTCCGCATGGTGGTCAATAAATAAAAAGTTGGGGTAAATGGTTTGTTGCTGCTAAGTGTAATGCAGCCTTAAGTTGCGGCCTCTCCAGGCGCCATTGCATGAATGGTCAAGGCGTGGATTTCTAGTGGGATATGACGATTGAGGGCTGCATAGACAGCACGGTGTCGTGCCACTAAGTTCAAACCCTTAAATTCTGGGGCAACAATCGTGAGCTTAAAGTGCCCGCCGCCACTGGCTGCACCCGCATGACCAGCGTGTAAATGGCTCTCATCGTCAATCTGAAGATGTTCAATGGAAAATGCCTTTTGCAGATCTTGTTCAAAAAGGGCGATGCGGACTTGGTTGATGCTCATTCTGACGGATGCTCCATGTGACGCGAAAGCCAGATACCTTGAAGAATCACAAAGACCACTAGCAAACCTGTGCTGCCAAACAATTTGAAGTTGACCCAAGTCTCTTCAGAGAATTCAAAAGCAATGTAGAGGTTCAGAACGCCCATAAAAAAGAAGAAGATGGCCCAAGCCATATTGAGCCGGTGCCAAACTGAATGAGAATTCTCTGGCTTCAAAGTCACTTGCTTACCCATCAGCACTTGTATCCAATTCTTTCTAAAAAATTGGGCGCTAATAAATAAAGCACCTGCAAATAGCCAGTAAAGGGCAGTTGGCTTTAGCTGAATGAAGGTCTTGTCATGCAAAAAGATAGTGAGGCTACCAAATACAAGAATCATCACTAGGCTGATCCACTGCATCGCATCAATCTTGCGATGGCGATAATAGACCCAGAGGATCTGACCAATGGTTGCAACCATGGCGACAATCGTCGCAGTATAGATATCGCCAAATTTGAAGGCAATAAAGAACAGAATAATTGGGAATAGATCGAATAAAAATTTCATCAGGGGATTATCCAACTATTTGCATTGAGGGCCGTATTTATGGCTTGCTGGTGAGTTCAGCGTTAGCGCTAGGCTCAAAGCTTAAGGATGCAGAATTAATGCAATAGCGCAAACCGGTAGGGTCTGGGCCATCATCAAATACATGGCCAAGATGTGCATCGCAGTTGGCACAGCGTACTTCAGTGCGGATCATGCCGTGGCTAGTGTCTTTAATCTCTTTAATGGCAGATTCTTCCTCGGGTTTGTTATAACTCGGCCACCCACAGCCTGCGTCAAATTTTGTATCGGATAGAAAGAGTGGCGTATTGCAACAGACACAGGTATACCGACCTTTATCCCAATGGTCCCAATACTTACCAGAAAAAGGTCTTTCAGTGGCAGCCTCTCTCGTCACTCGATATTCAATATCGCTGAGTAATTTTTTGTATTCTTGATCTGTTTTTTTCATATGAAGTTCCTTAAATGAAGTGAATGCAAATACACTAAGAAGAACAGCTGACCTCAATAGCACTTAATTCTGGCGGCGGGGGAGATGCGTATCCTTCAAATTGCGCTTGCTCATCAAATGGGCTCTCCAAAATTTGTAAGAGTTTGGCAAGCTCAGAAAAATCTTTCTCTTGGGCTTTTTCAATCGCTACCTGAGCCAGATGATTGCGTAATATATATTTTGGATTGACTCTATTCATATTGAGCTTGCGCTTAGCATCGACGCTTGATTCAGACTTTAAGCGGGCAATGTAATCACCAAACCATTGATCCATCGAGTCGCGGTCAATAAAGTCATTCCGCATTGAGATTTCTGTAGTAGGTGCTTCGGTATTAATATTAGCAAGCCCGCGAAACAGTGTTGTGAAGTCTACCTTTGAATCATGCATTGCTTGGAGGAGTCGCTCAATCAATTGAACATCATCATCTTGTTCAGTCGCCAGGCCCAACTTATGCCTGAATAGCTTTTGCCAAGCCTGTCCATAGACAACTGGGAATTGACTGAGTGCTTTAGTGAGGAGCACTTGAGATTCCTCTTGGGGGTGATTTAATTCAAGGAGCGGAATGAAGGCGCTGGCTAAGCAGGCCATATTCCAGTGCATGATTTGGGGTTGTCGGTGGTAGGCGTAGCGACCGCCTTGATCGCTGTGATTGCAAATATGATCGATTTGAAATTGATCCAAAAATCCAAACGGGCCGTAGTCAATCGTAATGCCCAACACGCTAATATTGTCGCTATTCAGAACTCCGTGACAAAAACCCACGCCTTGCCATTGGGCAACCAAGCGAGCATTTCTCTCGCAAATCTTGTGAAACAGTTCTAAATACGGATCTTGAGCGCTACTGCAATCTGGATAGTGCTGATCTATCAATTGATCAGCAAGTTCTTTTAGTCGAACAATATTTTGTGTGGCAGCGAAATGCTCGAAATGCCCAACGCGCATAAAACTGGGTGCTAAACGAGCGCATACCGCAGCGGTTTCCTTGGTCTCACGTATTACAGGTAAATCTGAACCCACTACAGAAAGCGCTCTGCTAGTAGGAATGCCTAAAGCGTACATTGCTTCGCTGCATAAAAATTCTCGTATGGAAGAGCGCAAAACAGCTCGGCCATCACCCATGCGTGAGTAACGTGTTTTACCGGCGCCTTTGAGCTGCAACTCTTGGTTAGCAATTTCGCCTAGCAAGATTGCGCGGCCATCGCCTAATTGACCAGCCCAAACACCAAATTGATGACCGCTGTAAACCGTTGCAATGGGTTGTGAAAATTGAGATGACTGCGTTACCAAGGAATTCCCCGCTAAGACCGCCAGCCAAGATTCATCTTGTGGATAGCCGTTCTCGTTTAGAGGAATATTGATCAATTTCGCTGCCGAAGATGAAAAGCCTACCCAATAGGGCTCTGGAATAGGGCTTGGTTGGAGCTCTTGAACGGCGTCATCGCCACGTAAAGTAAAGGCCATGGCAACTATTCTAGGTGGATTTCACAAACGGTGTTTGAGCTACTAAAATGACCCCATGAACAAAAATGTCCAAATCAATCCCCAAGCCCAACTTGCCAATTTAGGTGAGGAATTAAATGTCCCATTTTTAAAGTTGCTAGGGGTTCGCTGCCTCAGCGCAGAAATGGGCAAAGGGGAGATTTTGCTGGCCTTGAAACCTGAGCACACCAATACTTGGGCGGTAGCTCATGGTGGCGTACTTCTCACGCTGATGGATGTGGCCATGGCCGTTGCTGCTAGATCTGGAGATCCTGCTGACCGCAGCGTCGTTACGATTGAATTGAAAAATAATTTTATGCAGGCTGCCAATGGAATCTTACGAGTTCGCGCTGATACCGTTCGTAGAACAGCTACTATGGCCTTCTGCGAGGCCAAGCTCTATAATGATCAAGGTGAAGTATGTTGTATGGCGACAGGCACGTTCAAGTACCTCAAGCGATTAGCAACTCGGAACGCCGATGGTGACCGCGTTGTAAATGACGATCTACGTGGCGAAATAAACGATTAAGAAAAGATGGGCCATTAAACTGGTGCAGCACTCAGAGCACCAGTAATTACGTCATGACCAACAGTGCCCGTAGCATCAAATCGACGCTCAACCATTTCAAACTGACCATCTTTACGTACCCTCAGCACAGTGCTTGAGCGCGTTCCATAAGTATCCGTTTTAATAAAAGCAGGTGACAGGGCTTTTTCCCATTCACGGCTAACACCTGTATTGGGTAACTCATGATCACTTGCATGATGTGTATCGGATAACAGCTTTAGATAATGGTCTGCATTCTTCAGTTGACCGCTATCCATCGCAAGAGTTTGAGCAAAAGCGGCCACTCGATGATTGACCTTAGGCCATGGTGTATCTAGCATGGCATTAGAGAGCCCGTAGACTCCAGCCTCCAGCGGTTGTTGGGGGAAGACTTTGCGTGGACGAATCGTTTGACCCATCATCATGCGATTACTTACCCAATGCATCTGCGCATTTTCAGGATTACTTAAATCAGCCATCAAAAGATTAAAGCCATTGTAATTTTGGAAACGCTTTACATTCTCTTGAATAAAAGTGGCTGGACCATCTTTGCCGGCAAGATACATTAATGAAAGCTCACCACGTGTTCTGGAGTCTGGATTTTTTTCGCTGGGCGCTCTAACATTAGTGAGCGCTGCGAATTTACCGGTTTTCGTAAAACCTAACCATGTGCCGGGACTTCCTAAAACATCTGCACGATCTCTGCCAGCTAAAACATGTGGGTGTTCAGGCCACCAAGAAATGCCAGCAGTGTCGCGCTCGTAAAATTCATCGCGATTAGCCGCAACTACCAATGGGTAGTCTGGATGAGATTGCCAGGCAAAAAGGATGAGACACATGTCTACTAAAAGTCCTAAATTTCAATTAATGGGTAAGGCAATGAATCTATTTTTAACACAGGTCCTTGGGCACTTCCAAGATGAATATTCCCACTTTCGAGCGCCTCTAATTTGCACTCAAGCTGGAGGTCGATTCGGCGGGGTTCTAGAGGGGAGAGGGCTGATAGAACCACCATCCCTGCTGGCTGGGATGGGTCATTTGAATGGAAAAGCTCAATTCCTGGGGCTGCAGAATGGTTGGTCATGGCATCGAGCTCAATATGAGCCAGCTGAAGACGTCTTTTAATCGCCCCACGATATTGGCTGCGAGCCACAATTTCTTGTCCTGGATAACAACCTTTTTTAAAGTCCACTCCAGCAACCGATTCAAAGTTAATCATTTGCGGAACAAATTGTTCCTGTGTTGCTAGAACAATTCTAGGGATAGCACTCATTACCTCAAGATGATCCCATTGAGTTGAGTCACCACTCAAAGATTGATTTGCATTCACTCTTTGTGCCAATAATACTCGTGCAGAAGATTTTTCATCTACTAAAACATCTGGTAGACGCAGAGCAATCTGATCATCACCAATAATAAAATCTGCAAGATTTGCATTGCTGTCAGTTAGCCCAGAAATATTCCACTCCGATGAGGCATCCGTTACTTTGACTTTGGAACGTAAAACAAACATGGATAAACGCTTGGTTGTAGTTGCTGCAATATCTTTTGAGATAAATAAAGCAAAACGATCATCCGTGGTTTCATCACTAGGAAATAGGCCAAGCCAGGCGCTCGCAAGCAGCCTTCCTTTTGGATTGCAGTAACCAACCAGTCGGACAGAACTATGGCCCTGGGCGATTTGCGGAGAAAAGGTGCGATTTAAGCCTAAAACAGAGTTGCTGAGCTGATTCTGCAGAAAACTGGCTGCATCTGCACCCTCAACCAAGATGAGGCCCCATTGAGGAAGGGTTACTTGATTTGGCGTGTTTTGGGATGTATTTGTCATGACCCTTTTATCATAGCCTGATGAGCAGAAAAATTCAGGGAAGGCGTTGCTTTCCCAATGGGAAATCAAAGAGTCAAGTTTTAAGAACCTGCTTCTTAGGCCTTCTTGCAACGATTGGCATTTTCTATATCAGCCTCTTTGTATGGCCAGTGGTCCCAGCCCACCCAAATATTGCCGATTTGAAGTCATATAAAGTCAAAATCAAACCCCAATCAGGCCTTGCTAGTATTTCTGATCAACTTAGAGAACAGGGTGTAGCAACACATTCATTATTTTTTCAGTTAAGTGCAAGGGCTTTGCTAGTTGGCTCGAAACTTAAGCCAGGCACCTATCTATTGCCAACAAGAGCAAGCTTGGCGACCATTCTGTTTCAAATTGCACGGGGCGATAGAGTCAAAGAAAGCATTGCCATCATTCCAGGAATGACTATTTGGCAATTGAGAGCGCTGATCGATTCACACCCAGCGCTCATACATCAGACCAAAGGTTTCAGCGCAAAGGAATTACTTCAAAACCTCAATCTCAATTACCCTGGACTGGAGGGGGCGTTTCTTCCGGACACCTATGTCTTTGACCCCGATGATTCTGATCTGGATATTTATCGCAGAGCATCGCATGCTATGCAAAAGCAACTATCCCAAGTCTGGCTGCAAAAAGAACAAGGCTCGCCATTAAAAACATCTTACGAGCTCTTAATACTGGCCTCCATCGTTGAAAAGGAAACAGGGCGATCCAGCGATA
Organism: Polynucleobacter sp. 73C-SIWE; assembly: GCF_018882465.1. Taxonomy (GTDB): domain Bacteria; phylum Pseudomonadota; class Gammaproteobacteria; order Burkholderiales; family Burkholderiaceae; genus Polynucleobacter. The sequence goes on along the minus strand of NZ_JACVOK010000002.1, from coordinate 433,182 downwards.
GGGCTCTGGTCTCTGCCGTCTTTACCAATCGCCTGAATAAAGGCATGTTGCTCCAGACTGATCCCACGGTAATCTATGGCATTGGCCCTAAATTTGATGGGAATTTACGTAAAGCAGATCTTCGCAAAGACAGTCCCTACAATAGCTATATGCGCAAAGGATTACCCCCAACCCCCATCGCTATGCCAAGTAAAGAATCTATTTTGGCAGCTGCTCACCCTGCATCAAGTAACGCACTATTTTTTGTAGCTAAAGGGGATGGCAGTAGTCACTTTTCTCAGAGCCTTAGCGAACATGAGGCGGCAGTTGATCAATATCAACGCAAACTAAAAACTGCACCCCATTAATGAGATTGAATTCAATATGACATCAATGTATCCAGGATATTTCATTAGCTTTGAGGGAATCGATGGCGCCGGCAAGAGCACTCATATCGAGGCATTTCAAAAGCTCATGCAAGAACGCTATCCAAATCGTGAAGTCGTGATGACGCGCGAACCCGGCGGCACGCCTTTGGGCGAGCAACTTAGGGGGCTACTATTAGATGCCCCCATGAATTTAGAAACAGAAGCGCTGCTAATGTTTGCCGCTCGTCGTGAGCATATTGCCCAAGTCATTGAGCCTGCCCTCATGGCCGGAAAAATAGTGATTTCAGATCGATTTACCGATGCGAGCTTTGCCTACCAAGGAGGAGGGCGGGGTCTCAGCATTGATAAGCTAAATGAGCTTGAGCGTTGGGTTCAAGGGCGTTCTAATGGTTTACTGCAACCCAATTTAACGATCTTATTTGATTTGCCTGGTGAAGTTGCTGAAGTACGTCGCTCTAAGGTCAGAGCACCAGACAAATTTGAAAAAATGGATTTGAACTTTTTTGAAAAGGTTCGACAAGAGTATTTACGTCGCGCTAAGGAAGATCCAAAACGCTTTCACATGGTAGATGCCACTCAGACTCCAGAAGTGATTTGGGATGGCTTAAAAAAGCTCGAGTTCAATATCTAGATGGGTGAACTCATGTTGGCTGAACAAAAAAAGTCTATTGCGCCATGGTTACAACCGCTCTGGGATAGCATGGATTTTGCTAGTTTTCCCAATGCAATTCTTCTGCATGGTCAACCTGGCATTGGTAAATTTGCATTTGCCCTTGAGCTTGCGAAGTCGCTTTTATGTGAGAGCGCTCACGAGGCCTCACGCCCCTGTAATCAATGTGAAGCCTGTCATTGGTTTAATACTGGCAATCATCCAGACTTCATAGCGCTTGCTCCCGAAACGCATCGGAAGTTTTTGCCTCACGCGGATTATGAAAGCGATGAGGCTCCTAGAAAAGGTAAAGTAGTTCGCGATGACTCCGATGGTGAAGTGAGCGAAAAGAAAGAGAAGAAAAATATCTCTATCGAAGAGACTCGTAGCGCTATAGAAAGCTTGTCCATTGGCTCACATCGTGGCGGCAATCGCGTTATTTTGATTTACCCATTAGAAATGCTTCGCTCTGATTCAGCCAATACCTTATTAAAATCCCTGGAAGAACCGCCAGCAAATACCATTTTTATTTTGCTGGCAGATCGCCTAGATCGTGTTTTGCCAACTATTCGATCACGCTGTCGTTTGCTTTCTGCCCCACGTCCTGATCGGGAGCAGGGCTTGGCTTGGTTGCATACAGAAATTCCTAATATTGACGGGCTCAAGGTTAGCGCTGCTGATATCGAAACAGTCTACTACGAACAGGGCGGGGCGCCATACTTAGTGTTAGATTCACTGATTGCCAGAAACAATAAAGATGAAAAAGATGAGTTAACGCTTTCTATTCAAGCTGCTCGTTATTTACTTCAGTCTATGTCTCAAGGCGTTCGTATCAATTGGCTTGATGCCGCTGAAAAGACACATAAAGCTCAATACAACTATTTACTACCCACAATGCAACGTTGGACTTCAGACCTACAAGCAGTCTTGCAGGGCACTAATCCTCGGTATTACCCAAAGCATCTTTCAACACTTCAAGGTCTATCCCGCACAGCAAAAATCCCCAAACTCCATGACTTTTGGAAGTCTTTGATTAAGGCCCGCCGTCATGAGAATCACCCTTTGGCGAACCGGGTTCAGTTAGAGGCTTTACTTTCTCAATACCAACAAGTATTTGAATCTTAAATTTGGCTGAGGCAGTCTAAAATAGCGAGCCATGTTCATAGACTCCCATTGCCATCTCGATTTCCCAGAATTTCAGTCTCGCTTGCCCGAAGTGCTTGCGAATATGAAATCGGCCAGTGTGAGCAATGCTTTGTGTGTTTCGGTAGATTTACCGGATTTCCCCAATGTTTTAAAGCTTGCCCAAGAGCATTCTCATTTATATGCGTCCGTTGGGGTTCATCCTGACTATGAAGATACGCCTGAGCCCACTTATGAGTTTCTGGTGGAGACAGCCTTAAAGCATCCTAAGATTGTTGCTATTGGCGAGACGGGTCTTGATTACTACCGGATGGGTGAGCGCAGCTACGAATCCATGGAATGGCAACGTGAACGTTTTAGGACCCATATTCGTGCTGCAATTGCCTCTAAAAAGCCCTTGATTATTCATACTCGCTCTGCATCTGAGGACACGATTCAGATCCTTAAAGAGGAGGGCGCAGATCAGATTGGCGGTGTGATGCATTGCTTTACTGAGAGCCTAGAAGTAGCTCAAGCAGCTATGGAATTGGGTTTTTATATCTCATTTTCAGGGATTGTGACCTTTAAAAGCGCCAAAGACTTGCAGGCAACCTGCAAAGAAGTTCCGCTTCATCGAATGCTCATTGAGACAGATTCACCTTATCTGGCCCCCATTCCATATCGCGGCAAGATCAATGAGCCGGCATGGGTAGCCAAAGTTGGTGAATTTATTGCCACCCTTAAAAACGTGAGTGTTGAAGAACTTGCAGAACAAACTTCAAAGAACTTTTTTGATTGTTTTCAAATAGATAGAAGATATACATGAGATTAAAGTTGAATAAATTTGGTATTGCCTTTTCGCTTATTTGCCTGGTAAGCCAGCTTTCTCAGGCACAAACCCCTGATCAAATTGCTGATTTCGCTAAGGCAGCTAAATTTGATAATGTTTCTGAGGTCAATTTATTACTTAAAAAAGGCATAAATCCCAATACTGTAGATGCTAACGGCAATCCAATGCTAATTTTGGCCATTAGAGATAAATCTACTAATGTCATTGATGCATTACTTAATGACAAGAGGATAGATGTTGATTTATCCAATAAGAGTGGTGAAACACCGTTAATGATGGCATCCATAGAGGGCAATTTACCGCTTGTTAAAACCTTGGTTTTGGGGCACAAAGCACAGCTAGACCATATTGGCTGGACTCCATTGCATTACGCCTGTGCCAAGGGGCATTTAGAGGTTGCCCAATTTTTAGTTGCCAATGGTGCCATTGTTGATTCATTGAGTGCAGGCAATACAACGCCTCTGATGATGGCGGTCCAATCTGGCAATGAGCAACTGGTGAAGTTTTTATTGGAGAAAGGTGCGGATCTTCAGCTCAAAAATGCCAATGGCCTAACGGCTATTGATATCGCTGATATCTATGACAAACCCTGGATAGGAGATGGCCTTAGGTCACGCTGGCTGAAACTTTATAAGCAAGCCTACAAAGGGCCAGTTATGCCTACAACTCCAAAGTCCCCATAATACTATCTGCGTATAATCATTATTATGTCAAATAAGATATTTCTGTAATCCAACCCTTACTCTGCCATGTTTCTAATAGACCTTTTCCGTAATGCTGACCTCCCTAGCTTTGAAACTCTATTTCGTGAAATTAATGTTGACATGGGAAATGGTCAAATATGGGAAGTTGTAGTCATAGCATGCGGAATGCTCGCAGTTCATGGCATAGCAGTGCTTGCTATTGCCGGAGCATTTCATAAGATAGATTGGTTTATGACAAAAAAGCGTATCTACGGGGCAAGCTTTTTGTCTTATTTTGTAGCGATTCTCTTAGTGATAGCGAGCCACTTAGGTGAAATAGTTGTTTGGGCCTACATCTGCGTAGCCTTAAAAGTTTTCCCCACCAATCCACAGACCTTTTACTTTGCCGGTGAAATGTACACAACAGTTGGATACGGTAATTACAGTCTTTCTGAGCAATGGAGAATTTTGCCGATCATCATCTCGTTTTCTGGAATCTTTGCAGTATCGATGTCTGGCGCAGCCTTGTATTCAATGATGGGGGCTTTGCTGAATCGACACAGCCAAAATCCTAAGTCAGGAACTGGCTTTTAATGGTTTAAGGCTTTGTTCCTGCTGGTAAGGGGCTCTTTTGGATAAAGATGAGCTCAAGCACCCTGCCATTAGCCTCCCGAGACCGAATCCTACCTGGCAGCCAATCTAAGTCTTTGGCAAGCCATATGTCAACCTGGCGCTTATAGGGATCATTTTCACGTTGCATTAGGGCGTAACGACGATTAACGGACTTTCCAAGAGATGGGATGTCCTCAGAAACCGTCTCTCCATAACTCTTAAATTGCCACATTTCTAAGGTGTTGTAATCGACAACTGGCAAAGCCCTAATATAGCCAGCCTCATCAATTTTGCTGTCCCCATTCAATAAAGATGCGAATTGAAACATGAGGCTGAATCGATCCTGTGTACCCGGAAGAAGGTCTGGAGTGAACTCCGGTTTTTCTGAGAAAAACATCTTCCCTCCTCCGCCGGCATCCCTATCAAAGCGAGAGTAGCGCGGAGGTTTCGTACCACGCTGAGTCCAGTAGATAGATGGAGCCATGCCGTAGGCATCTATAGTTCCGCGTGATTCAAATACAAAAGGTCCAACAAATGCGTAAGGGATATTGATATGAAGACGATAATTGTTTCCATCGACAATCCAGTCAATTTCTCCAGTCTGGTACTTTTGCCCATCGACGTAGGCGTCGTAATAAATAATGCCAGACTCGGGTAGCTTGAAAGCCACCCCCTGTTGATTGCCGGTACCACCCTGCTCTGCAGTTGCTAAGCCTTTAGAATCCTCGACTTTATTAGAGGAATTATCTGTGCTTACTTTCCTCTTGGGGGCCTTAGCCATCTGAATTTTCTTGGGTGGCTCGAGCTTTAACTCGGTCCTAATAATCAGGTCATCTGCGATATCTGGAACGGAACCAAAAGATAAAAATGGGATACCAAAAAATAAGATCAGGTGGCCCATTAAGGATATGAATAAGGCTACGACAATAATGCGTAACGATGTTGATTGCATCAAACCACTAGAGTATGACCGCCTAAATTGCCCTAGCTGTGAGCTCAGAGAATACCTTCAAGTAAGCGGCTGTTCCTTGGCAAATTAGCCGCAAGAAAGTCCATCTGATCGGCAAGAATATTGCGCCCCTTGAGAATCATATCTTCATACAAGCTCGGCAAGTATGGGGTGTAAAGCAAGCCCATGCCAGCCTGCTCAGGAGTTCGATTGCCCTTGCGCTGATTGCAAGGTCTGCAAGAAATTACTAGATTCATCCAAGAGTATTTACCGCCACGACTATTCGGGATGATGTGTTCGGCCTCAGCTTGATTTTCATGAATTGCATCACCACAGTATGCGCAGAGGCCACGATCACGTTTGAAGAGTTTATGTTTTGTAATAACGGGGACAACATCAAATAAATTGATTTTTGCACTACCCTTGATGGCAATGATCGAATGAAGTTCGATAACTGACTGCAAGCCACTGGCTCGAGAAATGCCACCGCGCATCTTCATGATGGGGTCGCCTAGCGTCCATAAGACACTACTATCGGCGTAATGCTTGGTTGCTTCTTCAGCGTTAACCCAACCCTGGGGAATTCCACCAGCGTCCAATTTCAAGATGCTCAGCACAAACTCTCCTTTCTCGATCTAGGCAAAGCCATCAATCGTATGACTTATCTTACAGAAGAAATATGTGTCAATCAATCATCTAGGGGGATATAAACTCCAAAACCTTTGGCAGATAGTCCGCATAGTCTGCGATACCGTGGTCGCTACCTTCAAGGATAAGCTGCTTGGCGCCCTGATAGAACTCAGCCATTTCCTTCCAATCGAGCAATTCATCACCCTTTGCTGCAATTAAAAAGTAACGGCTAGGATTGGAAATCCGCTGAATCTGTAAGGCCTTTAGCTCATCAATATATTCAGGTCGAAAATCAAAAGGCTCATCACTGTCATAGGCTGTCATCATCCCCACATGCGGGGCAAGCTCTCTAGCAGCATAAACAGCGGGATTTAAGGCAACCGCCCTACACCCATACTTTTCCGCTAAGTAGTTTGTATAAAATCCACCGAGCGAAGAGCCGATTACCACTATTCGATCTGCTTTTGACTGATCGATATGCTTTGTAACCATATCCATACTTTGCTTGGGCGAAGCAAGCAGCTGCGGACAATACCATTCCATTGAATTGTCCGCAGTAGATAGGGCCTTGACTGCTTCACTAGTCATTACAGCCTTACTTGATCTTGGGGAAGATCGAAAGCCGTGCAAATAGACCAGTAAGGTTGATGACATGCTCAGGCCTTAGGCCTTTTGGCCAATCTCAAAGTTGGCTAGCTTTTCTAAAGCCTTCACCATTGCAGAGTGATCCCAAGCCTTGCCGCCATGTGCGGAACAGGAATTAAATAATTCCTGCGCAGTAGCTGTATTAGGCAGAGATACACCCAATGCGCGTGCGCTATTTAGCGCAAGATTCAAATCCTTTTGATGCAACTCAATCCTAAAGCCAGGATCAAATGTGCGTTTCACCATACGCTCTCCATGCACCTCAAGAATCTTCGAGCTCGCAAAACCACCCATCAAAGCCTGACGAACTTTGGCAGGATCAGCCCCTGCTTTAGATGCAAACAGAAGAGCCTCTGCAACAGCTTCAATATTTAAAGCAACAATAATTTGATTAGCAACCTTAGCGGTTTGACCATCGCCATTGCCGCCGACTAAGTTGATGTTTTTACCCATCAAATCAAAAACTGGCTTTACTTTATTAAATACAGCCTCATCACCGCCAACCATAATAGAGAGCGTTGCATTTTTAGCCCCAACTTCGCCACCGGAAACTGGTGAATCCAAATAGTCACAGCCCAAAGCATTAATCTTCTTGGCAAATTCTTTAGTAGCAATAGGAGAGATAGAGCTCATATCCACGACGACTTTTCCTTTGGATAGCCCTGCTGAAATCCCTTTTTCCCCAAATAGAACCTTTTCAACATCTGGAGTATCTGGAAGCATCATCAAAATAATGTCTGCCTTTTCAGCAACCTCACTAGGACTGCCACACTGAATTGCTGATGAGGACGCAAGCTCTTGCGGGACCTTACTTCTAGTATTAATAAATACCTCATGGCCAGCTTTTACAAGATGGCCTGCCATTGGGGCGCCCATGATTCCTAGCCCAACAAAACCTAACTTTAATTTCGCACTCATTACGTCTCCTTTTGTATTTGCTTTAATTTATCTTATGAATTTAACTTCTGTATCCAGCCCAAACCTGCTTCTGTAGTGCTTGCAGGCTTGTATTCGCAACCAATCCAACCCGAGTAAGCAATTCGATCTAAAAATGTAAACAGATACGAATAGTTTATTTCGCCAGTACCCGGTTCATTTCGCCCGGGATTATCGGCTAATTGAATATGAGCAATCTTGCTCAGATTTTTTTCAATAGTACTGGCTAACTCACCTTCCATGCGCTGCGCATGATAGATATCGTATTGAACATACAAATTATCGGAGCCAACCTCGCCAATAATATCCAGGGCTTGCTGCGTAGTAGATAAAAAGAACCCAGGTATATCAAAAGTATTGATTGGCTCAATTAATAGTTTGAGATTTACTTTCTTCAACTCGGCAGCTGCGTATTTCAGATTAGATACGAAAGTATCGTGCAATAGTTTTCTATCAACTCCAGAGGGCGCTTTGCCAGCTAAACAATTTAACTGCGGCACACCTAGAATCTTTGCATATTCAATCGCTTTAGCAACACCTGAACGAAATTCATCTACGCGATCTGGGTGACAAGCGATTCCGCGCTCTCCAGCATCCCAATCTCCAGCGGGTAAGTTATGCAGAACAAGCTTCAAACCATAGTGGTCTAACTTCTGTTGAATTTCGCTAGCTGGATAGGGATAAGGAAAAAGAAACTCAACAGCCTTAAATCCAGATTGAGAGGCGCGCTCGAAGCGCTCTAAGAATGGCGCTTCCGTAAATAGCATAGTCAAATTTGCGGCAAATTGAGGCATTTCAGACCCTTATTGGGATTACATAATGAAACAGTGATCTTATCAAACCTGCAGACTTCAGTCTTAGCCTGGAATAAGGCCCTTTCTAGGCTTAAAAATGAGAAAAGTGAGCTAATATCTTGATAAGAAATGTTTATTTACAAGGAAAACAATGAATATCAAATTAACATCCATTTCACTTGCAATCGTAACCCTCTTGGCTGGCTCTTTTTCAGTGAATGCCCAAACGAAGCCTGCTGATGCTGGGGCGACAAAGCCTATGGTTATTGATGCAGCTGTAGTGGATAACCGCTATCAGCTTTATGAAGGCACTGTAGTCAAAACTGATAAAAAGACGCGGACCATTATCTTCAGCAATAAAGAAGGCGAATCTAAATTTGTAGCGGGACCAGAAATCACCAATTTTGACCAAATCAAAAAAGGGGATCGTGTCAATGTTACCTATGAACTTGCTGTTGCTATCGAGCTAATCAAAACCAAGAGTGATGGTGTGCGTAGCAAAGTAGAAACCAATACGGTTACAACATCGAAAGCTAATGAAAAGCCATCTGAGACCATTGCAAATAAAACGACCATCATTGCAGACATTGTTGCGGTAGATCGCGATAAGAAGCTAGTATCTGTAAAAGGCCCTAGTGGTAAGGTGACAACTGTAACTGTTAAGAACCCTGCTCTTCTGGCCGATGTTAATGTTGGAGAGCAAGTCAAAGTCATTTATTACGATGCAATGGCTGCTTCTATAACGACTCCGAAGAAATAACCCGTAGTGAATTTTCACCAGTTTTTTTAAAATAAAAATGCCTCCTATTACGGAGGCATTTTCTTGGAATTTGGCGGAACGGACGGGACTCGAACCCGCGACCCTCTGCGTGACAGGCAGATATTCTAACCAACTGAACTACCGCTCCAAATTACAACAAACAAAACTTCAAACAACTACAACCAAAATATTTGGCGTCCCCAGGGGGATTCGAACCCCCGTACTCACCGTGAAAGGGTGATGTCCTAGGCCTCTAGACGATGGGGACCTGGACTACTGCAAAATACAACGATTTTGAATGCTTGGTGGAGATAAGCGGGATCGAACCGCTGACCTCTTGCATGCCATGCAAGCGCTCTCCCAGCTGAGCTATACCCCCGAAATCCCACAATAAAACCGCAAGACACTCAAAACAATCCAAGATTTTAGCCTATTTTTGTACAAGTGAGCAAATTGCCTAGTGGACTACCTTTGAGAGCCTTTTCAGCACCTCGTCCCGGCCCAATACCATCAATACTGAATCAATCGCTGGGGTCTGGGTTGTAGCGAATAATGCGTAGCGAACAGGCATTGCCAAGGCCGGCATTTTGAGTCCATGCTTGGCTAGCACCTCTTTAAATGCTGCGGCGTAAGCCTCTTTTGTAGCAGTTGCATTTTGAATGGCAAGAATTAAATCCTTTAACGCAGGAACAATAGATTCTGGAATGTTGGCAGCAATCTGCTCAGCAGTATGCGATGGTGCTGGCAAGTAAAAGAGCTTGGCCCCTTCTGCAATTTCAATTAATGTATTCGCACGATCTTTTAAGAGTCCAACGACTTCAACAAAACTTGGCCCATTTTCTGTATCGATACCCAATTGATGTGCAAAAGGTTTGGTAGCCTGCGCTAATTTTGCTGGATCTGCATTCTGAATATATTGGTGGTTTAACCAAAGTAATTTCTCTGGATTGTGTTGCGCTGGTGAACGGCCGAGGCTGGCCAAATCAAACCAATCCACAAACTGTTCTTTTGTAAATACCTCTGCATCGCCATGTGACCAACCTAAGCGAGCCAAGTAATTCAGAATAGCCTCAGGTAAATAACCTGCTTTTTGATAATCACGTACGCTCATTGCGCCATTACGCTTGCTCATCTTCTCGCCAGAATCATTCAGAACTGTCGGCAAATGTGCGTATACAGGCGGCGCTCCACCCAGAGCCTTCATGATATTAATTTGACGAGGCGTGTTATTGACGTGATCATCACCACGGATCACATGCGTGATCTTCATATCCAAGTCATCGACCACGACACAAAAGTTGTACGTTGGCGTGCCATCTGGGCGAGCAATCACAAGATCATCTAACTCATCATTGCTAATTTCAATCTTACCCTTTACTGCATCCTCCCAGATCACCGATCCACCAATAGGATTTTTAAAGCGGATCACTGGTTGAACACCCTCAGGAATCGGCGGCAAGGTTTTGCCAGGCTCAGGTCTCCATAAACCGTTATAACGTGGCTTTTCTTTATTGGCCATTTGCTGGTCACGAAGCGCATTCAACTCTTCCTCGCTCATATAGCAAGGATAGGCAAGACCGCTATCCATCATCTGCTTGACGACTTCGCGATAGCGATCAATACGCTGCATCTGGTAGATTGGGCCTTCATCTAAATCAAGTCCAAGCCAAGACATACCCTCAATAATCACGTCGACAGCTTCTTGGGTGGAGCGCTCTACATCAGTATCTTCAATACGAAGAATGAAGTCACCTTTATTATGACGTGCAAACGCCCAGGGGTAGAGAGCGCTACGGAGATTGCCCAAGTGAATAAAGCCCGTGGGACTGGGGGCGAAACGTGTACGAATATGCATAAATCACATTATCTCAGGTCAGGCAAATTGGCGGCAAAATTGAAAAACGTGGATACTTTGCCCTATGAATGAATTACTAGTATTTGTCTGTGATGGAGCCCCGGTTCGCGGGGAGATTGTCTCAATCAGCACGGCTTGGCAGGCTGTTTTAGAGCGTCGCGACGATCCGCCAGTGGTGCGCCGTATCCTGGGGGATTTTGTTGGCGCAGCCACCCTCCTTAGCGCTAGCCTGAAGTTTGATGGAACATTGATTATTCAAGCTCAAAGTAAAGGACCAATTCAACTGCTAGTTGTTGAATGCAAGTCTGATTTATCGATGCGAGCTACCGTCAAGCTGTCCGTAGACCCATCAGAAATCAATCCCAATGCCAGCTTAGGTGAGCTATTAGATGCGAATAACTCTGGAAGGCTCGTCATCACCTTAGATCCGTCAGAACGTGAACCAGGCCAGCCGCCATACCAGGGCATAGTCGCCCTCCAAGAAGAGCGTGGCAATGTGATGAAGCCTGTATCGAGCGCTGCAGAGGCGATTGGACTATATATGCAAAATTCTGAGCAGTTAGAGACCAGGATTTGGTTAACTTCAAACGATTCACATATTGGCGGGCTGCTGTTGCAGCGTATGCCAGATTCCGGCGGGCATGCTCACCTTGATCCTCAGACCGCTGCTGAAGGTTGGACACGTATCCAGACTTTAGGCGAGACTATTACTGACGAAGAGCTCCTCACCCTCACGCCTGAAACGATCTTAAGACGACTATTTTTAGAGGAATCTAGCGAAAACGGGGTACGCAGTTTTCCACCTCGACAAATTCGCTTCTCTTGCCGTTGCTCACGTAAAAAAGTTGCTGATGTCTTAAGAATGCTTGGCGAAGAAGAGGTACAAGGAATACTGGATGAACAAGGCGCGGTTGAAACTGTTTGCGAATTTTGCGCAAAACCATATCGCTTTGACGCCGTAGATTGTTTACAGGTCTTTAAAACTGATTTACTGAGTGATGCTACTCGGCCGCCCTCTAGCGGACACTAAAAATTATTGCTTAATTTCTGTAGATGCAGCAGATTTATCGACTGGCAAGATTTGCACAAAAAACTCACCCTCTTTAATGAAGCCGTGTTCTGCTCTAGCCCGCTCTTCAATCGCGCGCGTTCCATCTTTCAAGTCTTTAACATCACCAGCTAATTTTGCATTGCGAAGAGCCAGGAGACTATTTTTAGCTTCCTGTAGCTCTACCTGTTTTTCCATCTCATACACTTTGAGCCATCCACCCTTACCCAACCAAAGTGGGTACTGGATTGCTATAAGCAAAACCAGCATCGAGTAGATAACTATCCGCATAAGAGATAAATCTTTTTTAAGCTTCGCGTTTTAAATTATAGAAAACAGACTTACCTGGGTATGTAGCTACATCACCCAAGTCTTCCTCAATGCGCAAGAGTTGGTTGTATTTAGCAATACGATCAGAACGGGATAAAGAGCCAGTCTTGATCTGGCCTGCGTTAGTACCAACAGCAATATCGGCAATTGTGCTGTCTTCAGTTTCACCAGAACGATGAGAAATCACTGCAGTGTAGTTAGCACGCTTTGCCATCTCAATTGCTGCAAATGTTTCTGTCAGGGTACCGATCTGATTAATCTTGATCAAAATAGAGTTGGCAATACCTTTCTCAATTCCTTCTTTAAGGATGCGAGTATTGGTAACAAATAGATCATCTCCAACAAGCTGGATTTTCTTGCCAAGCTTCTTCGTAATATCAGCCCAGCCATCCCAATCACTCTCATGCATACCATCCTCAATGGATACGATTGGGAATTGATCGGCTAAGTTACCAAGGTAATCAGAGAACTCGCTAGAGGTCAGTTGCAAACCTTCTCCGGAGAGATGGTATTTGCCATCTTTGTAGAATTCACTAGCTGCGCAATCCAGCGCCAAGAGAACATCTTCACCAGCTTGGTAGCCGGCACCTTCAATCGCCTTCATAATAGTTTGCAAGCACTCATGATTGCTCTTAAAGTTTGGAGCAAAGCCGCCCTCATCCCCTACAGTCGTTGGCATTCCTTGAGCGCCAAGGATCTTCTTGAGTTCATGGAAAATTTCAGCGCCACAACGCAAAGCATCTCGGAAGTTTTCAGCGCCAACTGGCATCACCATAAACTCTTGAATATCTAAACTATTATTGGCATGCGCACCGCCATTCACAATATTCATCATCGGTACCGGCAATTGCATTCCGCCTGAGCCGCCAAAATAACGATACAAAGGCAAACCAGCCTCCTCAGCAGCTGCTCTAGCAACCGCCATAGAAACTGCTAAGGTCGCATTTGCACCCAAGCGTGCCTTATTGTGTGTGCCATCGAGCTCAATGAGGGTACGGTCTAAGAAAGCTTGCTCAGACGCATCCAAACCAAGTACGGTTTCTGCAATCTCAACATTGATATTTTGTACTGCATTAAGGACGCCCTTACCTAAGTAACGAGACTTATCGCCATCGCGCAATTCGATCGCCTCACGTGAACCTGTCGAGGCGCCAGATGGAACCGCTGCGCGACCCATTACACCGGATTCGAGTAATACATCGCACTCTACCGTTGGGTTACCGCGTGAATCCAATACTTCTCTACCGATGATGTCAACAATGGCGCTCATGCACCTTCTCCTTAAAGCAATATGAAATTGGGATTAATAAATCTGCTGCAATTTATTTAAAGCTATTTTCTAAAAATGGGCCGCTAGATTTAACTACTGAATCAATCTCTACTAGTGATTCCAGCAACTCTTTCATGTGATGCAAGGGAACCGCATTAGGACCGTCAGATAAGGCTTTAGATGGGTCCGGATGGGTTTCCATAAACAGGCCGCTAATACCAACTGCTACTGCCGCACGAGCCAGAACTGGTACAAACTCTCTCTGGCCGCCACTCGCAGTACCTTGGCCACCAGGTAATTGAACAGAATGCGTAGCATCAAAAACAACTGGTGCATGTGCTTCACGCAATATTGCTAGACTACGCATATCAGAAACTAGGTTGTTATAGCCAAATGAAGCGCCACGCTCACAAACCATAAATTGATCTGGAAGATTGACTTCCTTAGCTGCTACTCGTGCCTTTTCAATGACATTAAGCATCTCATGTGGCGATAAGAACTGACCCTTCTTGAAATTTACAGGCTTACCGCTTTGAGCGCATGCACGGATGAAATCAGTTTGTCTGCATAAGAAGGCTGGCGTTTGAATCACATCAACTACTTTGGATACGGCCTCGATTTCGCTGATGTCATGCACATCAGTCAAAATTGGGACACCCACTTCCTTTTTAACCTTAGCCAGTATCTCCAGCCCCTTATCCATTCCTAAACCACGAAATGAATTTCCAGATGAGCGGTTGGCTTTATCAAATGAAGACTTGTAGATAAACGGTATTTGTAATGCGCTGGTAATTTCTTTTAACTGACTTGCAACATCAATAGCAGACTGCTCAGATTCAATCACGCAAGTTCCTGCGATTAAGAAAAAACGCTTGTCTAGGCCTACATCGAAACCGCATAGCTTGAATGTGCTCATAGTACCCCCTTAAGCAACTTGCTTTAATGCAGCGTTCTGATGCACCAGAGCCGCACTGATAAACGCAGAGAACAAGGGGTGGCCATCACGCGGTGTTGAGGTAAATTCTGGGTGGAACTGAACGCCAAAGAACCAAGGATGCATTGAGTCAGGTAACTCCATCATCTCCGGCAAAGACTCATTAGGTGTTCTGGCAGAAATAATTAAGCCAGATTCCTCGAGTTTTGGAACGTAGGTATTGTTTACCTCATAGCGATGGCGATGGCGTTCATTAACTTCTGCACCGTAAATTCGATGGGCTAAAGTACCCGTCTTCACTGGGCAGCGCTGTGAACCAAGGCGCATTGTGCCACCAAGGTCAGAATCATTGCTACGCTTTTCAACACGCCCTTCTCCATCCATCCACTCGGTAATCAGGGCCACAACTGGATTTTCAGACTGAGGATCAAACTCGGTACTGTTTGCTTTTGAAATGTTAGCTACGTGGCGTGCAAACTCAATAACCGCTAACTGCATGCCAAGACAGATTCCTAAGTATGGAATACCGTTTTCGCGAGCGTAACGGATCGCAGAAATCTTACCTTCAGTTCCGCGCTTTCCAAAGCCGCCTGGGACCAAAATAGCATCTAACTTTCTCAAACAATCAATACCATCCTTCTCAATGACTTCAGAATCAATGTAGTTGATATTCACCTTGGTATGCGTGTGAATACCCGCATGACGCAGCGCTTCAATCAGCGACTTATAAGACTCAGTCAACTCAACATACTTACCAACCATACCAATGGTAACTTCGTGTTGAGGATTAGCCATTTCATAAACTAAATTAGCCCATACCGAAAGATCAGCTGGCTTAGCGTTGATCTCTAGCTCTCGGCAAATCAAATCATCCATGCCTTGCGCATGCAGCATTTCTGGAATCTTATAGATCGTATCCACATCCCAAACAGAAATAACAGCTTCTTCTCGGACATTGGAGAATAAAGAAATCTTAGCGCGTTCATCTTCCGGAATTGGGCGATCAGCGCGGCATAACAATACTGTTGGCATGATGCCAATCTCACGCAACTTCTGAACAGAGTGTTGGGTTGGCTTTGTTTTTAACTCGCCAGCACTATGGATATAAGGCACCAAGGTCAAATGGACAAAGGCGCAGCTATGCAGCGGCAGGCGCAAGCTCATCTGCCTTGCAGCCTCTAGAAATGGTAGCGACTCGATATCACCAACGGTTCCACCGATCTCACAAATGGCGATATCTGCTTTGCCATCGTGACTTGCTTTAGCACCCCGCTCTACAAATGCCTGAATTTCATTGGTAATGTGGGGAATCACTTGAACCGTTTTACCTAAATACTCACCACGACGCTCTTTACTAATCACTGATTCATAAATCTGGCCAGTGGTGAAGTTATTGCTCTTGCGCATCTTCGCTGATACAAAGCGCTCATAGTGACCTAAATCTAAATCCGTTTCAGCTCCATCCTCAGTTACGAAAACTTCACCGTGCTGAAGTGGGCTCATCGTGCCCGGGTCAACGTTGATATAGGGGTCTAATTTTAGGAGGGTGACTTTCAGGCCGCGGGATTCAAGAATCGCGGCAAGCGAGGCAGCTGCGATTCCTTTCCCTAAAGAAGAAACCACACCACCAGTGACAAAAACGTATTTGGTCATCGCTTAAGCTCTGTTGGAAAAAGTAATTATAACGATAGCCATAAAATTTAAGGAACTTTCAAAATTGCTTATATATTGAGAATATTGCTCAAATCTCATTATTTTTGACCTCAAGCCACCCCTATGCGCCTCCTATTTGCCGTTCTCATCAGTCTTTTATCCCTCTTTTATTTCTTACCCTTTGCGATTGCATTTAATAGAAAACGGGCTAATTCAGGCGCTATTTTTGCCTTAAACCTCTTTTTGGGATGGTCACTTATTGGCTGGGTCGTAGCCTTAGTTTGGGCCCTAAAGGAAGAGCAAATCCTCTAATTTGGTCTAAAAAGCCTTAATTAGAGCCGTAATTGCATTTCTATTGGCTGATTTTTTAGGGTTTAAACTCTTATATAAGACTTAAAATTGCAACTATAATGACCTGATTCGGGAGAGAATTCCTGTTTAGTCTTTCTATTGATCACATTTACCTCATAGGAAACACAATGTTAGAAGCCTACAACGCCCATGTTGCTGAACGCGCAGCCCTTGGTATACCTGCCCTCCCATTAACTAAGGATCAGACTGCTGAACTGGTGAAGTTATTAAAAAATCCACCATCAGGTAAAGAGGCTGAGCTTGTAGAACTCATTACGAATCGTGTCCCTGCTGGCGTCGATGAAGCCGCCAAGGTAAAGGCAGAATTTCTGGATGCAGTTGCAAAAGGCACAGAAAAATCACCGCTGATTTCGCGCGTAAAAGCTACCGAACTATTGGGCACCATGCTTGGTGGCTACAACATTAAACCTTTGGTTGAATTATTAAGTGATGCTGAATGTGGGACTGTTGCTGCTGAAGCTCTCAAGAAAACACTCTTGATGTTTGATTATTTCAATGATGTGCTTGAGTTAGCTGAAAAAGGGAATGCAAATGCAAAAGCTGTAATGAAAAGCTGGGCCGATGCAGACTGGTTTACTAGCCGCCCTGCAGTTCCAGAAAGCATGAAGCTCACAGTATTTAAAGTGACTGGTGAGACGAATACAGATGACTTGTCTCCTGCCCCTGATGCGTGGAGCCGCCCAGATATTCCGTTACATGCAACGATCATGCTGAAGAACCCACGTGCTGGTATCGAACCTGATGAATCTGGTGTTCGTGGCCCAATGAAGCAAATCGCTGCTCTCCAGAAAAAGGGCAATCAAATTGCCTACGTTGGTGATGTTGTTGGCACAGGCTCATCACGTAAATCTGCTACCAACTCTGTTCTCTGGTGGACTGGTCAAGATATCCCATTCGTACCAAACAAGCGCTTTGGTGGCGTTTGTCTTGGTGGCAATATTGCTCCAATCTTCTTTAATACTATGGAAGATTCTGGTGCGCTACCAATTGAACTAGATGTATCTCAGATGAATATGGGCGATGAGATTGAGTTGCGTCCATATGAAGGTAAAGCATTTAAAAACGGCAAAGAGATTGCTGCATTCTCACTCAAATCACCAGTAATTTTGGATGAAGTGCGTGCTGGCGGTCGTATCCCATTGATAGTAGGGCGAGGTTTAACCGCAAAAGCCCGTGCAGCATTAGGCTTGCCTGCTTCAACAGAATTCCGTCTCCCAGTAAGCCCGCCTGATAATAAAAAAGGTTTCAGCCTGGCCCAAAAGATGGTTGGACGTGCATGTGGTTTACCAGAAGGACAAGGCATACGTCCTGGCACCTACTGCGAACCACATATGACTACTGTTGGCTCCCAAGATACAACTGGTCCTATGACGCGTGACGAATTGAAAGATTTAGCTTGCTTAGGCTTCTCTTCCGATTTAGTGATGCAATCTTTCTGCCATACCTCCGCTTATCCAAAGCCAGTAGATATTCGCACTCAACACGAGCTACCACCATTCATGACCAATCGAGGTGGTGTTGCATTGCGTCCGGGTGATGGTGTGATTCATAGCTGGTTAAACCGTTTGCTGCTTCCTGATACCTGCGGTACCGGTGGCGATAGCCACACCCGCTTCCCAATCGGCATTTCCTTCCCTGCTGGCTCCGGCTTGGTTGCTTTTGCCGCAGCGACTGGTGTTATGCCTTTGGATATGCCGGAGTCTGTTTTAGTTCGTTTCAAAGGAAAGATGCAGCCTGGTATCACCTTGCGTGACCTGGTCAACGCCATTCCTTTATATGCAATCAAAAAAGGATTATTGACTGTTGAGAAGCAAGGCAAGAAAAATATTTTCTCTGGCCGCATTCTAGAAATCGAAGGTCTGCCTGACCTGAAGGTTGAACAAGCATTTGAATTATCAGATGCTTCTGCTGAACGCTCTGCCGGTGGTTGCACTGTTCATTTGAACAAAGAGCCGATTATTGAGTACATGCAATCTAATATCACTTTGATGAAGTGGATGATTGCAAATGGCTATGAAGACAAGCGTACTCTTGGCCGTCGCATCAAAGCCATGGAAGCTTGGATTGCAAACCCGCAATTGCTGCAACCTGATGCAAATGCTGACTATGCAGAGATCATCGAAATCAATATTGATGAAATCAAAGAGCCAATCCTTGCATGCCCTAATGATCCAGATGATGTAAAAGTATTGTCTGAGGTTGCTGGCGACAAGATTGATGAAGTCTTTATTGGCTCCTGCATGACCAACATTGGACACTTCCGCGCAGCCGGTCAAGTCTTGCAAGGCAAGAAAGATATGCCAACCCGTTTATGGGTAGCTCCTCCAACCAAGATGGATGCGATGGTGTTGATGGAAGAAGGCTACTACGGTATGTTGGGTGCAGCTGGCGCACGCATGGAAAGCCCAGGCTGTTCACTCTGCATGGGTAATCAAGCGCAGATCCGTAAAGGCTCTACGGCCGTATCAACCTCTACACGTAACTTCCCTAACCGCTTAGGCATCGATACTCGAGTGTATTTAGCTTCTGCTGAATTGGCCTCTGTTGCCGCCCTCTTGGGGCGCCTGCCTACTCCAGCTGAGTATTTAGAGCAAGTGAAGGCACTAGATGCTAAGGCTGGCGATGTATACAGATACATGAGCTTTGACAAACTGAAGTCATTTAGTGATGTTGCAGATACTGTGACTGTTTAAATGAGAAATTTACAGGCTGCAAATAAAAAGGCGATCGTTTGATCGCCTTTTTTCTGATCCGTATACGGTTAAATAGAAAGCTTAGACTCCTGGCGAGCATTTTCGCGACTAATGCCCGAAACCCATTTTTGGGTTGGCAAATCTGTTTTTTCTTTGATTAACTTGGCACGGGCAGAAACATCGCGCCATTCAGCCTCTAATTTTGGGCCCTTAAAGGCAATTGCAACCACATTGCAATCATGTGATTCTGGAAATAAGAGTACGCGATTATCAAAAGCTTCACAGATATTTTTGAGATTGATATCAAAACTCTTATGACGTGAGAAGAGGTTCACGGTCAGCACTCCTGGAGCCTTTAAGATGTTGTGGCAACCTTTATAAAACTCCAAAGAGCTGGCAGATGGACCGTCACAAATGGCATCATATAAATCTACTTGGACCGCATCAAAACTACTCTTGTATTTTGAGTTCTTCACAAATACTTTTGCATCAGTTTGAATGGTTTCCAGTCGACGATCATCATCTGGCATGGAAAACATGCTTCTTGCAGAGACAATCACTGCAGGATTGAGTTCAACCACAGTTGATTTCACCGCTGGACAATGAAGATGTGTGAACTTAGTCAGAGCCCCGGTACCCAGACCCAACTGTGCAACCCGCATGCCCGGCTTGGTTTCAAGAAATAATAGCCAAGCCATCATTTGCTGGTTGTACTCGAGATAAATCTCATTCGGATCGCGAATGTGCATTGCCCCTTGAATCAGCTCAGTACCAAAATGCAAGTAGCGGATGCCACCACTTTCAGAAAAAGTTACCGGCTCCATCAACATATTTGCTTAGGAATTACTTGGCCCATTGGCGCGCATTGCGGAATAAACGCAACCATGGGCTTGCGCCGTCTGGTGTATCTAACCACTCAGGTGGACACCAGCTCATTTGGACAGCCCTGAAGACACGCTCAGGATGCGGCATCATGACTGTAAAACGGCCATCTGGAGTGGTTACCCCTGTAAGACCGCCAGGCGATCCATTGGGATTTAATGGATAAGTCTCGGTTGGATTACCCTGGTGGTCGACAAAGCGTAAGGAGGCTAAGCCTTGCTTCTGCAGATTTACTAAGTTGCCTTGCTGACTAAAGTTGGCGAAACCTTCACCATGAGCTATGGTAATCGGCAATTGACTACCTTCCATGCCTTGCGTAAAGATCGAAGGCGAAGCAAGAACTTCTGCCATGACTAACCGCGCTTCATATTGCTCAGATTGATTACGGGTAAATTTGGGCCAATCCTGTGCACCAGGAATAATTCCAGAAAGATTGCTCATCATCTGGCAACCATTACAAACACCTAGGGCGAAACTATCTTGACGAGTGAAGAAGCTTGAGAATTGATCCCGTAACTGCTGATTAAAGAGAATTGTCTTCGCCCAACCCTCACCAGCACCAAGTACGTCACCATAACTAAAGCCACCGCAAGCAATTAATCCACGGAAATCATCTAGCCTTGCTTTACCGCTTAATAGATCCGACATATGAACGTCGTAACTATCAAATCCAGCCCAGTGAACGGCATAGGCCATTTCTACGTGGGAGTTAACACCCTGCTCACGCAAGATCGCCACTTTAGGACGTGCATTCTTCTGAATAAATGGAGCAGCAATATCTTCTGCAGCATCAAATGTCAGCTTAGGGGATATTCCTGTGTCGGAGAGATTATCTAAAAGAGCAAACTCACTATCGGCACATGCTGGGTTATCTCGCAGGCGAGCAATTTGATAGCTGGTATTGGTCCACATCTTTTGTAAAACTTCGCGCGGTTCTGCAAAGATATTCTTAGCGTCGCGCCACACTTCAATGCGGCCATTGGTATTTGGTTTGCCGATGGTATGACTAAATGCACTTAAACCCAATTTACGGAGTACCGAAAATACAGCATCTCGATCCTCCCTGCGAACCTGAATTACTGCGCCAAGCTCTTCATTAAATAAAGCACGCATGGTTTGTTCATGACGGCGGCCGGAGACTTGCTGTGCCCAGTTCTTAGCATCGCCATGGTCAGGCTCCTGACCAGCATCAACAGCAATCATGTCAACGTTAATAGAGACTCCACAATGAGAGGCAAATGCCATCTCAGCAATACAGGCTAATAAACCACCATCGGAGCGATCGTGGTAAGCCAGCAGCTGATTCTGTTTGCGAAGCTCAATAATGGCTACAGCTAAATTCTTTAAATCCTCTGGATGATCTAGATTCGGCGCTTCTTTACCGGATTGTCCTAAAACCTGGGCAAGAATACTACCTGCCATACGGTTTTTGCCGCGACCAAGATCAATCAAAATCAACTCAGTATCAAGCGCTGATCCATTACTCTCTTTAAGCTTCAATTGAGGAGTCAGTGTTTTACGTACGTCCTGTACGGAAGCAAATGCTGAAATAATCAATGAAACAGGGGCAACAACTTGCTTTGCCTCAACGCCATCTTGCCAGGCCGTTGCCATCGATAAGGAATCTTTACCCACGGGGATTGAAATACCAAGAGCAGGACATAACTCCATGCCCACTGCCTTGACAGAGTCATACAGTTTTGCGTCTTCACCTGGAGCACCACAAGCTGCCATCCAGTTTGCGGACAACTTCACATCATCCAAAGAGCGAATGTCGGCAGCCAATAGATTGGTAATTGCTTCACCTACAGCCATTCGAGCAGCAGCTGGTGCATCAATGACTGCAACTGGGGTTCTTTCTCCCATGCTCATCACTTCGCCACGATAGCCTTTGTAGTCCATTAAGGTAACGGCGCAGTCTGCTACCGGTACTTGCCATGGCCCAACAAATTGATCACGAGCATTTAAGCCGCCAACAGTTCTATCGCCAATAGTGATTAAAAATGATTTACTTGCAACCGTAGGTTGTTGCAATACCCAAGCAACTGACTGGGCAAGGTCTACATCTGTCACATTAAGTTCATTAAACTCTTGGGCTACTCGCTGGACATCGCGATGCATGCGTGGAGGCTTGCCAAGCAATACTTCCATTGGCATATCAATTGGCATTGCAGCATCAGCGCCATCATCTTGTTTTGAATCACTTAGCTGCAATTGACGCTCAGTCGTGGCTTCTCCAACCACCGCAAATGGGCAGCGCTCACGCGCACAAAGAGATTTAAATAAATCTAAATCCTTTGCTTCTATCGCCAACACGTAGCGCTCTTGAGATTCGTTACACCAGATTTCAGCGGGGCTCATGCCGCTCTCTTCAAGCGGCACACTACGTAATTTGAATTTAGCACCCAGACCTGCACCATCTGCTAGCTCAGGGAATGCGTTTGATAGACCGCCAGCGCCAACATCATGTATGGAGATAATTGGGTTGTTTGTACCCATGGCTCTACAAGCATTGATCACTTCTTGAGCACGACGTTCCATTTCTGGATTACCGCGTTGCACTGAATCAAAATCTAAATCTGCAGTATTGGTGCCTGTGGCAACAGAACTGCCTGTTGCGCCACCCATACCAATGCGCATGCCAGGACCGCCCAATTGAATCAATAGGTGACCAGCCTGAATCGCCTTCTTTTGAGTATGAATGGAGTCGATACTACCAATGCCGCCCGCAATCATGATGGGCTTGTGATAACCGCGACGCGTGCCATCGAGAGTTTGCTCAAATACTCGGAAATAACCACCCAAAATTGGACGACCGAACTCATTATTAAATGCTGCTCCACCTAAAGGACCATCGATCATGATCTGCAACGGTGTAGCTATACGCTCAGGCTTGCCATACTTTTCACTTTCCCAAGGGAGATCGGTGCCTGGGATATTGAGATTGGAGACCGAGAAACCCGTTAAGCCTGCTTTAGGACGGCCGCCTACTCCAGTAGCGCCCTCATCACGAAGCTCGCCACCAGCGCCTGTAGATGCCCCTGGGAATGGTGCTATTGCGGTTGGATGATTATGAGTTTCTACCTTCATTAAGGTATGGACCAGACGAGTATCTTTTGTATAACGATGATCAGCGCCTTGAGGAACCCAAGTCTCTGATTCGCAACCAGCCATCACGGCGGAGTTATCAGAATAGGCGACGATGGTTCCATTCGGTTGTAGCTGATGGGTATTGCGGATCATTGCAAACAATGAACGCTCTTGATCATCGCCATCGATAGTCCAGCTTGAATTGAAAATCTTGTGGCGGCAATGTTCACTATTTGCCTGCGCAAACATGATCAGCTCTACATCACTGG
Organism: Polynucleobacter sp. 73C-SIWE; assembly: GCF_018882465.1. Lineage (GTDB taxonomy): Bacteria > Pseudomonadota > Gammaproteobacteria > Burkholderiales > Burkholderiaceae > Polynucleobacter. The sequence continues at coordinate 409,788 of NZ_JACVOK010000002.1, read as the reverse complement.
GGTTCCGTTTAAGACGAATGAAATTTTCAGTTAAATAATCTACTTCATCATCAGAAAGAGCCAAACCTAGATCCTGATTGGCTTTATCTAAAGCACTCCTACCCTGCTCTAGAACTAGGATCCGGCTCAGAGGACGATCTTCAAGGGTTTGATACAAGGCATTTGCATCATCTACCGATTGAATAACAGTTTCAGTCATCCGATCATGAATTGCAGCTAGAGCTAGCTGCTCTAGTGCTGGGCTTAATGATTTTTTAGCCTTCCATGCAAACTGTATGCCACGCTCGATACGTAAAACATTCAATCCACATTGACGCGCAATATCAGTTGCCTTACTGGCCCATGGAGATACTGTTCCAAGACGTGGAATAACAACGGCACCTTGGCCAGAACCTGAATTCTTAGAAAACCAAGATTTGCCTTGATGAATTTTGGAATGAAACGGTTGACCGTAGGTCAAAAGGCTAGCGAGCAGCTCCTCCTCTTTGGGGCTTATTGCTAAATCAGACCAAATGAAGTGCAGATATTGCGCCTCAATAGAGTCTAGCTCGATACCTTGCGCTACTAGAGATGCTAAAAGACGCTGTTGGCGGAAGGAGGAAAGCGCGTCGGCGCCGGGCAAAAAGTGGAAAAAAGACATCCCTAGATTATAAGGTTTTGCCTACACCAAGCGTCCGCCTTGCAGGTGCAATTGGCGCTGGCACCTGCTGGCCAAGGCTCCATCGTGGGTTACCAGAATAAGAGTGGATTGATTCGCTTGATTCAGCTCAAAAAGGAGCTCAATTACCCTATTGCCACTGGCCTCATCAAGGCTCCCAGTAGGCTCATCCGCAAATAAAATGGCTGGTTTAGTAATAAAAGCTCTAGCCAAAGCTACCCGCTGTTGCTCCCCACCAGAGAGCGTTTTAGAGAAATGGTCAAAGCGCTCGGCTAAACCCACACGTTCGAGCCATGACTTCGCATTTGCTTTTGGGCTGTCCATAGCTGCGAGCTCCGCAGGAAGCATGACGTTTTCCAGCGCAGTTAAATGAGGCAACAATTGAAACGACTGGAATACAAAGCCAACCTGCAAACCTCTCAGTTTGGCCCTGCCATCTTCATCAAGTGAATTAAGGTCTTTCCCCATGAGCGTCACATTGCCCTCACTCGGGAGATCCAAACCCGCCAAAAGACCCAATAAAGTACTCTTACCGGAGCCAGAACTACCGGTGATAGCGACACTTTCCCCATTAGAGATCTCAAAGCAAATGTCGTGCAAAATGGTTAAGGTGCCATCACTCGATTGGACAGACTTACCCAGGTGATGAGCGCTTAGGACTTTTTCTAATGGACTCATAAAGACGCAGACTGATCAATAGCTGTCATGGCACTAAAACGACCGAATAGATGAATCAAAATAAACCATCAACTTTCATCTCAACAAAAGTAATTGCAATAGGCTTATTTTGCCTGTTAATTTCTTTTGTTACCTCCGCAAGGTCAAATCCAATCATTTTGGTCATGGGCGACAGTCTTTCAGCTGAATATGGCATTACCAGAGGTTCAGGTTGGGTAAAACTCCTAGAGTCGCACCTGCAAACACAGGGTAGTCCATGGATCGTCTTCAATGCCAGCATTAGCGGAGAAACTAGTGCTGGCGGTCTGACGCGACTACCCAGTTTATTGGAGCAAAAAAAGCCCCGTATCGTATTCCTTGAACTGGGTGCCAATGATGCATTACGAGGCTTATCGATTGATGAGACTGAAAAGAACTTGCGCAAGATGATTCAGCTAAGCAAAAAAATAGGGGCGAAAGTGTTGCTCTTTGGAATACAAATCCCACCCAACTATGGCCAAGACTATACAAAGAAATTTAAAGAGCTATATCCAAAACTTGCTATTCAAGAAGGTATTGAGTTAGTGCCATTTTTTATGTCTGGGGTAGCAAGTAATCCGGCACTTTTTCAAACAGATAATATTCATCCAAATGAAAAAGCTCAGGCCATACTCTTCAAAAACGTATGGGGCGCTATGGCCCCATATCAGTCAATACTCAATATACAGAAATAAGTATTACATCAATTAGCTACCAGCGCCTGTTGAAGGTGGCTTCAAAGGATTAATGGTTTTTACTTTTGCACTATCGCGCCAATAGGTCATAAAGCCTGCAAACTCAGACTGGGCTGCCAGGGCTTGAATTTGCTGTGACTGAGCTTTATGCACCTTTGCATCTACAGCAGTTGGCTGCCGAATTTGATCAACCCGATATAAAGTAACGCCAGCACCTGGTGTATTGACTGATACATAAGCAGGCAATTGATCTGGATTAACGGACATCACATCATCTAAGGCACTGCCAACAAGGTTTGTAGGTTTATTACGGGACACCCAAAATGCACTCCCAAAACCAGATGCATTCTTTGGATCTTTTTGAAGTTCTGCATAACGCTCTGCAGCAGCTGAAACAGCCAATTTTTCTGCTGCGCGTTGACTTACCTGACGCTTTACCTCTACCGCAACATCTTTAAACGGTAATGTTTGTGCGGGATGAAAAACCACTACTCGCGCAGAGACAAAAACTCCAGGTGAGGTTTGGACTGCCTCAATATTGCGTTTATTTTTTACAGCCTCATCACCAAAAAGTGATTGAACCACCTTTGGGTTGGCCAGAGGATGGTCTCTTGATATGCCGCTTGGGCCAGAGCGAGTGACACCCTTTTGACTTTGGATGCTCAGCTTTAACTTATCGGCGGCAGGCTTCAAGCTATCAGACTGGTCATAGGTTAGGTTCGCAAATTGGTCAGCTTTTTCGCTAAAGACTTTGGCATCCTCTTTAGGGTCTGCCTTAAGAACGATATATTCGATATCAATGAATTCTGGACTTTCGAATAACTTCGCATTGGCGTTATAGAAGGCCTGTAATTCTTCTTGTGACGGATTTACTTTAGCTAAGTAATTCTTGGCATCAAACGGTAAGGCCTGTACCTGGCGTTCTGTCTCATAAAGAGTAGAAATAATTTCAGAAAGCTTTGGGCTAGACAATTCTGTACGAGCAACTGAATTTACTAGCTGACTAATTTTCAAATCAAATGCCTGGCTGGCATAGAACTGCTCTTCATTCAGGCCGTTGTTGGCTAATAGTTGCTTGAAGCGTGCGTCGTCAAAGCTACCATCTGGTTTATAGAGGGCACGGATTTGTGGGATGTTTTGCAAACTCTTAATCAAAGCCTCTTTGCCTACTTGCAGACGTAAGTCACTTACTGCAAATCCGAGAATACGCTGCTGTAATAATTCATTCAAAATCGCCTGTCTAAATTGAAGGCTTTGTGCAATCTGTAAGTTGCCACCTACCCGCTCTGCTTGACGCTTTGCTGCGTTATCAACCTCTTGCGCAGTAATCGGTCTGCCAGCAACCTTCATAAGGTCGGTTTCTTTATCCAAAAAATCTGAATAACTTGCGATTCCGAAAAAAGCAAAGGACGGAACGATCACCAGCATCAGTGCAAACTGCATTAATTTTTGGTGTTTACGTACGGTATCAAACATGGAGAATTTTCGCCAGTAAAGAATAAGAATGAGGCTAGTTTACTAGGCTGATCAAGTTGAATGTTTGTGCTGCCCAGAACAGGCTATCAGAAGTAAACTTTGGTGGGCGCTGAGAGGCTCGAACTCCCGACATTCTGCGTGTAAGGCAGACGCTCTACCAACTGAGCTAAGCGCCCCAAAATATTACAGGTGGAATTGTAACCTAAGTGCCCAAAATACGGGTGTTTTCCATCCAGTCAGCCCCAGGTGGATGGGCAAAGAGGATGGAAACTCTCTCTCGTTTAATGCTCATTTAATGCTTGAGAATCTCTCCTGAGGAGACTTTTTCACTAGCCTTACTTGCCTCAGACGCCTTTTTAGCCAGTTCTTCAGGCGTTGGCTCAGGTAAAGCTTCGGGCATGCGCTCCAATGCAAGTTCCAAGACCTTATCAATCCAGCGCACAGGAACAATCTCAATTGCATTTTTGACGTTATCTGGAATATCGATCAAGTCTTTCACGTTTTCTTCTGGTATCAAAGCCAGCTTGATACCACCGCGATGAGCTGCCAAAAGCTTTTCTTTTAAGCCGCCAATTGGCAACACTTCGCCGCGCAAAGTAATCTCACCAGTCATTGCTACATCTGAACGAATTGGAATTCCTGTGAACACAGAAACCAAAGCGGTAGTAATAGCAATACCAGCTGATGGGCCATCTTTTGGAGTGGCGCCATCTGGAAAGTGAATGTGAATATCTTTCTTCTCAAACGCCTCATCAGTAATGCCAAGACGTTTTGATCTTGAGCGAACTACGGTGCGAGCAGCCTCAACGGACTCTTTCATTACATCGCCAATCGAACCTGTACGAGTAATGACACCCTTACCAGGCATGACTGCAGCTTCAATTGTTAAGAGGTCACCGCCAACCTCAGTCCAGGCTAAACCAGTTACCTGGCCTACCTGATTCTCTTTGCCTGCAAGACCAAAATCAAACATCCGTACCGATAAGAATTTATCAAGGTTATCAGCGTTCACCACCACAGGGGCAGCCTCCTTCTTGAGCAACAACAACTTCACCACCTTACGGCAGATCTTGCTGATTTCTCTTTCCAGAGAGCGCACGCCTGCTTCGCGAGTGTAGTAACGAATTATGTTTCGCACTGCGCTTTCTTCGATCTTGAGCTCATCTTTTTTCAAGCCATTATTTTTAATTTGCTTTGGAATGAGATAGCTCACTGCAATACTGGTTTTTTCATCTTCTGTGTAACCAGCCAAGCGAATGATTTCTAGGCGATCCAATAAAGGGCCCGGAATATTCAGAGAGTTAGAGGTTGCAACGAACATCACATCCGAAAGATCAAAGTCAACTTCAACATAATGATCTTGGAAGGTATGGTTTTGTTCTGGATCTAAAACCTCGAGCAAGGCACTCGCAGGATCTCCACGGAAATCCATGCCCATCTTATCTACTTCATCCAAGAGGAATAAAGGATTGCGTACTCCAACCTTGGTGAGGCTTGTCAAAATCTTACCGGGCATAGAGCCGATATAGGTACGGCGATGACCCCGAATCTCAGACTCATCACGTACGCCACCTAATGCCATGCGGACAAACTTCCGATTGGTAGCGCGAGCAATCGATTGACCTAGAGAAGTCTTACCAACCCCAGGAGGGCCTACTAGACAAAGAATGGGGGCCTTAACACGATCAACACGCTGTTGAACTGCGAGGTACTCCAAAATACGCTCTTTAACCTTATCGAGGCCATAGTGGTCTTCGTCCAACACTTTTTCAGCATTGGTGAGGTCGTTATTGATCTTGGTTTTTTTCTTCCAAGGAAGATTCACTAAAGTATCGATGAAGTTACGAATCACCGTAGCCTCAGCAGACATTGGCGACATTAACTTTAGTTTTTTGAGTTCAGACTCCGCTTTTTTCAAAGCCTCTTTTGGCATCCGAGCGGCTTTGATGCGCTTCTCGAGTTCCTCAAGATCAGCGCCCTCTTCACCTTCACCCAATTCTTTTTGAATTGCTTTTACTTGCTCATTGAGGTAGTACTCGCGCTGACTCTTTTCCATTTGACGTTTAACACGTCCACGGATACGTTTTTCTACTTGCAAGATATCAATCTCACTTTCGAGATCAGCCAAGAGGCTCTCTAAACGCTGCACTACATCGGTCATCTCCAGCAAACGCTGCTTCTGTTCAAGCTTGACTGGTAAATGAGCGCAGATGGTATCGGCCAAACGGCTCGGATCATCAATACCACCGAGCGAAGACAATATTTCTTGTGGAACTTTTTTATTCAGCTTTACGTACTGATCAAACTGAGCCATGATGGCGCGACGCAAAGCCTCGGTTTCATGCGCATCGATCGCATCAATTGCTGTTGGTGTAGCCTCACAATTGAAGTAGCCGAAGCTGTCTTCAATTTGACTTACTTCGGCACGCTGCACACCTTCCACTAAAACCTTGACGGTGCCATCAGGAAGCTTGAGCATTTGCAAGATGTTGGCAATGCAACCAACCTCATACAGATCTTCAATGACAGGTTCATCTTTAGCAGCAGTTTTTTGCGCTACTAAGAGTACGTTTTTACCGGTCTCCATTGCAGCCTCTAAGGCCTTAATGGATTTAGGGCGACCCACAAACAAGGGGATCACCATATGAGGGAAGACAACTACATCCCGCAAAGGGAGTAAAGGTAGTTGAATCGGTTCAGAGGGTAGTAATAAGTGGCCAGGCATAGGGCAAATCCTCCAAAGTAATCAAACCTCAAAAGTCTCTAAAAGTAGTGAACCACTAAATACAGACAATATTCATCAGTAGCATACTACCTATATGGGCGGCTTTTTTGAAAATTCAAGAGGAAAAAGTGTAAAAAAGGGGGGAAAATGCCCCAAAAATAGCGAAAACCCTAAGAAATTAAGCTTTTTTGCTTAAATCTACTTGTTCAGGATCTTGTTTGTAGACCAATAAGGGCTTTCCACCCTCTGCAATGCTCGATTCGTCGATAACTACCTTTTGTACATTCTTCAGCGAAGGTAGGTCATACATAACATCCATTAAAGAGCCTTCTAGAATCGATCTAAGGCCACGGGCACCTGTTTTACGAGCGATCGCCTTCTTAGCGATTGCCGATAGCGCCTCAAGACGTACTTCAAGCTCTGAGCCTTCCATGGTGAGCAATGCTTGATATTGCTTCACGAGGGCATTCTTAGGCTCCGTCAGAATTTGAATCAATGCTTCTTCATCTAACTGAGCCAATGTGGCAACTACGGGTAGACGGCCAATTAATTCTGGGATGAGGCCAAATTTGATTAAGTCCTCAGGCTCAACCTCAACTAACAAATCACTTACACCTCGATCATCTTTACCTGGGACCGTCGCATTAAATCCAATACCAGTCTTAGCTGTTCGCTGTTGAATCACTTTTTCAAGGCCATCAAAAGCACCGCCGCAAATAAACAAGATATTGGTTGTATCAACTTGCAAGAAGTCTTGATTGGGATGCTTACGGCCACCTTGGGGTGGTACGGAAGCCATGGTGCCCTCAACGAGCTTTAATAAGGCCTGTTGAACACCTTCACCTGAAACATCTCGAGTAATGGAGGGGTTATCCGACTTGCGTGAGATCTTATCAATCTCATCGATATAAACAATACCGCGTTGCGCCTTTTCAACGTTGTAGTCGCAGGCTTGCAATAACTTTTGAATGATGTTTTCAACGTCTTCACCGACATAACCTGCTTCAGTCAAGGTCGTTGCATCAGCCATCACAAATGGAACATCGAGCATACGCGCTAATGTTTGAGCTAAAAGCGTTTTACCTGAACCTGTTGGGCCAATCAGCAAAATATTGCTCTTTGCCAACTCAACACCATCTACTATCGCCTTGGCTGGTAATTTAGATTCTTTTTTATCTGCTGCCTCAACAGGCTTGCCGTCCTTATCAAGCTTCTCTTTTTTTGGCTTAGGAAGATATTGCAGGCGCTTGTAATGGTTGTAAACAGCTACTGCCAAAGTCTTTTTGGCATGGTCTTGGCCGATTACGTATTGATCGAGGTTTTCTCTGATCTGATGAGGCGTTGGTAAAGAATCATCGCCCTCTTCCTTTGGAAGCTTGGCAATCTCTTCTTGAATAATGTCTGTACAAAGATCAATACACTCATCGCAAATAAAGACGGATGGGCCAGCAATTAATTTCTTGACCTCATGTTGGCTTTTGCCGCAGAAGGAACAATGTAAAACTTTATCTGTTGTGCTGGTAGTTGTATCGCTCAAAATAGGCTCAATGAAGTATTAGGGGCGCTTCTCAATGACTTTATCGATCAAGCCGTAGTCACGAGCCTGCTCTGCTGACATAAAGTTATCACGATCGGTATCTTTAGCGATGGTCTCAATTGACTGACCAGTACGGTCGGACAAAATCTTATTTAAACGTTCGCGCAAATACAGAATTTCACGGGCCTGAATCTCAATATCGGATGCTTGGCCACGTGCTCCACCTAATGGTTGATGAATCATGACGCGAGAATTTGGCAAAGCATAGCGCTTACCTTTTTCACCAGCACATAACAAGAATGCACCCATGCTAGCCGCCATACCCATGCACAAAGTGCTTACGTGTGGCTTGATAAATTGCATGGTGTCGTAAATAGCAAGGCCTGCAGACACTGAACCGCCAGGGGAATTGATATAGAGAGAAATCTCTTTATCTGGATTCTCGCTCTCTAAAAATAATAGTTGCGCAATAACGAGGTTGGCAGTTTGATCGTTTACCTCGCCTACCAAGAAAACAACGCGCTCTCTTAATAGACGGGAGTAAATATCATAAGCACGCTCACCTCTACCGGAGGTTTCTATCACCATTGGAACCAAACCTAGAGCTTGAGGTTCTAAGTTTTCAGACTGAGAATGGTTTTGGTTCATTTACGGCGGCCCTCTTTAAGTAAATTGATAGCTTCTCTAACTTAGTGTAGTTTGCTTAGCTCTTCAAAGCTTATCGCTTTATCGCTAACTTTGGCAAGTGATGTGAAATGTTTGATCACATTATCTTCAAGTACCAGGTTCTCGATATCTTTTAAGCGGCTTGGATTGCTATAGAACCAACGAACAACCTCTTTTGGATCTTCATAGGTAGCAGCTTGTTCATCGATTTCAGCTTTGATTTGATCGGCAGTAGCAGCCAAGTTATGCTTTTTAACCAATTCGCTCAGAATCAAACCAAGACGAACACGCTTGAGCGCTTGCTCAGCAAATATTTCTCCAGGAATAGGTGCATCTTTAGCATTCGGTACGCCACGCTGCATTAAGTCTTGACGAGCACCTTCAACGAGACGCTCTTGCTCTGAAGACACTAAGGACTTAGGCACATCCAGTTCGCACAAAGTATTCAGCTTTTCCATCACTTCATTTTTTAGCAAAGAAGTGATGCGGCGCTTTACTTCGCGATCTAAATTTTCTTTTACATCAGCGCGCATTTTTTCAACACCACCCTCTGTAACGCCCATAGACAAGGCAAACGCATCATCTACTGCTGGTAAGTGGGCCCAATTCACTGATTTGACTGTAATAGTGAACTCAGCAGTTTTGCCGGCAACATCTTTACCGTGATAGTCAGCTGGGAAACTTAAAGGGAAAGATTTACTTTCGCCCGGCTTGAGACCTAAAGTTGCAGCTTCGAATTCAGGCAACATGCGACCTTCGCCCAGAACGTATTCAAAGTTATCAGCTTTACCGCCTGCAAACTCAACACCATCAATTTTGCCAACAAAGTCAATCACAACCTGGTCGCCAGTTTGGGCTGCTGTATTGGTGCCGCCGTCGCCATGCGCACCAGCTTCTCCGCGTGGATGGTAGTGAACCTGCTGTTTACGGAGGACATCAATAGCACGATCAATTTCGGCGTCGCCAATCTCTGTTACGTACTTAGTAACTTCAGCATTTGAAAAATCACCGATCTTGACTTCTGGCAATACCTCAAAGAATGCATCGAAGACAATTTTGTCAGCATCTAATTCACTCTTTGGCTCAAGACGTGGTTGACCAGCTAAAGCGATGCTCTCTTTTTTTGCTTGCTCATAAAAAAGTTCGACGGCTTTATCAAATTGCAATTCAAAATCGACTTGCATACCGTGCTGCTTCTCAACGAGATTCTTGGGCACCTTGCCTGGACGAAAGCCAGCCATTTTCATGGTCTTACCAACTTTAGCCAAACGGGCTTCACGTGCTTTAGCCAAATCGGCACGAGCGAATTCCAAAGTCATCTTGCGGTCTAACGAACCTAAATTTTCTATCTGCACAGCTATTCTCGTCTCTTAATTGAAATCAGGATATGTGAAGTCCAAGCCAAGTAGTAATCTTGTGGTGCGAGGAGGGGGACTCGAACCCCCACACCATTTCTGGCGTCAGGACCTAAACCTGGTGCGTCTACCAATTTCGCCATCCTCGCGAATATCCGCAAACTCTGCCAAGCTTAAACTTCACTCTAAAGACCGTAATTCTACAATGCTTGGGGTTTTAGAGGAGCTTTAGGCCTTGTAAAGCAATGCCACAGCATGTACTGCAATGCCCTCACCCCTTCCCAGGTGACCTAAGGATTCATTGGTTTTAGCTTTGAGGTTTACATGGCTGGGGGTAACCAAGAGGTCGGCAGCTATATTTCTGACCATTTCTGGCAAAAATATCGCTAATTTAGGCTTTTGACAAATGATGGTTGCATCCACATTTCCGACCTGAAAGCCGGCAGCCTGAACTTTTTGGAGGGCTGCGCGAAACAAGATCCGGCTATCCATATCCTTGAACTCTGGATCGGTATCTGGGAATAACTGCCCAATATCATTTAGCCCTGCCGCTCCCAGCAAAGCATCGGTCAATGCATGCAGTAATGCATCAGCATCAGAGTGCCCTAACAAACCTTTTTCATATGGCACATGTACGCCGCCAAGAATCAGTTTGCGATCTGCTACCAGAGCATGGACGTCATAGCCCTGACCAATACGGAACTGCGGAACATGAACATTACTTTGTGTCATATGGATTCTCTATGTATCTCTTGTTGGATTCAATAGCAGTTGCATCAATTCCCAATCTGCAGGATGAGTTACCTTGAAGTTTCGTGTAGCACCTTCAATCAATAGTGGTTTCACGCCAACCAATTCCATAGCGCTTGCTTCATCCGTGACATTGGCCTCCAGGCGAATGGCATCCTCTAAGGCGGCATGCAAACTCTTAAGGCCGAACATTTGTGGAGTCTGAGCCTGCCATAAATGCTCACGCGGAATGGTTTTCTCAACATGAGGTATGTTGCCGGCAATGACAGAATCAAGATCTGCTTGTTTCAAAGTGTCAGCCAAACGGACGGCCAATAAACCACCTATATTCGAACCTTGTACCGAAGTAATCAATTTTTCTATGAGCGCTGGCGTAATACCCGGTCTTGCTGCATCGTGAACTAAGGCCCAATCTTCTGCCGGCATTCCAGACTTGAGTAGTGCGGCCAAGGTATTGCGAACAGTCTCTTGACGAGTTGGTCCACCAGTAGGCAAGAAATGAATTGGCTTGCTACCGTTTGCCAGGTTTTTCAGAATAGGGTTATCAATAAAACCAGGCGAAACACCAATCCAGATAGATTCAATCTGGGGAGATTGCATGAAAGCATCGATAGCATAAGCTAGCATGGGGCGACCAGCTAATTGCTGGAACTGCTTCGGTAAATCACCGCCCAAGCGAGACCCGCTACCCGCAGTCGGCAAAAGCGCATGGCATTTCTTGGTGGATTGATTTCCTAAGCTCATACCTGATTCTATAATGAGCCTAGATGTCTGATGCATTAAATCTAGCACCCCCTATACCCGCTCCGCGGGCTGGGCAGCGCTTTACCTTTTCAGGGCTGGTGGGCTCAGCTGATGCAGCCCTGATTGCCCAGACCGCCCTCCGCTATCGTAAGGATTTTTCAGTCATGGTGCTGTTCTGTGCACAAGCACAGGAAGCCCAAAGACTGTTAGAGGAAATCCCTGCTTTTGCACCGCAACTCAAAACACGCCTTTTACCCGATTGGGAAATTCTTCCTTACGATCATTTTTCTCCGCATCAGGACTTAGTATCTGAGCGTTTAGCAACCCTTTATGAACTACTCAATGGCAGCTGCGATATTGTTTTAGTTCCGGTTACTACTGCGCTACAAAGATTAGGTCCGCCGAATTTCTTATCGGGGCATACCTTTTTCTTTAGACAGGGCGACAAACTCAATGAAGCTGCACTAAAGCTACAACTGCAGCAGGCTGGTTATGACCCTGTAAGCGCTGTGATGCGTCCAGGTGAGTACAGTATTCGTGGGGGACTCATTGATCTATTTCCGATGGGATCAAATCTACCCTATCGCTTAGATCTATTTGGCGATGAAATCGAACAGATTCGTTCTTTTGATCCAGACACTCAGAGAAGCCTCTACCCCGTTAAAGAAGTGCGCCTGCTTCCAGGACACGAATTTCCTTTCAATGATGAAGCCCGAACAGCCTTCCGAGGTCGCTGGCGCGAAGTTTTTGAGGGTGACCCTACCCGTTGCTCCATCTATAAAGATGCGAACTTAGGGATTCCTAGTGCGGGAATAGAGTCATATTTGCCAATGTTCTTTGAAGAACAATCCAGTGTGTTTGATTACTTCCCAAGATCGGGTGATCCGGTTTGGATTATTAGCACCGGAGATATTGATGGCGCAATCCGGGGGTTCTGGAAAGACACACTCTCGCGTTATGAATTTCTCAAGCATGATCTTGATCGACCTATCCTTCCTCCTAAAGAATTATTTTTAGATGTCGATGAATTTTTCGCGACTGTCAAACCACATGCTCGTTTAGCTCTTGAAAAAGATACCTCCGAGACTGCGCAATTTATTCCAGTACCAGATATTGCTGTTCATCGCAAAGATGCCGATCCAGTCAGCCGTTTACGTAAATTGGCAGCAACAGAGCATGTCCGAATCCTGCTCTGCAGTGATAGCGCAGGACGGAAAGAATCTATTCGTCAGTTGCTAGATGAAAGCAATTCTGTTGCAGGCATCGATGGCAAGCCACTCTTTCAATTAAAGCCTGAAGGCTTTGATTCGGTTGCCGACTTTATCAAAAGCGAGTCTTTATTTGGATTCACAACCGCCCCACTTTCTAATGGCTTCTCTTGGCCTGTCCAGAACCTCATCATCATTACCGAGGCGGAGTTATTTACATCAACTGCAAGACAGCGACGCAAAGGTAAAGGATCCGAAAGCGCTGATCCTGACATGCTCTTTAAGGATTTATCAGAGCTGAAGATTGGCGATCCTGTAGTGCATGCTGAACATGGTGTTGGACGCTATCAAGGCTTGGTGTTATTAAATTTAGCACCACCTAAAGAAGCGCCTATTTTTGAGGAGTTTCTCCATCTTCAATACGCTGGTGAGGCCACCTTATATGTTCCAGTTCAGCAATTGCAAATGGTCACTCGCTACGCTGGCTCTGATCCTGATTCTGCGCCGCTACATCAACTTGGTTCTGGGCAGTGGGATAAAGCCAAGCGCAAAGCAGCTCAACAAATTAGAGATACTGCTGCTGAACTTTTGGGACTATATGCAGCCCGAGCGATTCGTAAAGGTCATGCCTTTGAGTTTTCTGCACATGATTACGCTGCGTTTGCTGAAAGCTTTGGCTTCGAAGAAACGCCTGATCAAGCCAATGCGATTGCCGCAGTTATTGGTGACATGACTAGCGGTACACCAATGGATCGCCTCGTTTGTGGTGATGTTGGTTTTGGAAAAACAGAGGTGGCGCTAAGAGCTAGCTTTGTTGCCGTCATGGGCGGTAAACAAGTAGCCATTCTGGCACCTACAACCTTGCTCGCTGAGCAGCACGTGGCTACCTGGAAGGATCGTTTCGCAGATTGGCCAGTGCGGATTGTTGAACTCTCCCGTTTTAAAACGACGAAAGAGATTAACGCGGCATTAGAAGCTATAGCCAAGGGTGAGGCTGACATCATTATTGGTACGCACAAGCTTCTCTCCAAAGAGACCCAATTTGCAAATCTTGGTTTAGTTATTGTGGATGAGGAACATCGCTTTGGCGTGCGTCAAAAAGATGCTCTGAAAGCCTTGCGCGCTGAGGTTGATATCCTAACTCTCACAGCCACACCTATTCCAAGAACACTAGGTATGGCGATGGAGGGTTTGCGCGAGTTCTCGATTATTGCTACAGCGCCTCAGAAGCGCCTTGCTATTAAAACCTTTGTACGTCGTGAAGGTGACGGCGTGATTCGTGAAGCAGTTCTACGAGAAATTAAACGCGGTGGACAGGTCTACTTCTTACACAATGAAGTTGAAACCATTCAGAACCGTAAGCATGCGTTACAGGAATTAATTCCAGAAGCAAGTATTAGTGTCGCTCATGGCCAAATGCATGAGCGTGAGCTGGAATCCGTCATGCGTGAATTTGTGACGCAAAGAACGAATATTTTGTTATGCACCACCATTATCGAAACAGGCATTGACGTACCTACCGCCAACACCATCATCATGCATCGCGCTGATAAATTTGGTTTGGCGCAATTACATCAACTTCGTGGTCGTGTTGGCCGCTCCCATCACCAGGCCTATGCTTACTTACTGGTTCCAGACCCGGAAGCCTTAAGCAAACAAGCGCAATTACGCCTCAACGCAATCCAAGCCATGGAAGAGCTTGGCTCAGGTTTTTATTTGGCGATGCATGATCTAGAGATCCGGGGGGCTGGAGAGGTATTAGGCGATAAGCAGTCTGGTGAGATTCATGAAATCGGTTTCCAACTTTATACAGAGATACTTAATAGAGCTGTAAAAGCACTACGTAGTGGAAAAGAACCTGATTTACTATCGCCACTCCAAGCAACTACTGACGTTAATCTTGGTGTCCCTGCTCTACTTCCTGAGGACTACTGTCCTGATGTGCATGAGCGGCTCTCTTTATATAAACGCTTTGCCGGTACTAATGACTTTTCAGAACTCATGGGATTGAGGGAAGAGCTAGTAGATCGCTTTGGAGATCTTCCAGACCAAGCCAAGTCTTTCTATGAAACCCATCGCCTGCGCCTAGAAATGACTGGCTTTGGCATCAAGAAAATTGATGCAACGCCAGCGTCTATTCAGATTCAATTTATACCGAATCCACCCATTGACCCTTTGAAGATCATTCAATTGATTCAAAGCTCTAAGAATATTCAGCTCAACGGTCAGGATAAGCTCAAAGTATTACCCCAAAAGGATCGGGAATTTGAAAAGCTTGAGCAACGATTGGATGCGATCCGTCAAATATTACGACGCCTGAATGAGTCTGCCGTTCTAAGCCCAGCGAAAGCCAATTGATCATTCGGCATTATGATTAAGTTATGCCAAAGCAAACCCTCGTAGCCCTATCTAGAGAGCCCATATCTGAAAAGCTAGTCTTTGAGCTTAAGGATCAGGCTATTGGGTATGGAATAAATCTGCATTCTCTTGGGGGGCAGATTTCGAATGGTACTTACTATTGCGATCGCTGGGAGCCTAGCCAAGAGTTTGCTGCTACGCAAAGAGAGGATCTGCGCTCTATTGCAACACGGTTTAATAGCGACCTCTGCTTCTTAAATGCTGATCTCAAGGCTGGTGATATTAAAGTACTGGCGATGGATATGGATTCCACTCTCATCAATATCGAATGCATTGATGAGATTGCGGACTTTACCGGAAAAAAAGCAGCTGTAGCCCAAATTACAGAAGCAACTATGCTCGGCGAGATCAAAGATTTTAAGGAAAGCTTGCGTCGCCGCGTCGCCTTACTCGAGGGCGTATCAGCTGATTCCCTGGAATCGGTTTACCGGGAACGTTTAAGCCCGAATCCGGGTGCTCAAGAGCTATTAGCGGGCGCCAATGCTCGCGGCCTCTACACACTGTTAGTTTCTGGTGGATTTACTTTTTTCACTGAAAAACTTCGGCTGCAATTGGGCTTTAAGCAGGCTCAAGCAAACACGCTTGAAATCATTGACGGCAGGCTGACAGGCAAAGTGCTCGGAGATATTGTTGATGGGGTAGCTAAAGCCGCCTATCTGGATGAAGCTTGCAGCTTATTAGGCTGTACCAAAGCCAATGCCATCACTATGGGTGATGGAGCAAATGATCTCATGATGATGAATGGATCCGGCATCAGCATTGCCTACCAAGCTAAGCCTCTTGTCAAAGAAAAAGCCGACGCGGCTTTTGACCGAGTCGGCTTAGATGCTGCCTTACTACTAATCTCTTAGGTAGTTAACCTAAAAGATTCTTCGTAAATCTTCTGCCTGATTTTTGAATTACAGACGCTCAAAAATAGTTGCAATACCTTGACCACCACCAATACACATCGTTACCAAAGCATATTTGCCTTGAACGCGCTGGAGTTCATGAATAGCCTTAGTCGCAATAGCGGCACCAGAGCAGCCAATTGGGTGACCCAAAGCAATTGCACCACCATTCACGTTAGTTTTAGCTGGGTCTAAACCAAGACCCTTTGTTACTGCTAAAGCCTGTGCCGCAAATGCTTCATTAGATTCGATTACGTCGATTTGATCTAATTTCAGACCAGCACGCTCAAGAGCAAGCTTAGTTGCAGGGATAGGGCCTTCACCCATGATGTGATTCGGAACCCCAGCTACTGCGTAAGACACTAAACGTGCGATTGGCTTATGACCAGCTTTCTTCGCAGTCTCTGCATCGGCCAAGACAAAGAATGCTGCGCCATCATTAATACCAGAGGCATTACCAGCAGTAACTGAACCACCCTCCTTCTTAAACACGGCCTTCATCTTGCCCAGAGTTTCCATAGTGGTATCTGGTTTGCAATGCTCATCAGTATCAAACACGATATCGCCTTTGCGAGACTTAATCGTAATTGGAACAATTTGAGACTTGAAGCGACCTTCTTTGATTGCGTTAGCAGCACGGCGATGTGACTCAACAGCCAATGCATCTTGCTCTTCGCGAGTCAGCTTCCATTTTTCAACCAGGTTCTCTGCAGTTACGCCCATGTGACCAACGCCAAATGGGTCGGTTAAGACAGCAACCATCAAATCGAGCATTTTGGTATCGCCCATGCGAGCACCACTGCGCATTGCTGGTGATCCGTACATTCCGCGTGACATCACTTCAACACCGCCACCAACACCGTAATCACAATCACCCAACATAATTTGCTGCGCAGTAGTCACGATTGCTTGTAAACCAGAGCTACATAAACGGTTCAAGGCCATTGCCACAGATTCCATTGGCAACCCCGCCTGAATCGCAGCAACACGAGCAACATAAGCGTAACGACTATCTGTTGGAATGGTGTTTCCAACAGTTACATAATTAATCAATGAAGGATCCACACCAGAGCGGGCAACCGCTTCTTTCATGACAATGCCGCCAAGTTCGGAGGGCTCAAAGCTACTGAGGGAGCCATTAAAGGCGCCAATAGCGGAACGAACAGCACTTAAGACAACGACATCACGACTCATAACAATCCCCTTAGCTGAGCCCAAAAATAGGCTTAATTAATGATACAACCTTCATTTTTATTACATTCGTCAAGTTTCGGCTATTAGGTCATGCCCTTGGGAGCTTATGACCGTTGCACGGATGATTTCACCTACCCGATAGCGTTTTGATGGCTTGCTGGCTGGCAAAATGCGTACCAGACCATCAATTTCAGGGGCATCACCAATAGTTCTGCCTATTCCACCAGATTCATCAATTCGATCAATCAGCACCTGAACTCGTTTCCCTACTTTTTTAGCAAGACGTTGAATCGAGATTTCTTCTGCCTTGGCCATAAAGATGGCACGGCGTTCTTCTCGGATTGCATCGGGCACTGGGTTTTCTAATTGGTTTGCAGTTGCGCCATCAACCGGGGAATATGCAAAACAACCTGCGCGATCGATTTGTGCCTCATCCAAGAAGTTCAGGAGACACTCAAACTCTTCCTCAGTCTCCCCCGGAAATCCTGCGATGAAAGTGCTGCGAATCACTAAATCAGGACAAGCTGCACGCCAAGCTTGAATGCGCTCTAAATTCTTTTCCCCGCTAGCAGGTCGCTTCATTCTTTTCAGTACATCAGGATGAGCATGCTGCAAAGGGATATCAAGGTAAGGCAAGACACCATAGCCATACTCTGAAAACTCTGCCATCAAAGGCAAGATGTCATCGACATGAGGATAGGGATAAACATAATGCAATCTTACCCATGCCTGATGCTCACGAGCAATTTGATTTAAGGCATTCACCAAATCAAATAATCGTGTCTTTACCGGTTTGCCATCCCAAAAGCCGGTTCGGTATTGAATATCTACACCATAGGCGCTTGTATCTTGTGAAACAACCAGTAGCTCTTTTACGCCAGATTCAAATAAGCGCTTGGCTTCCAACAATACTTCACCAATTGGTCTTGAAACCAAATCACCACGCATGCTTGGAATGATGCAAAAAGTACAACGGTGGTTACAGCCCTCAGATATCTTTAAATAAGCATAATGTTTGGGTGTAAGCTTTACACCTGCCGGTGGAACTAGGTCTGTAAATGGGTCATGTGGTTTAGGTAAGTGCAAATGAATTGCCTGCATTACCTCATCAGTGGCGTGTGGCCCAGTAACTGCAAGGACTTTAGGGTGAATACTCTGAATGAGATCACTGCCGTCAGCATTCTTCCTTGCGCCTAAGCAGCCAGTAACAATGACCTTGCCATTTTCTGCAAGTGCCTCGCCGATTGCAGAGAGACTCTCTTCAACTGCGGAATCAATAAACCCACAGGTATTGACAACAACGAGGTCTGCACCTGAGTAATCTTTTGCAGTCTCATATCCTTCAGCGCTTAGTTGCGTGAGGATAAGCTCAGAGTCAACAAGCGCCTTAGGGCAACCTAAGGATACAAAGCCGATTTTTCCAGCCACAACTATTCTTTTTCAGATTTAGTGGGCGGCGGGGTAAATGGAAAATTACCAAAGAGATTTTGAGATCCCTGCAATTGCTCTTGCATTTTCACAAACAAATCTTTGCTCTGCTCCATGTAATTACCCATTAATCCTTGCATAAGTGGGTTTTGGAGATTCATCATTTGGGACCATGCTTCTGGTGTGCTACCAGCACCAAGACCTTTGGTTTGATCACCCAATTTATTGTGAATATCAACAAACGACTGCATGGTCTTTTCGAGATAATTTCCCATCAAGCCCTGCATGGAATTTCCATAAAAGCGGATGATTTGAGAAAGCATTTGCGAAGAAAATACCGGCGCGCCGCCAGCTTCTTCTTCGAGAATTATTTGCAGCAAAATGTTACGAGTGAGATCTTCATCTGTCTTTGCATCAATGACTCTGAATACTTCATTTGCCATTACCAAACCCTTGATGTCCGATAAGGTGACATAAGTACTGGTTTGGGTGTCATAAAGACGGCGATTGGGATACTTCTTAATGAGACGGTCTTCGCCAGCTCGTTTTGTACGGGTAACCATTTTTTTCCTTACTGAATACTGCAACGCAACATCAGCTTAGTTTATCTCCACTTTGAAGTAAAGGTAAATCAGCCGTGTTGCGTATTACTTGCTGCGCAGAAAATGCTGCACTGCAGTATTAACCAGTGTGAATACCGCCGTTTAAGGAGAAATCAGCACCAGTTGCATAACCACCATCATCAGATGCAATCCAGCAGCAGATTGAAGCAATCTCTTCAGGTGTTCCCAAACGCTTAACCGGAATGCCAGCAACAATCTTCTCTAGAACATCTTCACGAATAGCTTTAACCATATCCGTACCAATGTAGCCAGGAGAAACGGTATTAACAGTGACTCCTTTGGTGGCAACCTCTTGCGCCAAGGCCATGGTGAAACCATGCAGACCAGCCTTAGCAGTCGAATAGTTACATTGACCAAACTGGCCTTTTTGACCATTAACAGAAGAAATATTGATCACACGACCCCAGTTGTTCTCAACCATGCCATCGATCACTTGTTTGGTCACATTGAATAATGAATTGAGGTTGGTATCAATAACAGCCTTCCAAGCGTCAGGAGTCATCTTTCGGAAAACACTGTCACGGGTAATGCCCGCATTGTTTACCAATACATCAACGCGACCTACTTCTGACTTGACCTTATCAAATGCAGCAACAGTACTATCCCAATCAGATACGTTACCTTCAGAGGCGATAAAGTCATAACCCAAAGCTTTTTGCTCCGCAATCCAACGGTCTTTACGCGGTGAGTTTGGTCCACAACCTGCAATAACCTTAAATCCATCTTTTGCTAAACGTTGGCAAATAGCGGTGCCAATCCCGCCCATACCACCAGTGACATATGCGACTTTTTGAGACATTACTTTCCCCTTTAAAAAACCTTAGTTAATGATTGCTGTTCTTAAGCAGCTTGAGCTGCCTTTTCTTTTACGTATACCCCTGGTGCTGCTTCCATTTTTTTGTACTGAGCATTACCAAATGTCTTGCTAGCTGGTTTTTTCTCACCAGCAAACTGCTCAAGCCACTTGGTGTAGTTGGGCCACCAACTACCTGGAATCTGTTTAGCCTCCTCTAGCCATTCGTTTGCAGTAGCAGCAATCTGATTATTTTCAAAGTAATAGCGTTTATTTTTTGCCGGTGGATTAATCACACCAGCAATATGACCAGAAGCGCCCAGAACAAAGCGATTTTTACCTTTCAGAATATGCGTTGACTCGTAAGCGGATTGCCAAGGGACGATATGATCCTCTTGAGAAGCATATAAATAAGCAGGACACTTGATCTTACCTAGGTCAACTTTTTCACCACAAATCTTCAGCTTGCCAGGCTTTACCAAGTCATTCTGTAAATAAGTGTGGCGCAAATACCAGCAATACATATTGCCCGGTAAGTTGGTTGAATCGCCATTCCAATACAGCAAATCAAATGGTGGCGGAGAATTACCTTTAAGGTAGTTCTCAACTACGTAGTTCCAAACTAAATCGTTAGGACGCAAGAAGGAAAAGGTATTACCCAAATCCAAGCCAGGCATCATGCCGCACTTACCATTCTTGCCGCCTATGGTGTTCTCGCGTAACTCCACCATGCCTTCATCAATGAAGACATCCAAAATGCCGGTGTTGGTGAAATCTAATAGGGTAGTAAATAAGGTCAGGCTCGCCGCTGGGTGCTCATCGCGCGCAGCCAAGACAGCTAAAGCTGAAGTCGTTAAGGTCCCGCCAACACAGAAGCCCAGGATATTAATCTGTTTGGTATTGCCGATTTCTTTAACAACATCAATCGCTTTAATAACTCCTTTACCGACATAGTCATCCCAACTGACCTCGGCCATAGAGGCATCTGGATTTTTCCAGGAAACGAGAAATACCGTATGCCCTTGGGCAACCATATGTCGTACAACTGAGTTATCGGGCTGCAAATCCAAAATGTAATATTTATTGATGCATGGGGGCACCATCAAATAGGGACGCTCAAAGACAGTTTCTGTGAGTGGCGTGTATTGAATAAGTTCAAATAATTCATTACGAAATACAACGTGACCTTCTGTGGTGGCAATATTTTTACCAACTTCAAAGGCGCTCTCATCAGTTTGTGAGACCTTACCTTTTTTCATATCGCCAAGCAGGTTTGCGATTCCTTTTTGAATCGACTGGCCTTGGGTGCTAATAATGTTTTCTAAAACTTCTGGATTGGTCGCAATAAAATTCGATGGGGACAGCGCATCGATCATTTGTTCAGTAGTAAATAAAATCTTTTGTCTTGTCTTTTCGTCTGTATCTACTGCTTTAGCCAGCGACATCAGATGTTTTGAGTTCAACAAATAAGTAGCAGCAATGACCTTACTCCAGGATGAATGCCAAGCCTTACCTGCAAAGCGACGATCCTTAACCTCAATCGCTTCGGGATTAGTTGCAATATGCGCTAGCTCTGCAAAATACTCTTTTTGAATTTCTGCCAAACGCTCTGGTGGAATCATTGCCATATGGTGCGGCGCCAAAGATGGGGTCGCACCGGTATTCATGCCTGCAAACATAGTAGTCTCTTCAATTAATTAAGATCATTCTCGAGCTATAACGCGTATAAGGTTATACGCAATAACCCTAGCCGTAGGGCTAATTTAGTGTTTACCCGCAGAAATTTAGCCTACTGGGATATCCAGACTAAAGAAGCAAACCTGCCAGTGACCCCATCGCGGCGATAGGAGAAAAATCGCCCCCCATCCTTCACGGTACACATCTCTCCACCAAAAAGGGAGTTCACGCCAACCCCCTTCAGTCGATCGCGGGCCAATTGATAGATATCAGCCAAATACTTTCCAGGCTTATTGGGAATGGATGAAAAGCATTTCTGCATATCATGTAGACCAGATTCTTGAAAGCACTGCAATACATCCTCACCCACCTCAAAAGAGTCTGGGCCTATTGCTGGGCCCATCCAAGCAATCAAATCAGCAGCAGTGGATTGATGGGCAAGTTTCAGCATTTCATTGACAGTATTTTCTAGAACGCCAGCAGATAAACCACGCCAACCCGCATGCGCAGCGCCTACAACTGAACCATCGGTATTTGAAAAAAGTACTGGCAAGCAATCTGCCGTCATGATTACCAACACTTCATTCGGAATGTTCGTTACTGCAGCGTCAGCTTCAAATGGCTTACCAATCGATTGTGCGCGACTACTAGGTGTGCTCACTTCAACACTGTGCGTTTGATTTAACCAAACGGGCTCTGATGGCAAATGATTTAGCAGAATTTGACGGTTGGCCATCACCTTGGCATGCTGATCTCCAACATGATCGCCTAAATTCAGAGTCTCATATGGTGCCGTGCTGACACCGCCTTTTCTAGTGGTGAGTAATGAATGAATCCTTTTGGGAACGGGCCATGCAGGCCGAATGAAACTCATGATTGATGATCATTCTGAATGGATGCAAGTAAGGCCTCTTCCTTTGGCAAGACTGCTTCACTCATGCCGATACAGAGCAATAAGTCCATCAGATCGGCGGATGGGAGACGAAACCAAGTCATCCACTCTTGGGCTAGAGGATGTTGCAAACTTAAAGCATATGCGTGCAGAGCTTGGCGCTCAAACGGCAGTGACTTTGCAGCGCCGGGTGTTTTTTTGCGGTAAACCGGGTCGCCTAACAGTGGAAAACCCAGTGATTCCAAGTGAACGCGAATTTGGTGTGTTCGTCCCGTCTCTAGTCGACATTCAAGTAAGGCTAGTGGTGAATCATTAAAGCTGGCCTTTGCCAAACGACGAAATACAGTTGCCGCAGGTTTGCCTTGTGGGCTACCAGCAGCCATTCGAAGACGATCGCGTTGATCCCTACCAACAGAAGCTAAAACTTTGCCTTGACTTGGTGCATCACCCCACACCCAAGCCAGATATCGACGGCCAACAGTTCGTTCTTGTAATTGTCTTACGAGGGATGTTTGGGCTTGAGCAGTTCGTGCAACCACCATTAACCCAGAGGTATCCTTATCCAATCGGTGAACAATTCCCGCCCTTGGTAATGACTTTAGCTCAGGATACCGAAACAAAAGGCCATTTAGTAAGGTGCCAGACCAATTTCCAGCGGCTGGGTGCACAACTAGTCCTGGCTGCTTATTGATCACAATAAGTGAATCGTCCTCATAGATAACATCCAAGGGAATATCTTCGGGACTAAAGGCAAATTGCTCAGGCATTTCTTGCGGAAAGACCTTAATGCTTTCCCCACCTCGCAGCAAATAGCGGGCTTTTGTGACCTTTCCATCCACCATGACGGCGCCTGCCTCGACCCAAGCCTTCAGTCGATTACGGGAATAATCGGGTAAAGACCCTGCCAATACCTTGTCGAGCCTCTCCCCAGCCATCTTTAAAGGAATTTCCAGCGAGATGAAATCCTCTTCATCGATATAATCAACAGGATTCGAATCAGGAGTTTGCGGCAATGCCACGCTTAAAAAGCCTTTCAGTTATGTCCGACGTAATATCAGACGCCAGTTTAAGGCCTACCGGGCACTCTGCCATGCAAAAAAAGCCTACTTTTTTCAGCAACAACCCTCTAAGCCTACTATTGCTGGTAGTGATGGCAGCTCTATTACTCAGTGCTTGTGCTGATGGCCAAAAAGACGATACCGATATTTGGTCTGAGACTAAGCTTTATTCCGAAGCAACAGCCAAATTAAATGATGCTGACTTTGCAAAATGTGGCAAATACTTTGAGAAGTTAGAAGCACGCTTTCCATTCGGCCCCTATTCACAGCAAGCTCAAATTAATGCTGCCTATTGTTATTGGAAAGCTCAAGAACAAGCACAAGCACTTGTTGCCATTGATCGATTTATCAAACTGCACCAAGGAAGTCCTAACTTAGATTATGGCTACTACCTCAAAGGCCTTATTACCTTCAATGATGATTTAGGTTGGCTCGGAAAATTTACAGGTCAAGATCTGAGTGAGCGTGATCCTCAAGCAGCTAAAGATGCTTTTGAGTCTTTTAAGGTCGTTGTCGAACGCTTCCCTAATAGTAAATATGCTCCTGATGCCCTAGATAGAATGCGCTATATCGTCAACTCTCTTGCAGAGGCAGACGTGATTGTGGCTCGTTATTACTATCAACGCGGGGCCTATTTGGCCTCTGCTAATCGTGCACAACTAGTAATTCGAGATTACGATCGCGCACCTGCGGTTGAAGAGGCCCTTTATATTTTGTACAAGTCGTACGAGAAATTAGGAATGGTTGAGCTCAGCAACGATACAGCCCGTGTGTTCAAACTGAATTTTCCAGATAGTCCAATGCTAGAAACTGGACAGCGCGTGATCAAAGAACGCAAATGGTGGCAATTCTGGAATAAGTAATTGTTGCTTTAGTACTCAATAAAAAACCCCATTCAAACTGATTGGGGTTTTTTATTAGGAGCTCTTGCTAATTGCCGATTGCGTAGTTAATTGACAATCACCGGCACCCGTGGAGCAAGTGCACAAAGGAGTTCATAGCCAATTGTGCCACTCATCTGCGCAACATTATCAACCGCAACTCGATCGCCCCAGAGCTCTACAACGCTGCCAATTTTGGCATTGGGGGCCTTGCGTAAATCAATGCTGAGCATATCCATAGATACACGTCCAGCAATTGGGCAAATTACCCCCTTACCTTGGTTTCCATCATCAACCCAAACCGGTGTGCCATCTTTCGCGTGGCGCGGATATCCGTCTGCATAACCACAGGCGACTATACCAATTCTCATTGCTTCTGGGGCCTCAAAGCGACCACCGTAACCGACCCGATCACCCATTTGTAAATCTTGAATATCAATGATTTCACTTTGTAGTTGCATGACTGCTCGCAAATTTGCGTTTTTAATATCTGAGTAGAGCCCTGTTGGTGATGCACCGTAGAGCATAATGCCCGGTCTCACCCAATCCCCAAGAGCATTGCGATGCCACAATATCGCCGCTGAATTTGCCAATGATGTTGGAGCGTCCAAGCCTTTGATAGCATCATCAAATAATTCCACTTGGCTGCCAACAGTTGGTAAACGATCAACTTGATCCGCATTAGCAAAATGAGTCATGTGATGCATCTTGCAGCCAATCGCATGCAAACGATGAAATACCGTTCTGTACGCATCTGGTTTAAAACCTAAACGATTCATGCCCGTGTTCATTTTCAGAAAAACATTAAATGGCTTATGAGATGAATATTTTTCTAGCCATTCCACTTGTGCCTCGCAATGAACAACTAAGTCGCAAGACAATTTTTCGGCTAAGGCCAACTCATCCTCATGAAATAACCCTTCTAAAAGTAGGATTCGACCCTGCCAGCCTTGCTCCCTCAGACGTGATGCATTTTGCATATTTAGAAGCGCAAAACCGTCTGTAGAGGCTAAACCGTTTAGGGCAGCTTCAAAAGTATGTCCATAGGCCCTAGACTTAATTACAGACCAAATCTTAGACTCTGGAGCAAGTTCCCGAACTCTGTTTAAATTGTGTTGAAAGGCCTCAGTGTGAATAGATGCCAAAATTGGTCTATTAATCAGGCCACTAGCTGAACCACCCATATTCACCCCTCCTTTCGTGTTTTAATTGAATCAATGACTAGATTGTACGAATGAACCGTAGTTTTTACATCATTATGGCGGCGCAATTTTTTTCGTCGCTGGCTGATAACGCTCTGCTGATCGCAGCAATCGCCCTTTTGGCCCAGCTCCATGCTCCGGCCTGGATGACTCCTTTACTCAAATTATTCTTCGTACTGTCCTATGTAGTGCTGGCTGCCTTCGTGGGAGCCTTTGCCGACTCCCGTCCCAAGGGAAATGTGATGTTCATCACCAATACGATTAAGTTTGTTGGTTGTGTGATTATGCTTTTTGGTAGTCACCCATTATTGGCTTATGCAATCGTGGGCTTAGGTGCCGCAGCCTACTCGCCAGCCAAGTACGGCATTTTGACTGAACTTCTGCCGCCTGAAAAATTGGTCGCTGCCAACGGTTGGATCGAAGGTCTGACCGTGGGGTCAATTATTTTGGGTACAGTATTAGGTGGTGTTTTGATTAGCACCACAGTATCCCAGAGTCTCTTAGCTTGGGATATGCCAAGTTTAGAAACTGGAATTGATACTCCTGCCGAATCCGCCATCATGATCATCATGATGATTTATATCATTGCCGCACTTATTAATCTCAAGATTCCCGATACTGGAGCGCGTTATGTTGCGCAAAAGGCAAACCCCATTGAACTGATCAAAGATTTTTCTGTTTGCTTTAAGACTTTATGGAACGATCGCTTAGGTCAAATCTCATTAGCCGTCACTACATTATTTTGGGGCGCTGGCGCTACTCTGCAATTTATTGTGATTAAATGGGCGCAGGTAGCACTGCATATGAATCTCTCGCAAGGCGCCATCCTTCAAGCCATATCGGCTGTGGGTGTAGCGGGTGGTGCTGTCTGGGCAGCCAGTCGGGTACCGCTACGAAACTCTTTAAATGTACTGCCTTATGGCATTGCCATGGGATTGATTGTTTGTGTAATGGCGGTCTACAACTCTGACATGCTACCGAATACAACAATTATGATCATTGGCAAAATGCAAGTGAGCCTGAATTTGCTGCCTGCCTATATCTTGCTGATTATTGTCGGATGGCTCGCAGGTTATTTTGTTGTGCCAATGAATGCACTACTTCAGCATCGGGGTCACGTTCTGATGTCTGCTGGCCATTCGATTGCAGTTCAAAACTTCAATGAAAACATTTCAGTATTAATGATGCTCGCAATGTATTCATTGCTAATCTGGTTTGATGTTCCAATACCTTATGTCATTACTGGTTTTGGATTGGCTGTCAGCGGTCTCATGTGGCTTGTGATCAAGCGCCATGCCAGAAATCAAGCTGAATATGACTCAATGCACCTGATCGGTGAACACAAGCATTAAATATTTTGTAGCACTGACTTTGCCAGCAAGAGATCCTGCCAGAGCAAGGCTTTGTCTTTCGGCTTAGCAACTAGCTGAGCGAGGTCAAAAGAGGCGATGACTGGAATTTCTTCATCAGCCCCATTATTTAAAGCTAGGATTGTTTCGCGCAATTGCGGTAAAGCATCTTTCTCGCCAGTAATTTTTTGAGCAATACTGCCTCCAAAAGCAAATGCAACAACTGGTAAGCCACTATCTGGCGATTTGAGTTGACTCAAATTATCATTAGCATTTCGCCAAGACCACTCTTGTGGACCAAGCCCTAAGGCCCGAATCACACTCTGAAATAGGGCCTGCGCCTCACCCTGGGGTTGCGCGCCAAAAAACCACCAATGCCCTTGAGAGACTTGCCCAGGCGCTGGAGACGAGGCTTCAGGGCTAGCCTGAACCCCTTCTTCTCTAGAAGACCATTCAGTAATGCCCATTTCTTTTAAGAAGGCGGAATGTGTATTGCTCATGACTCTAGCTTAATCGATTTAGCCATCACTAGCGCATCCTCTCTTAATCCTAGTTGCAGGTCAGCTGGATAGTAGTTTTTACGTATGCCAATTTGCTCGTATCCAAGCTTTTGATACAAGGTTACTGCGGCAATATTTGAGGGTCTAGCCTCTAAAATAATTCTGGGAATATTTTGTTGTGCGGCAACGCCCTCAATTGCAGCCATCATTCTGGAGCCTAAGCCAAGTTTACGCAGCTTCGGTGATACCGTAATGTTGAGCAAATGCAATTCGTCAACAGCAGGAAATAAAATGCAGTAGGCCCATAGGATTGCTGGATCTAAATACGATCCCTTAATTGCCTGATCAATCTGCGGACGAATGCAATAAGCCCAATGTCCCGCCGCTAAGGAATCTGAAAAATTTCCTCTGGTCCAAGGATGCAGATGTGAAACAGATTCAATTTCTAAAACAGCATCTAGATCTGCAATCTGCATTGGCAAAAATGAGAGTTCAGCAGAGCCTTCAGACATTATTTAAATGCCTCTAGCCGCTCTTGGGTGGTCAGAGCCACCTTGTCACGCACATAGAGTGGCTCAAGAGCGCGGACGTTGATTTGCCGACCTTCTTCCCAAGCATTCTGAGCGTAATCCAAGATGCCAATAGCCGTCACATGGATTGCTGCGTCAAGAGAATTCATAGGGAGTGGTAGTTTTGTATTGCTAAATAATCGATTGCCATAGGCATTGATAGCACTGCCCGCTAAAAAATCAATCTCTACGAGATCTAACTCTTCTGGTTTTGATAGATAAATATCACCTATACGTTTTGCTAAGCCGTCTATTTTTGTTGAAGACTCGTATTTAGCCCAGTAAATCTCATCCATCCGAGCATCGATTGCAATGACAAAGTATTTAGGGTTGGCTTTCTTAAACGAATTTTCTTTGACGAGTTGTGCTGCTATGGCATCCAAGCTAGATACCGGCAATACAGGCAAATCACAAGAAATAGCCAAGCCTTGTACTGCCGCTACTCCAAGCCTAACGCCCGTAAATGCACCGGGACCAATGCCTACTGCAATTGCATCCAGATCACTTAACTTTAGATTAGCTTGCTGCAAAAGACTATCCACCCATGGCAAAACCAGTTGGCTAGCGCCAGCCGATACCAACTCATGTCGGAGTAGTGGTGCTTGGTCACCTAAAGATAAAGCAACCGAACACCAAGCTGTTGAGGTGTCGATGGCCAATACGCGGGTCAATTCGAACTCTTTTGATTTGCTTGAAAAGCCAAATTATGAACCCAATTGAGCAATCACTTCAGGGGGAGCTTGAACCAGTTCAATTAAGACGCCTTCGCCGCTAATGGGGAACTCATCATTTCCCTTCGGGTGCACAAAAGTGATGTCATATCCAGCCGCCCCTTTACGTATACCACCAGGCGCAAAGCGGAGACCGTTGGCAGAAAGCCATTTAACCGCCTTAGGCAAGTCATCCACCCATAAACCGATGTGATTTAAGGGGGTTTGATGGACTGCAGGCTTCTTTTCAATATCAAAGGGTTGCATCAAGTCCACTTCAATCTCATGAGCTCCTTTGCCAATGGCACAAATATCTTCATCGACGTTTTCACGCTCAGAGACGAAGGTGCTTTTATATTCAAAGCCCAACAGATCCACCCACAACTTCTTGAGGCGGTCTTTGTTTTCACCGCCAATGGCAATTTGTTGAATGCCTAAAATCTTGAATGGTTTAGCCGACATCATTGCCCCTTATTCAAAACGAATGATGAGTTGATCAACTGCCAAGCTATCACCCTCTTTGGCGCATATCTCCGCTACAACACCATCCTGCATGGCAGAGATGGTATTTTCCATTTTCATGGCTTCGATGGATGCGAGTTTTTGTCCGGCCGTTACTGCCTCACCTGCTTTAACAGCAATCTTTGTTAAAAGGCCAGGCATTGGTGACATCACCAACTTAGAGGTGTCAGGCGGAATCTTCACAGGCATACGGCGTTGCAGCTCTGCACCTAATGGGCTAAGCACCATACATTCATAATGAGCGCCATCAAGAATGAGCACATAACGGACACCACGTCGCTCTACTTGTGCGGTGATTTTATGAATGCCATTAATGGTTGCATTAAGGCAAATTTGTCCTGGACGCCAATCGCTAACGATGTCATAACGACTTACGCCATCCACCTCATCGATATAAACAGAATAAATTCCGTCTTTTAACTCAACCCGAATGGGCACTTCCACTGGATCATTCATCGATCCAGATTTTTTACCGGTAACCACTACAAACTTCTTCGCAATGATCATTTCATGACCGGCTAACTGGCCATCAATCATTTTAATATGTTCTAAATAGCGATAGCGCATGAAAGCTGCCAATGCAGCTAGGCGCTTGGGATCAGCAGGCTGTACAGAATCCTTTTTAAAGCCTTCTGGATACTCTTCTGCAATAAACCCAGTTGTGAAATCCCCACTAACGAACCGCGGATGCTGCAACAAGGCAGCCTGGAATGGAATATTAGAATGAATACCGCGAATCACAAAATCATTCAAAGCAGAGCGCATTTTCTCAATTGCTTCTGCACGATCCTTGCCATGAACAATCAATTTAGCAATCATCGAGTCGTAGTACATTGGGATCTCACCACCCTCATACACGCCAGTATCTACACGTACACCATTGATTGATTCAGGCGGTCTATATTTCACTAAACGACCAGTTGAAGGTAAGAAATTACGAAATGGGTCATCCGCGTTGATACGGCATTCCATGGACCAACCATCTAATTTCACATCTGCTTGTTTGAATGCGAGCTTTTCACCAGCAGCCACACGAATCATCTGCTCCACCAGGTCAAGACCGGTAATCGATTCTGTAACGGGATGCTCAACTTGTAGGCGGGTGTTCATCTCCAGGAAGTAGAAAGATTTATCTTTACCAACCACAAACTCAACAGTTCCTGCAGATTGATAGTTCACCGCTTTAGCCAAAGCAACTGCTTGCTCACCCATTGCTTTGCGGGTAGCAGGATCAATAAACGGAGATGGTGCCTCTTCGATCACCTTCTGGTGACGACGCTGAATCGAGCAATCACGCTCATTGAGATACACGACATTACCGTGAGCATCACCCAATACCTGAATTTCAATATGGCGTGGACCTTCAACAAACTTCTCTATAAAGATGCGATCATCACCAAAGCTATTCATCGCCTCAGTTTTACAAGCAGCAAAACCTTCAGCTGCCTCTTTGTCATTAAATGCAACGCGTAGACCTTTGCCACCACCACCAGCAGATGCTTTGATCATGACTGGGTAGCCTATGCCTTGAGCAATCTTCACCGCCTCATCAGTTGTGGCAATCGCCTCGTTATGACCCGGGATCGTATTAACCTTTGCTTCCAACGCGAGTTTCTTTGAGGCAATCTTGTCACCCATGGCAGCAATGGATTGGTATTTAGGTCCAATAAAGACAATACCCTCTTCTTCGCAACGTTTAGCAAACTGCTCGTTTTCAGATAAAAAGCCATATCCCGGATGAACTGCTTCGGCACCGGTATCTTTACACGCTTGGATAATGCGATCCATCTCGAGGTAGGACTCACGCGAAGGTGCAGGCCCTATGCACACTGCCTCATCAGCCAATTGCACATGACGCGCTTCTTTGTCGGCCTCTGAATAGACGGCAACAGTTTTGATACCCATCTTCTTGGCAGTACTCATTACACGGCAAGCAATCTCGCCGCGGTTAGCAATCAATATTTTCTTAAACATTTTCGTAGTCATTATCTGTCGGCGCCTTTACAGAGGAATATTGCCGTGTTTACGGGCAGGATTCTTCAAGTCCTTATCTTTCAACATCGCCAAGGAGCGTGCAATGCGCTTACGGGTTTCGTGAGGCAGGATGACGTCATCAATATAGCCACGACGTCCAGCCACGAATGGATTTGCAAACTTTGATTTGTATTCAGCTTCGCGAGCTGTAATCTTTCCTGGATCAGATTTC
This sequence comes from Polynucleobacter sp. 73C-SIWE, assembly GCF_018882465.1. GTDB lineage: Bacteria > Pseudomonadota > Gammaproteobacteria > Burkholderiales > Burkholderiaceae > Polynucleobacter. The sequence goes on along the minus strand of NZ_JACVOK010000002.1, from coordinate 378,366 downwards.
TCTTCGCGGAAGATAATTTCAACGGCACCTTTGGGGCCCATCACGGCAATCTCAGCAGAAGGCCATGCAAAATTCACGTCTCCCCGCAAATGCTTAGAGGCCATCACGTCATAGGCACCACCGTAAGCCTTACGAGTAATTAAGGTCACCTTGGGTACTGTGCAATCAGCATAGGCATAGAGTAGTTTTGCGCCGTGCTTAATGATGCCGCCGTACTCTTGCGCAGTGCCTGGCATAAATCCAGGAACATCGACCAAAGTAACAACCGGAATATTGAAGGCGTCGCAGAAACGCACAAATCGGGCAGCTTTAATGGATGCTTTGATATCTAAACAGCCAGCCAAGACCAATGGTTGATTCGCTACGATACCAATAGAACGCCCTTCCATACGGGCAAAACCAATCACAATATTTTTAGCATAGTCAGGCTGCAGTTCAAAGAACTCGCCATCATCAACAATCTTCTCAATCAACTCTTTCATATCGTAGGGTTGATTTGGGTTTGATGGAACCAGTGTATCTAATGAAAAATCAAACTCTTCATTACGATTTGCGCCTTTAATGAGCGGTGGTTTTTCACGATTCGAGAGCGGTAAATAGTTAAAGAAACGACGCAACATCATGATCGCATCAACATCATTATCAAATGCTAAGTCACACACCCCAGAAACAGTTGAATGCGTTACTGCACCGCCTAACTCTTCAGCAGTAACATCCTCATGCGTTACCGTCTTCACAACTTCAGGGCCCGTCACGAACATGTATGAGCTGTCTTTCACCATGAAGATGAAATCAGTCAGTGCTGGCGAATACACAGCGCCACCGGCGGATGGACCCATGATTAAAGAAATCTGTGGAATTACACCGGAAGCAGTAACGTTGCGCTGGAAAATCTCTGCATAGCCGCCCAAAGAAGCAACACCCTCTTGAATACGGGCACCGCCAGAGTCATTCAAGCCAATCACAGGTGCTCCAACCTTAAGAGCTTGATCCATGATTTTGCAAATCTTCTCTGCATGTGCCTCTGATAAGGATCCACCTAAAACAGTGAAGTCTTGTGAGAACACAAACACTAAGCGGCCGTTAATCATTCCATAACCGGTAACTACACCATCACCTGGCACAGTTTGATCAGCCATTCCGAAATCATGACAACGATGTTCTACGAACATATCCCACTCTTCGAAAGTACCAGCATCAAGCAAAAGCTCAATACGCTCACGGGCTGTTAATTTTCCCTTGGCATGCTGAGCCTGAATACGCTTTTGCCCACCACCCAATCGGGCAAGCTCGCGCTTCGCTTCCAGTTGTTGAATGATTTCCTTCATTTACTACTCCTTAGAAAAATTCATGGCCCATGGACTCTAATAAGCGTCTTGCCGCCACTGAAGCCGCCATAGTTCCTTGGTTTACTTGAGCACTTAAGGTCGGCAATAACTCCTGGACTGCCGCATTGTTACGAAATGCAGTCTTTAGCCCAGCATCGATTCGATCCCACATCCACGCTCCCGCCTGTTGTTTGCGACGAGATTCAAATTTGCCATTTGCTCTTTGTAGTTTTTCAAAATGGGTTACTTTGTCCCATAGTTCAGGCACGCCTTTACCTTCAAGAGCGCTCAATGTGATCACCGTCGGATGCCAAAACTCTTGATCATGTGAAGCGTGATCTGGATTCCCCTGAAAACCCAATAGACGTAAGGAGCTCGTGATAAATAATTGCGCCCGCATTGCCGCATCTGGATCAATATCCACCTTATTGATGGCAATCAAATCCGCAATTTCCATTACACCTTTTTTGATAGCCTGTAGATCATCACCCGCATTGGGTAACTGCAATAGCAAGAACATGTCTGTCATGCCCGCAACTGCAATTTCACTTTGTCCTACGCCAACTGTTTCAACGATGATGACGTCAAAACCAGCCGCCTCAGCTACCAACATAGCCTCACGGGTTTTTTCTGCAACGCCCCCCAAGGTTCCGGAAGATGGGCTTGGTCTGATGAAGGCACCCTCTAAAACAGAGAGGCGCTCCATCCGGGTTTTATCACCCAAAATGGATCCGCCCGACAAACTGGAGGATGGATCAATTGCCATTACCGCAACGCGATGTCCTTTTTCGATAAGGTATAAACCTAGCGTTTCAATCAGCGTAGATTTACCTACGCCTGGAACACCAGAAATACCCAAACGAAATGATTTGCCTGTCTTAGGAAGAAGGCTATTGAGCACTTCATCAGCACGCTTACGGTGATCTAAGCGGGTCGATTCAAGCAAAGTAATGATCTTAGCCAATGCACGACGCTGCTGGGGCGATGGTGCACCAGTAAGGTCATTAACTAAAGCCTGATCAACAGCTTCGAGCATGCTCTCTAGTCCTAATTAGGCGGGTTTGACTGATTTACGAATTTGCTCAAGCACATCCTTAGCCGAAGCTGGGATTGGTGTGCCTGGACCATAGATGCCCTTCACGCCTGCCTCATAGAGAAACTCGTAATCTTGTCTTGGAATCACGCCACCCACAAATACGATGATGTCATCTGAGCCTTGTTTTTTTAGCTCTGCAATGATGGCGGGTACTAAGGTTTTATGGCCAGCTGCCAGAGTGGAAACGCCCAATGCATGAACATCGTTCTCAATGGCTTGGCGTGCGCACTCTTCAGGAGTCTGAAACAAAGGTCCGATATCAACATCAAAACCGAGGTCTGCATAGGCGGTCGCAACTACCTTAGCGCCACGATCATGTCCGTCTTGACCAAGTTTAGCAATCATCACGCGCGGGCGACGACCAAAATCTTTTGCGAAGTCGGCAATTTCTACTTTGAGTTTTTCCCAGCCCTCGGCTGAGTCATAGGCAGCTGCATACACACCGGTCACCTTTTGAGTATCGGCGCGATGGCGCCCGTAAACTTTCTCCAATGCATCAGATACTTCACCAACCGTAGCGCGTAAACGTATGGCATTTACAGCCAACTCCAACAAGTTCCCCGTGTTGTCCTCGGCAGCCTTGGTTAATGCCTCTAATGCGGCCTGTACTTTTTTACTATCACGCTTTGCTCTAATTTCTTTTAAGAGCGCCACTTGACCATCACGCACACGATCGTTATCGATCATCAAAACATCTACAAGATCTTCTTTTTCAAGCTTGTATTTATTGACGCCAACAATGACGTCGGCGCCAGAATCAATTTTGGCTTGCTTCTCAGCAGCAGAGGCTTCAATCTTCAATTTAGCCCAACCACTTTCAACAGCCTTGGTCATGCCACCCATAGCATCAACCTCTTGAATGATTTCCCAGGCCTTATCCGCCATCTCTTGCGTGAGGTTCTCCATCATGTAAGAACCGGCCCAAGGATCAATCACGCTAGTAATATGGGTTTCTTCTTGGAGAATTAATTGGGTATTGCGAGCAATCCGACTTGAAAACTCTGAAGGCAAGGCAATGGCCTCATCAAATGAGTTTGTATGGAGTGATTGAGTGCCGCCAAATACGGCTGCCATTGCCTCAACAGTTGTTCTCACTACGTTGTTATAAGGGTCTTGCTCTGTTAATGACCAACCTGAGGTTTGGCAATGCGTACGCAACATTAAAGACTTTGGATTCTTTGGCTCAAAGGACTTCATGATGCGCCACCATAACAATCTTGCAGCGCGTAATTTAGCAACCTCTAAATAGAAATTCATACCAATTGCAAAAAAGAATGACAAGCGGCCAGCAAAGCCATCGACATCTAATCCTTTTGCAAGAGCTGTTTTGACATACTCTTTACCGTCGGCCAATGTGAATGCCAATTCTAAAACTTGATTAGCACCAGCTTCTTGCATGTGATAACCCGATATGGAAATCGAGTTAAATTTGGGCATGTGCTTGGCGGTGTATTCAATAATGTCGCCAATGATGCGCATTGATGGCTCTGGCGGATAAATGTAGGTATTGCGCACCATGAACTCTTTCAGAATATCGTTCTGAATCGTTCCAGACAGCTGCTCCTGCTTTACCCCTTGCTCCTCACCAGCTACGATGTAGCCTGCCAGCACTGGCAATACAGCGCCATTCATCGTCATCGAAACAGATACCTTGTCCAACGGAATACCGTCAAACAAAATCTTCATGTCTTCAACAGAATCAATGGCAACGCCTGCCTTGCCTACGTCACCAGTCACACGTGGGTGATCTGAGTCATAGCCGCGATGAGTAGCCAAATCAAATGCCACTGATACACCTTGACCACCAGCAGCTAAGGCCTTGCGATAGAACGCATTAGATTCTTGTGCGGTTGAAAATCCAGCATACTGACGAATTGTCCAAGGACGTACTGAATACATAGTGGCTTGAGGGCCACGCAAAAACGGCTCAAATCCAGGAAAGGTATTTGTATAGTTCAAGCCTTCGGTATCTGCAGACGTATACAGCGCTTTTAATTGAATACCGTCAGGCGTATTCCAACCCAGTTTCTCAACATCACCATTCGGTGCAGATTTCTGGGCTGACTTTTTCCAGGCATCCAAATTCGATTCTGGAACTGCCGGCCATGAATTTTTTGATGAACCGTTGATTTCTGAACTCACGAAACACTCCTGGTAAATTTGTTGCATTGCACCTAATTCCTCTAATTCTGCTTGACTATTTAGAATTTGTCCAGCTATCATGTATTCATAATTATGAATACAAAACTAATTAATCGACCCCTATATGAAGACGTAGCCGACAGACTAAGGGAGCAGATATTTAGCAAGCAATTAGCGCCAGGAAGCTGGTTGGATGAGCAGTCTCTTGCTGAGCAATTTGGGATTAGCAGAACACCAATGCGTGAAGCCATCAAGGTATTGGCTTCTGAGGGGCTTATCACCATCAAGATGCGCAGAGGCGCCTACGTTACAGAAGTCAATCGCGGTGATTTAGAGCAAATCTTCACGGTCTTATCACTTTTAGAGTGTCAGGCAGCTAAAGAATCTGCCCTTAAGGCCACTGAGGATGAATTAAACCTCCTAGACCACCTGCACCACCGCCTAGAAAAAGCTGCTGCAGACCGAGATATTGAGCAATTCTTCGAGATTAATGGCAAATTTCATGAGCTTATTCAAGAAATTGCTGGAAATCGTTGGATGAATGGCGTGATTGCAGATTTACGGAAAGTGCTCAAGCTCCATCGCAAAGATTCATTAACTAGTACCGGCAGACTTCAGGCCTCACTCGTTGAGCATCGCGATATCCTCAGAGCAATTCTCAAAAGGGATGAATTAGCGGCAGAAGCGGCCATGAGAAAACACTTTGCCCGTGGATTAGAAGCCCTCAGATAAAAGTAAACCCTATAAAGAACAAAAGCTTAGAAGAATATTCTAAGCCTTTGCTTTGTCTGCTACTGCTAGAGCTTATTTCTTAACAACGAAGTTTCCAGGTAAAGAAGCAATGTAAGCCGCAATGTCCTGCATGTCAGCATCAGAGAAGGCTTGAACCTGTGATCCCATGATGGCGTTATTACGGCCATATTGTGGATTGCCATTACCTACTTTGTACGCTTTTAGTGCGTAGTAAAGATAGTCCGAGTATTGACCTGCAAGTTTTGGATAAACCGGCAAGATTGGTGTATTGAGTCCAGCGCCATGACAAGAGGCGCAATTGGCTTTCTCGACAAGTGCCTTACCTTTATCTACGCTAGCAGCATTTGAAATGCCAATGCTTGAAAGCAAAAATACTGTAATTAGTGCGAATTTCATAAACGTGCCTCTATCACTTCAATGGGTTGTTAGGTGAGCTGGCTGTTTGCGCAGCATAGTATTCGCCAAGATCAGCCATATCTTGCTCAGATAAGCTGCCTGCAATGGCGCGCATTGTTGGATGCTTTCTTTCGCCCTTTTTGTATGCGGCTAAAGAGCTAGCGATATAGGCTGCATTTTGGCCGCCCAACATTGGAACCTTATAAACCAAAGGATAGTCAGCACGATACTCAGGAATGGAGTGGCAGCCAACACAAAGCCATGACTTGCTACTGCCAGCAGCAGCGTTACCTTTTACTTCTTGTGCTTGGGCAGCAAAACCCGTCAGCGCAAAAGTAAAGGCAAGAAGCAATTGAGGAAGAATTGTTAGTTTTTTCATAGAAATCTGTATTAATGAGTTCGATTTAAATCAATCTGCAAGAGTATAGCGGACTGAGCCGTCCAGAGCCATTGTTTAGGCCATTTGGCTAAGCAAAATCCGTAAAAATACAGAAAAATACTGGGCTAAAGCGCTTCCCAGTAAGATTCATCATCTAGTTAATATGGATGCAAAAACATGAGCAATACTTACCTTGATCGCCTTAAATCCCTCGGGATTGAGTTACCCCCAGCTGGACCCCCTGCCGCTGCTTATGTCATGGCTGCCACTTCAGGCAATACCGTTTTCCTATCTGGCCATATTGCTAAGAAAGATGGCAAACCTTGGGTTGGAAAGTTAGGTAAAGATATGGATACCGAAGCCGGCAAAGCTGCGGCCAGATCAATTGCGATTGATTTGATGTCTACATTGCAGAGTCACTTAGGCTCATTAGATAAAGTCAAACGCATTGTCAAGGTGATGGGTCTTGTAAATTCAACCGATCAATACACTGAACAACACTTAGTAATTAATGGCTGTTCCGAATTACTTTTTGAAGTTTTTGGGGATGCAGGCAAGCACGCACGAAGTGCATTTGGAGTGACTCAAATTCCCTTGGGTGCTTGCGTTGAAATTGAATTAATTGCTGAGATCTAAATTCAAGTACGTTGCAAATCAAACTTGCTGATGTCGGCATCGGTGTCAACATCAGCAATATAAGCCTGATTATCCGTAGCAAAAATCTGCACCAGCTCTGGATTCTGATCCATAAAGGGCCTGCATACCATTTCTGGAATCGCCAAAATATCTCTGATTACTTTGCGTGAAAACACCACTGGGTTCCCGCGCTGTTGCCCTACCATGGGCAATATTACTTCTTTGTGTTGATCACGTTGTTCAAATTGCCTGAGTAATGCATCAATCTCATTGCTACCCACCAATGGTTGATCACATAGTGCTACCAGTAGAACCTCGTAATCACTTTTTAAATTCTCAAGACCGAGACGCACAGAAGATGACTGTCCCAATTTAGGATGCGGATTGAGTACCGATTGAATTGGTAAATCATGATCCTGCCGGCGCTGTTTTAACTCTGCCTCAATCGCCTCTTCATGAAAACCAGTGACAACAAGAAATTCCATTGGGGAGGATGCCTCAAGTGAATGACAGAAGTGACTTAAGAGGCTTTTGCCCTCTTTTTGCAGAAGTGCCTTAGGAATTGAACCCAGGCGACTGCCCTCACCTGCGGCAAGCAATAGCACTGCCAGGCGAAGATGAGGGGAGCTGGGTTGCTTACCTAAAGACGTCATTAGCGTGATAATAAATAGGAAATTAGAAAAATAAACGATAAAGACAAAAACACAGCATGAATAGTACTGATTTAAGCGTCCTCCAATCTGCCGTTAGCTGGCTTAAAGCTGGCCACTCAGTAGCGATTGCAACAGTGGTGCAGACTTGGGGTTCTGCTCCAAGACCCATTGGCTCATGGCTTGCCATTCGGGATGATGGCCAGGTATCGGGCTCTGTATCGGGCGGCTGCGTTGAAGATGATTTAATTCGTCGCGTACAAACAGAAATTTTGACAAGGAACACCCCTGAAATGGTGGTGTATGGAGTGAGCCAGCAAGAAGCTGCTCGCTTTGGTCTTCCCTGTGGTGGAACCTTAAGACTATTGGTTGAGCCAAAACCAGAACTTGCAATGCTAGAAAGACTGCTTGAGCAAATCTCCTCTCATCAAATCACCCGCCGCACAGTAAATCTAAGTACAGGCAAATCGACTTTAAGTGACGGTTCACGTCATGATGAATTTGTTTGCAACGATCAAGAAATGCAAACCACTTACGGGCCACGTTGGCGCATGATCATTATTGGTGCTGGCCAACTGTCGCTCTACACAGCAGACTTTGCCCTTGCATCTGATTTTGAGGTGATTGTGATTGACCCTCGTGAAGAATATGCCGAAGGCTTAAATCGTGACGATATTATTTTCTTTAAAGGTATGCCAGATGATGTATTGCTTGAGATTGGGGTTGATCCACATACAGCGGTCGTAGCACTCACTCATGATCCAAAGTTAGATGACATGGCGCTCATGGAGGCCCTCAAATCTTCTGCCTTTTATGTCGGCGCATTAGGAAGTCGCAAGAACACTCAAAAACGCAAAGAGCGACTTTTAGAATTCGATCTCAACCAAGAACAGATTGATAAGCTGCATGGGCCTGTGGGACTTTATATCGGGGCACTTACCCCGCCAGAGATCGCGGTATCGATTCTGGCCGAGGTGATAGCCGTTAAATACGGCATTAGCGTTCCCAAGAAAAACTAATTTTTTCTGGTTTACTTAATTCGCCTTCAACTTGCCATCTTTCAGGCGTGGCTCAACAAAGTGTCCTTTGCGTGCACGATTACCAGCAAATGATTTGAGCGTCTTCGCATCTAAATTGAGTTCTGTTGGTTTACCGGCACGGCCAGCACCAGCATAAGTAGCGCCATTCGGACCAACCGCGATAGCTGAAGCCAAGAATTCTTTATCGTCTAGACCCATCAAGATCACGCCTTTACCACCAGTAGGTAAACGCTTTAGTTCATCTAATGGAAATACCAATAATTTAGAGGCTTGTGACAAGCAGGCAACATGCTTCATGCCAACCTTAACTTTGACTGCATCCAAAGGCGCGTCGCCAGCAACCTTGGCATCAATACTCACAAAAGATTTTCCTGCTTTATTGCGGGTACTCATGTCGGCCACATTCGCTAAGAAGCCATAACCTGCTTTAGTAGAGAGCAACACTAAATCATCTGGCTGACCAGCATAGTAAGTAACCATTTGCGAACCAGGGGCCAAATTAACAAAACTAGTTAATGGCGAACCATCACCACGAGCTCCTGGCAACTCACTGACGGGCACCGTATACACACGCCCATCACTACCAAAGCCTTGCATAACATCAACCGTACGCACCTCAAAGGTGTCATACATAGCATCACCTGCCTTAAAGCTAAATTGAGTTGGGTCATGCTCATGACCCTGACGCACCCGTACCCAACCTTTTTGAGAAACGATCACCGTCACTGGTTCATCGATTACTTTGGTTTCTGCAATAGCGCGCTTATCTTCCTGAATCAAGGTGCGACGATCGTCGCCAAAGTCCTTCATATCAGATTCGATTTCTTTCACAATGCGCTTACGCAGTGTTGTATCACTCTGGAGCAAGCCCTCTAAATCATCTCGCTCAGCTTTGAGTTCTTTAAGCTCTTGCTCAATCTTGATACCTTCAAGACGCGCCAATTGACGCAAACGGATATCCAGAATATCTTCAGCTTGGCGATCGGAGAGTTTGAATTCTTTAATCAGATCAGTCTTTGGCTCATCGCTATTGCGAATGATCTTGATGACCTTATCAATATTGAGAAGAACGATTAAGCGCCCTTCCAATATGTGCATGCGGTCTTTCACTTTACCCAAGCGATACTGGGTGCGGCGGGTAACCGTAGTAACCCTAAACTCAACCCACTCCGACAGAATCTCTTTGAGACCTTTTTGGCGTGGACGACCATCATTGCCAATCATCACCAAGTTCATTGGTGCATTGGATTCTAGGGAGGTATGGGCTAGCAAAAGATTAACGAATTCATTGACATCAATATTTTTACTCTTAGGCTCAAACACCAAACGAACTGCAGCATCTTTACTGGACTCATCGCGAACGCCATCTAAGACATTCAGAATGGTGGACTTGAGATTGTTTTGCTCTGGCGTGAGAGTCTTTTTACCTACCTTCACTTTTGGATTGGTGATTTCTTCAATCTCTTGCAATACACGCTGAGAAGAAGTTGCAGGAGGCAATTCATTGACTACGATCTGCCATTGACCACGAGCCAACTCTTCAACAGACCAGCGAGCGCGCACTTTAATGCTGCCACGGCCGGTTTCATAGATCTGTGCAATCTCTGCTGAAGAGGAAATAATCTGTCCGCCACCCGGATAATCAGGGCCAGGCATGATGCTGAGCAAATCAGCGGTTGAGAGCTTTGGAGACTTCATTAAAGCAATTGCAGCGCTCGCAACTTCACGTAAATTGTGGGAAGGAATCTCGGTTGCCATACCAACGGCAATACCAGATGCACCATTTAAAAGAACAAATGGCAGACGTGCTGGCAATAACTTAGGCTCCTGAAATGAGCCATCATAGTTAGGCGCAAAATCAACCGTTCCTTCATCGATTTCACTTAATAGCAAACCAGCAATCTTGGTGAGGCGTGCTTCGGTGTAGCGCATTGCGGCAGCACCATCACCATCCCGTGAGCCGAAGTTACCTTGGCCATCAATTAAGGGGTAGCGCAATGAGAAGCTTTGCGCCAAACGCACTAATGCGTCATAAGCAGATTGATCTCCGTGCGGATGAAACTTGCCCAATACATCACCGACTACCCGGGCACTCTTTACTGGCTTAGCATCAGCACGCAGGCCCATTTCATTCATAGAGAACAAAATACGGCGTTGAACTGGCTTCTGACCATCAGCCACTTCTGGAAGTGCACGGCCTTTGACAACGCTAATGGCGTAATCAAGATAAGCGCGCTCTGCGTAAACAGCTAAGGTCAAACTATCTTTGTTGTCTTCGTTCAGATCCATTGTTTTAGGATCATGAGGATCGCTCGGGCCCTTGGGACCCTGAGGAGATGTACTGACTCTAGGTGCTTCGTTTATCTCAACGATATCCATCTCTATTGGACTGGAAAACAAATCCGCTTGCTCTGCAGCAGGTTTTTTGCCTGGAGTTTTCTTGGTTGCCATTAAATATCTGCCTCAACTTCATTGCCGCGCTCTTCAAGCCAATCACGTCTGGCACCAGATTCAGATTTACCCATCAACATATCCATGGTTTTAAAAGTCTCATCTTCAGTCCAGGATCCTAGTGTTACTGGCAGTAAACGTCGTGTATCAGGATTAAGAGTGGTATCCCATAATTGCTCAGCGCTCATCTCACCAAGACCTTTAAAGCGGGAGATTTGCCAAGCAGATTCTTTCACGCCATCCTTGCGCAATTTATCTTCAATCGCTTGCAACTCGCTGGCATCCAGTGCATAAATTTTTTGCGCTGGTTTTTTACCGCGCGCTGGAGCATCCACCCTAAACAGAGGTGGTCTCGAAATATGCACATGCCCTAAATCAATGAGTTTTGGAAAATGTTTGTAGAACAAGGTTAATAGGAGCACCTGAATATGGGCGCCATCAACGTCCGCATCAGACAATATGCACACTTTGCCGTAACGCAAGTTCGATAAATCAGGATCATCATTTAATCCGTGAGGATCTACCCCAATGGCTACTGCGATATCGTGTACTTCATTGTTGGCAAATAAGCGGTCTCGCTCTGCCTCCCAGGTATTGAGCACCTTGCCGCGCAATGGAAGGATGGCCTGGTATTCCTTATTGCGGCCCATTTTGGCTGAACCACCCGCTGAGTCACCCTCCACTAGGAAGATTTCATTAATGGCAATGTCTTGGCTCTCGCAGTCAGTGAGCTTGCCCGGGAGCACTGCAACACCAGAGGATTTTTTCTTCTCAACTTTTTGACCAGCTCTTGTTCTTGCTTGGGCTTGCTTAATAACGAGATCAGCAAGTTTGCGACCGTAATCAACGTGTTGATTTAACCAAAGCTCTAGAGCAGACTTTGCATAGCCCGATACCAATCTCACAGCATCCCGGGAATTTAGGCGCTCTTTAATTTGCCCCTGAAACTGTGGATCCAAAACCTTGGCAGACAAAATAAAAGATGCGCGCGCAAATACATCCTCAGGCATGAGCTTGACACCCTTAGGTTGCAGAGCATGCATTTCAATAAAACCTTTTACGGCATTAAAGAGGCCTTCACGCAAACCACTTTCATGAGTACCGCCGGCAGGTGTTGGAATGAGGTTTACATAACTCTCGCGCACCGGTGCACCATCTTCAGTCCAGCAAACAACCCATGCAGCGCCCTCACCTTCAGCAAAGGAATCATCCTCCCCCGTACCAGTAGCGTATTGCTCGCCCTCGAATGGTGGAATGACTTCTGGACCATGTCCAGCCTGGGCAATCGCTTCATTAAGGTAGCCGCGCAAGCCTTGAGCGTATTGCCAAGTTTGACTCTCGCCAGATTTTTCTTGAATCAGCGTGACCTTAACGCCGGGTAGTAGAACAGCCTTTGAGCGCAAGAGGCGAATCAGATCAGCCATTGGAATAGTTGAACTATCAAAATACTTTCCATCAGGCCAGGCACGAACGCGTGTGCCATGAGACTTATCTTCCTTAGAGGATGGTTTTGTTTTGAGCTTCTCAATCACCTTGCCATCAGCAAAGGTTAAGGTAGAAATCTGTCCATCCCGCCAAACGGTGACTTCCAATCTCTTCGATAGTGCATTGGTTACAGAAACACCAACACCATGCAAACCACCAGAGAATGCATAAGCACCACCAGAACCTTTTTCAAATTTGCCACCAGCGTGTAATTGGGTAAAGACAATTTCCACTACTGGTAACTTTTCTGTTGGATGCATACCAACCGGAATACCTCGGCCGTCGTCTTCCACACTTACACTACCATCGGCATGCATGGTCACATTAATTTGCTTGCCAAATCCGCCTAAAGCTTCATCAGAAGCGTTATCCAATACCTCCTGAATGATATGCAGGGGGTTATCGGTTCGGGTGTACATTCCCGGCCGTTGACGGACTGGTTCTAGGCCTTTTAGGACCTGAATCGACGATTCACTGTATTCGGAAGTTTTACGGGTAGCCATGCGCGCAAATTGTAGTCATGTCTGAGCTTAAAGCCGAACTTTTCAAGAATTCCCCTGTCATCCATGCCAAAATCAGGGGATGGGAGCCTTAAGTCATATTCGAGTTTTAGACCTTAGCCGTGTGCTGGCTGGTCCTTGGTGTGCTCAGAATCTGGCCGACCTTGGTGCCGATGTCATTAAAGTCGAGCGCCCGGGTGCGGGAGACGACACCCGTCATTGGGGCCCTCCCTTTGCAAAAGATGTCACTGGCAAAGAAACTGAAGAATCTGCCTATTTTATTTGCATCAATCGAAATAAGCGCTCTATTACGGTGGATATTGCTAAGCCTGAAGGTCAAGAAATTATTCGCCAGCTTGCAGCAGAATCAGATGTTGTGATTGAAAACTATAAGGTTGGAGATCTAGCTAAATATGGGCTCGACTATGAGAGCCTCAAAAGAGTGAAGCCAGATGTCATTTATTGCTCGATCACAGGGTTTGGTCAAACTGGTCCCTATGCTCATCGCCCTGGCTATGATTTCATCATCCAAGGCATGGGTGGCTTTATGAGTGTTACCGGCGAAGCGCATGATTTTGAAGGCGCCAGTCCACAAAAATCAGGCGTAGCCATTGCTGATATCTTTACAGGAATGTATGCCTCTTCCGCTATTTTGGCGGCAGTTATCCATCGTGATCGCACAGGCGAAGGTCAATACATTGATATGTCCTTACTGGATACGCAAATAGCCGTGATGGCCAATGTGTCAAGCGCCTACCTAACTTCTGGTGAAGTGCCTAAGCGCTGGGGTAATGCCTCTGCCATCATCGTTCCTTATCAAACCTTTCCAACATCAGATGGTTGGATGATTGTCGCTGCTGGTAATGATGGTCAATTTAGACATTTTGTGACGGTAGGTGGAGAGGCCCATTTGGCCGACAACCCTCTTTACATAAACAATCCATTGCGGGTACAGCATCGCAAACAATTAGTTCCCTTGCTGGAGCAAATGACGCGCAAGAAAACCAAAGGGGAATGGATTGCCTTATTGGAGCAAGCAAATGTTCCATGCGGACCCATTAATGATTTCAAAGAAGTATTTGAAAATGAGCAGGTGATTTCTAGAAATATTCAACTGAATGTGCCACACCCTAGTGTTGGCAATATGAAATTAGTTGCTAGTCCAATGAAGCTTTCTAAAACACCCACCGAAGTTCGTATGGCGCCTCCAACTCTAGGTCAGCATACCGATGAGATTTTGCATGAGCGCCTCAAGCTTGATGACGCTGCGATTAATGAACTGCATCAAAAAGGAATCGTCTAAGCCATGAGCCCCTCTACGATCAAACCATCACTCACCATGAAACAAGTACTCATTTTTGGGGGCTTCATGGTGACAATGTCGATGGGTATTCGTCATGGCTTTGGTTTATTCAATCTCCCCATCACCTCCGCGAATGAATGGGGTCGTGAGACCTTTGCTTTAACAATTGCCCTACAAAATCTCATTTGGGGTGCCTTTCAGCCAATCACCGGTGCACTGGCAGATCGTTATGGCGCATTCAAGATTATGGTGGCCGGCGGCATTCTATACGCCCTGGGTTTGGCTGGTATGGCCATCTCTACGGACGTCTTTAACTTTACTGTTGCTGGTGGACTGTTGATTGGTTTAGCACAAACAGCGACCACCTACAGCGTGGTCTATGGCATCTTAGGTCGCAATGTACCCGCTGATAAGCGTGTTTGGGCAATGGGCATTGCTGCGGCCGCAGGTTCCTTTGGCCAATTTCTCATGATTCCTGCTGAGCAAGGTTTATTAAGCGCCTTTGGAGCGCAAGATGCGCTCTTATTGCTAGCTCTCATGGCAAGTCTCATGATTCCAACTGCCTACATGTTGCGTGAGAAAAACTTTGCCCATAGCAATAATCTGGGTGATCAAACGATCAAGCAGGCCTTAAAAGAAGCTATGGGTAACACTAGCTTTCGTTTGCTGACTTTAGGCTATTTTGTTTGCGGATTTCAGGTCGTCTTTATTGCTGTACATCTAGCACCTTATTTAAAGGATCTTTCTGCAAGCTATCCAGCAGTAGGAGCGCCTGCCGTAGCAACCACTGCTCTTGCACTGATTGGCCTATTCAATATCTTTGGCACCTATGGCGCAGGGATGTTGGGTCAACGCCTTCCCAAGCGCTACTTACTCTCGGGCATTTACTTGAGCAGATCTATTGCGATCATCGGATTCTTGCTCATCCCATTAAGCCCAATGACCACCTACATCTTTGCAGCCATCATGGGGTTCTTGTGGTTATCCACTATCCCACTGACAAACGGTATCGTTGCGCAGATCTTTGGCGTGAAATACCTCACCATGCTATCCGGCCTAGTATTCTTTTCACATCAGCTTGGTAGTTTCTGCGGCGCCTTTCTCGGCGGATATTTATTTGATCGCACGGGATCTTATTTAATCGTTTGGGAAATTGCTATCGTACTGGGTGTATTTGCGTTCTTAGTGAACTTGCCAGTGAAAGAGCGTGCCATTACTCGTGCAGCAAACGCATGAGTAAGCGATTTTCATTAAGGCAATTGCTGCTTTATAGTTTTGCCTTATTGGTCTTGCTGTTGATTTTTTCTGCATACTTTGCGCCCGATATGATGGTTGCCATTACAAATCAAGTTTGGGCTTTATGTGGTTGGTGATGGCTTTGAAATTGGGAATCATTTTCCCTAACACAGTTTTATATTGACGCATACTCGCCGTAGCACAATGGATAGTGCACATGCCTCCTAAGCGTGGGATACAGGTTCGATTCCTGTCGGCGGGACCACCAAATCAATCAAACTTATCCACAGGGCATGTGGATAAATCTCCAAAAGTTTTCGTAAGTCGAAGATTTTTATAGAGCGACCTAGCTTGCCTAAATTATTTGCAGTGAGTTCATGACACATTTAAAGTACGTACAAAACTTTAGTCATCGCTGTTCGATATTTTTTATGCCAGAAATCATTGACAAAAACCCTAAGACCGGCATGTTCCCTTAAACTCCAGCCTATGAACAAGCTATCAACCAGCACGCTCGCCGCATTGGAGGAAATGCTCCAAAATACAGCCCGCGCTGCCCCAGCCGACTTTATGCCGATTCAGCTTTCTCAAGGCAGTCAAGGCGATCAAGTAATCGGCTACTTAAATCCAGAATTTATCCCGTATGTTCGAGAGTCCCTTCAAGCAAATGCGATTCCACTCATTAGCATCGGAAATGATCGTTTAAATATTCACCGGGGTCGACCTAAAGAGATATCTGCGAGCCTTTACCAATTAGCCGACAAGATGCGCGTGGCTGGTTATATCCAAGGTTGGCGTAACGAAGATTTTGCCTGGCTTGATCACAATGGACACCAGCACTTTCGCTTGGAGCGTTCGGCTTTTCGCACGTTTGGCTTTCGAAGCATGGCAACCCATATCAATGGCTACACAAAGTCTGCTTCACTATGGTTGGGTAGGCGAAGTGAAACCAAGGCTACTGATCCAGGTAAGTTAGACAATATTGCTGCTGGTGGCATTTCTGCTGATGAGACGCCTTGGGTTTGCGCAATACGGGAGCTCTGGGAAGAAGCGGGTGTGCCAGCGCAAATTGCTGATCAATTAGAGCCAGTGGGTCGAATTCATATGCGTCGACCAATCCCTGCTCGCGGCTTTCATGATGAACAGCTCTATATTTATGACTTAGAACTTCCTGATCACTTTGTACCCACGAATCATGACGGGGAAGTCAGTGTCTTTATTGAAGTATCCCCAGCCGAGGCAGCTGCCCGCATTCTGGCCGATGAGTTTACGAGCGATGCCGCTTTTGTCACCGCCGACTACATCTTGCGATGCAATAAATAAGGTTTTTTAGGCCCTTAAGTGGCTTTTGATTGGGGTTATGAACCCAAAGCGGATTTCGTGGTTAAATTCCTCTTAAGGATGAAACAGGGGTGCCCTTCAAGGTGGTTTTAGCTTGAAGGCGCTGAGAAAGACCCTAGAACCCGATCCAGGTAATGCTGGCGTGGGAAGTTACATCAGACCGACACCCGGTTTCGTCCATCTAAAACTGTAAGGAGATGGACGTGAGTAAAGATAATCAAAAAACCAAACATGAAATTCCAAGCTTAAAAAGCCTAGAGCGCGACTTTGGTCAGAAGTTCGCTTACCCAGCATCAACAAAAACCTACCTACAAGGTTCACGTCCCGATGTAAAAGCGCCGATCCGCATGATCGAACAATTGTCAACTCGTGTTGGCGAAGAAATGATTCCCAATCCACCTGTACCCGTATATGACACATCAGGACCGTATAGTGATCCCGATATCGTGATTAATCTTGAAAAGGGTTTACCAAGATTGCGGGATGCTTGGATTGCAGAACGTAATGACACGATTCAACTCGCAGGCCCAAGTTCTGAATACGGAGTTGCCCGCTCTCAAGATGAAGCAACACAAAATTTACGCTTTGCACACATCAGTGCGCCGCGTGTTGCTAAGGCAGGCAATAATGTCAGTCAAATGTATTACGCACGTAAGGGTATCGTTACCCCAGAAATGGAATACGTCGCCCTCCGCGAATCTATGGGCCTAGAGCAACTTCGCAAAGATCCTGCCTACAAGCAGCTTCTCAAGCAGCACCCTGGCAAATCTTATGGTGCAAACTTACCGGATATCGTTACCGGTGAATTTGTGCGTTCTGAAATTGCTGCTGGTCGCGCGATTATTCCTGCGAACATTAATCACCCTGAATTAGAGCCCATGATTATTGGTCGTAACTTCCGCGTGAAGATTAACGGCAACCTCGGTAACTCTGCTGTGACTTCTTCAATCAATGAAGAAGTTGAAAAAATGGTGTGGTCGATTCGTTGGGGTGCAGATACCATCATGGATCTTTCCACAGGTAAACATATTCATGAAACCCGTGAGTGGATTATTCGTAATTCACCAGTGCCAATTGGTACTGTTCCGATTTACCAAGCTCTGGATAAAACCGGTGGCATTGCCGAGGATCTCACCTGGGAAATGTTCCGTGATACCTTGGTTGAGCAAGCAGAGCAAGGCGTGGATTACTTCACTATCCACGCAGGTGTATTGCTGCGTTACGTACCACTGACAGCAGATCGTATTACCGGCATTGTGTCTCGTGGCGGTTCCATTATGGCCAAGTGGTGTTTAGCGCACCATAAAGAAAACTTCCTTTACACCAAGTTTGATGAGATCTGCGAGATCATGAAAGCGTATGACGTGTCATTTAGCTTAGGCGATGGTTTACGTCCAGGCTGTATTGCAGACTCCAATGACGCTGCTCAGTTTGGTGAGCTCCATACCTTGGGCGAACTTACAGCCAAAGCCTGGAAGCATGATGTTCAGGTCATGATTGAGGGTCCTGGTCACGTTCCAATGCAGCGTATTGAAGAGAATATGACTGAGGAACTGAAGCATTGCCTAGAAGCGCCCTTCTATACCCTTGGACCATTGATCACCGATATCGCTCCTGGTTACGATCACATTACCAGCGGTATTGGCGCAGCCCAAATTGGTTGGTATGGCACAGCGATGCTTTGCTATGTCACCCCTAAAGAGCACTTAGGTCTGCCTGATAAAGAAGATGTTCGGGAAGGCATCATCACTTACAAGATTGCCGCTCATGGCGCGGACTTGGCTAAAGGCTTGCCTGGCGCACAGGTTCGCGATAACGCTCTATCCAAAGCGCGTTTTGAGTTCCGCTGGGAAGATCAATTTAATCTCGGTTTAGATCCAGAGCGAGCACGTGAATACCACGATGCAACCTTGCCGGCTGAAGGTGCGAAGATTGCGCACTTCTGCTCAATGTGTGGACCGAAGTTCTGCTCGATGAAGATCACTCAAGAAGTACGCGATTACGCTGCAACGCTTGATGCTGACGGCAATCCGAAAGCAAAAGTCATTCCGATTACTGCAGAAGCCTCTTCTGATCCAGCAAAAGGCATGGAAGAAATGTCAGCAGAGTTCCGTAAGCGTGGCAGCGAGATTTATCAGTAAATTGATCTGGGCTGATGGTGAATAGCGCTTCGTTCTCGAATAGCAAGTACGCGATTGTCGGTGGCGGCCTCATGGGCCGTCTGCTGGCAGTTGCACTTGCCCGGCAAGGCGCTCAAGTAGAGCTTTTTGATAAAGGTCACTCCAACGCCAGTGGTGCTACCGCACGCATTGCAGCAGCTATGCTGGCCCCACTTGCAGAATCTGCTATTACAGAAGATTCGGTTGTGCGCATGGGTATTCATAGTTTGCCGCGCTGGAAAGAACTGATCAGTCAGTTATCAACCCCAGTATTTTTTCAACAAGATGGCACATTGATCTTATGGCATCGGCAAGATACTAGTGATGCAGAACGATTTACTGCCCACTTAGAGCGCAACTGCCGGAATAATTCTTTGCTGCAGCTACCGCAAAAACTCAATAATGAAGCGGTACGTGATCTTGAGCCCGGTGTAGCAGATCGATTTACACAAGGCTTGTTTTTGCCAAATGAGGGGCAGCTTGATAATCGCCAATTATTGGATGCACTTCTCATCGAGTTGAATAATCTGAAGGTTCATTGCCACTGGAATACCGAGGCAAACCCAGACGAACTTCGAAAAGATCATACTTATCAAGCAGTCATTGACTGTCGTGGCACCGGAGCAAAGGATGGCTGGAATAACACCTTGCGTGGTGTTCGTGGTGAAGTGATTCGTCTTTATGCGCCAGAAGTCAGACTCAAACGCCCTACCCGCTTGATTCATCCGCGCTATCCAATCTATATCGCCCCCAAAGAAAATGATGTTTATGTTGTTGGCGCTACTGAAATTGAATCGGATGATTTGTCTGAAATGAGCGTGCGCTCAGCGATGGAGCTACTAAGTGCGGTATATACAGTGCATAGTGGTTTTGCCGAGGCCCGTATTTTGGAAATGGCAACCCAGTGTCGACCAACTCTAAAAAATAATCTTCCAGAAATCAAAGCTCGCAAAGATAAAGGGCTCTCGGATTTAATCATGATCAATGGCCTCTATCGCCATGGTTTTATGATTGCGCCAGCTGTCTTAGACTGTGCTTTAGAACTTCTAAGATCTGGCGACAGCAATACCGCGCTCGATTTAGGTCTAAACATCACTCAAGAAGCTAATAATTCTGAGGCTAGCTTATGCGTGTAATCGTGAACCAAATTGAGCATGAACTTCCCACTCAGAGCGTGATCTCTGATGTACTTTCTTTAATTGATGCGAAGCCGCCTTATGCTGTAGCAGTGAATTTGAACTTTGTACCCAAGACTAAACATAGTGAGTTTCTTCTCAATGAGAATGACGAAATAGAAATCATTGCTCCGGTTACCGGAGGTTAAATATTCATGACCGCACCATTACCCAATAATCTCAATAGCGCCGATGCTTTAGTTCTCTATGGCGAGAGCTTTGCGAGCCGGCTATTGTTAGGCACCTCACGTTACCCATCACCACTGGTCTTGGAGAACGCTGTTCAAGTATCCAATCCAGCAATGATCACTGTGAGTCTGCGCCGCCAAGGCACCTCGACTACTGAGGCACATAGCGGTTTTTGGGATCTCCTGAAAAAGATGGCCGTACCCGTTCTACCCAATACCGCAGGCTGCCATAGTCCACAAGAAGTCATCACTACCGCGCAAATGGCCCGTGAAGTTTTTGAGACCGATTGGATTAAATTAGAATTAATTGGTGATGATTACACCTTGCAACCAGATACTTTGCGCTTGGTTCAAGCAGCCGAAACATTGATCAAAGATGGTTTCAAAGTACTGCCTTACTGCACTGAAGATTTAATTTTGTGCCAACGTTTAGTCGATGTTGGCTGCCAAGCTGTTATGCCTTGGGCGGCACCGATTGGAACTGGTCAGGGACCTCTAAATCCCTATGCAATGAAACTATTGCGCGACCGCCTTAAGGTTCCTCTACTAGTTGATGCAGGTCTTGGTCTACCATCTCACGCTTGCACTGTGATGGAATGGGGTTTTGATGGCGTTCTCTTAAATACCGCTGTTGCACTTGCAGAAGATCCTGTAGTCATGGCTAAGGCCTTTGCTATGGCAGTAGATGCGGGCCGCGCCGCTTATTTATCTGGCGCCATGAAGCCACAAGAATCCGCTCAGGCGAGCACGCCATTAGTTGGCACTCCTTTTTGGCATCAGAGCTAATGAGCCTGATTCGGGATCTTGCTGAGCAAATTATTGCAGCCCATCGCAATGATGAACTATGCATTCCGATTCCCCAATTTACGCCTAGCAATCCACCACCCAGAATTGATAACGAAGCTGCTACCGATCACTATGAGCTTGCTGGTGCTCTCGCATCAATCCATATGGGCTTCATTGAATCTGATGCAAAGGTATTAGGCAAGGCCTGGTCTCGCATGGCTCAAGGCGATGGCGGCTTTAATGCTCAGAAATGGCCCAATAGACCAGAGCATTTTGATTTACTGCCCTGGACTCGAAATATGAATCCCAATGCCTTTGCTGAATGTCCATCTCGCTTAGGTTTATATGGTGTGATGCCTGATGCGGATTGGGTAAAACGTATGGTGGACGCAGAACTGCCAACAGTGCAATTACGTTTTAAGTCGGACGATAGATCCAAGATCAGAAAACAAATTAAAGAAGCAGTTGCAGCAAGTAAAGATAGCAAGACCCTGCTGTTTATTAATGATTACTGGGAGCAAGCCATTGATGCAGGCGCCTATGGTGTGCATCTTGGTCAAGAAGATATCGCCACTGCTAATTTAGATCAAATTCGTACAGCTGGTTTACGCTTGGGTTTAAGTACTCACGGTTATGCAGAGATGGTGTATGCGGATCGCTTTTGCCCTAGCTATATTGCGATGGGTGCAGTCTTTCCGACGAATTTAAAAATGATGCCTACTGCACCACAAGGCTTGGGTCGCTTGTATCAATATGCCAAGCTCATGAGCCACTATCCCTTGGTAGCCATTGGTGGCATTGATGAAGGTAGCATTCGTGCCGTTTCTAAGAGTGGTGTTGGCTCGGTAGCGGTTGTACGCGCTATCACGCAAGCGAAAGATCCAAAAGCTGCGATCAAGCACTTGCAAGAGCTAATGCAGTAGTCTGCAAGAGCAGAGAAGCTTTTAGTAATTCCCTTTTTCGTCCAACAAAGCTGTTGGATAGAAATCATGCATATGCCACAAGGGTCCTGGGCCCACGCCGATACTTAAGAAACGTCCTGCTTCTAAGCCGGCTTCCACATAGGCAATTGCTTTTGCTACTGCATGACTTAAATCATGACCTCCAGCTAAATAAGTAGCTGTCGCTGAAGCTAAGGAGCAACCTGTGCCATGAGTATTGGAAGTATTCACTCGATAGTGCTTGAATTCTTTTGACTGAATAACTTCTAAATCATCTTCAATCGTTTTCCACATCAGATAATCAGTAATTTGAGTATGGGTAGCATCAAGGTGGCCACCCTTAATCAAGACAGCCTGCGGGCCCATGTCAAGCAACTGTTGGGCAGCTAGCTTGAAATCATCAGGGCCTAAGATGTCGCGACCCAATAACAAAGATGCTTCATCCATATTTGGCGTAATCAATGTTGCCATCGGAAATAATTCCGTAATCATGGCTTGGGCTGTGTCATCGCCACCCAGGCTTGCACCAGAAGTGGCGCGCAATACAGGATCAAGCACAATCCGCTTTACTCCATGACGACGCAACGCTTGGGCTACAGTTCTCACAATCTCCGGGCTGGCCAACATTCCAATTTTGACAATATCTGCTCCGATATCCAATAAGACTGCATCAATTTGGGCTTCTACAACATCGAGGTCCACATCCTGAATACGAGTGACTCCCAGAGTGTTTTGAGCCGTGATAGCGGTGATCACTGACATCCCATAAGCCCCAAGAGCAGTGATGACCTTAAGATCAGCCTGCAGCCCCGCCCCGCCACCGCTGTCTGAGCCTGCAATGGTCAGTACTTTGGGGATCTGTACGGAGGTAGGAAGTAGAGAGCGCATCTTGCTATAATATTCGCTTATTCCTCGATAGCTCAGTCGGTAGAGCGCCGGACTGTTAATCCGTAGGTCCCTGGTTCGAGCCCAGGTCGAGGAGCCAAGTATTAAAAACCACCTTTTTAGGTGGTTTTTTCTTTATGTGGCCACCTTATTGACACTGCAACACAAAATGCTCACCCAACACTAAAATAAGGCCTATGACCAAGATCCCAGAACTTCTAGCCCCCGCCGGCAGCCTTTCCATGTTGCAAACTGCTTTCGAATTCGGAGCAGACGCGATTTATGCGGGCCAGCCTCGCTATTCTTTGCGAGTTCGCAATAATGACTTTGGGAAAATCGAAGTACTCAAAGAAGGTATTGATATTGCGCATCAGTTGGGTAAAAAGTTTTACCTGGTATCCAACCTTTTGCCTCACGGTGCAAAGACTCGCACCTATATTAAAGATATGTCCCCCGTTGTTGCCTTGAAGCCAGATGCCCTCATCATGTCAGATCCTGGGTTGATTATGATGGCCAGAGAGGCATGGCCTGATATGCCGATTCATTTATCAGTACAAGCCAATACAGTGAATGGCGCCTCTGCCAAATTCTGGCGCTCTGTTGGTATTAGCCGAGTGATTTTGTCTCGTGAACTCTCTTTTGATGAGATTGAAGAAGTACGTCAAGATTGTCCTGAGATGGAACTTGAAGTCTTTGTGCATGGCGCCTTATGTATTGCCTATTCTGGGCGCTGCCTCTTGTCTGGCTATATGTCCCATCGCGACTCCAATCAAGGCGCATGTACTAATGCCTGTCGCTGGGATTACAAAGTTAAGCCTGGACAGCAAACTTCTAGTGGTGATGTTGTTTTGCTTCAAGAGGCCCGTCGTCCAGATGAATTAATGCCTATGGAAGAGGATGAGCACGGCACCTACATCATGAACTCCAAAGACTTACGTGCTGTTGAGCATATCGAACGATTAACAAAGATGGGCGTTGACTCCTTTAAGATTGAAGGCCGCACGAAGTCACCTTATTATGTT
Source organism: Polynucleobacter sp. 73C-SIWE (assembly GCF_018882465.1). Taxonomy (GTDB): domain Bacteria; phylum Pseudomonadota; class Gammaproteobacteria; order Burkholderiales; family Burkholderiaceae; genus Polynucleobacter. Next base: position 354,474 of record NZ_JACVOK010000002.1, on the reverse strand, counting down.
TCACGCACCTGTCAGGCCTATCGCTCCGCCATTGACGATGCTGTAGCAGGCAGGCCCTTTAATACGACTCTGCTTGGCAATTTAGAAGGTCTTGCGAATCGCGGCTATACCGATGGCTTTTATGAGCGTCATCACGATAAAGAGTATCAACTCTATATGCGCGGCCACTCCCTCTCGGGCAGAAGTTTGTACGTTGGCGAAACACTGTATATCGATGCAGCCTCTGGCAGAGTCAAAGTCGATGTTAAAAACCGCTTCTCTGTTGGCGACAAGATCGAAATCATCGAACCTCAAGGCAATCAAGACATTGTCTTAGATGCCATGTGGAATATGGCCGGCGAGCCAATTGATGTTGCTCCAGGATCTGGTCACTTCGTGTGGATCAAACTACCACTACGCAGTCAGCATGCCTTCATTGCACGCTACACACATGAGCTAGCACCGGTTGAGACTGCCTCAGCATGCTCTAGTGGCGAGTCTTGCTGTAATGCTTAAGTAATGAAAACAAATTCAAGCACTGAAACTCATTCTGAAGGCATCAAGGAAAAGCTTGAAGGGGAGGCTAAGAAGGCTTTAGTTCTGTCTGCCTATTTTGGCACTTGGTTCTGCGCCCTGACTTTTTTAGCCATCACCAATTCAGAAGGTCATCCTATTACCTTCTCTATTTTTGGACTTGCTCTCATCAAAGCGGGCCTTTGCGCCAAGTTTATGTTAATAGCCCAGGCCATCTTTCCAATTAAGATCAACAAAACCCATGGAATTATTAAATCCCTCTTTCTTGAATCGCTTTTCTATATTTTTGTTGTTCTAAGCTTGAACTATATTGAGGCCGGAGTTGAGGGGCTGATTCACGGCAAAAACTTTATTGATGCGATGACCAGTTTTGGCCAAAAAAATCCTCTGCATGTCTTAGCCATGACTATGGTTTATTGGCTAATAGTTTGGCCATATCTTGTATTGGTTGGCATCAGATTGGCTCTGGGTGAGGATACGACGCTCAATATCCTTTTTGGCAAAAAAGATTCTGCTGCTTGATTTTTTTGAGGTCTCTAGCTTTGACCTTAAGCTCAAGAACTCTTTTTTGGATTTTTGCTTTAGGTTTTCTCTCTACCGGCGTTCAAGCTCAAGAAATTGAAGCCCGCGCTTATTCCAATGCCCCAATTGGTATTAACTTTGTAACGGGCGGCATTGCCCAAGTCAAAAGTGGCACATATAAGTTAACTACTGAAGCCATTAGCCTAACTCATATTCTGGGTATTGCAGGCCAATCGGGACGAATTAGCCTAGTGCTACCCTATTCTGAATTATCTGGTACTGGCACCTTAGGCGGCCAAGCGATTAATGCATCTGCTGAAGGTCTATCTGATCCAATGATTAAGGCCTCAGTCAACTTATATGGCGCGCCTGCACTCTCCGTAAGTGAGTTCAAAAATTATCAGCAAGACCTGATTATTGGCGTAAGCCTCGCTGCCTCCATTCCTTGGGGCAAGTACAACAGCGATCAGATGATTAATGTTGGCGGTAATCGCACAGTCATTCAGCCAGGTATCGGCGCTTCGCAAGCAGTGGGTCCATGGCGTTTGGAGTTGGCTGGTATGGCATCGATTTACACCAGCAATGCGAGCTATTTAGGAAGTAATACCTTGTCGCAAAATCCAGTCTATTCAAGCGAAACACATGTCATTTATTACTTCCCAAATACGGCATGGATATCGGCCGATGCGACTTACTTCTTTGGTGGGCAGACCTATGTCAACGGCACGCCAGTAAATGGCTCTCAAGAAAACTGGCGTTTTGGTACTACGCTCTCCTACCCGGTTGATAAACATCACTCCATCAGACTTACAGGAAGTACTGGAGTCTATTCCCGCACTGATACGAGCTATAACGCTGTTGGGATTTCTTGGCAATATCGCTGGGGTGGCGGCCTATAGGCGTTGTAGCGCCTGGATGACTACAATAAGACCTAAATAGTATTTTCATAAATATTCATTACTGAGACAAATATGAGCACCAAGCCAAAAGATCCTAAAACAGCACCCGAGACTGGTTTACGTAAGGGCTTAACGAGTTATGGCGATAAAGGCTTCTCATTATTTTTGCGCAAAGCATTTATTAAAGGCGCGGGTTATACCAACAGCGCTTTAGATCGCCCTGTTATTGGCATCATCAATACTGGCAGTGCTTACAACCCATGCCACGGCAATATGCCGCAACTCATTGAAGCAGTCAAACGTGGCGTCATGCTTGCTGGCGGCTTGCCGATGGAATTTCCGACCATCTCAATTCATGAGAGTTTTGCTGCGCCGACTAGTATGTACTTGCGTAATCTGATGTCGATGGATACGGAAGAGATGTTGCGTGCTCAACCGATGGATGCGGTTGTCATGATTGGTGGTTGCGACAAAACGGTCCCAGCACAGATGATGGGCGCTGCCTCTGCAGGCTTACCAGCCATTCAACTCATCACTGGTTCTATGCTGACTGGCTCACATCGTAGTGAACGTGTTGGCGCATGCACTGACTGTCGTCGCTACTGGGGTAAATTCCGCGCTGGTGAGATCGATGAAATTGAAAAAGACGAAGTCAATGACCAACTTGTTGCTAGCGTAGGCACCTGCTCGGTGATGGGTACTGCCAGCACAATGGCTTGCATCTCCGAAGCTCTAGGCATGACAGTTCCCGGCGGCGCTTCTCCACCAGCCGTGACTGCAGACCGCATTCGAGTAGCAGAAGAAACTGGAACTTGTGCCGTGCAAATGGCTAAAGATGGCTTAACGATTGACAAGATCCTGACTGCAGATGCATTTGAAAATGCAATTCGTGTATTACTGGCTATTGGCGGCTCTACTAATGGCATCGTTCACTTAGCAGCAATCGCCGGTCGTATGGGTCTGGAGATTGATCTAGATGCGCTCGACAAAATGGGTAATGAAACTCCCGTACTGGTGGATTTAAAACCTTCTGGCGATCATTACATGGAAAATTTCCATGATGCTGGTGGTATGACCACTTTATTACGCGAACTTAAGCCCCAGTTAAAACTCAATGTAATGACTGTGACCGGTAAAACGCTTGGCGAAGAAATTGATACAGCACCACCGAGCTTTAAGCAGGATGTTGTTCGTCCATTTGACAAGCCAATCTATCCTCGTGGCAGCATTGCCGTTCTACATGGCAATCTAGCGCCTGGTGGCGCGATCATTAAGCAATCAGCAGCTAACGAGAAGCTCATGGAGCATGAAGGCCGTGCTGTGGTGTTTGAGAATGCCGAAGATCTCGCTACTCGTATTGACAGTCCTGATTTAGATGTCACAGCCGACGATATTTTGGTACTCAAGAACATTGGCCCCAAGGGTGCACCCGGCATGCCTGAAGCAGGCTACATCCCTATTCCCATGAAACTAGCCCGTGCTGGCGTGAAAGACATCGTTCGCATTTCTGATGGGCGCATGAGTGGTACCGCATTCGGAACTATCGTATTACACGTTACTCCTGAATCAGCCATTGGCGGCCCGTTAGCGCATGTACGCAATGGTGATCGCATTCGTTTGAGCGTTCAAAATCGCGAGATCAGCTTGCTAATTTCTGATGAAGAGCTGGCTCGGCGCGCTCAAGAAAATCCAATTACATCACCGACTGCTGAACGGGGATACAAGAAGCTATTCTTAGATACTGTTACCCAAGCCGATCAAGGTGTGGACTTTGATTTCTTGAGAGCAACCAAAATGGTTGGTAAAACTCCACGCAAATAATCGTCTTGCTGTGGATTTATAAGTTTCTGAGCTCTCGGCGCAAAATCTTACCGACATTAGATTTGGGAAGTTCGTTAATAAAGACCACTTTCCGGGGGCGTTTGTAACTGGTCATATGGTCTTTGCAGTATTGCAAGATATCAGCCTCAGTTAAGTGATGGTTATCTCTGACGACATAAGCTTTGACGATTTCTCCTAGCTTACGGTGTGGTACACCAATCACAGCACATTCTCTAATGCCATCCATTTGAACCAAGTGATCCTCTACATCATTAGGAAAGACTTTAAAGCCTGCCACCACAATCATGTCTTTCTTACGGTCAACAATTTCTACATAGCCCTCATCCGTGATGAAGCCAATATCTCCTGACTTAAAGAAACCATCGGTAGTCATGCAATGTGCTGTCTCCTCTGGTTTATTCCAGTAGCCCGCCATCACTTGTGGCCCCTGAATACAGATCTCGCCGGGACTTCCATTTGGTAGTTCAACCTCATCATCATCCAGAATGACAACATCAGTACTCGGTAAAGGCATGCCAATGTGCCCTGTGAAATGTTTTTCTAGAGGCGTGTTCACACAGACTACAGGCGATGTCTCTGATAAACCATAGCCTTGAGCAATTGGTACACCTGTCAGCGCTTGCCAATGGTCAGCAGTTTTCTTATGAACTGCCATCCCCCCTCCAATCGTGATCAATAAATTAGGAAGTTTTACCTTCTTGAATTCAGGCCGATGAATCAAGGCATGAAACAGGGTATTCACGCCTGGAAAAATATTGATGTTCGGATGCTTCATCAGCATTTTGATAAAGCCGGTGATATCGCGAGGGTTAGGAACGAGAATCAACAGACTACCTTTAGCAATGCCCAGCAAAGCACAGGCCGTTAAAGCAAAAATATGAGTCATGGGCAAAGCACATAAAAATACCAATTGCTCTTCTGGCTTTTGTTTCAGACCAGGATTTAACCAGCACTCAATTTGCGCCACATTAGACAAAATATTACGATGGAGCAACACAGCCCCTTTAGAGGTTCCAGTAGTGCCGCCGGTATATTGCAAGAAAGCAATGTCATCTAGACCGATATTGGGTTTTTGAAAGTGATGCTGACTGCCTATATCAAGCGCATCTTTAAAAGTGATGTGGGCAAACTCCCAAGGAGGAATTAACTTTTTAATATCTCTGGCAACCCAATTAATGAGGCGACCTTTGAGGCCCATTAACTCACCTGGGCTGCTCACAATCACTTGCACAATAGTCTTTATAGGATTCACTTCTTGATAGATGTGAGCAAAGTTTTCCATTACCACCAGAACTGCTGCCCCACTATCAAGTAATTGCGCCTCAAGCTCACGCGCTGTATAGAGTGGATTGATATTGACCACTACATAACCGGCCCTCAGAGTACCAATCATTGCCACTAGGTACTCTATGACGTTGGGATACATTAAGGCAACACGTGCACCCTTCTCTAATTTCAGGGTTTGTAAATAGGAAGCAAAGTCATGGGAGAGTTTGTCGAGCTCTCTGTATGAGAAAAACCCACCCATCGCCTCCACGGCTTTCCGCCTACTAAAGCGCGCAAGGCACTCATCAATTAACTCAGTCAACGATGTATGGCTTAGAGGTCCAATCTCATGAGGAACGCCTTGTGGATAATTTTTTAGCCAAGGCTTAGAGGTATCTAGGGCCATATCAGTACTTAGCTCAATAATTGTCTTAACTTCTCAATAAATAGATCTTGTCCGTGGTTTACTTTTTCATGCCAATCATTACCTGAGCTCTCATTTGCATCATCCGTAATGTACTTATACGAATGCCAAGGAATTTGGTGGTGATTAGCAACATAAGCTATAGCAAATAACTCCATATCTACCAGATCTACCCCTTGACTCAGTAACCAAGGATCAGAAGCAGTGACAAAGCTATCACCAGAGCCACAAACGTACTTTCCGGAGGAAAGATATTCGAACGGTCTCTCGCAAAATGGTGTCTTGCCTCTTGGCGCCAGAGGCTCAGCCATCATATCGCGCTGAATCACTTTGCCAATGTGGAGCAAACCATCTAATTGAGGATTAATTTTTCCTGCGGTACCAAAGTTCATGATCGCGCTAGGGTTAAATTGATCAATTGCCTTAAGGCTCGTAAGTGCTGCATTAATCTTACCCAGACCAGAATAAACAATCTCCACTCCCGATGGGAGTGCATCGCGCTTGAGCTCGGATTCCAATGCGGTGATAATGAGGAGATCTGTTTTCATGTCTGCCATTAATGAATTTATTAGATTATCTACCCGGAGTGCCCGATTTTCCGAAACCTGGAATTCTCTTTAGGGATATCTCACCATTATTAGCCAATCCAGCAGCCTTCAAGGAGGCTATCGCCCAAATGGAGGCACTGGCCCAGTCTTTTGACTACACCCATATTTTAGGTATTGAATCCAGGGGCTTTATTTTTGGCTCTGCTCTAGCGCATCATACCCATAAGGGTCTAGCACTAGCCAGAAAGCCCAATAAGCTTCCCTTAGCTACCCATAAAGAATTCTATGGCCTGGAATACGGCTCTGATTATTTGGAGATTCAACAATCAACCCTTCCTGCAGGTGCTAAGGTTTTACTAATTGATGATGTATTGGCTACTGGTGGCACGCTAATTGCTGCAAATAAATTATTACGCAATGCTGGATTTGAAGTCTGTGGCGCAATTACCTTGTTAGAAATTTCGTTCTTAAATGGTAGGCAACTGCTCGATCAGCATGGCATCGCCAATAAATCGGTATTGGTAAGCTAGATTAGCTTTTTGGCACTCTTTAATAACTTCATTGCACCCCAACCGACAGCGAGAAACTTACTGGCTAACTTAGGCTTGTAGTGGGCCAGTGCTGCAAATGCGCTAGTCCAGATAATGGGATTATTTTTTAAGAAATGAAAAGCATCGACACCTTTATCAGCCCAAGAGAGTGGTTTCTCCAAGGGCTCAAAGTGCTCTGAAAACTGTTTACGCTCTCGGCTAGCCTGAGCTCTGAGCTCATGCTGACGATGCTCTAAGTCTTTTAAGGTAGCGCTCATTTAGAGAGCGCCTCACGATCCTTAGCAAGCTCAGCAATAGATGCCTCAAATAATTTGGGCATAGTGCGCAATGATTGCATGATCATTACTGCCAGAATGAGGCCAATTAATAAAAAGGCGCTAGTCAGTAAACCAAGCGCCATCATACGATCCGACTCCCAGCTATAGATAACAATCAATAGCGCGAGCATGACCAAGCCAAAGAACAAGAAAAATAAGGCGCTCACAATCATTACTAGCAAGCTAATGAATTTAGTTCTAGCAATTTGCACATCAAGTGAAATTAACTCTAAGCGAGTTTGCGCAATCGATGCACCTGTAGTTACGAGGTTTTTAATCGATGATAGTAAGTTTTCTTGGGACATATCAGCCTAGCGACGACGAATAAACAGACCGATTAATAAACCTAGTCCAGCAGCTACTCCCACTGCCTCCCAGGGATTGCGATGCACAAAGTCATCTGCACTCGCAGCTGCCGCTTTCGCCTTATCGGCTAATTGACCTTCAATACCAGAAAGACTTTCTTTAGCCCCAGCAATGGTTTCGAGGGCTTTAGATCGTATCGATCCAATAGCGCCATCTGCATGACCCTCGGTTGCCTGAATCAGTGCTTCTGCATCGGCCATGAGCGCTTTGAATTCTCCAATTAACTGGTCAGAACTCACCGTAGCTGCTTCTGTTGCTATATCGGATTTTTTGGCTGTCATGGACGTGATCCTCATTAAGATATCTCTATTCTAAGCACTTCCCGGGTGGGCGCCCAACAATAACACCGTCATTCCGGCATTCCCTTCTTTGAAGCGTTTTAGATATCTCTTCAAACCTGGACGACGTTTCAATAATGCCTGGTAGGCCTCACTTCCATAGGCCACATTCTCGCCAAAGAAGTATTCAAGTACACGGTCTGAATAACGATTATTTTCCAGCGCATCATGAATCGCCCACTTAATTCGACCACCCTCTCCGCTTGAGCCATAACCATGAATCAGAATGATTGCTTTAATTCCGAGCTCTAGGCACTTGCGCAGTTGTTCAGTGAGTTCATCCAGAGCCTCCTCAACATAGGGGCTGCCTTGCTTGATGTTGATTTCGATTGTGTCGGTAGTGAGTGTGGGCAAATGATCGGAACCACAATGCGGACACTGATTAAACAATGCCCGCACATTTCCACAATCAGGACACTCCGCGGTATATGGCACTATTAGTACTCGAAAGCCTTAAACATTAAGAGCAGTACTTACCTTCTAGAGTAGCCACATCAGTTGATTTGTCATCAATCATCTGATTTAAAGCTCTTTGAGCGATCTCACGATTCTCTGGAGTTTTGAGATGGGTATTAATCAGGCTAGATACATCCTTTCTAATGGATGTATTGCCATAGCGTAGCCCTTTTAATGTTGATACAGCTTCAGCCGAAATTTGGCATTGTTGACTCACCAATGCAGATGAGTCTGAGGGTTTGGTATTGGCGTAGGCAAATGCGGCTACAGAAATTGATACGGCGGCTAATAGAGTTTTTTTCATCTTAGTTCCTTATTTTGTGACCACAAGTTGGGCAGCAGCCCAAATCTTTTGCTTTCGACTTTCTGAGAGCGGCATACACACTTGATTCTGAAATCTCCAACTTTCTCGCTGCCTGAGCGGCAGTTAAGCCCTTCCCTACCCACTCCAAGGCTTGATGTGTTTTTGGTACTTGTCTCTTCATTTCATCTCCCAGTGAACATACTATACCACTGAAGTTGTGAACTTGTGAAGTTTATTTACATGGGAGAAACCCTAGATTGGGTTAAAAATCAGAAATTAGGGATTGGAAGAAATGGAGAAAAGAAAAAAGCCGCCCGGAGGCGGCTTTTGCAAAGCAGTTAAAACTGAATTAAGCAGCTAATTTAGCAGCAGATTTCTTTGATGGTTTTACAGCATATTGGCCTTGAATATTTGCCAATGCAGCGTCAACACTCTTCTCAAAGTTTGCGAAAGCATCAGTAGCTGTAGCGCGAACTTGGTCAAACTGTTGGAGTGAAGCATCAAATGCTGTTTGGAAAGCAGATACAAAAGCTTCAGCGCCAGCAGGTGCAGTTTTAGTAGCTTCTTTAACGAACTTTACTAAATCAGCGCGTGCATCATCGATTGAAGCATCAACTACTTGAGCAACTTCTTTATTGCCATTGCGAACAACTTGGTTCACTTTAGCTTGGTAAGCAACAGCGTACTTAGCAGCTTCTTGAGCAGCTTCTGGCTGAGCCAACTTAGCCAATTGCTGTGGATCTTTGATAGCCAACAATTGTGAGCTTGTATCTTGTGCAGCAGCCAATGCATCTTTAGCAGCAGCTTGGTTGATTTCTGCTAATTCTTGGGCACTTTCAACAGCTACTTGAGCCAAATGTTTAGCATTTTCAACAGCTTTAGCTTGAGCTTGGGCGATCTGATCGTTTAATTGAGTTTGGAACATGACTTCTCCTAATTTGGTTGGTTTATTTGTTGCGATGCACCATTGTATACATATTAATGCTGTGCTGCAACATTTAGTTGCAAAAAAAATATATAAGGAAAGAGGTGAAGAATATTTATAAAAAAATCAATAAATACAATGACTTATTAATTTTAAAGGGATCGAAAGGTGCTGAAATACGTCAAAATAGAAATCTAAGGTGCAACTGAGGCCCCCTGGACACCGTGCGTTCTTAGCGAATTAGCAATAAAACCTGAGGATTTCATTTGTGCAACAAAAGCATCCAATGCGCCCAAAGCCTCGTCACCATAGGACTTTGGAGCACCCATGGCCTGCTGAATTTGCATAAAACGGCCTGGTAAGAGTCTCAACCCAGAGAACCTTTGCATATCAAATTCCAGTTGCTGGCGAACCCCAGCAGCCACTTCCAAGCCCTCTCGCATGAATAGATCTACTACGGTAGGTGATGTTGGTGCTCTAACAATATGCGCATTACGTAATTCCCTTGTTAAATAAAGATCATATGCACTTCCCTTACCAACAACAACCCGGTTCATTGAGTCGTCAACCTGGCTATTCTCAGCAATTGGGGAGCCAGCTTTGACAAGATAGGCTCCCTCAATTAACACATAGGGAGCAGTAAAGCCAATATCTACACCACGCAATGGATCAATGGCAAAAAAACCAATGTCTGCTGCGCCATGAATAACAGCCTCAACAGACTTCCCAGCAGAATCAAAAACTACAAGATCAACATCAACCTCTAAAAACTTAGCAAACTGACGTGCAAGATCAACAGAAACGCCAAAAGCCAATCCTGATTGAGGATCACGATTTGCCAAGATGGGATTGCCAAGGTTGATTGAGGCCCTCAATCTGCCGGTAGATGCGAATTGTTCAATTATTTTAGGACTAAGAAACATGTTTATGTAATAAGTGCCCGTAAAAGTAGTCGTGTATGTGCTTGGCTGGATAAATGAGATCTTATATTAGTTCTTTCAAACATCTTGATGTATCTTATATGCGATGGGATCTTTCCACCTGTGCTTTAGGCAGAGGCCTGGGAAAGCGGAGTCCTTTCGGGTTTTTTTAGGGGAAATTTTTTTGTTTTATGAATGAATTAAATTGAGTGGCATCTGTCTGGATTAGGCTTTACAGTAGGTCAACTACAAAAAATACAGTTAAATATTGAGATACAGCTTGCATTTCATAAAGGCAAAAAATGTTAGAAGTTAGGGACGGAACGATACAAAGCGGGTCAATCAGAGCAAGGGATGGAGAATCAATCTCATATAACTTGCATAATTCGTGCAAGACGCCCAATAGACGCTTAGTACTAATCCACAGCCTTGCTATGGATGGCAGTTTTTGGAATAACAATATTCCTGCACTTGTGGAGAGTGCGAATATTCTCACGATTGACTGTCGTGGTCATGGAAACTCAAGCAAATCGCCAACAAAATACAGTATCGAATATTTTGCAAATGACCTAGAGGATGTTTTAAATCATCTTCAATGGGAGGATGCCGTCATTGTGGGCGCATCCATGGGAGGCTCAGTATCACTAGCATTTGCAATTGCTCACCCTAAACGCATAAAAGGTTTGGGCCTAATAGATACAACCGCATGGTACGGCGCTGATGCGCCCCAGAAATGGGCTGAAAGAGCGAGTAAAGCGGTCAATGAAGGCCTTTCCGCTTTAATAGACTTTCAAAAAACGCGCTGGTTTTCAGAGTCCTTTATTAACAACCACCCTAAAGAAGTGGCTCGATTGGTTGATATCTTTATAGCCAATGATGCCCAATGCTTTCAGCAAACTTGCACCATGTTGGGCGCATTTGATGTTAGAGATTCTCTTAAAGACATCAACTTTCCTACGGCAATTATTGTCGGCGAAGAAGATTACGCTACACCAGTAGAAATGGCTCAGCAAATGCATACGAATATTAAAAATTCAACATTAAAAATCATCCCCAAAGCAAGGCACTTAACGCCAATAGAATGCTCGGAAGAAATTAATGTAAGTTTAACGGCGCTAATAGCAAAGGCGTATCAATGAATATTACGGGCAAGATACAAGTACCGGCATCAATATCCGCAGTATTTCAAAAACTCAGCGACCCCATTTTTTTTGCATCCTGTATTGATGGCGTCTCAAATCTGACAGAAATTGGACCAAATAAATATAGCGCAGTATTAGAGACAAAAATTGCTTATATCAAAATGAAATTTGCTATTACTGTCGAAATAACTGAACTAGATTCTCCGCACAGAATTACCGCTAAGACCGAAGGCAACCCAATTGGCTTGGTAGGAAGATTGACCACTGTTTCAACTGCAAATTTGAGCGAATTAGATGGTGAGACCATGATTGAATATGCTATCGATATAGTGTTAACAGGCAAGTTAGGAAGTCTTGGCCAACCCGTTTTAAGATCAAAAGCAAAAGAGCTTGAAAATCAATTTGCCAATAATCTAAAAAATGCTTTTCTTAATTAAGAAAGAGTAAAAGGTATGCTGCCATTTGAATTATTAAATCCCACTAGTTTTGATGAAGCTATCAAATTACTCAGCCTAGACCCAGATAATTCCAAACCAATTGCAGGCGGTACTGCGTTAATGTTGATGATGAAAAGTCAAATATTTACGCCAACTCAAGTCATTAGTCTGCGCAACATTAAAGATGGCTCTTATATAAGAACTGAAACCAATGGAGAACTTAAAATTGGCGCACTAACCAAGCTCTCAGATATCGAAAACTCCGTATTAATCGCAGGGCATGCCCCTGTCATTTGCCAGGCAATGATTAAATTATCAAATGTCCGGGTGCGAAACGCTGCAACTATCGGCGGAGCCCTATCCCATGGCGATCCCCATATGGACTTGCCACCAATTCTGAGCTGTCTTTCTGCTGTAGTACGCACTATCAGCCCAAAGGGAAAGAGAACAATTCCAGTCGATAGTCTATATTTAGGCTACTACGAAACTTGCCTAGAGCCTAATGAGTTGATATATGAAGTTTCACTCCCAGCCAGTATCAGCCCCTATTCATCCTATATAAAGTGCACTACTAGATCAGCAGATGACTGGCCTGCATTGGGTGTTGCAGTCAATCTAAACGTTAAGGCCAATCATATCGAGTCGTCAAGAATCTTTATGGGCTCAATTGCTGATGTACCCACTAGACTAGTTCAACTTGAAGAGAGACTCACGGCCAAGGAGCCAACTCCGACCCTGCTTGCTTTAGTTGCAGATCTAGTTTCTGAGGAGATCGATCCCGTCTCAGATCATCTTGGCAGTGCTGAATATAAACGCGCACTAGCGAAGGTTTATGTCAAACGCGCACTACTCGAAGCCTATAACAATGGGGTCAACCATGCCAAATAATTTACCCCCCACCAACCAAGTTGGAAAATCACTCCCACGAAAAGAATCAAGAAGCAAGGTTACAGGAAAGGCAATATACACACATCATTTGACCTTGCCAGGCATGCTCTATGGAAAAATTTTCAGAAGCACCATAGCCCATGGAGTAATAAAATCGATTAATACGGAAGAGGCCAAAAAGATACCTGGTGTGCATTCTGTATACACAATCGAAGATGTTCTCAAAATTATTCCGGAGCCCTACTTTGGCCCTGCGTTCTTAGATCAGCCAATACTTGCTCACGAAAAAGTTCGGTATGTAGGTGAACCAGTTGCAGTAGTGCTGGCAGAGGATCCCCATATCGCAGAATATGCGACACAATTTATTGTCGCTGACTATGAGGAATTGCCTGCAGTTTATGATGAAATTGAAGCAATGACTTCAGATGCTGTTGTTCACGATGTTTTAAAGCCATCCGGAACATTCCCGGATCTAAAACACCTCATTGGAAAAAAGAATACCAATATTGCCCTTGACTACCACCTAAAGCGAGGAAATGTCGAAGATGGCTTTAGTAAGGCTGACTTTGTCATTGAGAATACCTTTCGGACTCAGCAAGTAATGCACACGCCTCTAGAACCAATGGTTTCAATGGCGCAGGCAACTGAAGATCAAATAACTATTTATACGGCATCTCAGAGCCCCTCATTTGTTAAATTAGAAATTGCTCGCTTGTTAGGTTTTCGCGAAAATCAAATACAGGTGAAGGTTCCACATTTAGGCGGTGGATTTGGAGCAAAGCTGTATATAAAACTCGAAGCCCTAGTGGTAGCTCTTTCGATGCTATCAAAAAGACCAGTTAAAGTATCTCTTAGCATGGAAGAGCAGTTCTACACGATCACGAAACACCCTACTACATTCAAAATTAAAAGTGGCGTTACTAAGGATGGAAAGATTATTGCAAGGCAATGTGATGTTTGGTGGAATGGCGGTGCTTACGCAGATATCGGACCTCGGGTGACACAAAAATCTGGCTTTACTGCGGCTGGTCCATATGATATTGATAACGTAAAGATTGATTCTTACGCACTCTATACCAATAGACCTCCGTCAGGAGCGCTTCGAGGCTTTGGAATTCCCCAATTGGTTTGGGCCTATGAAAGCCATATAGACATCATTGCCCGTCAGCTCAATTTAGACCCCCTCGCCATTCGACGCAAGAATATTTTAAAAGAAGGTCGTCCTCAGGCTACTGGGACACTAATGCAAGGCGCAGAAATTGAACTTGTACTGGAGCGACTTGCAGCCCGAATGAACTGGGATGCCCCTATTCAGAAAAGCCAAGATAAGGTTAAACGGGGTCGCGGCATCGGGATTGGCTTCAAAGCTGTTGTAGCTCCTACTACATCTACCGCTCTCATTAGCCTTGGAGCTGATGGCAGCTACATACTTTCAATGGGTACTGTTGATATGGGGCAAGGATCTGATACAGCAATGGCTCAAATTGCAGCTGAAGTCTTGGGTATCTCTGCTGCAGAAATTAAAGTAAGTACGCCTGATACAGATATCACGCCCTACGACATGGCAACTTTAGGGTCGAGATCTACCTTCCATATGGGTCATGCTGTTCGATTAGCTGCTCTCGATCTAAAAAATAAACAAGAGGATTTAGCTAAAGAAGCTGGTTTAGGAGAAAATTACAATGGTGGCATCAAGGAAATTTTCCTGAAACGATTCGGAATGCAAGCCGGCACCTTAGTGGGGTTTGGCAGCTATATACCAAGCTATACGCCTCCAGATAAAACCGATGGCTCAACAACTAATGCAACTCCATTTTGGATGATTGGAGCAACAGGTGTTGAGCTTGATGTCGATACAGAATCAGGGGAAGTGAGAATTGAAAAAATGATTAATGTTGTTGACTGTGGCAATGCAATTAATCCAAAGGTAGTTGAAACACAGCTTTCTGGCGCGGCAATTATGCAACTAGGATTTACTTTGTTTGAAAAAATGAATTTAGATCATGGCCAGGTCACAAATGCCTCATTTGCTGACTATAAAATTCCAGGTATCAATGATCTTCCTCTCATTTTTGAAAATGAGATTGTTCAGGCTTACCAACAAAATGCGCCTTATGGTGCAAAAGGTGTTGGTGAAAGCGCAACGTTTGGAGTTTCACCAGCTATTGCAAATGCGATTGATGACGCGGTTGGGGTTCGTATTTTTGAACTTCCCATTACCGGTCAAGCAATCTTAGCTGGGCTGCAGCAGCAAATGAATCACTCAAGCAAGGAATAAATTGATGAGCTCAAACAAAACAGAAATCCATTTTGTCCTCAATGGTAGCAAGGTTAGCGCAGTAGTTGGCAATAACCAGAATATCGTCGAATTACTCAATCAACTCAATTTTCGTGGGGCTAGAGAAAGCTGTGGTCAAGGTTTATGCGGTGCATGTACAGTCTTGATAGACGACATTGCGTATTCTGGCTGCTTGGAATTTGCCGCAATGCTGGATGGCAAAGAAGTGAAAACGATTGAAGGTCTTGAAAAAAACGGTGTGCTAGATCCCATACAGGAGGCATTTGTAGAGGCAGGCGCCTTTCAGTGCGGATTTTGTACGCCAGGATTTATATTAATGATTAGTCAATTGCTAGATAAAAATCCCAATCCAAGCGAAGCTGAAATACGACACTACCTATCCGGAAACCTATGTCGCTGCGGCGCCTATCCAGAAATCATAAAAGCAACTTTTTTAGCAATCGAAAAAAGAAAAGTTATTAATTAATCACTTAGAAAGGTTGAAAATGAAAAGATTCACTCTGAAAACTGTATGCTTTATCGCTATTTTGTTTGGCAGCATCGGCACGGCTTTTTCACAGGAATATCCCAATAGACCAATTCGAATCATCGTGCCATTCGCTCCCGGAGGAGTTGTTGATGTCACAACAAGGCTTCTGACTCAAAAGATGACCGAAAGACTGGGCTGGAATTTTATAGTTGATAACAAACCAGGTGGTAATGGCTTTATCGCCGTTACCGCAGCCGCAACTAGCCCTCCCGATGGTTATACGCTGCTAATGGCACACACTGGCGAGTTCTCCGTTAATCCGGCAATTTTTCCTAATATCCCCTACTCCTTAGAAAAAGATTTTTTACCGATAACCATGATCAGTGATACGCCCATGTTATTGGTGGCAAATAGCAAGATGCCTTTCAATACTTATAAGGAGATGATCGCTGAGGCTAAAAAAAATCCTGATTCCCTTTCATTTTCTAGCCCAGGTAACGGTAGCATTAACCATCTCGCGGGCGAGTGGATTGCTCTTGAAAGTGGAACCAAGATTTTGCATGTGCCCTACAAAGGTGGTGCTCCAGCAGTAGCAGCAGTTGCCTCGGGCGAAGTACCCCTTGGCGTTGTAGCCATTCCAGCAGTTGCGCCACATATCCTTTCTGGGAATGTCAAAGTTATCACCCTAACCACTAATACCAAAACAAACTACAACAAATCTTGGGCTACTACGCAAGAAGATGGTATCGGAATGGTTAATGCATCTAACTGGGTTGGCTTATTTGCACCTAAGGGGGTTCCAGATCCAATTATTCAGAAACTCTATAAAGAAGTACTGGCCACGATTGAGCAGCCTGAAGTGAAGAAAAATTTTGCTGATAAAGGTGCGGATGTTGGTGGAATGTCTCCACAAAAATTTAACTCGAGAATCCGTGAAGATCTGGATCGCTATAAAGAGATCGTAAAAAAAGCTAACCTGCGAGTCCAATAAATTACATGGGATCGAAAGTCGAGTACTTTAATCCTCCAGGGCTTTCAAAGCCTGGAGGGCACTATAGTCATGCCGTTGCTGCTAATAATTGTATTTTTATCTCCGGACAATTACCAATAACGAAAGATGGCCAAAAGCTTACAGGATCAAGCTTCAAAGACCAAACGATTCAAGCCCTAGAAAACCTCAGGTGTGCTCTTGAAGGTGCTGGTGGCAGCATAAAAAGTTTGCTACAAGTAAGGGTCTATCTAGATGACATCAATAATTGGCCCGAATTTAACTCTATTTACACAGTATGGGCTGGAGAATCCATGCCAGCAAGAGCGGTTGTTCCAACCGGCCCACTTCACTTTGGACTAAAGATAGAAATTGAGGCGATTGCAGCGAATTGCTGAATTTAAGCCCCTTAGTAGACAGGGTGAAAAGAAACCCTCAATAGGCCGAGCCCTAAAGATAAAAGCCACCCCTCAGGGTGGCTTTTGGCAACGCTTTTAGCAGCAAAGAGTGTTGTATCTCACAAACCCTTTTCTGCCTATTGACTTGGCGGAGACGAGAGGATTCGAACCTCCGATCAGAGTTTTAGCCCCGATGCTCCCTTAGCAGGGGAGTGCCTTCGACCAGCTCGGCCACGTCTCCGTATTTCTAACTCTTTACAACGACCCACAGTTTAACGGATAACCGCTACAGAGGGGTTTTACTGCCCTTTTGCAGGATTACTTCTGGTCTAGCTCAAATGCCTTATGAAGGGCCCTTACGGCTAGCTCCATGTACTTCTCATCAATCACTACAGAGATCTTGATCTCACTGGTAGAGATCATCAAGATATTGATGCCCTCCTCTGACAAGGTGCGGAACATCTTGCTGGCAATACCAACGTGAGAACGCATACCTACTCCCACCACTGAAACTTTCGAAACCTTAGGGTCGCCTGAGATCTCTTTCGCTTCGATGTGAGCTTGTACTGTGTTCTTCAGTAGGTCTAGCGCTTTTTGATAATCAGCACGTGGAACAGTAAAGGTGAAGTCAGTCTTACCATCCACCGATTGATTCTGAATAATCATGTCAACGTCAATATTGGCATCGGCAATTGGACCCAATATTTGATATGCAATACCTGGGCGATCAGGAACTCCCAAAACGGTAATCTTCGCTTCATCACGCGCAAAGGCGATGCCGGAAATAACTGCGGCTTCCATAGTGCTGTCCTCTTCAAATGTAATCAAGGTACCCGACTTCATTTCGATGTCTAAAGGTATCAATGGGTCTGTCAGGGAGGACAGAACCCGGGTTTTAACTTTGTATTTACCGGCAAACTCAACTGAACGAATCTGCAAGACCTTTGAACCCAAGCTAGCCATTTCTAGCATCTCTTCAAAAGTAATCTTGTCTAGTCGACGTGCATCCTCACAAACCCGTGGGTCAGTGGTGTAAACGCCATCAACATCGGTATAGATCAAACACTCATCTGCTTTCAGTGCAGCAGCCATAGCTACTGCGGAAGTATCTGAACCGCCACGACCTAATGTGGTAATGTTGCCATCGGGATCAACGCCTTGGAAACCAGTAACCACCACTGCTTTACCAGCGTTCAAATCACTCAGAATTTTTTTGTCGTCAATACTCTTAATGCGCGCTTTAGTAAAAGCAGAATCGGTATGAACCGTTACCTGCCAGCCCGCATAACTTACCGCATCAACACCTTCACGCATCAATGCCAAGGCTAACAATCCAGAACTAACTTGCTCACCTGTAGAGGCAATCTGATCTAACTCACGTGGATTAGCATCAGGATTAATTTCTTTTGCGAGACCGAGCAGGCGATTAGTTTCACCGGACATGGCCGAAGGCACTACAACCACTTGGTGGCCTGCGCGCATCCATTTAGCAACGCGTTTAGCGACATTGGCAATGCGCTCTGTTGAGCCCATTGAGGTGCCACCATATTTATGAACGATAAGAGCCATAAAAACCGTCTATTTCACCATCTGTAACAGGAAATGAATTTCCTGAGGATCAAAAAGGCCTTATTTTACAGGGTTTTGTACCTGCTAAGCCTTCTGTTGCCACTCGGGTCGTACCCGGGGCCCGGTGTGAACCAAATGCGGATAGCTCAGGCCCACCCCTGCAACAGCGATCAAATCGCCATCGATATACAACAGAGGCGCCTGACGTTCCCATGGAGGAACATCGCCCTCCTGAAAGAGATTTTTGAGGGTCTTGCGGGGCGTATTGGCTTTGATTTGGATCTTTTCTGATCCAGACCTCTCTTTTAGCGTAATCAGCCCATTTTTCTGGGCATCTTTAATCCATTGGCTTGCAAACCCAGGGGCTTTACTAGCAATGGGGATGGTTTTAAAAACCCATTCACCTGCCTTTACTTCCTCAACTTGCAAAACGCCACGCCAGAGACGAATGATGCTTTGGTCATGATTCCACTCTAGCTGTGCATCTGCTTTTACTACTTCAAGATCACGCCACCAAGCAGCAAGACGTTCTTGCGATGGCATCGTCATTCCATTTACCCTTAACCAATACCGCAATACATTATTGGCTGCAGGCAAATCTTTTTGTGCCAGCTTAAGCAATGGCTGATGCCCAATCCCGTTTTTCAAAAGAATATGTTTGCCATCCTGCATAGCCAAGCGATCCAGCAGACCCTGGGCCTCACCAAGCAATCCTGCACTTCGCGCCAGGTTGGCAATTGCTTCAGGTTGAATCTTTTCTAATGCGGGAATGATTGTTTTACGAATTGCATTACGACGATATTGAGAATCTTGATTGCTAGGATCTTCAATCCATTTGAGCTTATGTTCTTTTGCGTAAGCCTCTAGCTCTTTTCTGCTTTGTCCTAATAAAGGACGCCAGAGGGTGATCTTGCCCTCTTGAGCATTCAGCTCACGGCTAGCCGGCATCCCAGCTAGGCCAGCAACACCGGCGCCGCGCAGGAGCTGCAAGAGTGTTGTTTCTGCCTGATCATTTTGATGATGCGCGAGGAGCAAGTCTTCAATGCCGTATTCAGCACAGAGATCTGCAAGGGCCTCATAACGTTCTGCTCTTGCCCTAGCTTCAACATTGCCCTGCTCTTCACCCGCTAAATGCAGGAGTCGAAAATCAAAGTGCACTTGATATTTTTTAGCAAGTTTCTCACAAAAGATCAACCAGTCATCAGCCTGTTTTTGCAAACCATGATGAATATGAAACACATAAACTGCAGAAGATTTGTTTTTAGATTGCGCTTTGCAAACTGTATCGAGTAGCACAACCGAATCGAGGCCACCACTTAAGGCAACCGCAATTCGTTTTCCAAGTTTAGGACTTGGCTGTGATTTCCTTGAACTTGCCATAACTCATTAGACGTTCATGACGACGCTCAAGAAGTGAATCTACCTTCATGCCATCAAAAGTCTTAATTGACTCACTGAGGGACTTACGCATATTGGTCATCATGGTGTCATAGTCACGATGAGCACCACCTACTGGCTCAGCCACAATCTTGTCGATCAAACCCAGCGCCTTTAAACGCTGCGCGGTTAAGCCTAATTGTTCCGCGGCCTCTGGAGCCTTATCAGCTGTCTTCCACAGAATCGAAGCACAACCCTCTGGCGAGATCACCGAATAGGTCGAGTTTTGCAGCATCAGCACTACGTCGCCCATGGCAATTGCTAAAGCGCCGCCCGAACCACCCTCACCAATAATCGTCGCAATAATAGGTACTTCTAATTCCGCTTGCACATAGAGGTTACGGCCAATCGCTTCTGATTGATTGCGCTCCTCAGCATCAATACCCGGAAATGCTCCAGGTGTGTCAACAAAAGTAAAAACAGGAATGCCAAACTTTTCCGCAAGGCGCATCAGGCGCATGGCTTTGCGATAACCTTCAGGACGACTCATGCCGAAGTTACGAAGAGCGCGCTCTTTAGTATCACGACCCTTTTGGTGACCAATCACCATGCACGGTTGATTATCAAAACGTGCTAAGCCACCGATGATGGATTGGTCATCAGCAAAGGTACGATCACCATGCAGTTCATGAAAGTCAGTAAAGAGTGCGCTGACATAATCCAAGGTGTAAGGACGCTGTGGATGACGAGCGACTTGTGATACTTGCCAAGGTGTTAAGTTGGCGTAAACATCTTTAGTGAGTTGCTGACTTTTTTCAGAAAGCGTTTTGATCTCATCGGAAATATCTACCGATGATTCATCTTGTACAAAACGCAGCTCTTCGATCTTTGTTTCTAATTCGGCGATTTGCTGCTCGAAATCCAGGAAAGTCGTTTTCATAGTCTGATTTTAATATTCAACCGGGATGGGGTCGATACTTCTCCACATATACCAAGTAGCAACCGTACGCCACGGGGCCCAGTTTGCTGCCACCTCCCTTGCCTCATGGCGGCTAACAGGTTCGCCACTGAAGTAATTGAGGGAAATAGCCTTAATTAGGCCAACATCGTCCAAAGGCAGGATATTAGGGCGAATCATATTAAAAATCAGGAACATTTCAGCCGTCCAGCGCCCAATTCCCCGAATAGAGCTCAATTCCTGAATAACGCCCTCATCGTCCATATCTTTCCATTGATTGGCGTGGAGGCGCCCAGAATTAAAGTGATCAGCCAAATCTCGGATGTATTCCACCTTACGACCCGATAAACCAGCAGCTCGTAATTCTTCTACGGTAAGCGCCAAAATATTTTTGGGGTTCATTTTTTTCTTGCTAGTAATTACCACCCTATCCCAAATCGTCTGAGCAGCAGCGACAGAAATTTGTTGCCCTACGATTGCTCTGGCCAATGTTGTAAAGGCATCGCCACGAGTTACCAAAAAACCAGAACCATATTTCGGAATGATTTTTTTGAGAATACGATCCTGCTTCATAAGCTCGCGACAAGCTTGCTCCCAATACTCTGGGGCAATTTCTTGCAAGATTGATTTTTCTTTTACCGCAGTCACTAAGTTCTTCGCCATTCTGTGGTGCCGCCCGGCTTATCTTCTAAGACTACACCTTGATCTAATAGTGTCTTGCGAATGGAGTCTGACTTAGCAAAATCTTTCGCTTGCTTAGCAGCCAAACGTTGGGCAATGTGTTCCTCAATTTGAGCCGCACTTAAACCGCTCTCTTGTTTTGATCCTGCTTGTAAGAATTCGGTTGGGTCACGTTGCAAGAAATTGAGCGAAGCTGCCAGGGACTTCAATGTGCTAGCTAGCGCCTGTTTCTCGGCATCCTGGGCACGATTGACCTCACTTGCAAGATCAAAAAGCACAGCAATGGCTTCTGGGGTATTAAAGTCATCATTCATGGCCTCTGCAAAGCGTTTAGCCCAAGGGTTATGCGGATCCAAAGAATTGCTTTTAGCTGGGGCTTGAGCCAAGGCTGTATAAAGCCTTACTAAGCCAGCGCGCGCCTCTTCCAATTGTGCATCGCTGTAATTGATTGGACTTCGGTAATGCGCCTTGAGCATGAAGAAACGCAGCACTTCAGGATTAAAACTTTTAAGTACGTCGCGAATTAAAAAGAAGTTGCCTAAGGATTTAGACATCTTCTCTTCATTCACACGAATATGGCCGTTATGCATCCAATAATTGACGAATGGGGCATCGTTGTCTTTACGGTCCTTGCCATACAAAGCGCCTTCACTCTGGGCAATCTCATTTTCATGATGAGGGAACTGCAAGTCAGCACCGCCGCCATGAATATCAAAATGTTCGCCCAATAAGTCACAAGACATTGCTGAGCACTCGATGTGCCAACCTGGTCGACCCTCACCCCAGGGCGAGGCCCAGCGGGTATCTGCAGGCTCCTCAGGCTTGGCGCTCTTCCAGAGTACAAAATCCAACGGGTCTCGTTTGCCGCCAACAATTGCAACGCGTTCACCCGCATTCAGTTCATCTAATGACTTGCCAGAAAGCTGGCCATATCTTGGTAGCAAACGTACCGCAAAATTAACGTCACCATCATCTGCTTGGTATGCCAATTCATTTTCAATAAGCTTACCAATCATGCCCTGCATCTGAGCAATGTAATCCGTTGCTCGCGGTTCTTGATCGGGATGCATTAAACCCAACTCATCAGAGTCAGCATGCATCGCATCAATAAAGCGATTGGTCAGCGCAGAAATGGGTTCGCCATTTTCAATGGCGCGGTTAATAATCTTGTCATCAATATCGGTGATATTACGGACATAAAGAACTTCATAACCGCTGGCCCGCAGCCAACGGACAACCATGTCAAACACGATCATGACCCTAGCGTGGCCAATGTGACAGAAGTCATAAACCGTCATACCGCAGACATACATCTTCACCTGACCCGGTACGATGGGCCTAAATACCTCTTTGGAGCGGCTAAGGGTGTTATAGATTTGCAGCATATAGCTATAAAGGTGGGGCAAGGAGCGCCAATTTGTTAGACTGAGCGCTGAGTATATCGAATGAGCCAGTTTTATACCCCTTCCCCTATGCCTGCAACCATCCCAGCACCACAGCTAACCCCGATCAAGATCCTTGCTGCAATATTGGCGGCGGTATTCATTACGGGGTGCAGCACTCCCGCCCAACAGCGTGCGGATACGGAAATTCAGGTGGCAAATGCCCAGGCAATGAAATCCAGCGTAGGAACACCTCAAGGCTATTCAGGGGGTTACAGCCCAAATGACCCTCCGCGACTATCGGCCGATATTCCTTATGACCCACTCAATTCAGGACTCTCTGAGACCGTGGCGCTACCTTTGTTGTCTTTCTTGATTATTGAGCCAGACCCCATTACCAAAAATGCAGTGCCTTCCGACGTTGAAAAACTCGTGAAAGCCCGTAAATTTGAAGATGCTATTGATTTGATTAATACTCAACTCAAAAAGACACCTCGTAATGTGCAATTGCGTTTTGTAAAGGCTCGGGTACAAATTGAAATGCGTCAATTTAATCAAGCCAAAAAAACCTTGATTGAAATTACCCAGCAATTTCCGGAGTTGCCAGAACCTTACAACAACCTAGCAGCAATTTCTGCTAACGAGGGCAACTGGATTGAAGCGAGAGATTATTTAGAACTCGCTCTCAAGCTACGTCCTAGCTACGCGATTGCCTCGGCCAATTTAGGTGAAATTTATATCCGCCTGGGCGCACAAGCCTATGAGAATGCAGCAAAAAATACGCAACTCAATCAAGGCCAATATACCAGGCGCTCTAAGGCTCTATTGGATATCTTGAAGCCCTCACAAAGCCGCCAACTGAATCGAATAGCCAATCCGCCCGCAGAAGCAACTAATACTCCATCCACTAACCTTCCAGAAAGTAGATCTAAATAATGACCAAAGTACTGTTAAAAACCAATCAGGGTGATATCACTCTGAGCC
Organism: Polynucleobacter sp. 73C-SIWE; assembly: GCF_018882465.1. Taxonomy (GTDB): domain Bacteria; phylum Pseudomonadota; class Gammaproteobacteria; order Burkholderiales; family Burkholderiaceae; genus Polynucleobacter. The sequence continues at coordinate 330,711 of NZ_JACVOK010000002.1, read as the reverse complement.
TTGATTCTGAAAAAGCGCCTAAGAGCGTTGCGAACTTTTTGCAATACGTAAAGAGTGGTCACTATGATGGCACTATCTTTCATCGCGTGATTAATAACTTCATGATTCAAGGTGGTGGCATGACTGCCGGTATGAAACAAAAGCCTACTGGCGCAGAAATTGAGAACGAAGCAAATAATGGCCTCAAGAACGATCGCTACACCGTAGCTATGGCTCGTACTAGCGACCCACACTCAGCTACTGCGCAATTTTTTATCAATGTAAATGACAATGATTTTTTAAATCACACTGCACCCAACGCCCAGGGTTGGGGCTATGCTGTTTTTGGTAAGGTTATCGATGGTATGGATATTGTTGATACTATTCGTAAAGTAAAGACTGGCAATTCAGGCTTTCACCAAGACGTACCAAGTGAAGATGTCGTCATTGAGAAGGCAACCGTTCTCGAGGAATGATCCCGCAATATTCGAGCGCACTGCTCATCTCGGATATACACCTGACGCCGTCAATGCCCTTGACGGCGCAACGCTTTTTTGACTTCTGTGAAAAAGATGCGCCCAAGGCGCAGGCTGTTTTTATTCTTGGCGATCTATTTGAATACTGGGTCGGAGACGATGCGGCCTCGAACTCTCCATTTCAGCAAGAGGTGCTTCACGCCCTCGCCAATCTTTCAACAAAAACCAAAACCTACTATATTCACGGCAATCGTGATTTCTTAATAGGTTCTGCCTTTTTGAAAAAAACTGGTATGACCTTATTAGCAGACCCCTCTTGCGTTGAAATCGCTGATAAAAAATATGTTCTGTGCCATGGGGATGCCTTATGTACAGCAGATGTTGGCTATCAATTATTCCGCGGCATAGTGAGAAAACCTTGGATACAAAAGTTATTCCTGAATATGCCACTTCACTGGCGGCGCTCTATTGCCAATCATCTTCGCAGCAATAGTCATGCTCAATATCAAGTTGAGGCAAACAAGTCACCCTTAAATAATCAGATGAGGACCAATGTCACATTGGAGGCTTGCGCTGCATTGGTTCGAGATCAATCCGTAGAACAGTTAATTCATGGTCACACTCACTTGCCTGCGCATCACAAGGAGCAATTGGGCGAGCAAACTTGGCAACGTTGGGTTCTGTCAGATTGGGACTTAGATCATCCTGAAAGGACTACCCCCAGGGCCAGTGCTTTATCAATCGATAGTCAGGGTGTGCGCTACCTTGATCTGATTAAAGCGTAATCAGGTCACTCAATCAGTACTTAGGTCTTGGAGTATTTGGATAAGCACTGAACCATCTGTGCAAAGATTCTGGGATTAGCAGCCATTACTTCACCGCTTTTCAGAAAACCTTCTTCGCCACGGTAGTTACCTACCAAACCACCGGATTCAGTAATCAATAAAGCACCTGCTGCCATATCCCAAGGCTTGAGATCGCTTTCAAAGAAGCCATCGTAACGCCCTGCAGCAACATAGGCTAGATCCAAAGATGCTGCACCAGGACGACGTAGGCCAGCACACTGACGCGACATCTCTGCAAAGATTTTTAAATATTTTTCTAGGTCTTGGTCTTCACGATATGGAAAACCAGTGCCAATCAAAGAGCTCGCTAAGCGATCTTGAGTTGCAACACGCAATCGACGGCGATCTAAATATGCGCCTGCTCCACGAGTAGCGGTAAATAACTCATCGCGAGTTGGATCGTAGACTACTGCCTGTTGGGTCACGCCATTTACGGCCAATGCAATTGACACTGCATATTGCGGAAAGCCATGAATAAAGTTGGTTGTGCCATCTAATGGATCAATGATCCATACATTCTCTGCATCGATATTATGTTCGCCAGTTTCTTCAGCCAAAAATCCATGGGTTGGATAAGCCTCACTGAGCGTTTCAATGATTGCCGCTTCTGCGGCTTTATCCACCTCGGTTACGAAATCATTGTGCTGTTTACGATCAACCTGTAAACGCTCTAAATTAAGAGACGCTCGATTAATAACAGTTCCAGCACGACGGGCGGCCTTTACGGCCACATTTAACATGGGATGCATAAGTATTGATGGACAAATTAAATAAGAACGAGCCTGTAATATTGTCCAAACTGCATGACAATACGAAGCTAATACCCTGATTCTAAACGATTAGCGCTTTGAGCACCCCTAGAAACCCATGAGTCACCCATGAATCACGATAAATTCGAATCAATCCGCTGGGTTTTAGTCAAAACCAGTCATCCTGGAAATGTAGGCTCAGCAGCCCGGGCCCTGAAAACGATGGGCTTTAGCGATCTGCGCCTTATCAATCCCAAAATCAAAGATATTGCTAAACATTCTGAAGCGATTGCATTGGCAAGTGGCGCCCTCAATATTCTCGAATCCTCCCAGGAATCAAGCTCTTTATCCACAGCTATTCAGGGATGCCCTCTTGTACTTGGCCTCACCAGCCGAGATCGCGAATTCGGCCCTCCAGCGCTCGATTGGGAGTCGGCTCGCACCCTGATTCAAGAAACCGTTATGAATCACGGGGAAGTTGCACTAGTCTTCGGGCCCGAGAGAACTGGCCTGGATAACGAACACCTCGCCTTGTGTACCCATAGGGTTTGGCTAGAGGCTAATCCAGACTACCCGTCTCTGAATTTAGCCCAAGCCCTAATGGTCTGCGCCTATTCACTTAGAGAGCGCCTGAGTGAGGCTGAGGACCTAGCAATGCTGGCAAATCGGGAAAAATTAGCTGAATTAGCCGATCCAGCTGCAGTTGCAGCTATGCTCGATCATTGGCGTGAAGGTCTTGAGGCTATTGGTTATCTAGACCCGAGCAACCCCAAAAAACTCATGCCCAGGCTACAAGCATTATTTGCACGAAGCAGACTGCACAAAGAAGAAATTGATCTCTTACGTGGCATCGCCAAACAGATGCTCCTGAGAAAATAAGCACATCCCGTTAAAATCAATCTATGTTTAATTCACTATTCGACCAAGTCGACTCCATTATTGCCAGGGACCCTGCTGCAAGAAATCGCCTTGAGGTCATTACTTGCTACCAAGGTCTGCATGCAGTTTTCTTCCACCGCATCTCTCATTTTTTATGGAATATTGGTTTCAAGTGGATTGCACGCGTCTTATCTATGATTTCACGGTTTATTACCGGTATTGAAATCCATCCGGGAGCAAAGATTGGTCGTCGAGTATTTCTGGATCACGGCCTTGGCATAGTTATTGGTGAGACTACCGAAATTGGCGATGATTGCACGATCTATCAAGGCGTGACCTTGGGCGGCACCTCCCTATACAAAGGCGTTAAGCGTCATCCAACTCTGGGTAAGGGTGTGGTTGTGAGTGCGGGCGCAAAAGTACTTGGTGGCTTTACCGTCGGTGATGGTGCACGGGTTGGATCAAATGCAGTTGTCTTAAAGGAAATCCCTGCTGGTGCTACTGCCGTCGGAATACCTGCACGTATTTTGCATCCGGATCTACCGCAAAGCCCGGATAGCAAAACAAAAGAATATTTTTCTGCTTATGGCGTTACGCCAAATGTGGATGATCCAGTCTCAATGGCACTCAAGGGATTAATTGATGCAACCATTGAACAGGAAGCCAAAATTGCCGCACTAGAAAAGGCATTGGCCAAGTTGAGCAATACGCCTACAGATGCTTCAGGTACAAGCGATACCAAGCGCGACCTTGATGCCATTAAGGAATGGCTTAAAGAGTAATTCGGAGTTTGTTTAGTGCAGTGTGCGTGGGTTTGGAGTGCTTGATCCTAATGCAGCTCCCGGAAACTCATCCTCATCGGCATCATCTGCAACGTCGTTTGGCATGCCAAAAGTAAAACCCTCCCCGCCTTCCGGTAGACGATTTTGGATTTCATTCTCGGTGGCCGCACGGACATCTTCAACCTGTACCCAAAAACGCAATGCCATACCTGCTAAGGGATGGTTACCATCAAGCACTACTTGATTGTCTGCAACATCAGTAACGGTGTAAATCAGCGGCTCATCATCTGCATCTGATTCTTCTGCAACGTCTGATTCTTCATCTGCATCCGGTATACCCTCAAATTGCATACCCACTTCGAGTGGCTCTGGGAAACGGGTGCGTGGTTCGATCTTCAGAAGTTCTGGATCATACTCACCAAAAGCCTCATTAGGCTCAAGTTGAATAGCAGCCTCATACCCAATATCTTGGCCATCCAAAAGGGTTTCTATTTTCGGAAAAGTCCCCTCATACCCACCGTGCAGGTATACCATCGGAGAATCTGGTTCTTCAATGACATTATTTTGCGCATCGGTTAACTTATAGCGAAGGGATACGATAGTATTTTTTTCAATCTTCATGCGAAATCTGTCAAACATTCGTTTTTAATGGGTTTTTACTAAGCTTTTACTTTATGACTTCATTTTACTTGAGCAACCCTTATCAGCCGCCTCAGGCACCCCAAAATCTACCTCTCAATGAGCCCTGGGCATTATTTGGAGGCATTAGCCCTGATTTGTTCATGAAGCGATATTGGCATAAAAAACCTTTATTAGTCCGCGGAGCAATACCCGCATTTGCCTTAGCCGCTCAAAGTGATGAGAGTCTTGATAGCCCCATATCACCAGATGAGCTAGTCAAGCTTGCTTGCCAAGACAATGTTGAATCTCGCCTCGTAAAAGCGGGTCCGTGGAGTCTGAGCTCTGGTCCATTTACGAAAAAATCCATCCCCTCATTCAATAAATCTCATTGGACGCTGCTGCTGCAAGGTATGGAAGCTCATCACCCTGCCGCCGCGAAAATTTTGTCCTGGTTTCGCTTTATCCCAGATGCACGTCTCGACGATTTAATGATTAGCATTGCTGGAGTTGGCGGTGGTGTCGGACCTCATTTTGACTCTTACGACGTTTTTTTGATTCAGATGTCTGGCAGAAGGCAGTGGCAAATATCAGAACAAAAAGATTTAAGCCTAAACCCCAAGCTACCACTCAAAATTTTGCAGCGGTTTAAAGCTGAGCATAACTGGGTTCTCCAGCCGGGCGACATGCTTTATCTACCACCTCATATTGCCCACGATGGCGTTGCACTCGACGCAGGTTGTCAAACTTGGTCCGTTGGCTTTCGCTCTCCCAGCTTTAAAGAATTACTACAAGAGGGGCTATGGAGCATTGCTGAGTCTCTAGAAAACATTCCTGAACTTGAGCAGAAATTTACTGATCCAATGCAAAGGGCAACTGCTAGTGCAGAGCAGCTTCCAAAAGAACTGATTAAGCAAATTGAAGTAAAACTTCGCCAACTGAAGTTGGATCAAGTGGATCATTTTTTACCCGGCATTACTGCCTACCTATCAGAACCAAAACAGCAGGTCTATTTTGATGGACCAAGCAAGCCACTCAGCGCCAGTCAGTTCTCCAAAAATCTTGGCTTGAAGAAGCTCATCCCTCACGCTCAAACTCGCATTCTGAGTCTTGGTAACGAGGTGTTTTGTAACGGTGAGAATATGAACCAAGGTCAGACCAAAGAGATTACTAATGCCTGGCAAGCTCTATCGGCCAAAAAAGTACTTTCACCCAGAAAAATCCAAGGGGTGGAAAAGTCTAGCCTCTATGAAGCCTATATTGCTGGATGGCTTATTTTTGAGAGTTAGAAGCAATGATGGATATAATTGGTACTGGAAATCACCTAAGGGCAATCCCTAGGATTTTTCAGCACAATTACCGGTAATTGTTGTTACATTTTTTAAGAGGAAATTACAAATGAAGAAATCACTCGTATTCGCAGCAATGTTAGCTATCGCCTTGGCCGCTTGCGGTAAAAAAGAAGAAGCAAAACCTGCTGCAGCTCCTGCTGCTGCTCCAGCCGCTCCTGCTGCTGAAGCTCCTGCTGCTGCACCTGCTGCTCCAGCCGCTCCTGCTGCTCCTGCTGCTGACGCTAAGAAGTAATATTCTTCTTGAAGAAAAAAGCCGCTTCAGAGCGGCTTTTTTGTTAACTTAAATTATTTATTTACTCAATTGATCTGTCAGCAAAGTTAATAGCTGAACACCAGCCTGGCTATTCTCAGGTTTTCCATCGGCATCTTGCACATAAACATTTGCTGAATTCTCGCCAGCGCTCTTCACGATCACCTGATACTTTTTGGCCTGTAATTTGGAATCATCTTTGCTACTAAAGAGATTGGAGAAGAATCCTTTGGTATCCCCCACGTCCTTAGCATTTACATAGCGCACATAGTAAACACCGCCGGAACGATTACGATCTTCAACCGTAAAGTTAGAGCGATCCAAGGCTAGACCAACATCACGCCAAGAACGATCAAAACCAGTACTCAACTCAATATAAGCTTGCTTATTAGCTTCTTGCATTAACTTAGCTTTAGGATTTTTCGGACCCAAAGGCACTGCAACCATCGCTTTAGCTTGCTCTTGAGTCATGCCAAGACGCTCCATGAGGCGCGCTAAAAATACTGCTTCTAACTCTGGATCATTGGGACGGCTAGTCCATACCGTAGAGTTACAGGCTCCACCGTCTGTAATACACTTTTCAAGAGCACCTTTTTGCGTAATGTAAATCTCAGTTTCATTTGGCTTAGGAGCCTCAAGACGAGTTTTGTATTTATCACGCTCACCAGTGTCATAAAGAGTATCCAGGAATCCGCCAAGTGTGGAACGTAGCCAATCCTGAGGAATCTTGCTGCGGTTTTCTGCCCAATCGGTTTCCATGATGCCAGTAGATGGTGAATCAACAACCAATAAGAAGCCATTTTCCTGCCAAAAATCCTTAACCTGCGGGTATAACTCTGTAGCTGGTTTATCAACCACTAGCCAGCGGCGCTCGCCATCTCGAGCTATACGCATACCAGGGATGCCAGTCATGACGTTGCTGCGCATCTGCACAGATTTTTTCATCGCTGCGTTATATTCCGACATCGTTGCAGTGCCGTCTTGAACAATGTAACGACGATCGGCCTGAGCAGTAATTAAGTCCGGTGGATAAGATAAATTTGGGCCGCGCACTGCCCCTGTGCTCTTGTAATCCACGGTATCGTTGCTAGTAAGCGATTTACAAGCTGTCAAGACAACAGCGGCCATAATCACCAGGCCAAGAGTTGCCGTGAACCGGCAAAGTAGTTGCATCAAACTCATCATATCAAGTCAGCCTGTTTTAATGCTGCCTTCAAAGGCTCACGTAAAGACGCGCTCAAAGGGGTTAACGGCAAGCGAATGCCTGCAGTGATCATACCCATTTCATGCAGAGCCCATTTCACTGGAATTGGGTTTGCCTCTGTGAACATTGCTTTATGAACTGCCAACAATTTGTATTGAATCTCGCGGGTCTTTTTTACATCATCAGACATTGCTGCAACGCATAGCTCATGCATTAAGCGAGGCGCCACATTGGCTGTTACTGAAATATTGCCTTTACCACCCATCAGCATCAACATTGCAGCCGTTAAGTCATCGCCTGAAAATACTGAGAAATCACTATGGCCTGCACGCTTTAAATCAGCGAGCAACAAAGTGCCCCGCTCTAAGCTACCGGTGGCATCTTTAATCGCAATAATTCCCGGTACACCAGCCAAACGGACAACAGTATCACCAGCTAAATCTGCTACCGTACGGCCCGGAACGTTATATAAAATTACAGGTAGGTCAACAGACTCTGCAATTTTTTTGAAGTGGGCATACATGCCCTCTTGAGTTGGCTTGTTGTAATAAGGAACTACTTGCAAGCTAGCATCAGCGCCGACTTTTTTAGCAAACTCAGTCAACTCAATGGCCTCGATTGTAGAGTTGCCGCCAGTACCTGCAATCACAGGAATGCGGCCAGCAATATGCTCTACGGTAACGCGAATCAATTCACAATGCTCTTCTACAGAGACAGTTGGAGATTCTCCGCTCGTGCCAACAATCACAATGCCATCAGAACCTTCGGCAACATGCCAATCTAATAAAGAGCGCAAGCTGGCGTAATCCAGGCTGCCATCTTCGTACATCGGCGTAACAATAGCCGGCATGCTACCGGAAATGGTTTTTTTACTGCCTTTGGATTGAACTGTATTTGTCACCGAATATGCACCGATATTGACTGTCTTAACCTTGAAATTGTAACGGAATGCGCTCTTTTAACATGCCTTTTACAGCACAAAGGCGCTGAACCATGGCTGGTTTGGGGTCATCCACACAAATGTCCTCATAAGCAAGGACTTTGAGCCCATGACGAGCAGCAAAAGCCAATAATTCCCCTGAATTTAAGAGGAAATTAGGGTTAGATGGTTTGCCAAATTGCTCATTGCCTTGGGCAAAAGTTTCATAGATCAAGATCCCACCATCCTCTAAAAGATCAGGCAAAGAATCGATATGGGGGCGATATAGGTAATTAGTCACCACAATGCCATGAAAGCTAGCTCCATGAAGGGGCCAGATATCTTGCTCAAGATTTAGGCATTTTGGGGTAATAAAGGAGGACTGAATAGTCTCGATCGCACTGACATCTTGATCAACCGCTAAGACTGAATAAGCTAAATTGGCTAATAGCATCGAATGGCGGCCAGAACCACAAGCAAGATCAAGAACAACTCCACCCTGAGGAATGAGTGGTGCAAATCGCACCACCCAGGGGGATGGCTTCACAATCGGATCGTGCACAGAAGGCAAACCAAAGGCCTTAATCGTAGTCAAGGCCCATTGCTTCACGGACCTCACGCATTGTTTCTTGCGCAACCTTACGGGCCTTATCACAGCCATCGGCAATGATTGAGCGCAACAAGCTTGGGTCATCTAAATATTTTTGAGCGCGCTCAAACATCGGTTGCTGCTCAGCTAAAATTGCATCAATCACTGGTTGTTTGCACTCAAGACAGCCAATACCAGCAGACTTGCAGCCTTTGTCTACCCATTGCTTAGTTTCTTCATTGGAGTACACGGTATGCAATTGCCATACCGGGCATCGTGCCGGATCACCGGCATCGGTCCTGCGAACACGGGCAGGATCCGTTGGCATCGTTCGAATCTTCTTGATAACTTCTTCAGGCTGTTCGCGAATGCTGATGGTGTTGCCATAAGACTTAGACATCTTTTGCCCATCTATGCCTGGCATCCGTGATGCAGCAGTGAGCAAAGCTTGCGGTTCAGGAAGAATGATTTTGCGTGATCCCTCCAAGAAACCAAACAATCTCTCGCGATCAGCCATCGATAAGCTTTGTGCCTCTTGGAGCAAGGCTTTTGCTTGTTCTAGCGCTTCATCGTCGCCACGCTCCTGAAATGCCACACGCAATTCGGCATACATTTTGGCTCGCTTGCTTCCCAGCTTCTTGACTGCTTCTAAGGCTTTTTCTTCAAAACCTGGTTCGCGTCCATATAAATAATTAAAGCGTCGTGCGACTTCACGCGTCATTTCCACATGAGGAACTTGATCCTCGCCAACTGGCACAAATTGCGCACGATAAATCAAAATATCGGCAGCTTGTAATAGGGGATAACCCAGAAAGCCATAGGTTTGAAGATCTTTTTCTTTTAACTTTTCAATCTGGTCTTTATAGGTTGGAACCCGCTCAAGCCAGCCCAGTGGAGTCCCCATCGACAGTAATAAGAACAGCTCCGCATGCTCGGGCACTTTGCTCTGAATAAACAAGGTTGCTTGGTTTGGGTCTACACCCGCCGCCAACCAATCAATCACCATGTCCCAAACTGACTGCTCAATCACATCTGGGGTGTCATAGTGCGTGGTTAAGGCATGCCAATCAGCAGCAAAGAAAAAGCATGGATACTCGGATTGCAAACGCACCCAATTCTTGAGCACACCATGATAGTGGCCAAGATGCAAATTACCCGTAGGTCGCATACCAGAGAGAACGCGTTCAGCAAACATCTTTATTCTTTATCTTTGTTGTTAATGAATTAATGAAAGACAGACCACACTGGCGTGAGGTGATCTGGTAAATGCGGCAAATTACCTAAGTCAATGTGACTCTCATTTGGATCATGAAAATCCGATCCCCGTGAGGCTAAGAAACCATATTGTTGTGCAATCTTCCCAAAAGTTTGGTACTGGTCTGGGCTATGGCTTCCGGTAATCACTTCAATGGCTAAGCCACCAATATCTTTGAAATGTTTATACAGCTCGTCCATCTGCATTGCGTTAAGCCGGCTATAACGTCCTGGGTGAGCAATGACGGCTACACCACCAGCCGCCTTAATCCAGGCAACCGCGTCATCTAATGTTGCCCACATATGAGGAACATAGCCTGGCTTATCTTCAACCAAATAGTTTTTGAATACATGCTCTGTATCGCGGCAAACACCCTGCTCTACTAAGAAACGTGCAAAGTGAGTGCGCGAGATCAGCTGGTGATTGCCGGCGTATAGCAAAGCACCCTCATACGCTCCCGGAATCCCAACTTTAGCTAATTGCTCTGCCATCAATTGAGCACGATTACCTCGACCTTCGCGTGTTCGACGCAAGCCCTCAAGAATACCGAGATGGTCAGCATCAATACCGAGCCCAACAATGTGAATGGTTTGCCCCATCCAAGTCACTGAAATTTCTACACCAGCAAGGTAATCAATATTTAAAGCACTAGCCGCATCACGAGCGCGTTGCTGACCACCTAATTCATCATGATCAGTTAGCGCCCATAAATTCACTCCATTTGCTTTAGCGCGCTCTGCAAGTACTTCAGGCGTTAAAGTGCCGTCAGAAACTACTGAATGGCAATGTAAATCGGCGTTAATGGAGGAAAGGCTACTCATGACCCTATTTTAGGTCAAGCTGGTATCAATTACCCGGCGCGGTGCATCCAGGTAGTCACGGGACTGCATTTCAATGAGGCGAGATACGGTTCTGGAGAATTCAGCGGTAATTTGGCCCTCGGTATACAAATCTGGGGCTGGCACCTCGGCAGACATAATCAGCTTGATCTTATGGTCGTATAAAACATCAATTAACCAGATAAAGCGCCGTGCCTCATTGGTCATTCTAGGAGGCATATAGGGGACTCCAGAGAGAATCACTGTATGAAACTGATTGGCGATCTCTAGATAGTCGTTTTGGGAGCGTGGTCCGCAGCACAAAGTCTGAAAATCAAACCAGACTACGCCATTGGCCATATGCAAAGGACGGAGTTCGCGAGATTCAATATGCAAAACCGGCATATTTGCTTCTTTTTGATTGCCAATTAATGTCTGAAACATTTGACCAAGCTTGGCTTGTGTTTCTGCGCTGGCAGGCGTGAGATATGCCTCGACCTGCGCCATCTGTACACGTCGGTAGTCATTACCTGCATCGACATTCAAGATATCTAGCTTTTCTTCCAATAATTTAATTGCCGGAATTAATCGATCGCGATGTAAGCCATTGGGATAAAGTTGATCTGGCCGATAGTTTGATGTCATCACAAATTGCACACGATCCTCAAATAGCGCACTGAGTAGGCGATACAAGATCATGGCATCGGCAATGTCATTGATATGAAACTCATCAAAGCAAATCAAGCGATAGCGATTGGAGATTCTTTTGGCCAACTCATTCAAGGGATCGGATAATCCAGAGAGCTCATGCAACTCGCGATGCACTTCACGCATGAACTCATGAAAATGAATACGAATCTTTTTCTCTAATGGCGAGGCTGCGTAAAAGCAGTCCATGATGAAAGATTTACCTCGACCCACTCCACCCCATAAATAAAGGCCTTGTGGTAAGTCGGGCTTAAAGATTGCTTTTTTGAAATTATTACTGCGAATCTCTTTATAAGAAATCCACTCATCCTCGCACTGCTGAAGACGCTCAACAGCACGGAGCTGCGCGGGATCGCTTTGATACCCGCGCGCTTTTAACTCTTGCTGGTAAAACTCAATGGTTTTCAATTACATATTTAATGCACGTTGATCCGTCGCCAATGCTGCTTCGCGCATCACCTCTGACAAGCTTGGATGCGGATGACAGATACGTGCAATATCTTCAGCTGCTGCCTTGAATTCCATTGCTACAGCTGCTTCAGCAATTAAATCGGAAGCATTTGGCCCAATGATGTGAACACCCAAGATTTCATCGGTCTTGGCATCAGACAATATTTTGACAAAACCATCTGCGCGACCCATACCTAAGGCACGGCCATTGGCCCCAAATGGGAATTGACCAGCCTTGTAGGCAATGCCAGCCTCTTTCAAGGCTTGCTCAGTCTTACCAACCCAAGCAATTTCAGGATCGGTATAGATCACCCAAGGAATACAGTTGTAATCAATATGCGGCTTTTGACCGGCAATCACTTCAGCAGCTAGCACACCCTCATCCTCTGCTTTATGAGCCAACATCGGGCCACGCACCACATCACCCACTGCGTAAACGCCTGGGGCTGCTGTCGCGCAAGTATGGTCATCAATTGGAATAAAGCCACGCTCATCCACCTTGAGGCCAATCTTATCCAAACCTAATTTATCGGTATTTGGAACGCGGCCAACGGACACAATCAAACGATCGCATTCCAATTTAGCTGCTTTACCAGCGCTATCGGTGTAATTAACTACAACACCCTTCTTGTCTGTTTTTACTTCGCCGATCTTCACACCCATATTGATGTTAAGACCTTGTTTCACAAAAAGCTTTTGCGCTTCTTTAGCAATGCCGATATCGCAAGCAGCTAAAAAAGATGGTAATGCCTCGAGCACAGTGACTTCAGAGCCAAGGCGGCGCCATACTGAGCCGAGCTCTAAACCAATGACACCAGCACCAATCACACCAAGCTTCTTAGGTACAGAATCAAACTTTAATGCACCTTCGTTATCGCAGACTAAGACATTGTCAACTGGCAGGCCTGGTAAATGACGTGCTTTAGAACCAGTTGCAATGATGACGTTCTTTGCACTCACAGTGGATTTATCTTTGCCATCAATCTTAATTTGATAGCCGTCAGCACTTTTACCTTCGAAAGATGCATGACCTTTTAGCAAGGTAATTTTGTTCTTACGGAAAAGGTACTGGATACCACCGGTCATCTTGGTAACTATGTCATCTTTACGGGCAACCATCTTCTTGGAATCAATGCTGACCGAGCCAACTTTGATACCATGATCAGCTGCATGATGACCAATCTTCTCAAACTCTTCGGAAGAAGCCAACAAGGCTTTAGAAGGAATGCAACCAACGTTTAAGCAAGTGCCGCCTAAGCGTGGCTCACCTTTAGGGTCATCGTAGCTATGTGATTCTGCGCAAGCGACTTTGAAGCCGAGTTGCGCTGCACGAATTGCGGCGATGTAGCCACCAGGGCCACCACCAATGACGAGTACATCAAAAGCTTGGCTCATGATCTTCCCTTCTTACAAATCAAGGAGAAGACGTGATGGATCTTCTAAAGCATCCTTCATCGCAACCAAGCCAAGCACAGCCTCACGACCATCAATAATGCGGTGGTCATAAGACAAGGCTAAATAGTTAATTGGACGAACTACTACTTGACCATTTTCAACCACTGCACGGTCCTTAGTAGCATGGATACCTAAAATGGCAGATTGTGGTGGGTTGATAATTGGTGTGGAGAGCATAGAACCAAATACACCACCGTTAGAGATGGAGAATGTGCCACCAGTCAATTCTTCAATCGACAACTTGCCTTCGCGGGCTTTAGCACCAAACTCAGCAATCTTCTTCTCGATATCAGCCAAATTCATTTGGTCAACATCGCGCAAAATTGGAACAACCAAGCCACGTGGTGAGCTCACTGCGATACCGATATCAAAGTAACCGTGGTAAACAATGTCGTTACCATCAACTGAAGCATTGAGTAATGGGAATTTCTTCAAAGCGTGTGTTGCAGCTTTTACAAAGAAAGACATGAAGCCCAACTTCACACCATGAACTTTTTCAAACTGATCTTTGTACTTATTACGCATTGCAATCACTGGAGCCATGTTGACTTCATTGAAGGTAGTCAATATGGCATTGTTTGCTTGTGACTCAAGCAAGCGCTCTGCAATACGCGCACGTAAGCGACTCATTGGAACGCGCTCTTCAGGGCGGTCACCCATCGGAATTGGGGCGCTTGGAATTGCGGCAGATTTTGTACCGCCAGCTGCAGCGCTTAAGGCATCACCCTTAGTAATACGACCATCGCGACCAGAGCCCGCAACCTGACCAGCGCTGATGTTGTTTTCAGCCAGGATTTTGGCAGCGGAAGGAGCGGCGGCGGCACTAGCTTTAGCAGCCGGAGCGGGAGTAGCTGCTGGAGCTGGTGCTTTTGCAGGGGCTGGAGCTGCGGCAGGCGCAGCAGCAGCTACTGCAGTGCTATCAATCTTGGCAATCAATTGCTCAGCAACAACGGTACCGCCATCGGCAATCACAATTTCAGTTAGAACGCCTGCTGAAGGGGCCGGCACTTCGAGAACAACTTTGTCAGTTTCAATTTCAATCAAGATTTCGTCTTGACCAACAGCGTCACCAATCTTCTTTTTCCATTGCAAGAGTGTTGCTTCAGCAACTGATTCAGAGAGTTGTGGAACTTTAACTTCAAAAATAGCCATGATTAATCCTGTTTATATATGTATGTTGAGTTATGACGTCGATTATTTTGTAATCACATAACCTTTTAGTTTGGCAAATGCCGCATTCAATAAAGACTTCTGCTGTTCTTGGTGAAGATGAGCATAACCACAAGCAGGTGAAGCTGATGCAGGTCGCCCTGCATACGCTAGCCTCATGCCGTCTGACATGTTTTCTAGAATGTTGTGCTGAACAAAGAACCAAGCGCCTTGGTTTTGTGGCTCGTCCTGACACCAAACAATCTCTTCGAGTTTTGGGTATTTCTTCAACTCAGAAGTCAATGCCTTGTGTGGGAATGGGTATAACTGCTCCAGACGAATAATGGCAGCGTCACCAATCTTCTTCTCGGTACGTTGTTTAACCAAGTCGTAATAAACCTTACCGGAACAAATAATCAAACGCGTTACTTGTTTAGCATCGAGCGTGTCGTCACGCTCACCAATAACGGTCTGGAATCCACCTTTGGTAAATTCTGACAAAGGAGATGCAGCCTCTTTATTACGGAGCAATGATTTCGGTGTCATCAAGATCAGCGGCTTGCGGAACTGACGAATCATTTGGCGACGTAACACATGGAAGATTTGCGAAGCGGTTGTTGGCTGAACAACTTGCATATTAGTATCAGCGCACAATTGCATGAAGCGCTCAAGACGAGCCGATGAATGCTCTGGTCCTTGCCCTTCATAACCATGCGGCAACATCATTACCAGGCCATTAGCACGACCCCACTTCACTTCGCCGGAGGCGATAAATTGGTCGATCACGACTTGTGCGCCATTAGCAAAGTCGCCAAACTGGGCTTCCCAGATTGTCAAAGTATTTGGCTCTGCTGAAGCGTAGCCATACTCAAAACCAAGCACAGCCTCTTCTGACAAGATTGAATCAATCACCAAAAATGGGGCTTGATCTTTAGCAATGTGCCGCAGCGGAATATAAACACCGGTATCCCACTTCTCACGATTTTGATTGTGCAAAACAGCATGTCGATGGGTAAAGGTGCCGCGGCCACTATCTTCACCAGATAGGCGAACTGGATAGCCACTCGCCACTAGGGATGCAAAAGCCATATGCTCGCCCATACCCCAGTCAATATTGGTTTCTCCACGACCCATGGCCGCACGATCATTCAATACTTTATCAACCAAGGGGTGAACCTTAAAGCCTTCACGAGCCGTAGACACACGCTCAGCCAATCGCTTCCATTCTGTCAATGGAATGGCAGTATCTGCTTCATCAGTCCACTTCTTGTTTAAGAAAGGAGACCAATCAACAGCAAACTTACCTTTGAAATTACTCAGTACTGGATCAGAGGTTTGCTTGCCAGCGTCCATCGCCGCACGATAATCCTTAACCATCTGATCACCGGTACCTGCAGGCAGAACACCTTGGGCTTCCAACTTATCTGCATACAGCTTGCGAGTACCAGGATGGGCCGCAATGATTTTGTACATCAGCGGCTGAGTCATTGCTGGCGTATCTTGCTCGTTATGGCCAAGCTTTCTGAAGCAGACGATATCAACCGCTACATCTTTATGGAACTGAGTACGGAACTCAATGGCTAATTGGGTTGCTAGAACAACTGCTTCAGGATCATCGCCATTCACATGCAGCACTGGAGCATCAATCACTTTCATAATGTCGGTACAGTACAAGCTGGAACGTAAGTCCCGTGGGTCAGAAGTTGTAAAACCAATTTGATTATTAATCACAATGTGCAGCGTGCCACCAGTTGAGTAGCCACGAACCTCAGCCATTGCTAAAGTTTCTTGCATCACTCCTTGACCAGCAATCGCAGCGTCGCCATGAACTAATACGGGCAATACCTGTTCACCTAGTTGATCTCCACGACGATCCATACGAGCGCGCGCAGAACCCTCTACTACGGGATTCACAATCTCAAGATGGGATGGGTTAAATGCTAAAGAGACATGTACTGGACCAGCAGGTGTTGAAATATCGCTAGAGAAACCTTGGTGATACTTTACGTCGCCGGCAGGCAAGGTCTCGGGACCTTTGTGCTCAAACTCAGCAAATAAGTCTTTTGGCATTTTGCCCAATGTATTGACCAAGACGTTGAGTCGACCGCGATGGGCCATGCCAATCACAATCTCTTGAACGCCTTTAGCGCCTGCCTCATGAATCACCTCATCCATGCAGGCAATAAAGCTATCACCACCCTCTAGGGAGAAGCGTTTTTGACCAACGTACTTAGCCTGCAGATAGCGCTCTAGGCCCTCAGCAGCTGTAACGCGATCTAAAATGTGGCGTTTTTTCTCTTGATTAAATTGGGGCTTTGAGCGAATCGACTCCAACTTCTCTTGCCACCACTTTTTAATCTTTTGATCGGTAATAAACATATATTCGGCACCAATCGTGCCGCAATAGGTTTCACGCAATGCTTGCAATAAATCACGCAAGGTCATTTCGGTTTTACCAAAGAAGGTATTGCTTGTATTGAAGACGATATCCATATCGCCATCAGTAAATCCATAGAAAGCCGGATCTAATTCAGGAATATCCTGGCGCTCAGTGCGCTTCAAAGGATCAATATTTGCCCAGCGATTGCCTACGTTACGATATGCGGCAATTAATTGCTGAACAGCAACGCGTTTACGTCCTAGCTCTGAGTCAGCTGAATCAGAAATCGTTCTGATAGGACCTTGCTTTGCGCGCTCTGCAAAAGAAGCAACAATAGGAGCGTGCGCAATATCGGCTCGAGAAGAACCATCCACAGCCGGGACTTGTTTTACGTTATCAAAATAAGCTCGCCAATGATCAGCTACAGAAGCAGGATCTTGCAAGTAGGATTCGTAGAGTTCCTCTACGTAGGGTGCGTTACCGCCAAAGAGATAAGAGTTATCTCTTGATTCCTGCATCATGATGCTCACCTTTCATCGGGTTTGCCGATTAAAAACTGTGGTTAAAACCATCCGTTACGCGGCTATACCGTTTCGCGAATTGATCTGTGCAAATACTGTTACTACATCAGTAATTTAACACGATTGACCACGGCTACATAAAGGGCTTTCCCTGATTTTTGAAAGTTTGAGCTTATTTCCCTCTTGGGATGAACTTAATAAGAACTTTCCTACCCTGCTTTCAAGATTTGCCGACAGATTCCCTAAGGTTTGATTTTTATTCTCTAAATCTTCAAATGAATTAATGAAATTAAGGGAAATATGAAAACCGTTACCCCAGATATGGAATATCTCAGCACCAGACAAAGCGCCAAGATTTTGCAGGTATCGCTTGGAACTGTGCAAAAAATGGTGGAATTAGGTGAGTTAATCGCCTGGAAGACCCGTGGCGGCCATAGAAGGATATTGGCAAGCTCTCTTGAACAACAACTTCAGCGCAGAAAACGGGCTATGCGACAAAAAACCAGCCAAAACTGCATTGCTATGGGGATATTCCGCCGAACTGAAAATAGCCAGGACCTGCTGGAGTCCATTCAAGATTGGCAATTAAAAGTGGAAATGGAGGTGGCCATTGATAGCCTAGAGGGTCTAATGAGGGCAGTCTCCATTGCGCCTGACTTAATCTTTTTGGATGCCCTCATCCCACCGGTAGAGCAGGTTCACTTAATCCATTATCTTAGTAAAAACAAGGACACACAGCATATTCCTATTCTAGTAGATGAAGGTTTTATTAAGCTTCATCCTGGTGTCGTGGCACTTGCAGATGAGAACAATGGCCATAGACCCCAGTTTACGGAGAACCTGGTTGAAGAGCTAGAAAATGGTCTGATTGAGCATAATCCCCTCATTATTGGATACCCAGCGACCAATATTGAAGAAGACCAATCCTGGCCCCAGGGCGGCCGACATGAGCTATTGGAACCAATCTTTATAGAGGCGCTAGCCAAAAAATGCACCTAAAAGGCTGCTAACGATAAAAAAGGCCGCTAGTGCGGCCTTTTTTAATATCAATCAAAGCAATAACTTAGATCAGGTAGTTGCCACGATCTTTGCCATCAATCCACTTAGGAGCCTTGCCACGACCTGTCCAGGTTTCCCCTGTTGAAGGATTGCGGTATTTAGGGGCAACCTTGCCGCCACTGCTCTTAACGCCCGCTTTACGGCTAAATAAATCAGAAGCACTTAAGCCATACTGTTCAATGATTGCCTTAGCCTTAACAATTCCATCGGCTTTTTCACGTGCAATCGCCTCTTTAATCTGTTTATCTAACTGCTCGCGCTGAGCCAATAAGTCTTTATAAGAAGACATCGATATTTTTCTCCGAATAATTGATTATTAAATAACTTAATTAAGCTATTTATTGCTTAATTATATATATAAATTAATTAGGGAGTAAATATATTATTAACCTTTAATTTAAAGGTCTAAAGGGTCTTAAATTACATTAATCGATATAATTATTATAAATATTAATATCGATAATAGAAAATCTACTCAAAATACTACCTTCTGAGGGTAAAAGTGCCACTGGCTTTAGCCGTAATCTCGCCTGAGCCATTTAAAACTACTGCTTCACAGTAATTGACAGTTTTGCCAGCCTTTAAGACGTTACCCTCCACTACGATCTTGCCAGTACTGGGTCGCAAGAAACTCGTGGTCATGTCAATCGTAATAACGCCTAGGGCATGCTTTGCTGCACTTCGTGCCGCTGCAGCCATCGCAAAATCCAGCAAAGTCATGATGAGGCCACCGTGGGCAACCTGAAAACTATTCGTAAATTCTGGTTTTAGCTCAAGACTAATGCGTGATTTACCATCCTGAGCATATTCTGGGACAACGCCCAAATGATCCAGAAAAGGAATATCTAAGCCAAAGAAACTGGTTCGCTCATGTATTTGAGGTGTGTGATTTGGTGTGCTCATCTTGGAATTAATTAAAACACTAAAGATTAGTGGTCGGGGCGAGAGGATTTGAACCTCCGACCACATGCACCCCATGCATGTACGCTACCAGGCTGCGCTACGCCCCGACAAGAGACAAAATTGTATCAGTAACTATTTAGACAGAATTTGCAGAACCGCTTGTAATTCATCGCGCAGGCGGAGCTCGCCGCGCACTTCATCAAGGCGATTTCTAGCGCCACTGATGGTAAAGCCCTCTTCATACAGAAGCGCTCTGATTTTACGAATCAACACCACTTCATGGTGCTGGTAGTAGCGGCGATTGCCACGACGTTTCTGAGGGCTAAGCTGCGTGAACTCCTGTTCCCAGTAACGCAATACGTGTGAACGTACGCCACATAGCTCAGCAACTTCACCAATTGTGAAATAGCGCTTTGCCGGTATTGGGGGAAGTTGAGAGCTCGGCAGTGCCGAGCTAGCATCAAACTCGGTTTTCTCGAGCATGTGACTCCACTACATCTTTAAGCTTTTGACTTGCATGAAAAGTAACTACACGTCTTGCCGCTATCGGAATCATTTGGCCTGTTTTGGGATTTCGGCCAGGACGAGCCGATTTATTGCGCAACTGAAAATTACCAAAGCCAGAAATCTTTACTTCAACACCAGACTCAAGAGATTGACCAATACGATCAAAGAAAGCATCAATCATGTCTTTTGCTTCACGCTTGTTTAAACCAACCTGGTCAAAGAGCGCTTCTGATAGCTCATTCTTAGTAACAGTATCGTTGTTCATTAATTCAGTCATTGCTAGTCTCTTCTGTAGCTTTTTGATATTTACCTAATACTAAACCTAGCGCAGACGGGCCGCGCACTTTTTTTCTACGGCGCCCAATAAAGCCGCCATAACTGCATCAATTTGAGGGTCTTGCAGGGTTTCCTGCGAATTTAAGAGAGTAACTCGGAAAGCCAAACTCTTCTCATCATCAGCCATGCTGCTAGAACCTGCCTTAGGCCTGAACTCATCAAAGAGCTCGATAGTACGGACAAAATTCTGCTTGCTTGCTGCCATGGCATCTAATAAAGATTGCGCAGAAACATTTTGTTTCACTACCAAAGCTAAGTCACGCTGTACAGCTGGAAACTTACTCAGCTCTTCTGGTTGCGGTAAACCCAAATCTCTAATGGCGTCTAAATCCAACTCAAAAAGAACGGGGGCCTGTGGCAACTCATAAGACTGTTGCAAACCGGGATGCAGTTCTCCTATCCAACCTACTGCAGTTTTTCCTACAGCTGTTTTTAAAAAGATTTGCGCTGAACGACCTGGATGCAATGCTGGGTGTTGTGCAGCCTCGGTAACAAAATGGAGTGGATCTAAAACTCGCTCGAGATCACCCTTCACATCAAAGAAATCAACCGCTCGATTAGCACTTGCCCACTGTTCTGGAACAAACGCACCATAAGCTAAGCCGCCCACTTTCTGGGGTTGATGAAAGCCCGCAACCTTACCAGGCTGCTCTTGCGCATTGGAATCGCGGTGAAACACACGGCCAGCTTCAAACAAACGTACACGCCCTGCGCCACGATTTAAATTGGCTTTGAGGTTGCTTAACAAACCACCCCATAAAGTGCTGCGCATGACGCCATATTGACTAGCAATTGGATTGAGAACGGCAATAACATCTTTCTGCGCAACACCAGTAAGGCGCTTTTCACTTTCAAGATCAGTGAATCCGAAATTGACCGCTTCTTGATAACCCTGGAGAGCAAAACGCTGACGCAACAAATGAATGCCACGCTTAGCTTCTGCCTTTGCACTCATTTTTAATGCTGCAACTGGAGGTATGTCAGGAATATTCTCAAAGCCATACATGCGTGCAACTTCTTCAATCAAGTCTTCTTCGATCTCAATATCAAAACGATAACTTGGTGGTGTTACAACAAAAACATCACCTTCTTGCTTGAATTCAAAACCAAGACGCTTAAATACATCAACAACAATGTCATTGCTCAATGGAATGCCAATCACCTTTTCAGCTCTAGCCAAACGTATTTTCACTGTCTTACGCTCTGGTACGTTTAAAACCTGGTCATCCACTGGACCTGCTTGACCACCACATACCTCAAGAATGAGTGAAGAAAGATACTCAAGGCAATTGACGGTATTTTGCGGATCGACGCCACGCTCAAAACGATGCGCTGCATCAGTGCTGAAATTAAAGCGACGGGCACGACCCTGAATGGCTGAAGGCAACCAATAAGCTGCCTCTACATAAATATTTTGAGTGTCATCAGAAACAGCACAGTGATTACCACCCATAATGCCTGCAAGGGCTACTGGACCAGATTGGTCAGCAACCACACCAGCATCCTGCATCTTCCCCGCAGAATCTGGGCCTTGCAAAGTCACTGTTTGGCCATTGAGTAACTCCAGAGTTTCCCCTGCTTTAGCCCAACGAACGGCGATATCGCCATTCAATTTATCAATGTCAAATACGTGGGTAGGCTGACCCATCTCTAACATCACATAGTTAGACAGGTCTACTAATGGAGAAATACTTCTTTGGCCAGCATGACATAGACGCTGAATAATCCAATCAGGTGTTTTTGCCTGTGGATTAACGCCACGAATCACGCGGCCTGCAAAACGGCCGCAGAGTTCTTTACTCTCTACTGTGACTTTACGTTTGTCTTGTATAGATACTGCTGGTGGATTCCATTTGGGAGCACAAAGTGCAGCTCCAGTAATTGCTGAGACTTCTCTTGCCATTCCTATCAGAGAGAGGCAATCCGCTTTATTAGGGGTTAACTTAATCACAAATATTTGATCGTCTAGATCAAGGTACTCACGAATATCTTTACCTACTGGTGCATCAACTGGCAGTTCTAAGATGCCTTCGTAATCATCACCAAGACCAAGTTCGCGACCAGAGCACAACATGCCTTGGCTTTCTACGCCACGCAGCTTACCTACTTTGATCATGAATGGCTTACCACCTGCTTCTGCTGGTGGCAGTTCAGCACCAACTAGGGCGCAAGGAATTTTGATACCAGCACGCGCATTCGGTGCCCCACAAACGATTTGCAATTCTTGGCCAGTACCAGCATCCACTTTGCAAACACGCAAACGATCGGCATCGGGATGTTGCTCGGCAGAAAGAATCTGCGCCACTACGATCATAGTAAAGGCAGGCGCAACTGAATGCTGCTCCTCAACCTCCAAACCAGCCATCGTCATTGCATGACCCAGTGCATCGCTATCTAGCGATGGGTTCACATACTGACGGAGCCAAGATTCAGAAAATTGCATAGCGCGATCTAAGATTTAAAAATATTGTTATGCAGGGAACTGCGCTAAGAAACGCAAATCGTTTTCAAAGAAAAGTCGTAAATCATCAACACCGTAACGCAACATGGTTAAGCGCTCTAAACCAGAGCCAAAGGCAAATCCGGTATAGCGCTCTGGGTCAATCCCCATATTGCGCAATACGTTTGGATGAACTTGCCCTGCTCCAGAGATTTCTAACCAGCGACCAGCAAGCTTACCGCTGCCAAAGGCCATATCAATCTCAGCAGAAGGCTCAGTGAACGGAAAATAGGATGGACGGAAACGCACTTGCAGCTCATTTGTTTCAAAGAAAGTTCTTAAGAAATCGGTATACACACCCTTCAGATCAGCAAATGAAACACTCTCTGCAATCCACAAACCTTCAACTTGATGGAACATAGGTGAATGGGTAGCATCACTATCAACGCGATACGTTCTACCGGGTGCAATGACCTTAATTGGGGGCATTACATCAGCGTTGGCATATTTCTTGACATGCTCACTTGCATACCGAACCTGGATCGGACTGGTATGCGTGCGCAATAACAAAGGCTTCTCATTGGAATCTTTGCCATCGATATAAAAAGTATCCTGCATCGAGCGCGCAGGATGATTCTCAGGACTATTTAAGGCAGTGAAATTAAACCAATCGGTTTCAATTTCAGGGCCATCAGCTACATCAAAACCAATTGAGCGGAAGATCTCTTCAACACGCTCCCAAGTACGCATCACAGGATGCAAGCTACCTACCGCTTGACCACGGCCAGGCATAGAAACGTCGATTGACTCCGCCGCAAGACGTTGCATTAATACGGCATCAGCCAAAGCTTGGCGACGCTCTTGTAATGCAGCTTCTACTTGGGTTTTGATTTGATTTATTTGGGCGCCAGCACTCTTGCGCTCCTCAGGCGACATTCCACCAAGCGCTTTTAAACGCTCAGTGAGAACACCTGACTTACCGAGATACTTGGCTTTCGCGTCCTCCAGAGCCGCCGCATCGGCAGCTCCGAGGAAATCACGTTTAGCATCCTCGACAATTTGGTCGAGAGAAACCATTGCAGCTTAGTTTTTTAGAAACTAAGAATTAAGCTGCAGCGTTTACTACGGATTTGATCCGAGTAACCAAAGCGGCAAAAGCCGGTTTGTCAGCAATGGCCATATCAGAAAGAACTTTACGATCGAGATCGATAGATGCTTTCTTCATACCATTCATGAATACGCTATAGGTCATGTCATGCTCACGTACAGCCGCGTTGATACGAGCAATCCACAAAGCGCGGAATACACGTTTCTTATTGCGACGGTCACGATATGCATATTGACCAGCACGCATAACCGCTTGCTTAGCAATACGGAATACGTTTTTACGACGACCGCGGTAACCTGTTGCGGCATCAGTGATTTTTTTATGACGGGCTCTCGCTGTAACCCCACGTTTGACTCTTGGCATTGAATTCTCCTAATCTAGTCTGAGGTTAAGCGTAAGGAAGCATGGAGCGAATTGACTTAACGTCAGCTTTCGCAACTTCAGTGGAACCACGCAAATGACGCTTGTTCTTTGTGGTCTTCTTGGTGAGGATGTGGCGTTTGAAAGCCTGACCTCGTTTAATCGTTCCGCCTGCGCGAACCGTGAAGCGCTTCTTAGCGCTACTCTTGCTCTTCATCTTGGGCATAAAGCACCCCTTCATTTACTTGTGCAACATAGGTGGTAACCGACGGTTACTCTTCCTGTACCCAGAAGCACTTCAAACTGCCAGCACTTTTCAGTGCCTCCCTACATAAGAACCAGGTAGAACCTAGTTACTTAGCCTTACGAATGGGGGCCAATACCATCACCATCTGGCGGCCTTCCATTTTTGGAAACTGTTCAACTTGGCCATGCTCTTGCAAATCCAACTTCAAACGTTCCAACATTCTTGCTCCGATTTCTTGGTGAGCCATTTCACGACCCCGAAACCGCAACGTAATCTTTGTCTTATCGCCATCTTCCAAAAAGCGGATTAGATTGCGTAGCTTTACACCATAGTCACCATCATCTGTGCCGGGACGAAATTTCACTTCCTTCACCTGAATCACTTTTTGCTTCAGCTTGGCTTCATGCTGACGCTTGGCTTCTTGGTATTTGAATTTGCCAAAGTCCATGATACGGACTACAGGTGGTTCAGCTGTCGGAGCAATTTCAACCAGATCGGTCTCTTTCTCTTCTGCTGCAGCCAAGGCTTCACTCAACTTAACTACACCGATGGGCTCTCCATCAATTCCAATCAAACGCACTTCAGGAGCAGTAATTTCCCGGTTAATGCGCTGCAATTTTTCAGTAGCGATCTTCTTAATTCCTTTAAAAAAACAATAAAAACCGCTCTACCCCTAGCTAGGCTCGGGTCCGACTTTCTGGGATATATCCTGCTGGAGTCGGGCAACGAAGGCATCAAGAGGCATAACGCCTAAATCCACTCCGCCACGGGCACGAACGGCCACCGTATTACTTTCAGACTCTTTATCGCCTACAACTAGCAAAAATGGGATCTTCTGTAATGCGTGCTCTCGAATTTTATACGTAATTTTCTCATTCCGCAAATCGGATTCGACTCTAAACCCTTGTTTTTTCAGCGATTGCTGCACTTGTTGTGCATATGCAGCAGAATTTCCAGAGATATTGAGGACCACTGCCTGGGTAGGAGCAAGCCAAACTGGCATGTTTCCAGCGTGATTTTCGATCAAAATGCCGATAAAACGTTCTAAAGAGCCCACAATTGCCCTGTGGAGCATGACCGGGGTCTTACGACTATTGTCCTCAGCCACATATTCAGCACCTAAGCGGGCCGGCATCGAGAAATCCACCTGAATCGTGCCACACTGCCAAGTACGCCCAATGGAGTCTTTCAGGTGATATTCGATCTTAGGGCCATAAAAAGCACCCTCGCCTAGCAATTCTTCCCATTCTTGGCCGGAAGCCTTCAAAGCACCTCGAAGAGCCTCTTCCGCTTTATCCCAAATCGCATCGTCACCAACGCGTTTTGCAGGACGTAAGGCAAGCTTCACAGCAACTTCAGTAAAGCCAAAATCTTGGTATACGGCGCGGACCGCTTTATCAAAGTTGGCTACTTCAGACTGAATCTGATCTTCAGTACAGAAAATATGTCCATCATCTTGTGTAAAACCTCGCACGCGCATTAAGCCATGTAATGCACCAGATGGTTCGTTACGGTGACATTGCCCAAACTCACCGAAGCGTAATGGCAACTCACGATAACTATGCAAACCAGAGTTATAAATCTGTACGTGTCCAGGACAGTTCATCGGCTTTAATGCGTATGCACGATTCTCCGACTCAGTCGTGAACATGTTTTCTTTGTAGTTTTCCCAGTGGCCGGACTTTTCCCAAAGTGCGCGATCCAAAATTTGGGGAGCTTTGACCTCTTGATAGCCTTCTTGCTGATACACGCGACGCATGTATTGCTCAACCTCCTGCCAAATCGACCATCCTTTTGGATGCCAGAAAATCAAGCCAGGCGCTTCTTCCTGAAAATGGAATAAATCAAGTTGCTTACCTAAGCGACGATGATCGCGCTTCTCAGACTCCTCAAGCATGTGCAAATAGGCATCTTGATCTTCTTTATGTAACCAAGCCGTACCGTAAATACGCTGCAACATCTCATTCTTGCTATCGCCACGCCAGTAAGCACCAGCAAGCTTCATCAGCTTAAATACTTTGAGCTTACCGGTAGAAGGTACGTGGGGGCCACGACATAAATCAGTGAATTTGCCTTCTGCATATAAAGACACATCCTCACCCTGCGGAATAGCAGCAATCAATTCTGCTTTGTACTTCTCGCCCTGATCTTTAAAAAATTGAACAGCTTGATCACGTGGCATCACGGTACGAACGACTGGCTCATCTTTTTTAGCGAGCTCAGTCATTTTCTTTTCAAGGGCGACCAAGTCATCTGGCGTGAATGGACGGTGATAGGAGAAGTCGTAGTAAAAGCCATTCTCGACTACTGGACCAATGGTGACTTGTGCTTCTGGAAATAATTCTTTGACAGCGTATGCTAATAAATGCGCTGTAGAGTGACGCACGATCTCGAGCGCCTCAGGACTCTTGTCAGTAATGATGGCGAGTTGACTATCTTTGTCGATGACAAAACTGGTATCAACCATCTTGCCATCAACAATGCCACCTAGGGCTGCTTTAGCAAGGCCACTACCAATACTTTGAGCAACATCCGCTACGCGAACTGGGGCCTCAAACTCACGTTTTGATCCATCGGGCAGAGTAACTACAAGCATGATGACTCCATCTTATTTACTGAACTTCCGTTTTACTACTATGACCTAAAAATAAAGCGCGGCAGCTTATGGGCATCCGCGCCTTGGGTTTCCCCATTGGGTCTTATTCGTTGGTAGGCTCGATTGGACTCGAACCAACGACCCCCACCATGTCAAGGTGGTGCTCTAACCAGCTGAGCTACGAGCCTATACAGCCATAGAGTTTATCACCGGCGGCGTACTTGGGTGACCCCTTTAACCTCTTCTAGGCTATTTTGAACAAGGCGCAATACTTCAGAATCCTTCACTTCAACTGTTAAAAGGATCTGAGCGAGGCCCTTTTTAGCGGATTTACGGAGATCAATGACATGCACCCCCTGCCGCGTCAGAATTTCAAAGAGTTCGCGCATGAGATCTTGTCGATCTAGGCCAGTCACCACCAAATCAGCCGGAAACACCCGCTTTTGATCATTGTCTGCGGCTAAGTTGGCATTAGCAGTCCACGCAGTTTGAATCACTCTTTCTGGAGCTCTCTCCAAAAGACCTCTAAAAGTCTTGCAAGAGCGTCGATGAATCGAGACTCCTCTACCTTGCGTCACAAAGCCTGCGATTGAATCTGGAGGTACGGGTCGGCAACAACGTGCCAACTGCGTCAACAAAGAATCTACGCCAACTACTAAGACATCGCCACTTTGTCCACTCTTGCGAGTGCTATTGCGGAGAACAATTTCTGGTACGGGAGCTTTTTCTTCGGTACTGACCTCTGTTTTATTCTCTACAGGTTTTGCGGCAAGCCCTGCCTCCTCGTCATCAAGTGCATTGAACCAAGCGCGCACTCTAGATCTCGCTCTGTGTGAGCGTAAGTAGTTCTTATCAGGACTAATCCAATCTCGTGAAGGGCCACCATGCTTTACGGCAATGATCTCAATAGTCTGACCATTTTGTAATGAAGTCTCCAAAGGCACCATCGAACCATCTACTCGCGCACCTCTACAACGATGCCCGAGGCTGGTATGCACTGCATAGGCAAAGTCAACTGGAGTTGAGCCCTTCTCTAGTGAAATCACCTTACCCAGTGGTGTAAGTACATAGATGTGATCATCGATCTCATGATGCTTAAGCTGCTCCCAAGCATCTTCCTTCCAGGAAATCAGTTGTCGTGCCCAAGCAATCTGCCGTTCATAAGCAACCTCAGCACTATGTGTACCTTGCTGATGGGCAGAGCTAGGTTTAGTCGTTTTGGTGGGGTTGGGTGGTGTAGCCATTCCAATATAGGCGCCCTCTTTGTAGCGCCAATGCGCTGCTAAACCATATTCAGCCTGTTGATGCATTTCTTGTGTACGCACCTGAATTTCAAAAGCTGTGCCGTCTTCATTCATCACCACGGTGTGCAGTGATTGATAGCCGTTAGGCTTAGGGCGCGCAATGTAGTCATCAAACTCACGTGGCACTGGTTGCCATACGTTATGGACGATACCTAAGACTGCATAGCAAGATTTGACATCTGCCACTAGAACACGAAACGCCCTCACATCATAAAGATCAGCAAAGTCGAGTGACTTGCCTTGCATCTTTTTCCAGATGCTATAGATATGTTTTGGTCTACCTAGAACCTCACCATCAATCTGCGCCGTCTTCAGCTCGTCTTGAAGCTGCAAAACAATACGATCAATAAATGATTGACGCTCAATTCGTTTGGCATCTAGCATTTTGGCGATATCACGATAAGTATCTGGCGACATAGCTCTAAATGCCAAGTCCTCCATCTCCCACTTCATCTGCCAGATACCCAGGCGATTTGCCAAGGAAGCATCAATATTAAGAATCTCTTGCGCCCAAGCTGCAGGCATGGTCATTTTTTCATGCGCAACCCAACGTAGGGTTTGTAGACGCGAAGCAAGATAGATCAAGACAACCCGCAAATCATCACCAAATGCCAAAAGCATCTTGCGTAACATCTCTTCTTGGCCGGTAACACTTAATCCACCATCATCACGAACGAGCTTTCCCTGAGCCTGGCGTAAGCCTCGATAACCAATTAAGAGCTTTGCAGGTTCTTCGCCAATGAATTTACTGAGAGCATCTTTGCCATGCGTGCGAGCAATATTGCTTGCAGCCGTTAATGTGGCGTCATCCAAGTTAAGTGTTTGGAGTATTTGTAAAACGCCAGCAGCATGAGATTCTGCTGGCTCGCCATACCAAGCATCTGTGAATAATGCATTTGCAGATTTGTTAGAAGCATTTGCCATTGGCAACCAAGACTTAACTGAAGAATTCTTTTGCTAACGCTATTTGTTCTTTTTTCACAAATGCAGGTGCATGACCTACATTTGGAATCTCAATACTGCGCGCATAGGGGTTGACTTTGCACATCTGGGCAACAGTAGCTGCAGAAAGCAAGTCAGACTCTGCGCCACGTACGATCAACATCGGAATATGAATTTGCTTAAATGCATGCCACATTGCCACTTCGCCCGCTTTAGCCATAATTGGATTCACTGAAGCAAACGGCACGGATATATTAGGGTCATAGTGCATGATCCACAAGCCATTACGCTCAATCAGCATAGGGCCGTTATAGGTCTCCCACTCCTCAGGAGTGTGCTCACCAAAGGTAGAGCAAATTGCATTCAGTCTATTTAGAGCCTCGCTACGATTGGTAAATGAAAATGGCTGGCCAACATATGAGCCTAAACGCTTGATGGCATCAGGTTCAATTTTGGGGCCTACATCATTAATCAACATTCTTCGTATTGGGGAGTTTGGCATTGCTGCATACACCATACCAATCAGCCCACCCATCGAAGTTCCAAACCAATCAATGTGAGCCACACCAAGCGTTTTGACGAGCTGAGCAATATCAGCTACATACTGAGGTACGGCATATTGCATTGGATTGCTGAGGCGATCTGAATCTCCTCTGCCAACAATATCAGGACAAACAACGTAATAGTCTTGACACATCACTTCAGCAAGCGTCTTAAAGTCACTACCGCGTCTTGTTAAGCCATGCACACACAGCAAGACTTTTGGATTTCTGGGGTTGCCCCAAGCGTGATAAGCCATACGATGCGTGCTCTCACCATCAACGCACGTTACATAAAAGGTATCGCCCTGGTGCATCACTGGTGACACATGAATATCATCCTGCAAATTCTCATCATGAGTGTGCTCATCAACACCGCCAAATATTTCAGGCTGCAAGGTCACATGGTCAATGCCATGCTTATCCAAAAGCATCTCATTAATACGAGACATGATTTCAGGCCATTCTTGAATTTCAGCAATTTCAATGTGACCAATCAAGGCTGGAAAACTCGGTGTCATCTCCCAAACATGGAGGTCATGCACTGCTAGCACGCCAGGGACAGCTCTTAAGTCTTTACCCACTTGCAAATAATCAATGTGTAATGGCACACCTTCCATGAGGAAGTGGTATGACTCACCTAAAATAGAAATCGTTGATTTAAGAATCAAGAGTGATACCAGAATGGAAAGAATTGCGTCGATTGGCATCCAGCCAGTCAACTGGATCACAATACCGGCTATTAAGGCTGCAATAGATCCGAGCAAATCACCCATCACATGAACGAGTGCTGCACGGGTATTCACACTTTTCTTATCGCGCGAGAGCACCCAAGCAACGATGAGATTCATGACGAGACCAATGGCTGCTACTACGGTAACCGTAAAGCCATCTACTTTATGTGGGTCATAGAAACGAGTAATCGCCTCAAATACTATCCATGCAACTAAAGCCAGCATCGCAATGCTATTGACAAATGCAGCAAGCGCTTCAGCTCTACCAAAGCCAAATGAATGTTTTGGTGAGGGTGGGCGACGGGAAATTATTTGTGCCAAGAGCGCTAAACCTAAGGCAGCGGCATCAGTCACCATATGACCGGCATCGGAGATTAATGCTAAGGAATTCGCGAAATAAGCGGCGGCACCCTCAACTCCTGCAAAACCCAGTGTGAGGATCAGTGCTATTAGAAGTAGGTTTTGATTTGAGACTTGTTTACTGTGAGTATGTCTTGCATCACCCTTTTTGTGGGCATGCAACGAAGGGTCTAATTCAGAGCTAGTTTGAACTCTAGGCTTGGCTGAATGTGAACGATGGGATCCCGACATGGTGATCCCATTATTTCATTAAATGGTGAGAAGGGTTAAAAACCGCTGGTATCAACAGGGGCGCCAGTTTTGGCGATCACTTCCTCTTTAGTCACACCAGGAGCCAATTCAACTAAGTTCAAACCAGAACGAGTGATGTCTAAAACACAAAGATCGGTAATGATCTGGCTGATTACACCTACACCAGTTAATGGCAATGTGCACTTAGGCAAAATCTTGAGCTCTTCTGAGCCATCTTTCTTTTTGGCAACGTGCTCCATCAAGACAACGACATGTTTCACGCCTGCAACTAAATCCATTGCACCGCCCATGCCCTTCACCATTTTTCCTGGAATCATCCAGTTGGCTAAGTCGCCATGCTCGCTCACTTGCATTGCACCCAGAATTGCAATATTGATTTTGCCGCCACGAATCATGCCAAATGAATCAGCAGAAGAAAAAATCGATGAACCAGGCAAGGTCGTAATCGTTTGCTTGCCTGCATTGATTAAGTCTGCATCAATCGTTTCCTCAGTTGGAAATGGGCCAATACCCAACAAACCATTTTCTGATTGCAGCCACACTTCCATATTTTTTGGCACATGGTTTGCCACCAGGGTCGGCATTCCAATTCCGAGGTTTACGTAATAACCGTCTTTTAATTCTTTAGCAGCACGTGCTGCCATTTCATCTCTAGTCCAAGGCATATCAATCTTCCTAAATATTCTGTTCTGTTGCTCTTCTGTGTATGGTTATTAAGCTGTTGCAGTCAATGTGCGTTGCTCAATACGCTTCTCGGGGGTTTTGTGCAGCACCAAGCGGTGCACATAAATACCTGGGGTATGAATTTCATCTGGATGCAGTTGGCCGTTCTCAACGATCTCTTCGACTTCTGCCACTGTGATCTTGCCAGCCATTGCTACGACTGGATTGAAGTTACGTGCGGTGTAGCGGTATACCAAGTTACCAGACTTATCTGCTTTCCAAGCCTTCACCAAAGAGATGTCGGAAATAATGGAGCGCTCCATAATGTATTTCTCACCATCGAATTCTTTTACTTCCTTGCCTTCAGCAACCAAAGTACCAACTCCAGTTTTTGTATAGAAGGCAGGAATACCACAACCACCAGCGCGTAATTTTTCTGCCAAAGTACCTTGAGGTGTGAATTCCAACTCTAGCTCACCCGCTAAAAACTGACGTTCAAATTCTTTATTCTCTCCAACATAAGAGGCAACCATCTTTTTCACTTGGCGAGAGTTCAGCAAGAGACCTAAACCGAATCCGTCAACACCTGCATTATTGGCAATCGCAGTCAAATTCTGTGCGCCCAAATCTTTTACCGCTTGAATGAGTACTTCTGGAATGCCACACAGACCAAAACCACCAACAGCTATTTTTTGTCCGTCTTTTAAGATATCCCTCAAGGCATCGACTGCCGATGGGTAGGTTTTATTCATAACTTTGTCCTAATAATGCCAAAATGAGTAAAAAAGTAATCATAACGCCTCAGCGTCTTAAGCCTGGGCAGCCTAGCTACTACCTATGCACTAATTTGGTTTTTCTCTATTCGAACTAAACTAATGGGGCTGAAAAGCCTATTTTGAAGAAATTCCGGAGAATTTGAATGAATGCTGCAGAACTGCTAGAGCAATTTGGACCCAGAGAGTCCATGGACTATGACCTAGTCATCGTTGGCGGTGGTCCAGCTGGTCTATCAGCAGCGATTAAAGCCAAACAATTGGCAAATACTACTGGTAAGGATATTAGCGTCTGCGTTCTGGAAAAAGGTTCAGAAATCGGTGCACATATTTTGTCTGGCGCTGTCATGGATCCAAAAGCACTTACTGAACTCTTTCCTGATTGGAAAGAAATGGGTGCTCCACTTGAAACCGAGGTCACCCAAGATCAATTTCTATTCTTAACCTCCGATAACTCTTATCAAGTTCCGAACTGGATGTTGCCCCACTGCTTTAAAAATGAAGGTAACTATATTGTTAGTCTTGCTAACGTAACGCGCTGGTTAGGACAACAAGCTGAGAATCTTGGCATTGAAATTTTCCCCGGCTTTCCAGCTGCTGAAATTTTGTATAACGAACAAGGCGCAGTCTGTGGCGTTATTACCGGCGCAATGGGTTTAGACAAGGAAGGTAACCCTACTGATCAGTTCCAGCTTGGCATGGAATTGCGTGCGAAGTACACGCTGTTTGCTGAAGGTGCTCGTGGTCATCTCGGTAAACAGCTGATTGCGAAGTTTGCCTTAGATCAGGATGCAGACCCACAAAGCTATGGCATTGGCATTAAAGAACTATGGGAAGTCAAATCCTCTAAGAGTAAGCCGGGGTTGGTTGTTCATACTGCTGGCTGGCCCTTAGAAAGTGATACCTATGGCGGCTCATTTCTCTATCACCTAGGGGATAACAAGGTTGCTGTTGGTCTAGTGGTGGGTCTCTCTTATAAGAACCCTTATCTCTCCCCTTTTGAAGAATTCCAGCGCTATAAATTGCACCCCAAAATTCGTGAAACATTCGAAGGTGGTAAACGGATTGCTTATGGTGCACGTGCGCTCACTGCTGGCGGTTTAAATAGTCTGCCAAAGACAGTATTTCCTGGTGGCGCACTCATTGGTTGTGATGCAGGCTACTTGAATGCCTCCCGCATTAAAGGCAGTCATGCGGCCATTAAGACTGGCATGCTCGCCGCAGAAGCAGCCGTTTCTGCCTTAAATGAAAATCGTTCTGCCGATGTTTTATCTGCTTACCCAACAGCATTTCAAAATAGCTGGCTTCATACCGAACTCAATCAAGCACGTAACTTCAAGTCATGGATGTCTAAAGGGCTCTACCTTGGCACCTTGATGGTTGGCTTAGAGCAAAAACTCTTAGGCGGCAATGTGCCTTGGACCGTGCACCTCAAGCATGCTGATCATGAGTGTTTAGAGCCTGCAGCAAAACATCGGCCAATTGAGTATCCAAAACCAGATGGCAAGATCACCTTTGATCGCCTCTCTTCGGTGTTTATCTCCAATACCAACCATGCTGAGAATCAACCAGTGCATTTAACCCTGAAAAATGATTCCGTTCCGGTTGATATAAACCTGAAGACTTATGCTGGTCCTGAGCAACGCTATTGCCCTGCCGGCGTTTATGAATACGTTGAGACTGATGGCAAACCCCGCCTGCAGATCAATTCACAGAATTGTGTCCACTGCAAAACTTGCGACATTAAAGACCCCAGCCAAAACATCATCTGGATCACACCAGAAGGTGGAGGCGGCCCTAACTACACCTCAATGTAAATATGATGATCCTACACACTATGCTTCGCGTCGGCGATTTAAATCGTTCGATTCTTTTCTACACCAAAGTACTGGGCATGAATTTGCTGCGTACGACCGAGCGCCCTGAGCAAAAGTACTCTCTGGCTTTTGTTGGCTATGGCAAAGGCAATGCGGACGGCCAAGCGGAGATTGAGCTCACCTATAACCACGGAGTTTCTTCTTATGATTTAGGTAGTGCTTATGGACACATTGCTATTAGCGTTCCAGATGCTTACGCTGCTTGCGAGAAAATAAAGGTTGCAGGTGGCAATGTGACCCGTGAAGCTGGTCCAGTTGCCGGTGGCGATACCGTTATTGCCTTTATCACAGATCCTGATGGATACAAAATTGAATTAATCCAGCGCTAATAGTGATAGGCTCAGAACAATTCCAAATAGAAATCCTAGATCATCTCTCTGATGTATCTGCCGCAGACTGGAACGCCCTACTTAGCCCTGATGCCGGCCCCTTTCTGAGACATGAATTCTTAAGCGCTCTTGAAGAAACTGGCTGCGTTGGTGGCAATACTGGATGGCAAGTTGCCCATTTGGTTTTGAAGCAAGATGGCCAATTAATCGGCGCAATACCCATGTATTTAAAGCAGCACTCCTATGGTGAGTTTGTCTTTGACTGGTCATGGGCACAGGCCTACGAGCAGCAAGGTATGAACTATTACCCTAAAGCACTTTGCGCCATTCCTTTCACCCCTGTGCAGAGTTCACGCATTCTCTGC
This sequence comes from Polynucleobacter sp. 73C-SIWE, assembly GCF_018882465.1. GTDB lineage: Bacteria > Pseudomonadota > Gammaproteobacteria > Burkholderiales > Burkholderiaceae > Polynucleobacter. Next base: position 295,639 of record NZ_JACVOK010000002.1, on the reverse strand, counting down.
AGCCCCGAATCTGATGTGGTTGAAATTCAGAATGCATTAATTGGTGGACTGAAGACTTTATTGGCAGAAAACCACCTCTCTTCTGTGCACATACTCTTTCCAATGACTAATCAAGCAAAAGTGTTGAAGGAACAAGGCTTCTTACTGAGAGATTCTGTGCAGTTTCATTGGCATAACCAAGACTTTCAGAGCTTTGAGGAATTTTTATCAGCGCTAACCATGAAGCGTCGCAAGAATATTCGTCGTGAACGTGAGCAAGTAGCAAAAGAAGCGATTACGTTTAGGCATGTTCCTGGGAAAGAATCAACTGATCAAGACTGGGAGTTCTTTTTTGATTGTTATCAAAATACCTATCTTGAGCACCACTCAACCCCTTACTTAAATGAATCATTCTTTAAGCTGTGGGAAAAACGGATGCCAGATAATCTGCATTTAATCATTGCCGAAAAGGATGGAATTCCTATTGCGGCCTCCCTGCTAGTGGTAGATCGATCATTAGGCAAGGTATTTGGGAGATATTGGGGTGCCAAAGTATATATTCCTTGCTTACACTTCGAGACTGCGTATTACCAAGCTATTGAGTACTGTATCGCCGAAGGTATTCAGACTTTTGAAGGTGGCGCTCAAGGCGAACATAAAATGGCGCGCGGCTTTTTACCAACCACCATCCAATCTGCGCATTTAATCAAAGACCCTAGATTTGCGAAGGCAATTGAACATTTTCTCAATCGTGAGCACCAAGGTATTGGCGCCTATGTCGATGAGCTTGCCGAGCATAGCCCACTGAAATCGACTAAAGTACAGCTATGAATTCTGATAGCGCCAACCCGCAAACTCAAGATGGCTCACATTCACTCTCTACAGGGGATGATGCATCTGACTCTCCCTGTATTGGAGTTTGTACAACCCTCTATGATGAAATCTGCCAAGGTTGCGGTCGCACTCTATCTGAAGTGAGTAATTGGGTTTTTCTCTCCGATGAAGAGAAGCTATCCGTTTGGAAACGTATTCGCGAAGACGGAACTGCAATGCGTTTTCAGAGACAGAATAAAGAAAATAAGCCTGCGTAATCACTCGCAGGCTTATTGTTTCTAAAGCTGAATGGTACTTAGCTAAAAGCTTAGCCGGTCAACTCCTGACTACGTAAGTATTCTTCATAAGTCCCTGAGTAATCTACTACCGTACCGTCCATCTTCACTTCTAAGATGCGATTGGCCAATGCGGATACAAATTCACGGTCATGGGATACGAAAATCAAAGTGCCATCAAATTTCTCTAGAGCAATTTGCAAACTTTCAATTGACTCCATGTCCATGTGATTGGTTGGCTCATCCATTGCTAGGACGTTATATTTTTGGAGCATCAATTTACCCCAAATCATGCGGCCCTTTTCACCACCAGAGAGGACTTTGACAGATTTACCAATGTCATCACCAGAGAACAATAGACGACCCAAGGTACCGCGAATCACTTGATCATCGTCACCAGTATTACGCCACTCATTCATCCAATCCATGAGTAATTCGTCTTTAGCAAACATCTCAGTATTGTCTTGAGGCATTACGCCAACCTTAGCATTCTCAGCCCACTTCACATCACCACTATCAACAGCAATACCATCAAAGCGTTTACTCAGGATGGATTTGAGCAGCGTAGTCTTGCCAGCACCGTTTTGACCAATGATGGCAATCTTCTCACCAGCACGAACACCGAGCTTAAAGTTCTTAAAAATCACGCGGTCATAGGCTTTTGTAAGTGCATTGCACTCGACTGCCATGTTGTGGAGTTTTTTCTCAGTATCAAAACGAATAAATGGGTTTTGACGTGAAGAAGGCTTCACTTCAACAATCTCAATTTTTTCCAACTGACGCTGACGTGAGGTAGCTTGACGTGCTTTAGAAGCATTCGCAGAGAAGCGCGCCACGAAAGCTGCTAATTCAGCAATCTTTTCTTTGGCTTTCACGTTATTACTTAACTGCTGGGTCCGCGCCTGCACAGATGCCAGCATGTAAGAGTCATAGTTTCCTGGATAGACCTTCAGTGTTCCATAGTCCATATCAGCCATATGCGTACAGACTTCATTAAGGAAGTGGCGATCATGGGAAATGATGACGATGGTGCTCTTAATTTGATTGAGGATGTCCTCAAGCCAATGAATGGAGTGAATGTCCAAGTTATTGGTTGGCTCATCAAGCAGCAATACATCTGGATCAGAGAACAATGCTTGCGCTAGCAATACACGCAATTTCCAGCCTGGTGCAACATTGCTCATTGGGCCGTTATGTTGCTCGATGGGAATACCAATACCTAATAACAACTCACCTGCTTTTGCTTCAGCGGTATAACCACCGTACTCAGCGTATTTGCCTTCAAGCTCAGCAGCCTTCATGTAATCTTCATCAGAAGCATCTGGGTTAGCGTAGATCGCGTCGCGTTCTGCTGCAGCCTTCCACATCTCTTCGTGACCCATCATCACGACATCAAGTACGCGCACGTCTTCATAAGCAAATTGATCTTGGCGCAACTTACCGAGACGAATACCGGGATCTAAGCTGACATTACCGCTGGTGGGTTCAAGCTCACCACCTAGGATTTTCATAAAGGTGGATTTACCGCAACCGTTTGCACCAATGAGGCCATAACGATTGCCGCCGCCAAACTTCACGGAAATGTTTTCAAACAGGGGTTTTGCCCCAAACTGCATGGTGATATTAGATGCGGACAACACGGATGGTTTCTAGCTTTCTGAAATTCAATTCAACAGATACCCCCATCTTTGGGGGCAAAGACCGTTATTTTAACGGGTTCAGCTTAGAAAGGCCTAATTCAGACTTTGACCCTAAATGGGGTGAAATTCGTATGGATGTCGTAATAATCCTCATTTTCCTTGCGCTTCAGAAAATTGATGACCCAATAGGTCATTGGGGTAGCCAAGATCTCCCAGGAAGTTTTCAGGACATACTGAGCCAATGCCACCTGAATTAGCTCATGGGTAGGCCATATGCCATAGAAGGCCAGTATGTAAAAGAAAGAGGAGTCCACCAACTCACCTACCGCCGTTGAACCAATGGTGCGCATCCACAAGAAGCGTCCTTTAGTCCAAATTTTCATTTTGGCCAGAACGTAGCTATTTACCAGACTGCCGCACCAAAATGAAAACATCGAAGCCAAAGCAATGCGCCAGGAGTTACCAAAGACGGTTTCAAGGCCATGCTGATAATTGGCCATATAGCTGCCAGGAGCAACCGGGAGGGCAATCACAATTTGCGCCATGACTGCTGCAAATGCTAGAGCAGCAAATCCCGCCCAAACAGCACGGCGATCATAAGCGTAGCCGTAAACCTCAGTGAGAATATCTCCAAAAAAATAGGCAATTGGAAAGAACAAAATTCCGGCACCAAACGGAATGGTTCCGAAGTAAGGTATGTCAATCACGGCCGCTTTACCTGCGCCGATAAAGTTTGAGCAAAGCAAGACCACCACAAAGGCCGCCAAAATGAGGTCGTAATAGCGATGGTGTCGTCTAGGTGAGTCCATAAGCCTGGAAAAATGGATAATAGAAACAAGAATATCTGCATTCCTGAAAATTCGCAGGAAGCAGCAAATTTAACAATAGGATGACTAAGTAATGAGTAAAGCCAGTTTTAATTGGGCGGACCCCCTCCTCCTCGATACGCAATTAACCGAAGAGGAGCGCATGATCCGTGATGCGGCTGCTGAGTATGCGCAAGGGCGTCTCATGCCACGCATTCATGATGCCTTCCGCAACGAGACGACCGATCCTGCAATCTTTCGAGAAATGGGAGAGCTTGGTCTTCTAGGTATCACCATTCCAGAACAATACGGCGGCGCTAACCTCAATTATGTTTCTTATGGCTTGATTGCTCGCGAGATTGAACGTGTTGATTCTGGTTATCGTTCGATGATGAGCGTGCAATCCTCATTGGTGATGGTGCCGATTAATGAATTTGGTAGCGAAGCACAAAAACAAAAATATCTTCCGAAGTTAGCTACTGGAGAATGGATTGGTTGCTTTGGTTTAACTGAGCCGAACTACGGATCCGATGCTGGCGGAATGATCACCCGAGCTAAAAAAGTTCCGGGTGGATTTTCTTTAACGGGATCCAAGATGTGGATCTCTAACTCCCCAATTGCCGATGTATTTGTTGTATGGGCAAAGAATGATGAGGGTGTGATCCGCGGCTACATCCTAGAAAAAGGGATGAAGGGCTTGAGCGCTCCCAAGATCAGCGGCAAGATGGGTTTACGCGCCTCCATTACCGGTGAAATCGTAATGGATGAGGTCTTTGTTCCCACCGAAAATGAATTTCCTGAAGTTAGCGGCCTGAAAGGTCCATTTACCTGCCTGAACTCTGCTCGCTACGGAATCTCTTGGGGCACCCTAGGGGCTGCTGAATGGTGCTGGCACGCTGCTCGCCAATATACGCTTGACCGCAAGCAGTTCGATCGACCTCTCGCTGCCAATCAATTGATTCAGAAAAAATTAGCAGATATGCAAACTGAAATCACGCTTGCTCTCCAAGGTTGCTTACGCTTGGGTCGCATGAAGGATGAAGGGATTGCCGCCCCAGAAATCACCTCCATCATGAAACGTAACTCTTGCGGTAAGTCCCTAGATGTTGCACGTCTAGCGCGTGATATGCATGGTGGTAATGGTATCTCAGATGAGTATGGAGTTGTGCGTCATATGCTGAACTTAGAGGTAGTCAATACCTACGAAGGCACCCACGATATTCATGCCCTGATTTTAGGGCGCGCGCAGACTGGTATTCAGGCGTTTAGCTGATTCGCTAAGAGTTCAGCTTTGCAACGATGGCCTTTGCCGCTTTAGCAAAGGCCTCATCACTATCATTTTCAAGTTGCACAAAATTTTCCATTGTGTATTGAGGAAAATTTCTGACGATCGATGATTGATAAGAAGGATCGTAGTGCTTTACTAGCAACTCCTCAACTAACTCCGGAAAGTTGCCTGCATCAATGGCTTCATTCCATTTACTGATCTGGACTTTTCCATAGTGAGCGGTGAGTAAGGCAAGCTTACTTTTAAAGTTATCCGTGTCAGTTAGGAAGTGATGGTATTCACGAATCAACCAAGAAACTCGGGTTTGAGTGCTGGAGCGTAATTCAATACAAGCACCGTTACGGATTTTTTGCATTAAGGCATCAGGTATATGAACTCCGCCCACCTTTTTACTTTCGGACTCCACCAAGACTGGCTTTGAAGGGTCTAGATTGCGTAGCGCATTCCAAATAGCCGTCTCAAATCCTTTTTGAGATGGTTGCTCGCTATTAGGCTCATTACCTAATACTGAGCCACGATGAATCGCCAGGGCCTCTAGATCTAAGATTTGCGCACCATACTGTTTCGCTTCTTGAAGGGCCCTAGTTTTACCGCTGCCTGTCATCCCACAGACCACCTGGAATCTAAACATGCTTGCAGCATGTTCAAGGCCATCAATCACGGTCCGCCTAAAGCCTTGATAACCACTCTCAAGCTGCATCGCCTTCCAACCAATGCGATTCAGAATGTGGGTAAATGCCCCGCTGCGCTCACCACCACGCCAACAATAAATTAGTGGACGCCATTCACGCGGCAATTCGAGTAAGTTTTGCTCAATATGCAAAGCAATATTTTTAGATACTAGAGCTGCGCCAAGCTTCTTGGCTGCAAATGGAGAAACTTGTTTATAGAGAGTGCCGATCTGGGCGCGCTCTTCATTGTTAAGGACCGGAAAATTCACTGCACCAGGAATATGATCTAAGGCAAACTCTGCTGGTGATCTGACATCAATGATGAGGTCAAATTGATGTAGCTCAGAGAGAAATTGATCCAGCCATAAGATGTGTGGGTTGCTTGGCTGCATTCCGTTTACGCACGCACCTTTTGCAATATATCTTCAGGCCAAGGCACAGACTGATTTGTATTCATATCCACCCACACTAAGGTGCTACCACCTTCGGCAGCCAAGATATCAGGCTCAGTCCTCAGTGTCATGGTATGAAACACGTCCATACTGGTTCTGCCAATAGCGCCAACAAATGTTTTGAGAATAATGTCGCCTGGATAGCTTAGTTGCTTAAAGAAATTACAAAAGGCATTGATCATGATCACTGACTCACCCTCTGGAGCAACCTTGTATCCCAGCGAACTAATCCAATCTACTCGCGCTTGCTCCATATACCGAAAGTAGATGGTGTTATTCACATGGCCGTAGGCATCCATATCACCCCACCGAATCGGTGCAATCATTTCATGAACAAGCTTGCGCTCATCAGGAATAACAATGCGCATGCAATCAGACTTTCGTCTTAAGCAACTTGCAATGCAAGATGGTATAGATTGGTTGAGCGAGCTCCAGAACGACAGAATGCCAAAATAGGGCCAGGCATTGTTTTTAAGAGACGCGCCATTTCTTGAACTTGGGCAGGAGTAAATGCACCAGGAACTACTGGTAGGTAAACGTAGTTCAGGCCAAGCTTTTCAGCTTCAGCTTGAATAGAGGCATTGCTTGGTTGATTCGGGCCACCTTCACCATCTGGGCGGTTATTAATGACGCTTTTATAGCCCTGCTCAGCAATTTCCGCTAAATGGATAGCATCAATTTGGCCTAGAGTACCGAATTGATCGTTATGGCAAGTAATAGGAAGACTCATAAAACCCTCTACATTCAATAAATATGCGATAGGGTTGATTCTAAATCAGGCAGGCTCAGGCTTGCTTGGGCTTGTTTCTATGAGCCGTGAAGAATCGTTCGCAGATCTCCATACCAGCCAGCATGGCAGCCACAAATACCAGGGCTTTGAGATGGCCTGCACCAAGGGCAACTAATGCTGGTCCAGGACAAAAACCAGCAATACCCCAACCAGCCCCAAAGATCAGACCGCCAATAACCAAAGGTTTAGTGATATCGCGCCTAGTGGGAATATGCAGAGCCCCACCAAAGAATGCTTCAGATCGCTTGCTCGCAACATAAAAACCCGCAAGACCAACTATCACTGCGCCCAGCATCACAAACATGAGTGATGGATCCCAGTTGCCAGCTAAATCCAAGAAACCTAAAATCTTATGTGGATTGCTCATGCCGGAAATGATTAATCCCCATCCGAAGAGCACACCAATGCCATATTGACTAAAGAGGCCGTAATGTTTTTTCAACTTAGCCCCCGATCAAGTGACGAACCACAAAAACCATCATAAAACCAGCGCCCATAAAAGATATAGTTGCAACCAATGAGCGGGGTGATAAGCGAGACAAACCACAAATGCCGTGACCACTAGTGCAGCCTGAACCATATTGGGCGCCAAAGCCAACTAAAAGACCGGCAATCACAATTGCCAACCAACTAGAGTCAATCTCAACGATTGGAAATATACCGAAAAATAATGCTGCCAAAAATGGAGCTGTAACTAAACCTAACACCAAGCTTAATCGCCAAGCAGAGTCCTCAACCTTGGGATGCAACAGTCCAGAAACAATCCCACTAATACCCAGAATACGACCATGCAATAGTACATAGAGTGCTGCTGCAACACCTAGAATCATTCCGCCTAATAAGGACGGAATGGGTGTGAAGGAAAGCCAGTCAATTTGCATTAATGAATATCCAAACGATTGATAGTTAGCTGCAAGGATTAGGGGCAAGGCGGAATTGCAGGTAGCGCAATCCTAAATAGGCACCAAAAATAAATCCAGATAAGGCAAGAAAAGATCCGAGCGCTAGAGTGGAGATACCACTTAAGCCCTGCCCTACTGTACACCCCAGAGCAGTAACGCCTCCAAAGCCCATCAAGGCAGCGCCAAGCAAATGATTTGCGGTGTCTTCAGTGTTGCGGAAAGACTCCCAGCGGAAAGATTTGCTTGCAATAGATACAAGCGCCGAACCCAAGATCATTCCGATTACCGCAACCACTCCAACCGTGAGCACTTTGGATGTATCGCTATACATCATGAGCCAGTCTAATGAATAGGCATAAGGAGCAACAAAAGATAAGCTCTCCATACGCCCAGAATTGGTAACCAAAAATACCTCTTCCAAAGTATTGGGATCTTCTGCTACGTAACCGAGATTGCCAGAGACCCACCAAATAGCGCAGATAGCCAAACCAACAACAATTCCGGCGATAAGGTTCTCTGCTGTCCAAAATGCTTTGTTAGCTAAGGCATAGGCAATGAATGCAAAACCCATGATCAAGCCTAAAGCTAGATGAAGATTAGCGCGAGCCATTCCCAAAGGGCCGCTCAGAAGACTGGGTAAATCTTGCGGGGTACTGAAAGCGATATAGACAGTATCCAGCGTATTGATGCGAATCACACCTAAAAAACCACGCATAGTCATATAAGCAGTTAGACCGAGTACCATAAAAACAATGATCGACTTTAAATTACCGCCACCAATGCGTACTAAGGTTTTACTGCCACAGCCAGAGGACAAAACCATGCCAAAGCCAAACAAAATACTGCCAACAATAGTGGAAAGCCATAAAAACCGATTGCCGGTATAAAAGCTTTTCAGCGGATCGATCAATCCAAAATAAGACATCAAAGCAAAACCAACGATGGCAATACCAATTGCCAAGAACCACTGCCTGAGTCGATCCCAGCTAGACATAATGAATGCATCAGAAACAGCGCCCATAGTACAAAAACCTGTCTTCTGCATCACTGCACCAAGCACAAAGGCAATGGCAAACGTAGCCCAGAGCACTGACCTACTTAAAGAATTGATATCAACAACATCCATAGCGACTATATTTTGAAAATTTAAGGTTTGAATTTATAAAACTGCTTATTGAGATAAGCAACAACATCTGCCTCATCCTCAGGAAATAGGTCTAAGCGAAGTTCGGTATTACACATAGCCACCATCCTCTTTAAATTGGCTACAGACTTCACTTTGCTATCGCTACGGGTGTAGATCATGTCGCCATTGCCAAAACCTGTTTTTTTGGCATGGCAGGCATAGCATTTTTGCTGATCAATAGCCTTGCCATTGGCCAAATCCGGCGCAGCAAAAGCTGGTGCACTGAGAAGCGCGCTGAATGTTATTGCGGGAAGGAATCGAATAAGAAGCATTTTCATTACAAATCAAGGATTTAGCATTAATCCTCTATTTTAAGGCCCAATGAGCAAAATTGCCCTACTCAGCCTGAATTGAAAGGTAGACGTTATAGGCGTTCATCCGGTTGGCCGCTCTAAATAGTGGCATTCCTTCATATTCCGACCAATCTGCTTGCTTATAGGCATCCTCAAAAGGATCCATATTGATGGCCGCTACGGACATGGAATCCCGTAAATATTTCAGGTAGTTTCTAGTGAAAATAATGTCTTCGGCGGGCTTCACCGAGTAATTGCCATGCCCTGGAATCACGATATTGGGCTTGAGTTTTTCAATCTCATCTAAAGCAATGAGCCAACCCTTGCTATCAGCATTGCCAACGAATGGAATTCGACCCCGAAATACAAGGTCTCCAGCAAAGAGTACTTTTTCTGATGGCACGTAAACCATTAAATCTTCCGGGGCATGGGCAGGCCCAACGCGGCTCACAAAAAAATCTACTCCCCCAATGGAGAGTTTAATTTTATGATCAATCCAAACATCCGCTGAAACCAGCCTTGTATCAGCATTTACCCACGGAGCAAAATCAATTCTTGAGGCGATTAAACGTTGCTTTGCAGTCTCTGAAGAAAGATAGTTTCTACCCTCACCTTGCGCATAAATCTTGGCGCCGATCTTTTTAAATTCTTGCAGGCCGTAAATATGATCAGCATGATAGTGACTCACAATCAGAGCAACTACTTTTTGGTTGGTGATCTTTTTAATTTCAGCAATCAATTTTTGCGCAAGAATAGGCGAGCCTAAGGCATCCACTACGACGACGCCTTTAGGAGTCACCACAAATCCAGCATTTGAAATAAAGTTTTGATTAGCACTATTCCCCATTTCTGGGTAGCCCTTCACAAAATAGGTATGAGGTGCTACCTGAATAGGCTTTAATTGAATTGTGTCGACAGGCTTAGTGATTTGCCCATGAGCGCTACTGAATAAGATAAGGGATCCCATTAGGATCCCTATCGAGCACTTCACATAAGCAATGCTAATCCTGTAAATATTCATTTGAATATGAGTTAAGGCTTAATGTACGCAAACCCATCTTTGTATTGCAGGTCTGCAACACGCACTACGCCTGATGGCGTGAAATCTGCATCCATTGTGAATTGATCTTTCTTGAGATTACGATTCTTCAGAGTAATTTCACAGACCTCAAACTTCACACCACGGGATTTAAGTGCCCCTACTAACGGGGCATATTCCACATTATTCTTTTTATCTTTGCCACCCTCCATCAGCAGATCTACACCATTTGCGTGGGTAACAACAATGATGGTGGTTTGTGGCGAGACATCAAGGTGGTTGCGAATATTACGTAAACCTTTTAAACCTTGGGTCTCGGCATCATCGATGTGATAAACCACCTTGGTCGAACCAGATGATTGCGCATTGGCGATGGATCCAAAACCAAGGGCGATCATGGCTGCAAATATAAGATGAATTAACTTATTCATTGCTGTAACTTTCATACGGTTTAAATGGGAGCCATGCCAGGATTATTGTTAACGCCTTTGATGATTGGCTCATTCAGTTTGACAGCTTTTACAACCTTGACATCTCTTAGGTGTCTTTCCATCACATCCCAGATTGCCTCGCCACCAGCATTCTTAGCATCTTCGCTCACTGGTGCCCAGCCTGCAACCTTGTATGTCTTGCTAGCCTCAATAGGTTTGCCATTTAAGCGCATATCGGTAATACGCTTGCCAGCAGTTTGAGCTGGATCAATAGCGTATTGCATGCCGCCCACACGCACCATGTCACCACCTTGCTGATAGTAAGGATCAGGATTAAATAAATTGTCTGCAACGTCTTCTAGGATTGTTTTAATCGTCTCGCCAGTCATATTTGTGACAGTGGTGTATGGATAAGTAATCGCAGTTTGATCTAAGAGGTTCTCACGGGTAATTGCCTGGCCTGGTAAGAGGCTAGTACCCCAGCGGAAGCCGGGCGAGAAAGCAATCTCTGCATTTTTCTGCGCCATCAAACCATCAAGAATGAGCTGATCAAAGCTTCCATTGAAGTTTCCACGGCGATACAAGAGACCTTCAGTAGTGGCTAGCTTTTCATTAAGCTTAGCTTCATACGGAGCTCTGATCTTAGTGATCAACTTACTCATCGTTGGATCAGCCGGAATCAGATTGGAAAAGATTGGGAAAAGCTTATAGCGGAAATCAACCGGTTTGCCGCCCTTCACATCAAAATCCAGAACGCCTAAGAACTTGCTATTTGATCCAGCATTGGTAACTAAGGTTACTCCGCCAGCGTTCTTCACCTTCACCGGAATAGGAACGCCATCATGCGTATGACCTCCCATAATTGCATCTAAGCCGCGAACGCGAGAGGCCATCTTTAAATCCACGTCCATACCATTGTGAGATAAAAGTACAACAACCTTTGCACCCTTTGATCTCACTTCATCAATGGTCTTTTGCATATTCTCTTCCTGAATACCAAAAGTCCAGTCAGGGGTGAAATACCTTGGATTTGCAATTGGCGTGTATGGAAAAGCCTGGCCAATGATGGCCACTTGAATGCCGTTCTGCACTTTCATGACATAAGGGTTAAATACCATGTCACCAAAGTCTGCTGTCTTAATATTTTGCGCAATGAAAGAGACTTTGCCCTTGAAATCGCCATTGACAATTTCCATCACGCGCTTCTCACCCAAGGTCATTTCCCAATGCGGTGTCATTACATCAACACCAAGAGCAAGCGCTGCATCAACCATATCTTGGCCGTTGGTCCAGAGCGCAGTACCTGAACCCTGCCAGGTATCACCACCATCAAGCAACAAGGCTCCAGGACGATTCGCCTTCACTTGCTTAATTAAGCTAGCCATATGAGCAAAGCCACCCATCTTGCCGTAGTTCTGCGCCGCTGCTACGTAGTCCAGGTAGGTAAATGCGTGTGCATCACGAGTACCCGGTTTAATGCCGTTTGCTTTTAAGAAATATTCGCCAACTAAGTGCGGAGTTTTACCCTCTTGAGCGCCAATGCCAAGATTGACATTAGGCTCTCGAAAGTAAATTGGTAGCAACTGAGCATGACAATCTGTGAAATGCAAGAAATGAACGTTACCGAACTTGGGTAAGTCATAAAATTTTTGGGCAGTGCTTTGCGCATTAGCAAAGTTTGACTGCAAACTCATTCCGCCTGCAGATGCAATAGCCAAGGCCTGCAAAAAATCGCGACGACTTAAAGACATAACATTTCCCCTTAAGAAAACAGGCCTGTCGGCCTGTTCTTTATATTTTGTATCTCTACTTACTGATTCACTGGAGAGGCAGGATCAAGCAATAAGGCCATGACATCCTGAATTTGCTGTTCATTCAAGAGTTTGAAGTGCGCAAATCGTGGCATATTGCTGCAAGCGTTATAAGCCTTGGAGTTATTAATACGATTCCAGGTATAGGTAACCACTTCTTGTGAATAACCGCGTAATTTTCCGTAACCAGTCAATGAAGGACCGATATTTCCATAGGAGATTTCTTTTGCGTCAATCTGGTGACAGTTATAGCAACCACCACCAACAACAGCGTCAGCCTTGTCTGTCCAAGTTGCACCACGGCCACTTTGAGCAATCCTCTCGCCAGCCTTCCAGTCGCCAATATATTTTCCATCTGAAGGTTGCTTGATGGACTCCATATTGATTTTCTGAATCTTTTCGCGCATCTTTTCACCTTGTTTGCTACTGGCAAATACTGGATCAGAGCAAAACTTTTGGGTTGCATCCTGATTGATGCGATCTAAGCCAGCAATGCCCTCAGCTCTAAAGCTATCGGTCATCATCTTATTAAACTTTGGATCATTCTTTTGTTGAGCCACTGCTACGTTTTGCAATAAGCTTGAAGCAACAATGAATCCAGCAATAGTTAAGAGCTTTTTGATGTGTGTAGTTTTCATAATGTTCGTCTCTTATCTCTTAGCGCTTTAATCCAGGCGTTTCAACTGTTCCGCCATTGGCAGTCTTAGCCATATACATAGATAAAGCAATCGTTACATCTGAGCCATAGATTGGGAATGGGAAACGTTGCTGACGATAGCAATCATTCAAGCGCTGTTGCATTGTCCAGAACTGACCGCTAGAAACGCGGTACGCTGGCCAGTAACCCCAGCCTAAGGCTGCACCTTTTTGCTCAACGAGATTTGGTAGGTCTTGTAAGCGAATCCGTTTGCCATTTTCAGCATGGCAAGATGCGCAGGAGAAATCCATTGGACCACCCTGGAAGAAAAATGCGCGCTTACCAAGCTCATACATTTCTTTTTCTTTTGGATGATTGGTGCTCACCTTAATCTTGTCACCTTTAGATAGGGTGACTACGTAAGCAACAATAGCCTCCATGTCTTTCTTGGGCCCCTTTTGAAAAGGAGCATCAATCATTTCCTGAGGATCGCGACCCTGTAATGCCTGCATACAGGTCATCAAGCGTGACTCGAGATCTTGAACCTTATTGGTGTCTTTAAAGTAGCGCGGCAACTGAGCAGCTGCGCCCTTCACGACTCCAGGCCCAAGACCTAAATCACATTTCTCTAGAGTGGCATTTTTAGGGCCGGCTGGTTTTTTCCAAAGATCTTCACCAGCAGCTTCATAGAGCTCTGAAGGGTTTCCGTCTGCAATCATCTCGCGATATTTAGCAATATCGTCAGTTGCACTCTTTTGCGCATAAGACAATGAAGAAACTGACAACAGTGTTGCCAGCAATCCTGAGGCTAAGCCCAAGGTATATTTACGCTGCATTTGTTACCCTTTCAGAACTATTTAGACGGTGAAGACATTCGCATCAAGAAGCAGTTGCTTCGTCGGTGCGCTTATCACCCTTGCTATCTACCCAGCTCACAACAATCTTGTCACCTTTAGCGCCTTTGTATTTGAAGTTCAAAAATGGATCCTTAGAAACTGCTGGACCAAATTGACCATTCAATACATCTTTGCCATTAGCTTTGACATTAATTGTGCTGATGAACCATGCTGGAATAGTTTTACCAGCAGCATCTTTGCGCTGACCAGATTCCATATCGTGCTTCATCAAAATCTTTACGTCCACAATTCCACCGTTCTCAGCAGCTCTAACGCGCATTGGATCAGCCATGTTTTCCTCTTATAATCTAGTAATTAATTAATGGTATTCAGATGAATTGGGCGGGTTAACCGCCGCAACCACCCAAGGTAACTTTCACTTCCTTGACGGACATGCTCCATTTGCCATCGGCTTTTACCAAGGCGTATACATTGGAGGTCTGACCCATCTTGATACGTGTAGTAACAAATGGCTCTGTACCAGCAGGAATGAAGAATTGAGCAGCTAAGGCGCTTGGGTTTTTCTCAACCAAGATGGCCATTTGCTCTGCTTTAAGAGTGGTGGTAATTCCAACTGGAACCACTGCACCGTTCTCCGCAATATCAGGAGCGTTCAAAGTTACGGCGCCAGATTTATCAGGGGTACCAGCACCCAAGACCTTAAACACGTCATCAAGGCTCTTACCTTCAAAAGCGGCTTTATTCCACTCTTGAGCTTGGGCTACGCTAATGAGACCCGCAGAAGCCATTAAGCCGAAAACGGCTGAATATTTCAATAAACTGCGTCGCTGCTGATTCATAAAAACTCCTTTAATAATCTACTCTTAGTATCAAATATAGCGGTATTTCAAAAAACCTTCTGTAAATCTACTGTCCAGTAAGCATCCAGCGCACTAGAGTTGCCCTATCCTCATCCGATAGCTGCGCCTGTGGCGGCATCGGAATGGCTCCCCATACCCCTGAGCCACCATTTTTGACCTTAGCCATGAGCTTTTCTTGAGCCCCACTTTGGCCTTTGTACTTATTGGCAATATCAGCAATAGATGGGCCCACCAACTTGGCATTGGGAGCATGACATGCTGAGCAGTTCTCATTCTTAAATAATGCTGCAGGGCCCTTAGTTGTGGGCGCATGAGTATCAGCAGCATGCGCCAAACCCTCGCCTGACGAGCCGGGCAACTTTGCTATTGGTGGCTTAGTAGAATCCGATCCCCGATAAGGTCCATAGAGACGATTTTGCTCTGCAATATTGCCATGGGCATTTCTTGCGAAATCAGGCAATTCAGATCCAATTTGCACAAACTTAACGCAATTGTTCATACAAGAGGAGCCGTTGACATCCGGCTTGCCATTAATACTCCAAAAACCGTGGTTTCGAGTCATGCCATTACGGTTTGGCATCTTCTTTTGCACTTCCGCAATATTGGCATCACTCAAGACAAAATCATCTGGAACGATTTCGCCTAAGCTTAAGATAAATGCCACCAGAGCATAGGTATCGTCCGCCGTTAATGATCTTGGGGCATTCCAAGGCATTGCGCGATAAATGTAGTCCCATAATGTTGAAACCGTGGGAACCTTCATTAAGGTAGTGCGCTGAGGCTGCTTACGATCAGCCAAAGACGCAACTCTTCCCGTCTTCACATCATCAGCGGTTGTCCCGCCGGCAATCGGGGTAAAGATTTCATTGGACTCACCAAACACACCGTGACAACTGGCGCACTTAGATTCCCAAATCACTTGACCTTGCGCAACGGAGCCAGACCCCTTTGGCAGCCCCTTGAAGTCTGGGCGTACATCAATATCCCAAGCCATCACTTCGGCGGGCGTTGCGTTGCGCCCAATGCCAGGAAACTTCATAGATCCCTGAGTACTTTGTGCATAAGCTAACTGTGTACAGAGTACTGCTAAAACGACAAGCGCTAAGCGAGCAAATAATTTATCCAACTTGTACATTGCTCACCTCACCGTTTGAATCCAATTTCCAAGACTGAATCGCATTGTTGTGATAAATCGAACGATTACCTCGAACATCACGTAGCATCTTGATGGATGGCTGAATATAGCCGGTGTCATCAATTGCTCTAGACTGCAATATTGCTGGCGATCCATCCCATACCCAATCAATATTGAAACGGGTAATGGACTTTGTGAGAACCGGAGTCTCTAATCGAGCAGTTCGCCAGTTATTGCCGCCATCAAACGAAACATCAACACGTTTAATCTTGCCGCGACCAGACCATGCCATACCACTGACGTTGTAGAAGCCTTTATCCAATAATTGTTGTCCGCCCGAAGGTGTGGTGATGACAGATTTACATTCTTGGATAGATGCGTATTGACGATGCATGCCATCTGGCATCAATTCAATATAGTGAACAGCCTCGTCTTTAGTATTCCAAGGCATATCGCCCACTTCTAGACGACGCAACCACTTCACCCAGCTAACACCTTGTACGCCTGGAACGACTAGACGCAATGGAAAGCCATTTTCTGGACGCAGCATCTCCCCATTCATACCCCAAGCCACAATCGTATCCTCAAGACAGGCCTCGAGATTAATGGTACGAGTCATCCCGGAACCATCGCCACCTTCAGCCAGCAGGAACTTACCTTTTTTCAGATCAGCACCACATTCTTGTAGCAAGACTTTGAGAGGTACGCCAGTAAATTCACAGCAAGACAACATACCGTGGGTGTATTGCACAGTTGGTACGGCAACATTGCCCCACTCTAAACCAGTATTGGCGCCACACTCAATGAAATGTGTACGCGAGACTGATGGCAGTCTCATCAGGTCATTCATTGTAAAAACACGAGCATTTTTTACTAGGCCATTCACCATCAGACGATGTGTTTCTGGATTCAGGTTGTACCAACCTTGGTGATGGCGTTCGAAATGCAAACCGTTTGGAGTAATCGTTCCAAACAAACCTTGCAAAGGAGTAAATGCAACTGATGCAGCTGATACACGCGTTAAACCCGGAGATTCACGGCGAATTAAGTTCGCCTCATAGATTGATGGAACGCCATAAGGCATTGTGGCAACGTTTTTACCTAAAGTGGTTTGCCACTCTTGTTTTTCCAAAATTGCTGGATCACCCTCACCGGCAGCAAAAGCCATGGGAGCTGCTAGGCCAGCTGCAGCGCCGCCTAAGGCAGAAAAGAATCCCTTACGTAAAAAGCCACGACGCGTCTCATCAAGACCATTGGCATTAATTTCAGCAATTAGCTTTTGAGAGATAAAGTGCTCTGGCGCTTTCACAAGGCGAACTCCATTGGCGGGCTTCTCAATCGCTGAGATATCCTGTGCGCTCAATTCAATTTGCTTCTTCGTCATTTGACCTCTACGTCAGAATAAATACTTTGTCATTAATGAATACCTTCAGCAATCTTGGCGCAGACTGTCTGACACATCTCTACCGTTGCGTTATCAGCAATCGAGTAATAAACGGTGACACCCTCTTTACGTCTTAGCAAAATGCCAGCCTGATGAAGTGCTAAAAGATGTCTAGATACATTTGCCTGACTAGTGCCGCACATCTCTACCACCTCTGATACTGACTTTTCACCCGAGCATACGGCATACATGATGCGCAAACGTGCTGGCTCAGAGAGAACGTTGAAATAAGCCGCCACCTGAAAAAACACTTTCTCCATCTGCTTGGGAGATAAGTTTTTCGTCGCTTTTTGAACCTTAGCTTTCATGCGGGCTATCTATATCAATATATGCGTATAAACGAATATTTAACCTACATTCAAGAACGTTTTCTATAGAGAGATACCCTAGTGATATCAGCAGATACAATCAAATCATGGATATGGATGCCATTCTTCTCTCATTAAAGCTTGCTTTGTGGACTCTCGTCCTCATCCTTCCTTTTGGGGTCTGGGTGGCCCATTCCCTGCAAAAAGCGGGTAAAGGTAAATCCTGGATAGAGGCTGGCTTAGCACTACCCCTCGTTCTGCCCCCTACGGTTTTGGGCTATTACCTTCTCGTTGGCTTGGGCGGCAAAAGCTTTTTGGGCGTTCCACTGGTATTTTCATTTACGGGCATTCTGATTGCCTCCCTCATTGTCAATTTGCCATTTGCCATACAGCCAATACAGCGCGCTTTTGAAGCAATCAATCCAGAAATTATTGAAGCTGCTCAAGTAAGCGGGTTATCGAATTGGCAGATCTTTCGTTTGATTGAATTGCCATTAGCCTGGCGTGGCATTACTAGCGCAGCAGTGCTGACCTTTGCCCATACCCTCGGTGAATTCGGAGTAGTTCTCATGGTGGGTGGTGCAATACCAGGAGAAACCAAAACAGTATCGATTGCTATTTATGACAAGGTACAAAGTTTTGATACCGCTGGAGCTGGAGCGCTTGCTTTATTACTGCTCGGCATATCCTTAATAGCAATTGCAGTGTCCTATGGGGTCTTTGGTCAAAATCCATCCCGCAGGAAAGGCTGGAGAGCCTAATGCTAAAAATTAAAGTTACGCAGACACTGCCAAATCCCCTGCAAATCAATATTGAATGCGCTCCAGGACAACTACATGCTTTGGTGGGCCCGTCAGGAAGTGGAAAAACATCTGTTTTACGAACCATTGCAGGCCTGAGCAATGCCAGCCTTGGAAAGATTGAGTGTGACAATCAAATTTGGTTTGAGGCCAATGATTTACAGGGCACCACAACATCACTCCCCCCAGCAGTTCGCTCTTGTGGATTCCTATTCCAGCAATATGCACTCTTTCCGCATTTAACTGCTCTTGAAAATATCTGCATTCCTCTGCAAAACTCTGGACAGGAACTTGCAATGCGCCAAACCATCGCAATGGATTGGTTAAATCATATGGGAATTGCAGAACTAGCACAGCGTATGCCTCATCAACTTTCAGGTGGGCAACAACAACGTGTCGCGCTTGCGAGGGCCCTTGTAAAAAAGCCCAATGCTTTGCTGCTTGATGAACCGTTTTCGGCAATTGATGCGCCTACACGTCAAAGTCTTTACAAAATTCTGGCGGAGCTGCGTAAGGATCTCAATATTCCCATTCTGCTGGTGACTCATGATTTACGTGAAGCCGACCTATTAGCTGATCACATTACCGTTATCGACCAAGGCATTGGCTTGCAAACTGCAGCCCCACAGGTTCTCTTTCAGAAACCGAGAAACTCTAGAGTTGCAGAGCTTGTTGGTATCAACAATATGTTTGAAGGTGTTTTTAAATCTGGGAAGTTGAGCTGGAATAACAGCAGTCATGTGTTTGAAGTACTTGATAAGGGCAAAATTCCACCGGACACTCCGGTTGCCTGGGTGGTGCCCGCCGATGGATTAACTCTGCACCTCAGTCAAGTGGCTGGCAGCATTCAAGCCACGGTCCAGCAAATCAGTACCTTAGGTCAAATTGCAGTCGTTCAACTACTTACAAATGATGGTGGCCATAAAATTAGCTGGGAAGCCTCTGCAGCCGAAGTCAAAAGACTGGAATTAGAGGTAGGCAAAAACACTCATGTGGAAATGGATGGCAGCAAGATACACATCATGCCGCTTCGCCCCATAAACGATCCACGTCGCTTTACTTCTTAGCCACCAGACCTAATAAGGCAGACATACCAGCATGTCTTGCACCTTCATTCAGCTCTTTTTCATAGCAACATAAATCCAGTATTTGGAATTGCGTAGCTAGAGCCCGAATAAGCTCTTCCGTATAGAGGTGCTCTATTAAGGATGGCCCGCCTGTTTTATATAACAGCTGCTTTGGCGTATAGCCCTGTAATATGAAGATGCCGCCTGGCTTCAGGGCCTTATGGGTTTGCTGAAAAATGCGCTCTCGCATTGCCGGATCAGCAAACTGGATAAAGATTCCAATGGCAGCGTCGTATGTGCTGTCTTGCCAATGAAAGCTATCGGTATCTGAAAATGAATATTCAATTTCAACCTGATTCTCTTGCGCAAACTGTTTGGCTTTAGCGAGCGCAATATCCGATGCGTCAAAGCCAACAACTTGCATCCCTTGTTTGGCCAACCACACGCCGTTACGCCCTTCGCCATCAGCAATACAAAGAACCTTACTGCCTGGCTTTAAGTATTTTTGAGTTTGCTCAACAAGATATTCATTTGGCTCTTTGCCAAAGATGAACTCTGCCTTATTAAAACGTTCATTCCAGAACTGGGTTGCGTCAGAAAAGCCCATAGGTTGGCTTTGGTGGACTTGATTATTTTTTGAGTCCGCCAACGAGGTCACTCTTGAGGTCGTTGATATTTTCAAGGCCGACCGCAATACGTACCAAGCCATCATTGATACCTGCTGCTTTTCGGGCTTCAGGAGTTACTCGGCAATGGGTAGTCGTCGCTGGATGAGTAATCGTCGTACGTGTATCACCCAAGTTTGCGGTGATTGAGCACAACTTAGTTTGGTTAATCAGCTTAAAGGCCGCCTTTTTACCGCCCTTCAGTGTGAAGGACACAATTGCACCACCCGCTTTTTGCTGACGTTTTGCTAAAGCATGCTGTGGATGGGATGTTAGGCCTGGATGATAAACACGCTCAACTCCAGAGTGCTTCTCTAGCCACTGGGCCAAGGCGAGCGCATTCTGACTCTGTTGCTTCATGCGAAGCTCTAAAGTCTCCAAACCTTTGAGGAATATCCAAGCATTAAAGGCAGAGAGCGTTGGGCCTGCAGTACGCACGTATGGGAATACTTTGCCCATGATGAAATCTTTACTACCTACAATTGCACCGCCAACCACTCTACCCTGGCCATCTAAATACTTAGTCGCCGAATGAATCACGACATCGGCACCCAAAGCCAAAGGCTTTTGTAAAGCTGGCGTACAGAAACAGTTATCTACTGCAAATAAAGCTTTCGCTTTCTGGGCAATCTTCGAAATCGCCTTGATATCGGCAATCTCAGTCAATGGATTAGATGGGGTTTCCAAATAAAACAGTTTGGTGTTTGGTTGAACAGCGGCCTGCCATGACTTGGTATCAGCCAAATCAACATAAGTCGTTGTAATACCAAAGCGACCCAAGATATTAGTAAACAATTGAACAGTCGCACCAAACACAGAACGTGAGCAAACCACATGGTCACCTGCCTGTAAGTGGGCCATTGCCATTGTCAAAATAGCGGACATACCCGAAGCAGTTGCAATACAGGCTTCACCGCCTTCTAAAGCAGCCAAGCGATCTTGAAACATGCTGACCGTTGGATTGGTAAAGCGAGAGTAAATAAAACCTTGGTCCGCATGAGCAAAACCATCAGCCGCTAATTCTGCGCTATCAAAACAAAAACTTGAAGTCAAAAACATCGCCTCTGAATGCTCTTGATATTCAGCTGTGCGACGAGTACCAGCACGGACCGCTAAGGTCTCAAGTGCCAGCTTAGAAAAATCTGGTTTTTTACGTGTGGTTTTGCTTTTCATACTGCTATTTTGACACCGAATTGAAGAATTGCCTTGTCGAAGGCAAATTCTTGTCGCTTTTTAGTCTTCGGTGGCTAAATGCAGATGAAGCTGGGAGCGGGCAAAGTCGCTCGAATCACGCTGACGATCCGCTTTTGCGGCAGAGGTATTTCTGGCTGCCTCCAAGGCATCCAGGTAAGACTCGGTGATATCGCCAGTAATGTAATTACCATCAAAACAAGAGGCTTCAAATTGATGAATAGCCGGATTGATGTCACGTACTGCCTGCTTCATATCCTCAACGCTTTGGTAGATTAATTGGTCTGCACCAATCATCTTGTTAATTTCTTCATCGGTTCGGCCATAAGCAACCAACTCGCTACGCGTTGGCATATCAATGCCGTATACGTTCGGAAAACGTACCGGAGGTGCTGCTGATGCAAAGATGACTTTCTTAGCGCCAGACTCACGAGCCATTTGTACGATCTCAAACGAGGTGGTGCCTCGTACGATAGAGTCATCCACAATCAATACTGTTTTGTCTTTAAATTCAATGCGCATAGCATTGAGTTTTTGGCGCACTGATTTCTTGCGAACAGCTTGGCCTGGCATGATAAAGGTACGGCCGATGTAGCGGTTCTTAAAGAAGCCTTCGCGATAATCAACACCTAAATTTTTAGCTACTTGCATTGCTGCAGGACGACTTGAATCCGGAATCGGCATAACAACATCGATCTCATCGACATTTGTTTCTTTCCGAATCTTCTCGGCCAAGTAATCACCCATCCGCATGCGCACGTTGTAAACCGTCACGCCATCGATCGTAGAGTCTGGACGCGCCATATAGACATATTCGAAGATGCAAGGTGTGAGTACAGCATTGGGTACGCATTGACGGGAGTAGAAGTTGCCATCTAAATCGATATAGATTGCTTCGCCAGGATTGACGTCACGGACAAAAGTAAAGCCCAAGCCTTCTAGTGCTACTGACTCTGATGTCACCATCCATTCAGGACCTTGTGGTGTATCAATACGACCAATACACAGAGGACGAATGCCAAATGGATCGCGGAAAGCTAATAAACCATAACCAGCAATCAGAGATACCACCGCATAAGAACCTTTTACGCGGGCTGTCACTCCAGTTACAGCATTAAACATAGCGCCCTCATCCAAGGCAACGCTATTGGTTTCTTTTTGGAGCTCGTCCGCTAAGACGTTTAGTAGTACCTCAGTATCGGAGCTAGTATTAATGTGGCGGCGATCACGGTAAGCCATTTCAACACGCAGGCTTGGTGCATTTGTCAGGTTACCGTTGTGAGCTAAAACAATTCCGTATGGTGCGCTGACGTAAAAAGGTTGCGCCTCTTCTTCGCTGCTTGCTGAACCAGCGGTTGGATAACGAACCTGACCGATACCAGCATTACCTACTAAGCTACGCATATTGCGTGTTCTAAATACGTCACGTACAAGACCGTTAGCCTTGTGCATTGTGAAGGAATTACCGTTCATGGTTGCGATACCAGCCGCATCTTGTCCGCGGTGTTGCAGGAGCAACAGAGCATCATAGAGAAGTTGATTTACTGGTGAGTGGGAAATAGTTCCGACGACGCCGCACATATCTCTAGATTCCTATTGTTAATTTAGGAGTAATGGTAGGTGTTACTTTGGGTATTGACTCACCCAATTGCTTAGCCCAGTCAGCTGGCAGCCAACTTTTAATTAAACCGGTTGCCATATCCATGGCAGGTCTTGTAATAGCCTCTTTCCAGGCCACACTTTGCGTAATTGGCGTTAATGCAGCTAGAGTTGCCAAAATCACAACAACTAAAGCGCCGCGCGCCAAACCAAACACTAGACCCAAGAATCGGTCTGTCAAACTCAAGCCCGCTGACAAGATAATTTTTTGTACTACCCCGCCGCACAATCCACAAACAATCAGCGTCAGTATGAAGAGAATCAAAAAACTCAAACCTAGACTAAGTAATTCATCTAAATGAAATGTTGAGAGCCATTCTGTAGAAAGATAATTTGTATAGTGATAAGCAACCCATGCGGCCACAAACCAAGATGCTAATGCGAGCACTTCTTTAAAGAGGCCGCGAGAGATACCCACCAAAGCGGATACTAAGAGCACAACTAGGGTGAAGTAATCCACCGATGTTAGCTTTAAGGTGGATAAGTATTCCATTACTGCTTACCAGTCTCGACGAGTCTTGGCGAGAGACCCATCGCCTTAATTTTCTTCTCTGCTGCTTCTGCAGCATCTTTATCGGCATATGGACCGGCCCGCAAAACATAGAGTTTGACGCCATCCGTACCGGTCTTATTTAAGACATAGTTTGGAATCTTTTGATCTTTGAGTTTTGCAATCCAACCCTTGGCGCGCTCTTCAGAAGCAAAAGCGCCAATCTGAATAACATACTTTCCTGAACCATTTGTGGAGCCGTTATCCGAATTGGTATTTGCAAGTTTGGTGGCGTCATCCACTTTGGGCTTGGCATTATTGGCAACGATAACCTCCTCGCCAGCAGCCAATCCTAATCCAGGCGCTTTATTTGGTGCAGGTGATGACTTAACTTCAGCTTTCACTTCCGGCTTTGGATCTGGAGCAGCAACTACTTTGGGGGCCTCTTTTACCGGTTCAGGCGCTACCTCTGCTTTAGGCTTCTCTTCAGGCTTTGCTTCTGTTCCAGGAATTGGCAGACTAGTAACGATATTGACAGCAATATCGTTAGGTGAAGATTTCGGTTTGTTGTCCAAAACACGTGGCAGGCCAACTACCGCAATGAGGACTAATACGGCAGCACCAATCAATCGATGACGTGCTCTTTGTTGTTCTGGATCTTCTGTGAGAGCGAGTTCTTCTGCTTCAGCAGCGCGCTGGAAACTGCGGGGGGCAGCGCGTTTAGCGGAGCGCCTCCCTACTGAACCTAATTCAAGGTCATCAGCCTGTGTTTTTCGCTTAAAGAAGCTCGGTAAACGAATCATGGATCAATGGGCCTGGTTGTTTCGGTAAGTCATTACGCCTGCAACGGTATAGAAGGATCCGAAGATCACAATTCTATCACCCTCACCCGCTTTTGATAGGGCTTTTTGATAGGCTGCAGCAGGATCCGGGAAGCATTCGATACCGCCATCGGCTCCGTTTTGAGGCTTTACTCCCGCGGCCTCAAGCCTCTTTGCGAGCGCCAAGGCGCTAGCTGCCCTTGGGGTCGGTAAATCCGTACAAAACCAGAAATCCACAATATCCAACAAGGGCTTAATCACCCCATCAATATCCTTATCCGCCATGGCTCCAAAGATGGCGTAGGTATATGGGTGGTAACCCATTTTGTATAGGCCTTGACCTAAGGTAGCTGCCGCATGCGGGTTATGAGCCACATCTAGCACTACGGTTGGCTGCCCTGGTAACACCTGAAAGCGGCCAGGCAACTCAACCAAGGCAAAGCCATTACGAATATCTTGAGCGCTTACGGGCAAGCGCTGATGAAGTGCCATCAAAGCAGCAATCACTGCCGAAGCATTGAGAATTTGATTAGCGCCGCGTAGTGCGGGATAACCAAGACCGCTAAAACGCTTCTTGCGACCAGCCCACCCCCACTGCTGTTTATCGCCTTGGAAGTTATAGTCCCGCCCCTGTAACCAAAGATCACAACCAAGCTCTTCGGCATAGTCAATTAAAGACTGAGGTGGGACAGGATCACCGCACACTGCAATATGTCCGGGGCGGAAGATGCCAGCCTTCTCCCGACCAATCGCCTCTCGGGTTCCACCTAAGAAATCTGCGTGATCAATATCAATACTAGTCACGATGGCGCAATCTGCATCCACAATATTGACAGCATCCAAACGACCACCCATGCCAACTTCTAGCACTACTGCATCTAAGTTTGCTTTAGAGAACAGATGCATGATGGCTAAAGTGGTGAACTCAAAATACGTTAGCGTTGGTGCATCTACCAAACTCACGCGTGCATTTTCAACGGCGGTGAAGTGCTCCAACAAAAGGTTATCGCTAACCTCTTGTCCATTTACACGAGCACGCTCGCTAAATTTCAGTAAATGTGGTGAAGTGTGACAGCCAACTCGGTAACCAGAAGCCAACAAAATACTCTCGAGATAGGCGCAAGTTGAGCCCTTGCCATTAGTCCCAGCAACGGTAATTACTGGGCAATCAAACTGAAGACCTAATGCGGCTTTAACCCGATTAATACGCTCAAGCCCCATATCGATACCAACCGGGTGGGCAGTTTCAAGGTGACTAAGCCAAGCCTCTAGGCTAGAAAAAAGAATCGGAGATTGATGTGCTGTGCTCAAGCGCTTAAACGGCTGCGCTACCCGCAATCGCAGGCTCTGGAAGTTTTTGCAAGAGCGCCAATAATCGCGCAATCTCACCACGCATTTGGCGACGGTCAACAATCATATCGATACCACCCTTTTGCATCAAGAACTCAGAACGCTGAAATCCTTCTGGTAATTTTTCACGAACCGTTTGTTCAATGACGCGTGGACCAGCAAAACCAATCAAGGCTTTTGGTTCAGCCATCACCACATCACCCATGAAGGCGAAGCTAGCGGAGATGCCGCCCATAGTCGGATCAGTTAATACGCTGATATAGGGCAGACCTTTTTTAGACAGCAGGGTCAACATTGAGTTGGTCTTTGCCATCTGAAATAAAGATAACAAACTCTCTTGCATACGCGCACCACCGGTAGCAGTGACACAGAGGAAGGCACATTTCTTATCAATCGCTTCTTGAGCTCCACGAGCAAAACGCTCACCAACTACAGAGCCCATCGACCCGCCCATGTATTGGAATTCAAAGCAGGCGACTACTACAGGAATGGCTTCAATCTTTCCGCCCATCACAATTAAAGCTTCTGATTCACCAGAGGCATCATTTGCTTCTTTGATACGGTCTGGATATTTTTTGGAATCTTTAAATTTCAGTGGATCTGTTGGATAGATGTCTGCGCCGATTTCATAACGGCCTTTTGAATCGAGCAAGCTATCTAAACGCTGACGCGCACCAATGCGCATGTGATGACTGCATTTTGGACATACTGAAAGGTTCGCTTCGATATCTGTGCTGTAGAGAACTGTTTCACAACTAGGGCACTTAACCCACAGCCCCTCAGGTACTGATTTGCGATTTGCAGGATCAGTATGTTGAATTTGGGGTGGGAGTAATTTATCTATCCAGCTCATTAGTTTTAACTATCCAATGCGTCGCGAATCTCACGAATGAAGGTTTCCAGTGATTGTACTGCCTGCCCAGGGGGTGCATCCTCCAAAAGGCGAATAATGCGGCTGCCAATCACCACAGCATCTGCGCTTTGGGATACCGCCTTAGCACTAGCCGCATCGCTAATCCCAAAGCCAACTGCGATTGGAATATCGGTCTCCTCCCGAATCTTAGGAATGATGCTGGCCACATCTTGGGTATTAAGGTGAGATGCGCCTGTAACTCCCCGCATAGAAACGTAATAAATATAACCAGAAGCAATTTTGGCAGCCTCTTTAATACGCTCATGTGATGAGGTTGGTGCCAATAAGAAAATGGGATCAATACCTGCAACCCGCATACGTGCAGCAAAATCAACACACTCTTCAGGCGGGTAATCTACTATCAGCACGCCATCAACACCAGCAGCTTTTGCTTCGGTTGCAAAACGCTCTGCTCCCATTTGCTCAACAGGATTTGCATAGCCCATCAAGACAACTGGTGTGCTGGCATCTTTTTTGCGAAACTCTTTAACCATCTCCAAGCAACCATGCAATGTCACGCCGTGCGTTAATGCGCGCTCTGATGATCTCTGAATCACCGGACCATCAGCCATTGGATCTGAGAAAGGTACGCCTAGCTCAATCACGCTTGAGCCACCACGAACCAATGCATGCATTAACTCGACCGTTTGCTTTGGGTCTGGATCGCCTGCAGTAATAAAAGGAATTAATCCTTTTTTGCCCGATGCTTTTAACTCTTTAAAGAGCGCTGTAATTTTTGACATCGTTTTTCTTAACCTTCAGAACCAGTTGCTTGCGCAACGGTATGCATATCCTTATCGCCACGACCTGACAGATTCACCAAGATAGTTTTATCTTTTGGCAAGGTCTTTGCTAGCTTGCAGGCATAAGCAATGGCGTGAGAAGACTCTAACGCAGGAATGATGCCTTCAATTTGGCAACAGTCATGGAATGCCTTCAAGGCTTCCTCATCAGTAATAGCCACGTAGTCAGCACGACCAGAGTCTTTTAACCAAGCATGCTCTGGGCCAACTCCGGGATAGTCCATACCAGCTGATACGGAATGGGTTTCTGAAATCTGACCATTTTCATCTTGCAATAAGTAAGTGCGATTGCCATGCAATACGCCTGGCTTACCAACACAGAGTGCTGCTGAATGTAAGCCACTACCAAGTCCATGACCTGCGGCTTCAACACCAACGAGTTTCACTTCAGGGAAATCAATGTAGGGATAGAAAATACCCATCGCATTTGAGCCGCCGCCAACACAAGCTAAAACATAATCAGGTTGACGTCCAGTCATCTCTGGCATTTGTACTTTGCACTCTTCACCAATCACACTCTGGAAATCGCGCACCATCATTGGGTAAGGATGTGGTCCAGCCACAGTACCAATAATGTAGAAAGTGTTTTCCACATTAGTGACCCAATCGCGCATCGCTTCATTGAGCGCATCTTTTAATGTCTTAGTGCCTGACTCCACGGGAACCACTTTGGCACCGAGCAATTTCATCCGAAAGACATTTTGTGCTTGACGGGCTACGTCTACAGAACCTTGGTAAACCGTGCAGTCTAGGCCAAAGCGGGCACAAATAGTTGCTGTAGCAACGCCGTGCTGACCTGCACCCGTCTCAGCAATGATGCGTGGCTTGCCCATGCGCTTAGCCAACATGGCTTGGCCAATCACGTTATTAATCTTGTGCGCGCCAGTGTGGTTTAAATCTTCACGCTTGAGGTAAATCTGTGCGCCACCCAGCATTTCGCTCCAACGCTTCGCGTGATAAACCGGGGATGGTCTACCGACAAAGTGTTTGAGTTCGTAATGAAACTCTTCAATAAATTCTGGATCGTTTTGATACTTTGCATAAGCCTCTTTGAGCTCATCTAATGCAAACATCAATGTCTCAGAAACAAACACACCGCCGTAAGGACCGAAGTGTCCTCGTGCATCTGGCTTGTCGTACATAGCTACCTCTTTTGATTTATCTACAGCAAATTATTGGGATGATGATTTCTCATCTGCTGCGCGCACTGCTTTAATAAATTGAGCCATGAGCGCAGGATCTTTAACACCCCTGCTGCTTTCTACGCCACTAGAGACGTCAACCGCGCAAGGATGCAGACGAGCAATCGCCTCGCCCACGTTGTGCGTGTTCAATCCACCACTCAAAACGACCCGAGGCGCGTTTTCGCTTACCCATGTCTGTGGAATTCCTTGCCAATCAAAAGGAACGCCTCCGCCACCATAACCCTCGACGAGGGCATCCAGCAGAAAAGCGTTTGATTGCCTATATTGTAGGGAAAAATCACTAAATGCGAAGTCCTGCCCCACCCGGGCGGCTTTCATCCAAGGTTGGCCATCTGCCAGCTCTAAACAGCGTTCTGGAGTCTCATCCCCATGAAACTGCCATAAAGTGATTGGGGCGGCTGCCTTGATAGCAGCAAACTCCTCATCCGTAGCGTTTACGACCAATCCCACTGCGTCTACCCCTGCTGGAAGCCTAGAAATAAGCTTTGCAGCCATATTTGGGGTAACCGCACGCACACTGGGGGGATAAAAGACGAATCCGACCGCATCGACCCCGGCAGCAACAGCCGCATCAATATCTGCTGAGGTCTTTAAACCGCAGATTTTGACTCTGGTTCGCCCAGCTGAGTATGTCAATAAGCCCATAAATGAATGATAAGGCCTTAGGGCTTTGTGATTTGAGAGGGCAACCAGGAGTTTTCTAGCCAAGGGGCTGGAATACCAAATTCTTCTGGGTAAGCAATTTTGGCCAAATACAGACCATCAGGCATGAATGTAGGCGCCGCAACTTTGCGATCTTTAGCCGCCAAAACTTCCGCCATCCATTCTGGTTTTTGTCTACCCTGCCCGATTTGTAGAAAACATCCCACTAAATTACGCACCATATGGTGCAAGAAAGCATTGCCGCGAATTTTGAAATACACCCATGGCTCTTGGGAAATAATTTCAATTGAGTACATAGTCTTTACCGGTGTCTTACTCTGACATTCAGATGATCTAAACGAGCTAAAGTCATGTTCACCGATCAAACACAGGGCTGATTTTTTCATACCCTCAATGTCTAAGCGCTTATTTGGTGGCAGCAAGAGATAACCCGCGCGGCTATGGACCATCGGTGATCGACAAGGCCCTGCATGAAGCGCATAAATATAAGTACGTTCAAATGCGGAGAAACGCGCACTAAATTCTTCTGGAACTTGTTTAGCCCAATTCACGACAATCGAGGACGGTAAAAAAGAATTCACACCCCTCACCCATGAGAAATCTTCTCGCTCAACATGGGTATCAAAATGAATAACCTGCCCTAAGGCATGAACACCAGCATCGGTTCTACCAGCAGTAATCGTTTTAATTGGAAAATCTTTGCAGGCATCGCCAACAAAGGCTGAAATTGCACTCTCGAGCTCATCTTGCACCGAATGTTGATTTACTTGTGTTTGCCAACCAGAGTATGGGCTGCCATCATATTGCAAGCCAAGGGCTATACGCATTACGAGATCCTCATCGCCCTAGGCATTGCGATGCAAGATCTCAGCCAATAAACCCTGAGCCTCGATCGTAATGGTCGGGTCTACTGAATTACTCACTCGTAATACTTCTTCCAAAGACTTCTTCGCAGAAGCAAAATCTTCGATGGTGATGTAAGCGCGAGCCAAATTTAATTTGACACGCAGCGTATCCGCCAAAGGATTCGGAATTGGCGCAGGCGACACTTTGGCTACGTCTGCTGGCGGCTTAGAAAGATCTAAATCAATACCAGTAAATAGCGCTTTGGCACGCTCAGGCATTTCGAAATTGCCTGGACTTGGTTTTTGAGGTGCGTGACCAGTTGAAGATTCTGGGTCCTGAAAACTGGTGAGTTCAGAACGGCGAGCATTACGAGCGAAGCCCCATAGCAATAACCCGGTTAATGCAATTAAAGTCAGCGCCACAATAGCCGGCGCAAATCCGCCCAAGCCAAAATTATCCTCAACTGATTTTTTCTCTTTTGACTTCTCTAGGAGTCGCTGCAGATCCGCAACATTCTTTTCTAACTCTGCTACGCGAGCCTTAGCTTGTTCCAATTGCTTCTCTTGAGCAACTAGCTCTTCTGTATAGCGGCGCTCTTGATCATTGCCATCAGCACTAGAACCAATTTTTAGACGGTCTTTAGGGGAGGCTTCTGCAGTCTTAGCATTGCTAGACTTAGATTGATCTTGCGATCCACCAGCGCTCTGACTCGCCTGCCAATCGGCATTGGCCTCAGCTACAAATTGATTGGCTTCTGCTGGACTGATTGAGCGTAGTAGAGCTTGGCTTGGCTTGTTTAACTCGGCACCAGCTGCTAAACGGTTAATGCTGCCGCTTGCAAAAGCATCTGGGTTAGCCCTATATAAAGCCAGCATAGTTTGATCTAGAGTAGCGCCATCTAACTGAGGCGCCATCATCGCCGCTATCTCTGAGAGAGTTTGGCCAGGCTTTACAAGAACCTTTTGAACATCGCCTAAGAGTAGTGTGAATGTTTTAGTGATACTACCGCTAGACCAATTGAGATTTACTAACACATCTACAAATGGATCGTCTGATACTGGCACAGCATTTACTGTCTCTACCAAAACCATCAGTTGCTCTTGACGATTACGGTAAACCGAAATCTGTGTATTGAGATCTAAAACCTTGGGAGAGATTCCAAGGCGCTCATACGAAGTCTTGGGCAAAGTGCTTGCCTTGAGACTTGATAAGGCGCTCTGCTCATCTGCACTAGTCCTAATCGGAATCTCAACCCGGAGAGGCTCCCCAGATTTGGACTGCAACTGAGGCGAACCTAAAGTGATTGCCCAGGCTGCGCAAGACCAGCTCAGCCAAACAAAGCAAAGTGCTTTTACCAAGCTGCGCTGGTAATTTCTAAACATTATTTTTCGAGCAAGATTCTGAGCATACGGCGTAATGGCTCTGCAGCACCCCACAAGAGCTGATCGCCCACAGTAAAGGCAGCCAAATACTCCGGTCCCATCGCCATTTTATGCAAACGACCAATTGGAACAGTCAAAGTACCACTGACTGCTGCTGGGGATAAATCTCGCTCAGTAGTCTCACGATCATTTGGAACTACTTTAACCCACTGGTTATCGTTAGCCAAAATAGTTTCAATTTCTTTCAGCGGAATGTCTTTCTTCAACTTGACAGTAAGACCTTGTGAGTGACAACGCATCGCACCAACACGAACACACAATCCATCAATCGGAATACTGCCTGGCGTGCGGAAAGCCGGACGACCTAGAATCTTATTGAACTCAGAGCCACCCTTCCACTCTTCTTTAGTTTGACCATTCTCAACCGGCACATCAATCCATGGAATTAAGCTGCCAGCCAATGCAGTGTTACGAAAATTTTTCTTCGGAAAATCTGGGGAACGCAATGTTTCAGTAACCTTGCGATCAATATCCAAAATCCAGGATGAAGGATCGGCCAATTCAGTAGCAACGCTGTCACGCAAAGCGCCCATTTGCAAAAGCAACTCGCGCATATTCTGTGCGCCAGCACCAGATGCCGCTTGGTAAGTCATGGCGCTAATCCACTCCACCATATCAGCCTTCACCAAACCACCCATCGCCATCATCATTAAGCTGACGGTGCAGTTAGCGCCAATCCAATTCTTGCCCCCAGCTGCCAAAGCCTTATCAATCACTGGGCGATTCACAGGATCTAAAACTAATACTGCGTCATCTTTCATACGCAAGGCACTAGCAGCATCAATCCAATGACCATTCCAGCCTGCAGCACGCAGCTTAGGGAAGATATCGTTGGTGTAGTCGCCACCTTGGCAAGTCAAAATGATGTCGCAGCGTGACAATGCCTGAATGTCATTGGCATCTTTCAGAGCGGTTTCGCTCTTACTCACTTTTTTGCCATTGATCAGTGGAACCTCGCCACCTGCCTGACTGGTACTAAAAAATACTGGCTCGATTAAATCAAAATCTTTTTCGGCCAACATTCTATCCATGAGAACACTACCGACCATGCCACGCCAGCCAACTAAACCTACCAATGGTGTATTTGTATTTGCCATGATGATTAACTATCTAATAAATGATTAATTTCGATTTATGAAAGCGCTGCAACCACTGCATCACCCATTTGTACTGTAGATACTTTTTGAGTACCTTCGGTATAAATATCAGCAGTTCGTAAGCCTTGTGCTAAGACTTTTTGTACTGCTTTCTCAATTCGATCTGCTTCTGCAGGCATTCCTAAGGAATAACGCAACATCATTGCAGCCGAAAGAATGGTTGCTAAAGGATTAGCAACACCCTTTCCAGCAATATCGGGTGCGGAACCATGGCTTGGCTCGTACAGACCCTTGTTATTCTTATCAAGAGAGGCAGAAGGCAACATGCCAATAGAGCCAGTCAACATTGCGGCCTCATCTGACAAAATATCGCCAAAGAGATTGCCAGTGACCACTACATCAAAGGCTTTAGGCGCTTTAACCAACTGCATCGCAGCGTTATCTACGTACATATGTGACAACTCAACATCTGGGTAATCTTTAGAAATCCGAATCATGACTTCACGCCAGAGTTGTGACGTTTCTAAAACGTTAGCCTTATCAACGCTACAGACCTTTTTGCCACGTTTACGTGCCGCCTCAAAAGCAACGCGACCAATGCGCTCTACTTCAGGCTCACTGTAATGCATGGTGTCAAAACCTTCGCGCGCACCTTTAAATAATGGCAACTCAGAAGTGCGAATACCGCGTGGTTGGCCAAAATAGATATCGCCGTTCAATTCACGTACGATCAAAATATCTAAACCACCAATAATTTCTGGTTTCAAACTGGATGCAGCAGTCAGCTCTGGATAGCAAATTGCTGGTCTAAAGTTCGCAAATAACTCTAAGTGTTTGCGTAATCCTAAAATGGCTTGCTCTGGACGCAGTTCGCGTACAAGTGCATCATATTTCCAATCGCCTACTGCACCAAACAAAATCGCATCAGCTTTTTTAGCCAACTCTAAAGTTGCTGGCGGCAATGGATGGCCGGCCACATCATAAGCAGCTCCACCAACAGGAGCTTCCTCTAGATCAAACTTTTGGCCGAGCGCATTTAATACTCGAACAGCTTGAGCGACGATTTCCGGGCCGATACCATCGCCCGGTAGAACTGCAATTTTCATGAAAGGCCTTTAAATCTAAAATTATGGCAATTGGGTTGCAAGCCAAGGCATTTTCAGAATGCGCTCAGCTTCGTAAGCCTTGATTTTATCTGCATGGCGCAGAGTTAAGCCAATATCGTCCAAACCGTTGAGAAGGCAATACTTTCTAAATGGGGCCACATCAAAGCTGTAGGCTGTGCCATCGGGCGTAATCACCTGCTGAGCCTCTAGGTCAATGGTCAACTGATAACCACTAAACGCAAGGGTTTCATTGAACAAGTGGTCAACCTGGATTTCTGTCAAAACGATTGGTAAAAGACCATTTTTGAAGCAATTATTGTAAAAAATATCAGCAAAACTAGGGGCAATCACTGCCCTGAAGCCAAATTGATCAAGCGCCCAAGGGGCATGTTCGCGGGAGCTACCGCAACCAAAGTTTTTACGGGCCAACAAAATGCCCGCGCCCTGATAGCGGGCCTGATTCAGGACAAAGTCTGGGTTAACGGGACGCGTACTGCAATCCTGCCCTGGCTCACCATGATCCAGATAGCGCCACTCATCAAATAAGTTCTGACCAAAGCCAGTCTTCTTGATGGATTTCAGAAACTGTTTGGGAATGATGGCGTCGGTATCAACGTTCTCGCGATTAAGCGGAGCAACCAAACCTTTGTATACCGTAAATTTATCCATGATTCTGACTTAACCCTTAATGCTTACTTCACAGGGGTAACAATAACGTCCTTACCCTTGGTTTGTGATTGATTGTTTTGCTGTGTAGAGCTCGATCCACCCATTGAACTTCCCATCGTCTGCAAATCCTTACCCACCCCTTCCATAGTATTGGCGCAGGCAGAGATAAAGAGACCAAAGATAGCAGCTACGGCCAATCGAGTAATTAAAGATACTGAAGAAAATTTCATGTCTATACCCTTATGAAATCTTACGTACGTCAACAAAATGACCTTCAATTGCAGCAGCAGCTGCCATTGCAGGACTTACCAAATGGGTTCTACCGCCATTGCCTTGGCGACCTTCAAAATTACGATTAGAGGTGGAGGCGCAGCGCTCGCCAGGTTCTAAACGATCAGCATTCATGGCTAAACACATAGAACAACCAGGCTCACGCCACTCAAAGCCAGCAGCCTTAAAGATGCGGTCTAAACCCTCGCGCTCTGCTTGGGCTTTTACCAAACCAGAACCAGGCACAACCAATGCCAACTTCACATTAGCTGCCACTTTTTTACCCAGGCGATCAACCACCTTAGCAGCAGCTCTCATATCTTCGATGCGGCTATTCGTGCAAGAACCAATGAATACCTTATCAACAGAAATACTGCTCAGCGGCGTATTGGGAATGAGATTCATGTACTCTAATGCACGCTCCATGGCGGAACGCTTGTTTGGGTCTCGCTCTTTTTCTGGATCAGGCACACGCTCACTTATAGCAAGCACCATCTCTGGTGAAGTGCCCCAAGTGACTTGAGGTGCAATTTCTTCTGCGCGCAATTCAACTACGGCATCAAACTTGGCATCCGCATCGGAATGCAAAGTTCTCCAATATTGCAAGGCCTGCAGTAGTACCGGACCCTTCGGCACATATGGACGACCTTGAATGTATTCAATAGTAGTTTCATCGACGGCAACCAAGCCAGCTCGAGCGCCAGCTTCAATCGCCATATTGCAAAGGGTCATACGACCTTCCATCGACAAATTACGTATCGCTTCACCAGCAAACTCAATGGTGTAACCAGTGCCACCTGCAGTGCCGATCTTGCCAATCACAGCAAGAACGATATCCTTCGCGGTAGAGCCTGGTTGCAAGCGACCATCAACTTTGACGAGCATGTTCTTGCTCTTTTTCATGAGCAAAGTTTGTGTTGCTAACACATGCTCCACTTCAGAGGTGCCAATACCAAATGCGAGAGCACCAAATGCACCGTGTGTGCTGGTATGAGAATCGCCACACACTACAGTCATGCCTGGCAAAGTTGCCCCCTGCTCTGGCCCAATGACATGAACAATCCCTTGACGGGCATCATTCATCTTGTACTGGGTAATACCAAAGGCATCACAG
This sequence comes from Polynucleobacter sp. 73C-SIWE, assembly GCF_018882465.1. GTDB lineage: Bacteria > Pseudomonadota > Gammaproteobacteria > Burkholderiales > Burkholderiaceae > Polynucleobacter. The sequence continues at coordinate 259,830 of NZ_JACVOK010000002.1, read as the reverse complement.
TTTTGATCCAAAGTATCTACTTGCAATTTAGATATCGGATCTGTAATACCTTCTGAGCGATCTGTCGTTGGAACGTTGTGATCCGACACTGCCAAATTGGCAGAAATACGCCACACTGGGCGACCCGCCAAATTCAAGCCCTCAAACGCTTGAGGACTGGTTACCTCGTGCAACAGCTGGCGATCAATATAGATCGTCGCCGTGCCATCCTCTTCAGAGTAAACAACGTGGTCATCCCACAATTTGTCATAAAGCGTACGAGACATGAGTGCCCTTAAAACCTTTATTTGCGAACCGAGATGTTAGGAACCTTGCGTGAAGTTTCACCAACATATAACTGTCGTGGACGTCCGATCTTGTACTCTGGATCAGTAATCATTTCTTCCCACTGAGCAATCCAACCGACGGTTCTTGCCAAAGCAAAGATACAGGTAAACATTTCTGTTGGGATGCCAAGTGCGCGCTGAACGATGCCAGAGTAGAAGTCTACGTTTGGATAAAGCTTGCGGCTCACGAAGTACTCATCTTCTAATGCAATTTTCTCAAGTGTCATTGCCAACTTGAACAATGGATCATCTTGCAGACCAAGTTCAGCCAATACTTCATGGCAAGTTTCACGCATCAATTTTGCACGTGGATCAAAGTTCTTATAGACGCGGTGACCAAAGCCCATTAAGCGAACGCTAGAGTTCTTATCCTTAACTTGAGCAATGAATTCATGAATCTTATCCACACCACCTTGAGCCTGAATCTCATTGAGCATCTGCAAGCAAGCTTCGTTTGCACCGCCATGGGCTGGGCCCCAGAGACAAGCAATACCAGCAGAGATCGCCGCAAATGGGTTTGTACCTGAGGAACCGCACAAACGTACAGTTGACGTCGAAGCATTTTGCTCATGGTCTGCGTGCAAGATAAAAATGCGGTCCAATGCACGAACCAATACTGGATTCACTTTGTACTGTTCGCATGGGGTTGCAAACATCATGCGCATAAAGTTAGCGGTGTATGACAAAGAGTTATCTGGATAGATAAATGGCTGTCCAACTGAATATTTATAGGACATCGCCACCAGAGTAGGCATTTTCGCGATCAAGCGAATCTGCGCAACCTCGCGCGCATGCGAATCGGTATAGTCAATTTCATCATGATAGAACGCAGCCATTGCACCAACTAAGCCTGTCAAAACAGACATTGGATGTGCATCGCGACGGAAACCGCGCAAGAAGAATTGCATTTGCTCATGAACCATGGTGTGGTGCATGACCATATCTTCGAAATCTTTTTTCTGAGTAGCGTTTGGCAACTCACCATTAATTAAGAGAAAGCAAGTTTCCAAGAAGTCGCAATTGTGGGCCAAATCTTCAATTGGGTAGCCGCGGTAGAGCAACTCACCCTTATCGCCGTCGATATAGGTAATTTTGCTATTGCATGACGCTGTAGAAAGAAAGCCCGAGTCGTAAGTGAACTTACCCGTCTGACCATAAAGCTTACGAATGTCGATTACATCAGGACCAACAGTTCCTTTGTAAATTGGCAGATCAATATCTGGTGTGCCATCCGAAAACGAGAGTTTTGCCTTGATGTCCGATTCAATCATTTCTAATCCTTAGTCATTCAAAATTATGATTAATACATTGTTCGTTTACATGCTTTCACCGCTACTGCACCAAAAAGCTGAATTACTTCTCTTTCAGCTTTTGCAATACTGTTTTAAAGGAGTCCGACTGCATTTCCTCTTCCAGCCCAGCCACCGAATCTTTACGACCAATCAGCAAATCCATTAGGTCATTGTCATCCAAGGCCAATAACTGGCTTAATACTCTTCCCTCTTCCACGCTTAATTGTGCGCCGTAACGCTCAAAGAAACGTTGCAGAATTAAATCATTCTCTAGCAAGCCCCTGCGAGCATCACTCTTTAAACGATATAAATCTGCGTTACCGAGGGTCATACCGCCCTGCGAACCATCAACTCCTTGATTTTGCCAATTGCCTTGGTTGGGTTCAAGTGCTTAGGACATACATCCACGCAATTCATGATGGTATGGCAACGGAACAAACGATACGGATCTTCCAAATTATCCAAACGCTGGGATGTTTCTTCATCGCGGCTATCAGCAATAAAGCGATAGGCCTGCAATAGACCAGCTGGGCCTACGAACTTATCAGGATTCCACCAGAAAGATGGGCATGAAGTTGAGCAGGATGCGCACAAGATGCACTCATATAAGCCATTCAACTCTTCACGCTCTTCAGGACTCTGGAGGCGCTCTTTTTCTGGAGGTGGATTGTCGTTAACTAAGTAAGGCTTGATAGACAAGTACTGTTTGAAGAACAAAGTCATATCAACGATCAAATCGCGCACAACTGGCAAGCCAGGCAATGGGCGCAATGTGATGACCTTAGGCAAAGTCAACATATTGGTCAAACAAGCCAAACCATTTTTACCGTTAATGTTCATTGCATCTGAACCGCATACACCCTCACGGCATGAACGACGATAAGAGATTGTTTCGTCTTGCTTCTTCAAAGAAATCAAAGCATCCAACAACATACGCTCGCCAGTGAGTTCTAACTCGTAGCGCTCCATGCGCGGAGCTGCATCGACATCTGGATCGTAGCGGTAAATTTCAAATATACGGATATCACTCATTCTCTATCTCTCTTAATTAGAAAGTACGTTCTTTAGGAGGAACTGAATCAACAGTCAATGGCTTGAGCTGGACTGGCTTGTAGTCCAAGCGATTACCTTCGCTATACCAAAGAGTGTGCTTCATCCAGTTATCATCATCACGATGCGGGTGATCATCATGCGAATGAGCGCCACGACTTTCTTTACGAGCTGCTGCAGAAATCATCGTTGCATTTGCAGTCTCAACTAAGTTAGCCACTTCCAAAGCCTCAATGCGTGCGGTATTGAAAATATCAGACTTGTCTTTAACCCACAGATTTTTCGCACGCTCAGTCAACTTCGCCATTTGACGAACACCTTCGTCCATCAACTCTTGGTTGCGGAATACACCAGCGTATTTCTGCATGGTTTTACGAATGTCATTGGCAACGTCTTGTGCGTATTCACCAGAAGTGGAGTTATCTAAATTCGCAATACGCTCCAAAGTCTGTTGACCAGCATTTGCAGGTAACTTCTTGAACTCACGATTCTTGAGATTCAAGCCAACGATGTGGTTACCTGCTGCACGACCAAATACCAAGAGGTCGAGTAATGAGTTCGTACCCAAACGATTAGCACCGTGAACTGAAACACATGAACACTCACCAATAGCGTACAAGCCATTAACGATTTCATTGTGCTTGCCGTTGCCTGGCACAACCACTTGACCATTGATGTTCGTCGGAATACCGCCCATCTGATAGTGAATGGTTGGCACAACCGGAATTGGCTCTTTGGTCACGTCAACGTTCGCAAAGTTAATACCGATTTCATATACAGATGGCAGACGCTTCATGATGGTATCTGCACCGATGTGCGTTAAATCGAGTACAACATAGTCACCATTCGGGCCGCAACCGCGCCCTTCTTTAATTTCTTGGTCCATTGAGCGTGATACAAAATCGCGTGGCGCTAAATCTTTCAAGGTTGGCGCATAACGTTCCATGAAACGCTCACCATCTTTATTGCGCAAGATTCCACCTTCACCACGGCAACCTTCAGTCAACAATACACCCGCACCAGCTACGCCAGTTGGGTGGAATTGCCAGAACTCCATATCTTCCAATGGAATACCTGCGCGAGCTGCAAGACCCATACCGTCGCCGGTATTAATAAATGCGTTAGTCGATGCATCCCAAATACGACCTGCACCGCCGGTTGCCATCATGACAACTTTGGCTTCTAGGATGTAGACCTGACCTGTTTCCATTTCGAGAGCAGTAACACCAACAACATCGCCTTCGTCATCACGAATTAAATCAAGCGCCAACCACTCAACAAAGAAATTGGTTTTAGCGCGAACATTACGTTGGTACAAGGTATGTAACATGGCGTGACCTGTACGGTCAGCAGCAGCACAAGCGCGCTGCACTGGCTTCTCACCATAGTTTGCAGTGTGGCCACCGAATGGACGCTGGTAAATCGTGCCATCTGGGTTGCGGTCAAAAGGCATACCAAAATGCTCTAACTCGTAAACCACTTTTGGAGCTTCACGACACATGAACTCGATGACATCCTGATCACCTAACCAGTCAGATCCTTTGATGGTGTCATAAAAGTGATAGTGCCAATTGTCTTCACTCATATTGCCTAATGAAGCACCAATACCGCCTTGTGCAGCAACAGTGTGTGAGCGTGTTGGGAATACCTTGGTTAATACAGCAACGTTCAAGCCAGCTTCGGCTAACTGCAATGAAGCACGCATACCTGAACCACCCGCACCAACAATTACCGCATCAAAACGGCGGCGTGGTAATGATTTTTGAATCCCAGTCATCGAATTACACTTTCCACAAAATTTGGACGGCATAGGCCGCACAGGCTACGAGATAGAGAACGGTCAACACTTGGAGTGTTAAACGAATACTGACAGGCTTGATGTAATCCATCCAGATGTCACGGATACCAATCCAAGCGTGATAAAACAAACTGATGAACGCCAAGAGCGTCAATAACTTCATGAACTGGTTGGCAAACAAGCCTGACCAGCCTTCGTAAGTTGCGCCACCAGTAATGCAATAGTCAACGAGCAAAACAATCGTAAATACCACCATCACAATCGCTGTGACGCGCTGGATGATCCATTCTTTAAGGCCGTAATGCGCACCTACAACTAAGCGCTTTGGTCCAATTTGATAAATAGGCATGAAATTTCCTTAAATAATGTGCGCTTAGTACAAGCCAAATAATTTGAAACCAACTACTGCAGTCAAAGCTAGGCCGAGGAATAGAACAACGATGGCAGAACGATTCGCCTCAGACTTTTCCACTCCGATTTCTAAATCTAGCAAGAGGTAGCGAATACCAGCACAGAAGTGGTGCAAGAATGACCAAATCAAACCAAGGCAAATAATTTTTACCAGGATGTTGCTAGTGAAAGCCTGGAACTTTTGATAACTCAACTCAGAGGCAAGACTCTGATCAAAAATATAGAGGATAAATGGCAACAAAAGGAATAATGCGGCACCGCTGATGCGATGAAGAATGGAAACTTTGCCGGCCCAAGGAAGGCGATATTTAACCAGCTGGGCTAGACCAATATTTCGGTAAACCGGTCTATCTTTCTTTACATTTTGCTGTGTATCAACCATTTGCAATCTCTATGTTTGTGTGTAGGTTTAATGTAATTTTGTTGTGTCGCAACATATTCTATTGGAAACCTTAGGGGTGGTGTGGATTTTTTAGTGTTTAAATGCGTGAAATGAGGGTTTTAACGGATATTTTCAGTTCAATTTATTTTCGTAATGCTGCTCAGAAGTGTCGTACCTTGCGTGCCGAATTTCTACTGGTTTATTCCCGTAGGTAAAGGCCACACGCTCAACTGATAGGAGCGGCGCGCCCACTGGCAAGTGAAGGTGTCCTGCCAAGACTTCATCAGCAGCTACTGCCTTAATTTTTTCCTCTGCTCTGACCATATGCGTGGCGAACTGACTCTCGTAGAAAGCGTATACGGGACCATGCCAAACATTGAGCGCCTCTAAATCAAGACCCTTAAAACGAGCTCCGGGGAGCCAAATCTCTTCAAAAACAATGGGTTTGCCTGCAAAGCTCTGAACCCGATCAATATGAATGACCGCATCACCTGCCTTTAATTTAAGCAAATTGGCGATATATGGGCTCGCTTTGGTATTGGCACAAACCAAGAACTGGTTGGTCAGGTGAAACTTCTCCCCAGAATCCGGGGCTAAGCGTAAGAAACGGTATTGCCAGTCATCCTCTTGGTGGGTGGCCACAAAAGTACCCTTCCCTTGACGTCTGACCAATAGGTTCTGAGCTGCTAATTCATCGATGGCCTTGCGAACCGTTCCCTGACTGACTGCATAGCGTGCAGCCAGCTCCATTTCGCTGGGAATAGCAGCCCCAGGCAGCCATTCAGAGGCTTGCAGGCTGGCTAAAATCATCGCCTTAATTTGCTCGTACAGAGGGCTAAATGAGGCTACAGGCACATTTAATTCTGACAAATTAACTCCAGTCGATATCAATTAGATAAAATTCAGGGTAATTCTAGTCTTATATAAGACGTCATTGACAGTGTAAAGCTAAAGTCCATACACTTGAATGGATAATAGAAAAGTTTTGATTAATTAACCTTCCCCTGGAGTTATTAGTAATGGCAAAAGCCCCAATGCGTGTCGCTGTAACCGGTGCAGCCGGTCAAATCGGATATTCCCTTCTATTCCGCATCGCCAATGGCGATATGCTGGGTAAAGATCAGCCCGTTATTCTTCAATTGCTCGAAATTCCAGACGAAAAAGCTCAAAAAGCCCTCGCTGGCGTGATGATGGAACTAGAAGACTGTGCATTCCCGCTATTGGCAGGCATGACAGCCCACTCTGACCCAATGACTGCATTTAAAGATATCGATGTAGCCCTTTTGGTTGGCGCACGTCCACGCGGCCCTGGCATGGAGCGCAAAGATTTACTCTCCGCCAATGCGCAAATTTTCACAGCGCAAGGTAAAGCATTGAACGCTGTTGCGAAGAAGACCGTCAAGGTATTGGTTGTTGGTAACCCAGCAAACACGAATGCTTACATCGCGATGAAATCTGCTCCAGATATTCCTGCGAAGAACTTCACAGCGATGTTGCGCCTGGATCACAATCGCGCACTTTCACAATTGGCAGCTAAGTTAAACAAGCCTGTTGCAGACATTGAAAAATTTGTTGTGTGGGGTAACCACAGCCCAACAATGTACCCAGACTATCGTTTTGCCACCATTGGCGGCAAGTCGGTCAAAGATACGATTAACGATGCCGCTTGGAATAAAGATGTGCACATCCCAACAGTTGGTAAGCGTGGTGCTGCCATTATTGAGGCTCGTGGCCTCTCTTCTGCAGCCTCTGCAGCGAATGCAGCAATTGATCACGTTCATGATTGGGTGCTTGGTACCAATGGTAAATGGGTCACCATGGGCATCCCTTCTAAAGGCGAATACGGTATTCCAGCAGAAGTGATTTATGGCTTCCCAGTAGTGTGTGAAAACGGTGAATACAAAATGATCGAAGGTTTAGAGATTGATGAATTCTCCCGCGAGCGCATGACTCATACCCTCAACGAATTACTTGAAGAGCAAGCTGGCGTTAAGCACTTACTCGCTTAAGGAGCATACATAGATGAAGAAAAACCTTCTCACGATTAGCGTTGTATTAGTCAGCCTCTTTGCAGCTGCGCATGTCAGCGCTAGTGAGGAGGTGTTCACGTGGACATGCAGTGAAAGTAAACAGTTCAAAACCACTGGAACTACCGAGAAAGTTCGCTTAACTTGGGAATCAAAAACCTTTGACTTAGAACGTCAAACTTCATTGCCGGGTAGCCTGCGTTACAAAAACACCAACAGTGGTCACGACCTGGTTGTGTTGGGCAATAAGGCGATGTTGTTTAACATCAAAGCAGGCGTCAGACTAGCTGACTTCTGCCAAACCGCAGACATGAGAACTGGTAAGTTGCCACATTTATTTGCCGGTGCGGAGCCCTTTGTCCAGAACTAATTCTTCATCAACGCAGTGATAAAAAGCCGAGAACTACTCGGCTTTTTTATTGTTTATATTCTTAGTGAAATAAAGGTTGTTGGGTTGGCGAATCTTCTGGCATCTCTGCATGCACCGCTTCCCCTGATCTGTCGGGGAATAATGGCGCACCACAGTCATCGCATAACTCTGGATCAAAGAGCATTGCATGACGGAACACATCTTCTACGCCAGCATCATGCAATGCGTCGCAGATTTTTTTAATTGGGCTTTCATCATCTGACAAATCATTTAAGGCATCACTTGCCACGCTCTCGCGGTCATACAAAGGCCAGATCACGCCGTACATGACTTCCGAAGAACCTTTTGCGCTAAAGGAGATGCGGTATTCATCAGCCTGCTCTTCACCAAATGCGCCCACGACGCACGACAAGCCAGCAGGAAGAATGCCTAAGCCACTCTCCAAATAATTGACTGCTGCGCGAATGCTGAGAGGCCGAACATGTTTATCCGCTAAACGACAGTTCGTAAAATAAGACTCCGGCAATAAAAGCTCGAACTCGCAGCCAGGCAGTAAAGCAGCAATCGGTTCTTGCATGGCGTTTTGCCAACCGATCAAACTCACGCCACGCTCTTGACGCGCTGGAGGCTCGGCCTGCCAACGGAAGATGGGGGTTCCACTCGGCGCGCTCAGTGCGGCAATGATAAAGCGCGGATCCGCTAAGACAGCTATCGTCTCAGACATATCCCGCAACTCTAATTTCACGTCTTTATTGCAGATTGCCGCATTTGCTAGAGCCTCCGTCAATATGCGGGTTTGGCAATGAGAATGTGGCATTTGATCAATGCTATAGAGCCAGGGAACAATCGCAAGGCGCGTATCAGGTGCTGCAATTGCAGAATGCAGGGCTTGAGCAGTCGCCTCGACCATGCTGGCCTGTAATGGTCCTGAAGGAATTTGATAACGTGTGTGTGCAACGATCGGCATTGCCAGCAAGAGGACATCCCACTCCTGCCCTTCATGCTCCATCTTCAGCGACTCCGCTAGAGTTTCAGCTGAATCTGCAAGCACTTCAAATGCCACGGTATTGATACGAAAGGTTTGATCTAGAGCCGCATCAATGACATTTTGATTTTGACTTTTGAGCAAACGCATCAAGCGCACATTGAGACGCTCCTCCCAGAAGCGATCTTCTATTTGACTGCCAGAGGCAGCCAAGGAGATTGCATCAGAAACCAGCTTTTCCACTTCGGGTGAACTGCGTTGCGAAGACTTAGTGCGATGTACGGCCATTATTTTTTCTCCGCCCTTCTAAATACTGGCTTGTCCGGCTTAGATTCCGCAGCAAAATACCGATAACCATCCAAATTAAAGCCTTTTAAATCTGCCGGATCCGTAATACGGTTCTCAACAACATAGCGAGCCATTAAACCCCGTGCCCGCTTCGCATAAAACGAGATAATTTTGTACTTACCGTCCTTAGCATCCTGAAATACCGGTGAAATAATCGGACAATCTAATTCTTTAGGTTGCAAGACCTTGAAATACTCTTCTGAAGCTAAGTTGAGCAGTACAGGCTTCTTTTGCTTTTCTAATATCTTCTTGAGTGCATCTGTCACCCGACTACCCCAAAAAGCGTAGAGATCTTTACCTCTGGCATTTTTAAAGGTCGTGCCCATTTCTAGGCGGTAAGCCTGCATCAAATCTAAGGGCCTCAATGCACCGTAAAGACCAGACAGAATTCGGACATGGTCTTGCGCAAAATCAACTGCTTTGGCATTAAGGGTCTTCACATCAAAGCAATCATAGACGTCACCATCAAAAGCGTAGATTGCTGGCTTGCTGTTTTCTTCTGTGAATTTCTTGGACCAATCGCGATAGCGCCCTACATTTAAGGCGGCCAATTGGTCAGACAAGCCCATTAACTTCGATACATCCTGTGGGGAAAGCTTTTTCAGATCGGCAATCAATTTAGCGGATTCTGAAGCAAATTCAGGCAAGGTGGGCGCCTTGACCTTCACTGGAGTCTTGTAATCCAAGGATTTAGCGGGAGAAAGTACGATCAGCATGGCACAATTTGTTTATGTATTTTTACCATTCTAGCGACTACTAGATTTCTCTGCCCTAAATGACTGCGTCAGCCCCTACCCCCTCATTTCCGAGTCGGCTACCCAATGTGGGAACGACCGTCTTTACCGTGATGTCTGCGCTTGCAGCTGAACATGAGGCTATTAACTTAGGGCAAGGCTTTCCAGACTTTCCATGTGATCGCCAATTAATCGCTAGCGTGAATGAAGCGATGCTTGCTGATCACAACCAATATCCCCCCATGATTGGAGTTGCTGAACTCCGAAATGGTATTTGCCAGAAGATTCAAAACCTGTATGGCCACCACTACGATCCGGATTCAGAAATTACGATTACTGGCGGTGGCACTCAAGGAGTTCTGACAACGATTCTGGCTTGCGTTAGTCCCGGTGATGAAGTGGTCATCATCGAACCTGCTTTCGATTGCTATCGACCTGCAATTGAATTAGCGGGTGGCAAAACAATCGCCGTATCACTTCAAGTCACGCGTGATGCGAATGGTCAAGTAGCCTCTTACGAAATTCCCTGGGATGCTCTTGCAAAAGCGATCAACCCTAAGACACGACTACTCATCATCAACTCTCCGCACAATCCTACTGGCATGGTGTGGCAAAAAACCGATTTAGATCGCTTAGCGCAATTGGTGAAAAATACTTCCACACTGATTTTGAGTGATGAGGTGTATGAGCATATGGTCTATGACGGCGCCGTCCATTACAGCGTGGCCTCCCATCCCGAGTTGGCCGCTAGAAGCTTTCTGATTTCCAGTTTTGGTAAGACCTATCACGTTACTGGCTGGAAGGTAGGGTATGTAGCAGCTCCTTCTGCACTGTCAAAAGAATTCCGCAAGGTTCACCAATTTAATGTCTTCACTGTAAATACGCCAATGCAATATGGGCTTGCATCTTACTTAGTAGATGCAGCGCACTACTTAAATCTACCTGCCTTCTATCAAGCAAAGCGTGATTTTTTTGGAGCAGGTTTAGCGAAGACTCGATTTAAGTTACTGCCAACTCCCGGAACCTACTTTCAGTGCGCTGATTACTCTGCGCTCAACATTCCAGAGGCTAAATTAAACGAAGCTGATTTTTGTAAATGGCTCACTACTAAAGTGGGTGTAGCCGCTATTCCCGTTTCTGCTTTTTATGATCAACCTACCGAATCTGGCGTGATCCGCTTTTGCTTTGCCAAGCAAGAGCAAACCTTAGCCACCGCCCTACAACGTCTGCAATCCCTTTAGAGAGTCCTATGACAGCCAAAAAATCAAAAAATGTAATCGATGTTTATAGCTGGCCTACACCCAATGGTCATAAAGTGCACATCATGCTTGAGGAGTGCGGCTATCGCTTGGGTCGCGATTGGATCGCTCATCCCATCGATATCGGTGCTGGTGATCAGTTTGCCAAGAGCTTTTTAAAGATTAGCCCAAACAATAAGATTCCTGCATTAGTGGATCCTCATGGTCCAGATGGGAAGCCGATCAGCGTTTTTGAATCTGGAGCGATCCTGCTCTATCTAGCCAGCAAGACTGGCAAGTTTTTACCCAAAACCACTCGCGGTAAGTATGAGGTGTTGCAATGGCTCATGTTCCAAATGGGTGGTCTAGGCCCTATGCTTGGACAAAACCACCACTTTCGACTCTATGCCCCTGAGAAAATTGACTATGCTATCAATCGCTATACCAATGAAGCAAAGCGTTTATATGGTGTTCTCGATCAGCAGCTGAAAGATAATCCCTATATTGCAGGCAAAAGCTACTCCATAGCCGATATAGCGATTTATCCTTGGACACGCAATTGGAAAAACCAAGGCATGGAGATAAATGACTTTCCTCACTTCAAGCGTTGGTTTGAAATAATTGGTGAGCGTCCCGCAGTAAAGCGTGGCTGCGAAGTATTAACAGCATTGCGCAAGCCTTTGACTGACAACAAGGCTAGAGAGCAGTTATTTGGTTCAACCCAGTATCAAAAGAGGAAATGAAATGAAGATTCAATCAGTCGGTGTGATCGGTGCGGGCACAATGGGTAATGGTATTGCGCAGGTTTGCGCGGTTGCCGGGATTGATGTCGTCATGGTTGATATTAATGATGCCGCTGTACAGCGCGGCTTAGATCAAATCAGCAAAAGCTTAGATCGCCTCGTGAAGAAAGAGACGCTCACCACTGATGAGAAAGCTGCAGCACTCAAGCGCATTAAAGGGAGCACCTCTTACGCTGATTTGAAGGGCTTAGGTTTAGTCATTGAAGCTGCTACTGAGAACCAGGCAATTAAAGAAAAGATTCTCAAGCAAGTCGATGAGATCGTGAGTAAAGACACCATCATTGCTACCAACACCTCTTCTCTATCGATTACCAAGTTAGCCGCCCTTGATTCAAACCCAGCGCGCTTTATTGGTATGCACTTCTTCAACCCACCACCGCTCATGGCTTTGGTAGAGGTGATTCGCGGCTTACAGACCAGTGATGCAACGCATGCAGCCATTATTGAAATGGCTAAACGTGTTGGCAAAGAACCCATTACTGTTAAGAATTCACCAGGCTTTGTTGTGAATCGCATTTTGCTACCAATGATTAACGAAGCATTCTTTGTCCTGTCCGAAGGTCTTGCAAGTCCTGAGGATATTGATGCGGGCATGAAGTTAGGCTGCAATCAGCCAATTGGCCCTTTAGCTTTAGCAGACCTCATTGGTTTAGATACTTGCTTGGCAGTCATGGAAGTCTATTTTGAAAACTTCAGCGATTCCAAATACCGTCCTTGCCCACTGCTTCGTGAAATGGTTGCGGCGGGTTATCTCGGTCGCAAAACAGGTCGCGGTGTCTATACCTACGATAAATAATTTTTACCCATTCATCTCAACCAAACATTAAGTACTCGTGAATCCTATTCCACCTCTAGTAACCAAGCTGTCGTATGCCGGCCTCATTCCATTCGTAGGGCTCGCTTTAATGGTGCAGCTAGCGCCAACACCCCTCAATTATTTAAGCGCAGAATCTCTGGCAGGCTATGGGGCAGTCATTACCTCGTTCATGGGAGCTTTACATTGGGGTGCCAACTTACATACCTTGGGTAAAGCGCCTAGTGGTGATCGTTGGATTGATCGCAATACTTGGATCTGGGGTGTTATACCGGCATTAGTTGCGTGGTTAGCACTGCATATTTATATTCCGGTTGGCTTATTGATTCTGGCATCAACTTTAATCATTCAGCGCAATATTGATCAGAATACATACCAATACTATTTTTCGGATGAAGCGGCACGAAATGCCTTTATGGTGATCCGCAATCGTTTGACTTATATTGCTGCTGCTTGCTTAACTTGGGCAGCAATCGTCATTCTATTTATCCAGGCCTAACGATTCAATGAGCAGTCTTTTCGATAGCACTCCCCCGCCACCATTAGCGGAAGCCTTGCGCCCGAAAACCATTGAAGAAGTGATTGGACAAACCCATTTATTAGCAGCAGGTAAGCCACTCAATCTTGCTTTTGCCTCAGGCAAGCCGCACTCCATGATTTTGTGGGGCCCTCCGGGTGTTGGTAAAACGACCTTAGCACGCCTTTCTGCAAAAGCTTTTGATCGTGAATTCATTGCCATCTCTGCAGTATTGGCTGGGGTCAAAGAGATCCGCGAAGCGATTGAGCAAGCTCAACAAAACATGGCGCAATATGGCAAACAGACAATTTTGTTTGTCGATGAGATTCATCGTTTCAATAAGAGCCAGCAAGATGCCCTCCTACCTCACGTAGAGTCTGGCCTATTTACCTTTATTGGTGCGACTACAGAGAATCCCTCTTTTGAGGTGAACTCAGCACTGTTGTCTCGAGCGCAAGTCTATGTACTCAAGTCCTTAAATGCTGATGAGCTCAAGCAGCTATTTATTCGGGCACATCAGCATGCTATGCCAGATATCAAATTTGACGATAGCGCAATTGATACCCTGATCTCGAATGCTGATGGTGACGCACGTAGATTGTTAAATCTTGTAGAGCAAGTTCGCAATGCAGTGTTAACGCCCGGCTCACACATTGCTGTCGTTGACCAAGCCTTTATTGAAGATGCGCTTACCGTGCAGGCGCGCCGCTTTGACAAAGGCGGCGATCAGTTTTATGACCAAATTTCTGCATTGCATAAATCCGTGCGTGGGTCCAATCCCGATGCAGCCCTCTACTGGTTCTGCCGCATGCTCGATGGTGGAGTGGACCCACGTTACTTAGCACGCCGCATCATCCGCATGGCCTGGGAAGATATTGGCTTAGCCGATCCTCGGGCAATGCAATTAGCAAACGATGCCGCCCAAACCTTTGAGCGGTTAGGCTCGCCTGAAGGTGAACTCGCTTTGGGTCAAGCGGTAGTGTATCTAGCGGTAGCCTCAAAAAGTAATGCCAGTTACAACGCATTTAATGCTGCGCGTGCCTATGTTGCACAAGATCAGTCTAAGCCCGTACCGAATCATCTTCGCAATGCTCCAACTAAGCTCATGAAAGAACTTGGTCACGGCAAGGAATATCGCTACGCACATGATGAGCCACATGGCTACGCTGCCGGTGAATCCTATTTACCCGAAGGAATGCCAGAGCCCCACTGGTACGACCCAGTTGAGCGCGGTCTGGAGACACAAATTAAAGAGAAGATGGCTTTCTTACGCAAACTCGATGCAGAGCACAAGCAGAAATAGGAATGAGTCAATGAGCAAGAAAACTCCCGCCACCCTCTACTACGACATCATTTCGCCTTTTGCCTATCTGTATATCAAGCAAAGACAGCGCTTAGAGCATAAGCTCAACATTACACCAGTGCCCATCCTTTTAGGCGGACTCTTTCGAGCTACAGACAATAAAGGTCCTGGTGAAATTGCTGCAAAGCGTCCTCATACTTATCAGTTCTGTGTATGGCAAGCAGAAAAATTAGGTATTCCATTTCGGTTTCCTGAGCATCACCCTTTTATGACTGTTGCAGCCCAACGTCTGCTTGTTCAAGAAAAAGCCAATTGGACAATGGTTGAGCGCGCCTTTGATTATGTGTGGGTAGAAGGTAAAGATCCCAATCTTTCTTGGTCGGAGTTTTGTACTCATTTAGGGCTGCCAGCGGAGACTGTAAAACCAGAAAGTCCTGAGGTAAAAGCAGAGCTTATTGCCAATACTCATCAAGCCAAAGCAGATGGTGCCTTTGGTGTACCTGCCCTGATATTCAATCAACATTGCTTTTGGGGTGTCGATACCATCGATTGGGCACTAGATTACCTTGCTCGTCCCGGCATGTTTGAGGAAGCGTCCTATTCCTATGCTGGCAATGTTCCCAATGGGCTCACCTAATCCAGTTGCACAATACAATCTCTTGTATCAAATTCATTCAAGGAGTCTTTATGCGTAAGCTTTTTACCAGCCTCATTCTGGTTGCTACATGCTTTACCAGCCAAGCAGCTGTTGCAGGACCTAAAGTTGAATTTAAAACGACTATGGGAAATTTTGTAGTCGAACTTGATGATGTTAAGGCCCCTAAGACTACCGCCAACTTTTTGAACTATGTCAAAAGCGGTTTCTACAATGGCACCATTTTTCATCGTGTAATTGATGGTTTCATGATTCAAGGTGGAGGCTTTACTCCTGATTTGGTACAAAAACCAACCGATGCCCCAGTAGCATCTGAGGCCACTAATGGCCTAAAGAACAATGTGTACACCATCGCTATGGCTCGCACTTCTGATCCGGATTCTGCTACTGCTCAGTTCTTCATTAACGTCAAGGACAACCCTGCTTTGGATTACCCTAATGCGATGGGCAATGGTTACACCGTATTTGGCAAAGTCATTTCTGGAACTCAAACTATCGATGCAATACGTAAGGTGCCTACCATGGTTGCACCAGCGCCTCGCATGGGCAGAATGGCTGATGTTCCCTCCAAGACCGTGACTATTGAATCAGCCACTCTTCTGAAGTAACCAGAAGACACTAGGTTAGCCGCAATGATTTTGCTCGACGATGCGCAAAGTACAGCGGCTCAGCCATCGAGTCGCCATTATGAAAATCCGCTACAGTACTGGCGCGTTCTTTCAAGTGGAGACAATGCGCTTGATTTAGATGCAGCCCAGACTTGTTTAGCCCAGATTACAGAGTCTCTTGCTAGAGGCGAATTTGTTGTTGCTGCATTTGCGTATGAACTTGGTAGACCCATTCATCATCTTCCGCAAAGAGCACCTAGCTCAAGCCCTCATCCCCTCATCGAGGCTTGGTCATTCAAGAGTTTTGAAACACTATCTAAGAGCGAAGTAGATACTCTGATTGCCAATCGAATGGCAATGCTTGAAGATAGTGAGAAGTCTGCTGGTGTACTCGATGTTCGTGAGTCATTAAATGAAAAGCAGTTTGCTTCTGATATAGCCAATATTCAGGAATATATTCGTAGTGGTGATAGTTATCAAATTAATCATACTTACCGAATTTCTGGAAAGACGTATGGCTCACCCCTAGCCTTGTATGGCCGCTTACGAAAACGCCAGCCCGGCAGATTTGGTGCCTATATCTCACACACTGGTAATTACCTGCTATCGCAATCTCCAGAGCTCTTTATTGCTCGCGAAGGGGATACTCTAAAAGCCATGCCCATGAAAGGCACGGCTAGCGCTTTATCTGATGTCGCTAGCGCTTTATCTGAAGACCCCAAGAATCAAGCTGAG
Organism: Polynucleobacter sp. 73C-SIWE; assembly: GCF_018882465.1. Taxonomy (GTDB): domain Bacteria; phylum Pseudomonadota; class Gammaproteobacteria; order Burkholderiales; family Burkholderiaceae; genus Polynucleobacter. Next base: position 243,434 of record NZ_JACVOK010000002.1, on the reverse strand, counting down.
AACGTCATGATTGTCGATCTCTTGCGCAATGATCTCAGCCGCATCTCTTTGCCCGGCTCAGTAGTCGTGCCTCATTTATTCGAAGTCGCTAGGCACGGTGATGTATTGCAAATGACCTCCACCGTGCAAGGCCGAGCTAGACCTCATACCTCCCTCTTTGATATTTTGTATGCGGTATTTCCTTGTGGCTCTGTCACTGGTGCACCTAAAAAACGTAGCATGGAGATTATTCAAGAGCTAGAACAAGAAGATCGTGGCTATTACTGCGGTGCCTTAGGTTGGCTTGATCCCAGTGGAGACTTTGCTTTCAGCGTTCCCATTCGAACCATTGAGATTACAGAGGATGTGCAATCACATGCCTCCACTTTTACTTTGGGAGTCGGTGCTGGTATCACCAACGATTCAAATACACAGCAAGAATGGCAGGAATGTCGCATCAAATCTGATTTCTTGATGCATCTACCCTCCTCTACGGGTTTATTTGAAACGATTGCTATTGATCAAGGAATACCTCTGAAGCTTAAGATGCACTTAGATCGCATGCAATCCTCTGCTTTAGCTTTAAGAATTCCTTTTAATCGATCTGATGCTCAGTTCGTGGTTGAAAATGCTTGTTCATCACTCAGTCCGAAGACTTCTTGTAGGCTAAGACTTGATCTTGCCCCAGATGGTGAGCTGTCTACTTCTACCGGAGTGCTTGATACCTTAAGTGAGCCTGTCAAAATTTTCTGGGCCAAAGATATTCTTCCTGGCAATGTAGAAATGTTTTCTGGTAATGCCCTATTGCATCACAAAGTGACTCATCGCAGTCTTTATGATCTAGCCTGGCAGGCCGCTGTTCAATTGGGTGGCTTTGATGCTCTATTTACGAATGAACAAGGCTTTGTGACCGAGGGCGGAAGAACTAGCATTTTTGTTAAACCTCAAGGCAGCTCTGAATGGCTTACTCCACCAGTTTCAGCAGGTCTATTACCTGGCGTAATGCGGGCGAGCCTACTGGCCGATTCAAAGTTCAATGCCCGTGAAGCTAACCTGACTATTAATGATGTTTCAATGGCAGATGAGATTATGCTTAGTAATGCCCTGCGTGGCGCCATCAAAGCCCATTTTTAGAAAGTATTCATGAAGTATTGCCCTCACTGCGCTTCACTACTGACGATCAAGATTCCGGCAGATGATTCTCGTGAACGCTACGTTTGTGAGACATGCGGCAGTATTCATTATCAGAACCCACGCAATGTCGTCGGCAGTATTCCTATCTATCGTGAACAAGTCTTGCTATGTCGCCGCGCCATTGAACCGCGTCATGGTTACTGGACGCTACCCGCAGGCTTTATGGAGCTTGGTGAAAGCACTAGTCACGGTGCTGCCAGGGAAACACTTGAGGAAGCTGGTGCCCAAGTTGAAATAGGCCCACTCTACTCACTCTTAAATGTCCCTCATGCAGAACAAGTGCATTTATTCTATTTAGCAAAAATGCATTCCCCTGAATTTTCTGCAGGCGAAGAAAGTCTTGAAGTTGCCCTCTTTTATGAGCATGAAATTCCATGGGCGGAGCTTGCTTTCCCAACGGTAAAGCAAACACTGGAATGGTACTTTGCGGATCGTGCTGCCGGCCTTTTAGAATCAGGCAAAGAATTTCATGTCCGCAGCCGCGACGTTCTGCCATCTGAAAGAATCTAGTGGCTGATTTATGGGTCAAGGTATGAGTCAAATTACTTGGCTAGGCCCAAATGACTCCTTTCCAAATCCACTGATCCATCCGGATCCCGATCCTAGCGTTCCTGGGCTGATTGCAGTAAGCGAACGTATTTATCCTGGACAACTTTCTCAGGCATACCAACTCGGTATTTTTCCTTGGTACTCAGACAACCAACCAGTCTTGTGGTGGTCGCCAGATCCCCGCATGGTTCTGAAGCCTACAGAATTTAAATGTAGTGATTCTCTGAAAAAAAGCATTCGTCATTTTTGCCAAGATGCAAATTCAACCATTATGGTTGATGAAGATTTTGGCGCAGTGATCCGCGCCTGCGCGACGAGTGCTCGCAAAGATCAAGATGGTACTTGGATCACCCATGAAATCATGGATGCCTACACCGCATTACATGAACAAGGAAATGCCCACAGTATTGCCGTCACCGAACAAGACCAAATCATTGGTGGTCTTTACTGCGTATCGTTTGGCGGCATGGTTTTTGGTGAATCGATGTTTAGCCGTAAACCAGGGGCCTCTAAGATTGCCTTGGCAGCTCTGAGCGCCTGGTGTATCCAGAACGGGTTTGGGATGATTGATTGCCAGCAAGAGACCACTCACCTGCATTCTTTGGGCGCAGCCCCTATTTCGCGGGATGAGTTTTTAGAGCAACTGCAAATATCCTTAAACCAAACTAAGATTGAAATATCTTGGACTTTTGATAAATCAATTTTGACCCACTGGCTATGACAAGGCTAAAAGAACTTCCGCTCACTGCATTGCAGTTTTATGCCACGGCACCCTACCCTTGCTCGTATTTGCCAAATCGAATGGCGCGCTCCCAAGTTGCCACTCCCTCCCATTTAATTCATGCAGACATTTACAGCGAGCTGTTGAATGCGGGCTTTCGTCGTAGCGGTCTTTATACCTATCGTCCTTACTGCGATGAATGCAGAGCTTGTATTGCCACCCGCATCTTGGTAAATCAATTTACACCTTCTCGCAGCCAACGTCGCGCCTGGAAAAAACATATTGGTCTTGAAGTATCGGTGCTCAACTTAGGCTATCAAGACGAGCACTACCAGTTATATCAACGCTACCAAAATGAAAGACATGCTGGTGGAGATATGGATAGTGATGATCAAGATCAATACATGCAGTTCTTGTTACAGAGTCGTGTGAATTCACGCATTGTGGAATTTCGGGATGGCCCGCAGGATCCCCACCCTGGACGCCTGCGTATGGTCAGCATGATCGACATCCTAGATCAAGGCATTTCTTCGGTTTACACCTTCTTCGATACCTCCGTACATGCCTCTAGCTATGGCGGCTTCAGCATTCTTTGGCAAATTGAGCAGGCAAAAACACTGAGCCTGCCTTACCTCTATCTTGGCTACTACATTAGAGAGAGCGAAAAAATGTCCTACAAAGCCAAGTATCAGCCAATGGAAGGTTTGATTGATGATCACTGGCAGCCTTTGACTGGGTTAGCTGGGTCATAATATCTATCCATGACCGATCGTTATTCACTATTACGCCCCTGGCTCTTTTGTTTAGATCCCGAACAAGCACACAACCTCACACTCAGCAATTTAGATCGTGCTCAACGCTGGGGTTTACTCGAGCGTTTGGTTAGCAAACCGATTGCTGATCCTCATACACTTTGCGGCATTACCTTTCCGAACCCAGTAGGTTTGGCAGCTGGACTTGATAAAGATGGCAAGCATATTGATGCACTTGCTGCACTCGGATTTGGTTTTTTAGAAATCGGCACCGTAACGCCCCGCCCACAACCGGGCAATCCAAAGCCTCGGATGTTTAGGCTGACAGAAGCCCAGGCCATCATTAACCGCATGGGCTTTAACAATGATGGCGTTGATGCCTGTGTTGCTAGGGTACGTCGCTCCCAATTCTGGCAACAAGGTGGCGTTTTGGGAATGAATATTGGCAAGAATGCCAGCACACCCATTGAAGATGCAGCCAGCGATTACATTTTGGCAATGGAGGCTGTTTATGAAATTGCCTCTTACATCACAGTCAATATATCCTCCCCTAACACTCAGAACCTACGAGCTCTGCAAGGCGAAGACATGTTGCGCTCATTATTGGGCGATCTAGACGAGGCCAGAAAACGTTTGAGCGACCGCTATGGAGTTCGAAAACCGCTCTTCTTAAAAATTGCGCCTGACTTAGATACTGCCGATATTAATTTAATTGCAGACTTACTCATGGAATTTGGTATCGACGCAATCATTGCTACGAATACAACGATTGCTCGTGATGCCGTTCAAGGCATGCAGCATGGCGAAGAATCTGGTGGATTATCGGGCGCTCCAGTACGCGCTGCATCTACTCAGGTCATCAAAACACTGAAGGCAAGATTAGGCAATAATCTGCCCATCATTGGGGTTGGCGGCATTCTGTCAGGAGCCGATGCTAGAGAAAAAATGATGGCTGGCGCCAGTCTAGTGCAGATATACAGCGGGTTAATTTATCGCGGTCCAGACCTTGTTACTGAGTGCGCTAAAGCCCTGCGACAGCCCTAGAACTACCCCGAAAACCCGGGTTTTTCAACTCAGAGACCTTTAAAATAGCATTTCATAATATGCAATAGCATTTGGAATCGCTACAATAGAGCTCATGAGCACGAATAAGCCTGTCAAAAATGCTAAAAGTACCGGGGAAGTTGGTAAAACAGCTATCCAGGTGGTTGAGCGCATGATGAATCTGCTCGATGCCTTAGCCGAGCAAGAGGAGTCGAGCAGCCTCAAGAATTTAGCCGAGCAAACTAGCCTTCACCCCTCTACCGCTCACCGCATTCTGAATGACATGGTTGCCTGCCGCTTGGTTGAACGTGGCGATGGTGGCACTTATCGCCTTGGCTTAAAGCTCTTGGAGCTTGGCAATCTAGTCAAAGCACGACTCTCAGTTCGTGAAGCTGCACAAGTACCAATGCGCACCCTACATAAACTCACTGGCGAGACTGTGAACCTATCAGTGCGACAAGGTGATGAGATTGTTTACATTGATCGCGCGTATAGCGAGCGCTCTGGCATGCAAGTAGTTCGCGCCATTGGTGGTCGTGCCCCACTGCACCTGACTTCAGTTGGAAAATTATTTTTATCCAGTGATGATCCAAGCCAAGTGCGTGCCTATGTCACACGTACAGGACTATCTGGACATACTCGCAATAGCATTACCGACTTAGCTAAATTAGAGACTGCTCTTAATCAAGTTCGTAAAGAAGGCAATGCACGCGATGATGAAGAATTAGAGCTTGGGGTTAGCTGTTTAGCAGCGGCTATTTTGGATGACACTGGTAAATTAGTGGCTGGTTTATCGCTTAGCTCGCCAACAGATCGCATGCAAGCGGACTGGCTCAAAGCCTTACAGGATACTGCTCTCCAGATTTCTAAAGGAATGGGCTACAAGCCCAAAACAAGCGATCCAGGATCAACTACCTAGCTACATCAAGCGACGAATCGGTTGCGCTCCAGACGGCATCCGCTCATACCAATCACGCACTCGTACCGCATCAGCAAAACGGGATTGAGTTCCGACAGAATCTAAGAAGACTAACAATAACGGCGTATTGTTTACTCTAGCTTGCATTACCAGGCACTTACCTGCTGCATTAATAAAGCCAGTCTTTTGCAAGCCGATGTTCATATCGCCCGAACGTACTAAGCGATTGGTGTTTAAGAATTTCTGTGGTCGATTGGCAATCACCATGGTTAAATCTGGCCATATTGAAAACTCACGAATCATTTTGTACTGATAAGCAGCGCTCAGCATACGGGTAAGATCTTCAGCAGATGCAACATTCTCGCTCATGAGGCCTGTAGGGTCAGCAAAACGAGAATGATCCATACCTAACTCTCTAGCCTTGCGATTCATCGCATCGACAAATGCCGTAATGCCGCCGGGATAGTTTCTACCTAAGGTATATGCAGCACGGTTCTCAGAGGACATTAAGGAAAGTAGTAAAGCCTCTTCTCGTGTCATGACTGTGCCTCCAGCGAGGCGAGATTTAGCATAGCTACGCACATCATCTGAATTAATGACGATAGTCTCATCTAAAGGTAGCTTAGCATCCAAAACAACCATCGCAGTCATTAATTTTGTAATCGATGCAATTGGCAAACTCACAGAAGAGTTTTTTTCAAAATAGACTTCGTTAGTATCTTGATTAACAACCATTGCCACGCTGGACTTGAGACTTAAGTCATCATGCTGACCGCGTAGGCCAAGAGCCGTTGCAAATGATGGATGGGCCGGAGCAGCAGGCTCAGATGAACGAGTTACTGCAACCCGAACCGATTTTTGCTTTTTAGCAGCCTTAGTATTTTTTACTACTACTTTGGTAGTCTTGGTTTGTTTCTCTTTGTCCTTGTTAGCAGCGATTGCTGGCGCATTCATAGCAGCGCCACAGACAAATGCTGCCATCAAGATCAAAGCCCAAAATCGATTCAAATGCATCCCAAAATACCTTCGAAAACTTTCAACATACGGAATGATAATTAATTTCTCGTGTCAGCATGGATTTATTCGCCCCATATTGGACGATGAAGAAGACTCTATTCAGCAATAGTCGCTACCGTATTGACTTGGCGGGCATTTACGAGAACTACCCCCGTCATTGTCAAAGCAAGTCCAAGTGCCATCATGAGCGTAAATGGCTCATCAAACAAGAACCAGGCCATCAGTGCAGTGGTTGGAGGCGTGAGGTAGAGAAAGCTCGTTACCTTAGTCGCAGCACCCTTACGGATCATCATAAACAACAAGCTAATAGAGCCAATCGACAATGGGAATATTGCCCATAACAAGGCTCCAATTACGGATGCATTCCAGACCATCACACCCGTCTCAAAGAAATACATGCAGAAGAAACAAAGAACGGCAGAAACTCCAAACTGAATCGAAGACCCTGCCCTTAAATCAAATACTGGGCAATACTTTTTCTGATACAACGTTCCAAAAGTAATGGAGAGTAATGCGACAAAAGCCAATACATAGCTGGCTAAGGAAATGTGCGCAAAGCTAATCTTTGCCATGACTACCAACGCCACACCAGCAAAGCCGAAACCTAAGCCAATCCACTGACGCGGAGAAACTTGCTCTGATATCCACGCTGCAAACCAAGCGGTTAAAATAGGCTGCAAACCGACAATGATGGCCACCAGACCCGCCGTCATGCCCAGACGGACTGCAAACCAAACTCCTAATAAATATCCAAACTGGAGCAGCACCCCTGCTATTGCAATATGCTTTATTTGCGACCGGCTTGGCCATGTAATCCGCCACATCAAGCTTAAGGCTGCCATGGCCGCTAACACCCCCATGAAACGCCAGAATAAGAATGTCGCTGGCTCAACATAGGGCATAGCCAGTCTTGCAATCACAAAGCCTGTACTCCAAATCAGCACAAATATCGGTGCAATTGCGTTATCTAGGCTGAGCTTCATGGATCACTTTTGAGTTGAATCGTAGATTTTAGGCTTATTTGCCACCCCCTCCTAATAAGTGGAGAGCACTCTTAAGAAATGATTCTTCATGCTGCGATGCAATATTTATACAGTAAAATTCTGTAAGAGGGATTAAAGTAAGACTTAAGTGAAAAGAACTAATCAAGCGTGAACACACGCAAAAGGAATTGAAATGAACCTAACACCAGAACAATTAGCTGCAGCACAAAAAGCTAATTTAGAAACTTTGAGCAGCCTCACAAATCAAGCCCTCCAAAGTATTGAAAAATTAGTTGAGCTCAATATGCATATTGCAAAACAAAGTTTGAGTGATAGCATGACTAGCGCCAAGAAAGCGCTGGAAGTAAAAGATATTCAACAGCTCCTCGCCCATCAAGCTGAAGCAGTTCAGCCAATGGCCGAAAAGATCATGGCCTATAGTCGTCATTTATATGATTTGGCTCATGAAACCCAAAACAACTTCACCAAGTCTGCGGAAAAAGAATTTCAAGCAGGTCAACAAAAGATCAATGCTTTAGTTGAAGAGTGGACTAAAAATGCCCCAGTAGGTTCCGATGCTGCTGTGCAAGCAATGAAGCAAGCGATTGCCTCCGCTAACAATGTATATGAAACCAGCCAAAAAGCTGTGAAGCATGCGGTTAATGTTGCGCAGACCAATCTTAATAGCGCTACTGACACCGTCATGAAAGCTGCTGAGACTGCTAGCAAAGCAACCAAGAAGAAATAAAGCGTTACTCTAATGCAAAAGCCCCGATCACTCGGGGCTTTTGCATTTGTGGCTTACTTAAGCCTTCTTCTTTACTGGTGGCAAATCAGTGCAATGGCCATGTGCCGCTTCTGCAGCAAGACCAACAGACTCACCTAAGGTTGGATGCGGATGAATAGTCTTGCCGATATCAACAGCATCTGCGCCCATCTCAATCGCCAAGCAAACCTCACCTATTAAATCACCGGCATGCGTCCCAACAATACCGCCACCAATAATGCGATGAGTAGCTGCATCAAAGATCAGCTTTGTAAAACCTTCATCGCGACCATTAGCAATCGCTCGTCCACTAGCAGCCCATGGGAAAAGTCCTTTTTCATAAGCGATCCCTTGTGCTTTGCATTGCTCTTCTGTTAAACCAGCCCAAGCCACTTCTGGATCGGTATAGGCAACAGATGGAATTTGCTTCGCATCAAAGTAGGATTTTTCGCCGAATGCCGCCTCTGCAGCAACGTGACCTTCATGCACTGCCTTATGAGCCAACATGGGCTGACCAACCAGATCGCCAATAGCAAAGATGTTTTGCACATTGGTACGCATTTGTTTATCAACCGAAATAAAGCCACGCTCATCGACTTGAACACCCGCTTTACCGGCATCAATCTTCTTACCATTAGGAGTGCGGCCAACTGCAACCAAAACTAAGTCATAAGTCTGTGGTTCTGTAGGAGCATTCTCACCTTCGAAGCTCACTTGAATACCATCAGGCTTCACTTCAGCCTTAGAGGCTCGCGTCTTGAGCATGATTTTTTCAAAACGTCCGGCATTGAACTTCTCCCAGACCTTTTCGAGATCACGATCAGCTCCAGCCATGAGGCCATCCATCATCTCAGCAATATCAATGCGTGAGCCTAGCGTGCTGTAAACCGTCGCCATCTCCAAACCAATGATGCCGCCTCCGATAACAAGCATTCTCTTTGGAATACTCTTCAGCAGCAAGGCACCAGTACTATCCACAATCCGCGGATCTTCTGGCAAGAAAGGCAATTTCACTGGCTGACTTCCAGCCGCAATAATCGCTTTCTGAAAACGCACCACTTCTTTTTGACCAGTCAGGTCTTGTCCAGCGCCGCTAGTCATTTCAACTTCGACGTGATGAGCATCCAAGAAGCGGCCTAAGCCACGGACTGTTTTGACCTTGCGTGCTTTAGCCATACCAGCCAAACCACCAGTTAACTTCGCAATGACAGAGTCTTTATAGCCACGCAATTGATCGATCTCGATCTTTGGCGCGCCAAAGGTAATGCCATGCTTAGACATCGTCTTGACCTCATCCATGACAGACGTAGTGTGCAGCAATGCTTTCGATGGAATACAACCCACGTTTAAACACACGCCACCTAAAGTGGAGTAACGCTCAACGAGGATAGTATTCATACCCAAGTCAGCACTGCGGAAGGCAGCGCTATAGCCCCCAGGGCCGGCACCCAATACCAATACGTCGCACTCGTGATCTACTTTGCCGCTATATTGACCAGCTACTGGAGCTGGCGTCTTTGCTGCCGGCGCTGCCGGTACTGGAATAGCAGTTGGGGCTGGAGTTGCAGGCTGAGCTGCAGCACTTACTTCAATTTCAGCAATCGCAGAACCCTTGCTCACTTTGTCACCAAGCTTTACGGCAATACTAGTAATTGTTCCAGCGGCATCTGCCGGAACTTCCATAGTTGCCTTATCAGACTCAAGCACTAATAAAGGCTGCTCTTTTTCTACAACATCACCAACCTTCACTAACACTTCAATTACTGGCACATCGGAGTAATCGCCAATATCTGGCACGAGGATCATTTGCTTAGCCATAGATCCCCCCTTACAGCGTAGCGCGACGGAAGTCGGCTAGTAGTTGGGCAATGTACAAATTGAAACGGGTAGCCAATGCACCATCAATCACGCGGTGATCTGCCGAGAGAGATAATGGACAAATGAGTCGCGGCACAAATTGCTTGCCATCCCATACTGGTTTCATAGCAGCTTTACTTACCCCCAAGATTGCCACCTCTGGCGCATTCACGATTGGTGAGAAGTAAGTTCCACCAATACCGCCTAACGAAGAAATCGTGAAACTCGCACCCTGCATTTGGTCTGGCTTAAGTTTGCCATCACGCGCTAAGGCTGCTAACTCAGAGGTTTCTTGGGCAATTTCGAAGATACCCTTCTTATCCACATTCTTGATGACGGGCACCACTAAACCGGTTGGCGTATCTGCAGCAAAACCAATATTGAAGTATTTCTTCAGGATTAAATCGTCACCATCCAGTGAGCTATTAAATTCTGGATGCTTCTTCAAGGCCGCTACGGCAGCCTTCATTAAGAAAGCAAGCATCGTAATCTTGACGCCCTTCTTCTCATTGTCTTTATTGGTCTGTACACGGAATGCTTCTAAGTCAGTGATGTCTGCATCTTCGTGATACGTCACCGCTGGAATCATGACCCAGTTACGGCCAAGATTAGCTGCAGTCATTTTCTTAATACGATTCAATGGCTGACGCTCAATCTCACCAAACTTCGTGAAATCGACTTTTGGCCAAGGAATCAAATTGAGACCACCTAAGCTTCCACCACTAGATGCTGCTGCAGGACTACCAGCGCCACCACTCATGGCCGCTTTTACAAAAGCTTGTACGTCTTCTTGTGTAATGCGTCCCTTCAGGCCAGAGCCTTTGACCTGACCGATAGTGACACCCAGTTCACGCGCAAATTTACGCACCGATGGACTGGCATGACTTAATGTTGGGTCTACAGCAGGTGCAGCACTGGAAACTGGAGGAGGCGCTGGAGCACGCGCAATGGGAGGCTCTACTGCAGCTGGCTTTGCTACTGGCGCCGGCGCTGGTGCAGTTATCGGAGCCGCTACAGCTCCAGATGCTCCGCTTTCCAGAATCAATACAACTGACCCTTCAGATAGACTGTCTCCAACCTTCACTTTAACTTCCTTCACAACACCAGAGTGTGATGAAGGAACATCCATCGTGGCTTTGTCAGATTCAAGCACAACGATCGATTGCTCTTTCTCTACCTTATCACCAGCTTTGACCAAGACCTCGATGACCGGCACATCTTTATAGTCGCCAATATCGGGGACTTTAATTTCAATTGCTGCTCCGCCTGCATTTGAGGATGAAGTTGCGGCTGGACTAGCCTGAATAGGAGCGGAGGCTGGTGCAACTGCAGCAGCGCCCTCTTCCAAGGTAATCACTATTGAACCTTGAGAAAGGTTGTCACCAATCTTGACTTTAACTTCCCTCACAACACCAGAGTGGGATGAAGGAACGTCCATCGTGGCTTTGTCAGATTCCAGGACAACAATAGATTGCTCTTTCTCAATCTTGTCACCTGGCTTAACCAATACCTCAATGACTGGCACATCTTTATAGTCGCCGATGTCCGGAACTTTGATTTCAATAATTTGACTCATGAATTAATCTCGTTTAAACCGTCATCGGGTTTGGTTTAGTAGCATCGATGCCATATTTCTGAATGGCTTCAGCAAGTTTTTGACGATCCATTTGGCCAGCATCCACCAAAGATCTCAAAGCGGTCAACACCACCCAACGACGATCAACCTCAAAGAAGTCACGAAGATTTTCACGGGTATCAGAACGACCGAAACCATCTGTACCCAACACCTCATAACGACGACCCATGTGCTGGATCGCTGGACGAATCTGCTCTGCAAACAAACGAACATAATCCGTTGCTGCAACGATTGGGCCTGAAGTATCTTTTAAGCACTTCTCTACATGAGAAAGCGCTGGTGCTGCTGTTGGGCTCAATAGGTTGGCACGGTGAACTGAATTCCAATCACGCCCTAATTCAGTAAAGCTTGGGCAACCCCACAAATCAGAAGCAACGCCCCAGTCTTTTTGGAGCATTTCTGCTGCTTCAATCACTTCACGGAAGATGGTTCCAGAGCCGAGTAATTGCACACGCAACTTAGCATTACTGTCACCAACAGACTTGAGCTTATACATGCCTTTGATGATGTCATTTTCAGCGCCCTTCGGCATTGATGGATGAGCATAGTTTTCATTCATCAAAGTAACGTAGTAATACACGTCTTCCTGAACTTCTAACATACGGCGCATACCATCTTGAATCACAACTGCCAATTCAAATGAGAAGGTAGGGTCATAGCTGATGCAGTTCGGAATTGCTCCGCTCCATAGATGGCTATGACCATCTTCGTGTTGCAGACCCTCGCCGTTCAGGGTAGTTCTGCCTGCAGTGCCACCTAATAAGAAGCCGCGGCTACGCATATCCCCTGCTGCCCAGGCTAAGTCACCAATACGCTGGAAACCAAACATCGAGTAGAAGATGTAGAAAGGTAACATTGGTACGCCATGAGTAGAGTATGAAGTTGCGGCTGCAATCCAGTCGCACATCCCGCCCGCTTCATTGATACCCTCTTGCAAAATCTGACCAGTCTTGTCCTCTTTATAGAACATCAATTGATCATGATCTTCTGGGGTATAGAGCTGTCCTAGTTGATTCCAGATGCCCAACTGGCGGAACATGCCTTCCATACCAAAGGTACGGGACTCATCTGGAACAATAGGAACGACACGTTTACCTAAAACTTTATCGCGCACAACAGTATTTAGCATGCGCACAAATGCCATAGTTGTCGAAATCTCACGACCTTCTGCAGTTGCCTCAAGCAATGGAGCAAATACGTCTAGCGCAGGAACTGGCAAGCTTTCTGCTTTGGTACGACGCTGTGGCAAATAACCGCCCAACTCTTGGCGGCGCGCCTTCATGTATTCCAACTCAGGGCTACCTTCAGCAAACTTCACCAAAGGCATATCGTCTAGATCTTCATCTTTCACAGGAATCTCAAAACGATCACGGAAGCGACGCACGTCGTCGTCATTCATCTTTTTGGCTTGGTGAGCAATATTCATCGCCTCACCTGAACCACCCATGCCGTAACCTTTAATGGTATGAGCCAAGATTACCGTTGGTTGATTCTTGTGATTTACCGCCGCATGAAATGCTGCATAGACTTTATGAGGATCATGGCCGCCACGATTCAGTTGCCAAATCTCATCATCACTCCAGTCGCTTACTAAAGCCTTCAACTCTGGCGTGTTGAATACTGTCTCACGAACATAGCCGCCATTCTTAGACTTCATTGTCTGGTACTGGCCATCAACAATCTCGCCAAGGCGTTGCATCAAGATGCCTTTTTTGTCGCGAGCAAATAGCGCATCCCACTGACCACCCCAAACTACTTTGATCACATTCCAGCCCGCTCCACGGAACTCACTTTCAAGTTCTTGAATGATGCTGCCGTTACCGCGCACCGGTCCGTCTAGGCGCTGCAAGTTGCAGTTGACAACAAAAATTAAGTTGTCTAACTTTTCACGGCCAGCCATACCAATGGCGCCCAAAGATTCTGGCTCATCGGTTTCACCATCGCCTAAGAATGCCCAAACTTTACGTCCCTCATTCTTAATAAAGCCACGGTCTTGCATATAGCGCATGAAGCGCGCTTGATAAATTGCCATGATGGGGCCTAAGCCCATTGAGACCGTTGGGAACTGCCAGAAGTCTGGCATTAACCATGGATGTGGGTAACTAGAAATTCCTTTGCCGCCAACTTCTTGACGGAAATTGTTGAGTTGCTCATCTGAGAGACGACCCAACATATAGGCACGTGCATAAACTCCTGGAGCTGAATGTCCTTGTACAAAAATGAGATCGCCACCATGCTCAGCTGATGGTGCATGCCAAAAATGGTTGTAGCCTACGTCGTATAGAGTAGCTGCAGACTGGAAAGAAGAAATATGTCCGCCAACGTTAGTGTCTTTGTTGGCACGTAGAACCATTGCCATTGCATTCCAGCGAGTGTATGAGCGAATACGATGCTCAACATTCTGATCACCCGGTAAACGCGCTTGGCCTTCAACTGGAATCGTATTGATGTAAGGCGTCTCTGCGTGGAAAGGTTGAACAACCCCGTTCACACGCGCATGAGAAATTTGTTGATCTATTAGAAAAGCCGCGCGTTCCGGACCTTCGTTATGAATGACGCCATCAAGCGCCTGCAACCACTCTTGAGTCTCGCCCGGATCTACGTCCTGTGCATTCTGTTTACCCAACACCTGCTCTGGAACTGCGGCCATAACATGTCTCCATTTAATACGTCACAATGAGTTATTTACTTTATAGACAATATTTTAGGAAGGTGTGTGGGTGTAAACAAGCAATTTTCCACATAATGATAATATTTCTCGTAATGTGGTATTTTGTTGCGATGCAAATAAGATCTTGAATTTAATCAAGAAAAGCCATTTTCAGAAGCGCATTAAGGCAAAATAGGCCTCATTCATGAAATTTACGGCTTTTTTGAGCTTGCTCCTCAGTCCATTCAAATGGCTCCGCAAAATACGGGGCTTTAGGCTCGTATATACCCCTTTAATGGCTATTGTCATTTTTACGGCTGTCATGGGTGTCATTTTAGGGACGCTCCAACTGCAAGAAAAGAATCAGCAAGAGTCTGCACTTTTTAGAGAGCTCTCACTTGCTAAGCAGCGTATTCAATTGCGCTTTGCCAATAATCTGGATGCCTTGATCAGCATTAATCGGGAACTTGCTGCTAATGAAGATCAGGAGAGACTGAAAAGACTCGCTTACGAACAAGCTGACGATCTAGTTTTCAATAACCATGAGATTGTCAAAATTGTATGGATCAATGCGAAAAATCAGAGGCTATGGACGGCTCCACCAAGCAACAATAAAACGGATTGGATCGCTAGAACCCAGAATGACGATTTAGCCAACGAAGGCCTTGCTTCTGCAATCGAATTAAGTAGAAGCACCAGCAGAGCATCATTTAGCCAATTCATCAACTTAAATCTTCCGAGTAACGAGCCTCTAGCAAGAGAAAGAAAAACTGTATTTTGGCAAGTAGTCCCGAACATGGTCGGCGGCGAAGCTATTGGATTTTTAGCGGCTCTCTATACCGCTCAAGGTGTTTTAGATGTTGTCCCTGCAGAGCTTAAGGCCTATTACCGCTTCACTCTTTTAACTGATAACGAGAGAGTGCTCTCCATCTCCTCTGATCGAGATACTCCTAAGAGGGCATTTAGCAATCAAACCAGTTTGGATATTGGCGTCCTGAGTCCTAACCTCACTCTACGAATTGATACCTATCCACCGCCCACTAATCTCACATTCAGAATGTTGATTGGCGTAGTACTTGGCTTATGTGCCTTTGTGATTTGGAGCCTGTGGTCCGTCTTAAAGCAAATGCAAGTCCGTCAAGAAGCAGAAGCAAGCCTAAGAACCGAAACCAGCTTTCGTAATGCCATGGAAAACTCTACCCCAGTTGGCATACGCGCACACGACATGCAAAAGCGCATCACTTATGTCAACCGAGCCTTTTGCGAGATGACAGGCTGGTCAGCAAAAGAGCTGATTGGCCTCTCCCCGCCATTCCCCTTCTGGCCTGACTCTAGGCGTGATGAACTGGTTGAGAAGATGAATCGCGCCCTCAAATCTGAGGTGATCGCAAAAACAGGGATTGAGGGTGTGATTTTGCGCAGTGATGGCTCCTTGATCCAAACGCGTACTTTCATTGCCCCCTTAATTAATGAAAAGGGCAAGCAATCCGGTTGGGTCACCTCCTTAATTGATATTTCAGAGCCAAAAAAGATTCGCGAGGAGCTTGCCGCATCTCAAGAACGCTTTGTAACCGTGCTAGAGGGGTTGGATGCTGCCGTATCAGTGGTGGACTTGGAAAATGACCGGCTTTTATTTGCCAATCGCTTCTATAAAGAAAATTTTGGGGATGATTCCAAAGGCCATTTCAAATTAGTGGGCAGTGGCAATAATATTGAAACTCTGCACGATGTTGCTGAAGATTTACAAGATTCACCCCCGGGCATTCCAACCGCCTTCCTCTATCAAGAGTCAGAGTCAGAAGAAGTTCAATTTGATGACGGTAGCAATAAATGGTTTGAGGTACGTCGTCGCTTCATCCCCTGGGTAGACGGTCACTTAGCTCAACTCTTAATTGCTACTGACATCACGATGCGTAAAGAGGCAGATGATTTAGCGCGTCAGCAAGAAGAGCGCATGCAATTTACAAGTCGTCTTACCACTATGGGTGAAATGGCGTCCTCTCTCGCGCATGAATTAAATCAACCCCTGTCCGCAATATCCAATTACTGCATGGGTGTCGCTAAACGCTTAGAGGGCAATCTTGATCCATCTATGAGTAAAGATATTTTGCCTGCTCTAGAAAAAGCCTCTGATCAAGCGCACCGAGCTGGCACCATCATTCAGCGTATTCGTGGATTTGTGAAACGCAGCGAGCCTCAACGCAAGCATTCCAATATCTCTGAAATCATTAATGATGCGGTTGGTCTTGTGGAAATTGAGGCAAATCGTCATCGCTTGAGCATTACTTCTAATATTGCTAATAATTTGCCTGAGGTCTATGTAGACCCAGTTCTGATCTTGCAAGTTCTAGTCAATCTCTTAAAAAATGCCTTAGATAGTGTGCGGGAGGCCTACCCTCTCTCTTCCCGCTGGTCAGCCGCACCGGTCAATATCAGTGCTGACTTGGATACCAGCACCTTCCCAGCCATGATTCGCATTCAAGTCACAGATACTGGGGGTGGTATTGCCGAATCCGTCATGGAGCGCATGTTTGAACCATTTTTTAGCACCAAAACGGATGGAATGGGCATGGGGCTCAATATTTGCCGCTCCATTATCGAATCCCACCACGGGCGCCTTTGGGCATCCAATACCATGGACTCAGAACGGACCAAGCTGGCTGGCTGCACCTTTACAATACTGTTACCCCTAGAATCTCCTGATTCAAAGGAAAATGAATAGATATCCTATTTTTAGATTTACCTTGCGAGACCCAATATGAACTTAGTTGCTGCCAAACCAAACCAAGCTGAAGTTGTTTACGTCGTCGATGATGATGAGGCTGTGCGTGATTCACTCACCTGGCTTTTAGAGAGCAATGGTTATGTAGTGCGTTGTCATGCAAGCGCCGAGCGCTTCTTGCAATCTTTACAAAGCACAGATAAATCAACTATCTCTTGCGCTATTTTGGATGTGCGTATGCCTGGCATGTCAGGCCTCGAACTGCAAGAACGTTTAATTAGCGAAAACCTCCCAATGCCAGTTGCTTTCATTACTGGCCACGGTGATGTCTCGATGGCAGTCTCCACGATGAAACGTGGTGCCGTCGATTTCATTGAAAAACCATTTAAAGAAAACGATCTCTGCGGTCTAGTTGATCGCATGCTTGCTAAAGCAAGGGTAGATTACTCACAAGCGAGTCAACGCAAAATTACCCATAGTTTGCTCAGTAAGCTCACTGGTCGTGAGCGTCAAGTATTGGAGCGCATCGTTGCTGGCCGCTTAAACAAACAGATTGCAGATGATCTTGGTATCTCTATTAAGACTGTAGAAGCCCACCGGGCCAATATTATGGAGAAGCTCAACGTCAACACCGTTGCAGACCTGCTCCGCTTGGCTTTGTCTGATCCACAACCTAATTAATCCAATTAATACACTCGCAATGCCAGCACAATTACTAGACGGTAACGCCCTCTCTAAAAAACTACGCGCTGAAATAGCTGCTCGTGGTGCGATTGTTACCGCGAAAGGGGTTCGTCCTGGACTAGCAGTCATCGTCGTTGGTGAAAATCCTGCCAGCCAAGTGTATGTGCGCAATAAAGTAAAAGCATGTGAGGATGTTGGCTTTCATTCTGTTTTAGAACGCTACTCTGCAGAGTTAGGTGAAGAAGAATTACTGGCTCGGATTGCCACCCTCAATGCTGACCCATCGATTCATGGAATCTTGGTGCAATTACCTCTACCAGAGCATATTGCCGCTGAGCGTGTGCTTGAAGCGATTGCCCCTGAAAAAGATGTAGATGGTTTCCATGTAGCAAATGCTGGTGCCTTGATGGTCGGCCAACCAGAATTCAAGCCCTGCACTCCGTATGGCTGCATGAAGATTTTAGAAAGTATCGATTACCCCATTCGGGGTGCTCGTGCTGTCATTGTTGGCGCCTCTAATATTGTTGGCAAACCGATGGCGATGCTCCTTTTGCAAGCGGGAGCTACTGTTACTATCTGCAATAGTAAAACCCGTGATCTGGCTCATCACACCAAAGATGCGGATATCTTGGTGGTTGCCACTGGCAAACCTAAGATGATTTCGGGCGATATGGTGAAAAATGGTGCTGTTGTGATTGACGTAGGCATCAACCGCATGCCGGATGGCAAGCTCTGCGGGGATGTCGATTTTGATGCTGCTAAATATATCGCTGGCTGGATCACTCCTGTACCAGGTGGTGTTGGCCCTATGACCATCACCATGCTGCTCATGAATACTTTAGAAGCAGCAGAAAAAGCAGCCAAGCCTTAGATCCATTAAGCTAGAGGGTATGACTACAACCCTCTTTACCCTACCTGCCGCCTTACAACATAATCCGCTCCTGACTTTTGGTCGTGGCATCGCCGCGTACTCACAAGTAAAGCCTGAGCACATTGCTCCTGCAATTCAATTCTTGCTCAAGCATGCGCAAGATGCTGTAAATACTGCGACCGATCCTAAAACACCATCGAGCTGGGATCAATTAGCAGAGCCTCTCGAAGATGCTACCGAAGCGCTTGGAAGATCTTGGGGTGTTGTCTCCCATCTCAATAGCGTAGCCGATACTCCAGAGTTGCGTACCGCCTACGGAGAGATACTGCCGGAGGTCACTGCATTCTTCTCTAGTCTTGGACAAAACTTAGCGCTCTACAAGAAATTTAAAGAGCTCAAAAATAGTCCTGATTTTGCAAAGCTCAATCGTGCTCAGAAAAAAGTGATTGAAAACTCCTTGCGAGATTTTCGTTTGGGTGGCGCAGAGTTAAGTGATGCTGACAAACCGCGCTTCTCTGCTATTCAGGATGAGCAAGCTGTTCTGGGTAAAGCCTTCTCGGATCATGTGTTGGACGCGACCGATGGCTTTGTTCATCTAGTAAGCGATAAAACTGATCTTACTGGCCTGCCTGATGATGCTATCGCTGCAGCGGCAGATACTGCACAGCAAAAGGGTCTGCAGGGCTGGGCTTTTACCCTGCATTTCCCCTCTTACTATCCCGTGATGCAGTATTCCGAAAATTGGGAGCTACGTCGCCTCATGTATCAAGCTTATGTCACGCGCTCCTCAGAGTTAGCACCACAATATGGCAAAGGCAAGCTTGATTGGGATAACACTCAAAATATGTTGGATCAATTGCGTCTGCGCGATGAAGAAGCCCGTATGCTGGGATTTGCAAACTATGCAGCCTTGAGTTTGGCGCCCAAGATGGCCAATACTGTTGATGAGGTAGATCTCTTTCTGACAAACTTTGCGATCAAATCAAAACCGTTTGCTCAGAAGGATTGGCAAGAGTTGTGTGAGTATGCAAAAGCAGAGCTAGGATTTACAGATGGACTTGATCCTTGGGATATTCCATTTGCCGCTGAACGCTTAAAGCAAGCGCGTTACTCATTCTCCGAAAATGAACTCAAGCAATACTTCCCATTACCCAAAGTCTTAGATGGCTTATTCCAAGTTATTCAGACATTATTTGGTGTCAAGATTGAAGCTGCAGACTTGCCAACTTGGCATGCTGATGTGCAATCCTTTGCTGTTAAAGACCAGGCTGGAAAGATTCGGGCTTACTTCTACCTAGACCCCTATGCTCGCCCCGGCAAGCGTGGCGGGGCTTGGATGGATGATGCCCGTGGCCGTAGAGAGTTGCCTAATGGAGAAATCCAGGTGCCAGTAGCCTATCTCGTTTGTAACTTTGCTCCACCAGTGAAGGTGGATGGAGTATTGCGCCAACCGACCATTACTCATGATGATGTCATTACCCTCTTTCATGAAAGTGGCCATGGTTTACATCACCTCCTGACACAAGTGAGTGCTTTGGGTGTATCTGGCATCAATGGTGTTGAGTGGGATGCTGTCGAGCTACCAAGTCAGTTCATGGAAAACTTCTGCTGGGAATGGGAAGTGCTGGAGAAAATGACCGCCCATGCAGAAACTGGTAAACCACTACCACGAGAACTCTTTGACAAAATTCTCGCTGCTAAGAACTTCCAAAATGGTTTAGCAACCCTACGCCAAATCGTGATGTCATTAACAGATTGGCGCTTGCATTCTAGCTTTGATGTAAAGGACGCTAAAGGACATGCAGTGCTCGATGATTCTAGAAATATCGCTGATGAGTACAACATCATTCCGCAGCCTGAGATCTCTCGTTGGATTAATTCTTTCAGTCATATCTTTGCTGGCGGCTATGCTGCTGGTTACTACAGCTATAAATGGGCTGAGGTACTTTCTGCTGATGCTTACTCCGCCTTTGAGGAAGCTGCAAAGCTGACTGGGAGCGTTTTGGACGCCAAGACTGGAACGCGTTACCGTGAAGAAATCCTGGAGGTAGGTGGCAGCCGTCCTGCTGCTGAATCCTTTAAAGCCTTCCGTGGTAGAGAGCCCAGTATTGACGCCTTACTGCGCCATGGTGGCTTGGCCTAATCGCTAGCGAGTGACCGAGTCACCCTGAGCATCCTTTGCTAGCCTAAATCCCAAATGCGACATTGGGCTAAAGGGATCTGCCCCACGGCGAGCGCTAGGACGATAGGATTGGCAGTAATCTTCATTACATAAAAATGATCCGCCCCGAATGACTCGCTTTGGAGCATTTGGTGGAACACCATAATCATCAGGGTCATATGAACCCGTTGGCCCTTTGGGATTATCAATCACGTTGTTGCCATACTCTTTAGCCTGCAATACAAAGTAATCAGCGCGATACCAATCAGCAACCCACTGCCAGGCATTGCCCGTCATGTCAAATAAGCCGTAGCCATTTTGAGGAAAAGTTCCTGCGGCACTAGTGCCAATCGCTCCACCAGCTTTTGGACTCACCACAGGAAATGCTTGCTTTTTGACATCCCAAATATTGGCTGGCAGTTTTCCCTCCTGCTCTAGCTGATCACCCCACACATAGGTAGCCTGGTTTAGTCCGCCACGGGCTGCAAACTCCCACTCTGCCTCAGTGGGTAATCTCTTACCAGCCCACTTTGCATAAGCCAATGCATCTTCGTAACTGATCTGCACGACCGGATGATTCCCTTTACCATCAATATTACTTTGCGGTCCAGTTGGATGCTTCCAACTGGCACCCGGCACGTATGCCCACCACTGCGAGTAATCATTGAGATTCACTTTTGCTTTAGTGCCAACAAAAACCATGGCGCCAGGCACAAAGACTGAAGCCGGTGGCTTTGGTGTTCCCGGTGGAAGTTGTACGCGAATGGTTTCCCAATCGGGAATTTTCTCTGCAGTCGTTTTGTAATTGGTCTCTTTTACAAATTGTGCAAATTGATCATTGGTGACATGAGTCGTGTCCATCCAAAATCCAGATACTTTGACTTTATGGGTTGGCTGCTCGTTGGCTTGCGCTTTTTGATGATCGCTACCCATTAAAAATTCACCACCAGGAATCCAAGCCATTCCTTTGGGGCCTTTTACGCCATCACCCAGAAGAATTTGAGGGGCTGCCTGCTGAGGTTTTGAAAAGAAGTTACTCCATACCAGATATGTGCCGATTCCCAAAACTGTAAGTACTGCAATCAAAACACCTGTGCGACGCATATTCATCGAATTGCTACTTTCCTAATGGAATACTGATGGTTGAAATCATTGCATATCCTTCAACCCGATTTTGAGCCCAAAACTCCTTATATGCCCGTAGATTGATATAAGCCTGCTTTTTACCGATATTGAATAGATATCCAATTTGCGGACCAATAGCTGCAACTTGGGACTTGAAGGCCCCGACCCTATCTCCACTACCGGAGTCGGCAGTGAGTTGATAGTAAACATATCCCGCAATACCAACCTGCCAGTTTTGCGATACAAATTGAGAGAGAGACCAATCCAAATGGGAGTCGATACCATTCTTGTAATTGGTTTGATTATTCATCCAGTTATAGGTTGCACCTACTACGCTGGAGAATTCCAGGCCGGTAGTATTGTTCAAGTAAGTGTAGCCACCGCCTGCATCCATTGCAGCATGACCAATGCCAATACTAGAAAGACTAGTTGAACTATAGGTACCCACTGGTATATCGCCAGTCACATAGGTCATGAAATTATTATTGCCTTTGTTCCAAGCCAAACTGGCTAGGGGATATATATCAGTGCTTCCCGTTACCGAATTTGCTTTATTAAATTCAGTATTAACACTGGAGACACTTGCAAATGCAGTAGTGGTATTCGATCCAGGGCCCCAACCTATACCCACATAAGGCTGCCCACCCAAGATCTTTTCCTCTGCCGAGTAACCCAACTGAAATAAGAAAATGGATTCTCTAGCGCTCAAGCCAGCATTAATGCTTTGACCATGTTGAAAGTTTTTTGACTTATCAGCACTACCGCTATAGATGTAAGGCATCAATACCAATGACCAACCAGGTTGCGATGGCACTGCAGCCATACTAGCGTACTGACCCGACATCCAGAATGGAACGCCACCCTCATCAGCCAATACTGATTGTGATGAAAAGAAGCCGATTGAAATCAAAAGAAGTTTAGAGAAAATTCCCAAACTTCTTTCACAGAGCTGGCTATGCACTCAACATTCCTCTTAACGCTGAATAAAGTTGGTTAAGTTAGCAGGTGGGGGATTAGGGAACTTATTAACCGAGGCAAGATACTCTTGAATTATTTTGAAAGCATTCACTGAAATTGATTCGTAATTTACTAACTGTAAATCTTCATGCGGATCCATTTCGATGTTATAAATCTTTGGATAGTACATTGGAACTGAATTAGCAGCTATGCCGCCTAGCATTTGCTGTCCCGTGCCCGTGCGATTCATATCCCTAAAGTACATTCTCCACTGCTTCCAGCGAACCGCCACTAAATCAGCGCCAATAAATGACATTAAATGTTCGCGGTTACCTATTTTGCTCTTACCAGTAAGCATATCTAATTGATTGACTCCATCAATGGCTCGATCTGTTGGTAGCTTAGCGCCTAAGATCGCGGCAAAGGTCGGCATAAAGTCCATGATCGAAAACATGGCATATGAAGAGGTGTTAGGGGTGATATGACCTGGCCAACGAATAAAGCAAAAAGTCCGAACGGCTCCTTCTGTTGCCTCACCTAGATCCCCTCGGAACGGGCCATTTGATCCCATGTCAGGAGCGCCAAGACCCAATCGATCATAAGTCATCATATATTGTCCGGTGCTGCCATTGTCAGAGGCAAAAACCAAAATAGTATTGTCCTCAATATTCATTTCTTTGAGGGCATCCATGATTTGGCCAACGTGATAATCCCCCTCCATCAATTTGTCACCGTATTGACCAATGCGCGACTTTCCTGCAAATTGTTTAGAGGAAAGATTGGGTGAGTGACCCATTGAGAACGGTAGATAAAGAAAGAATGGTTTGCCAGCGGCATTCTCCTGCTTCATGAATGCAATTGATTTTTCAGTCAATTCATTATCAATTTCTGCTCTGACCTCCATCGTAAATGGCTTCACACGCTGAAGTGGTCCATTTCCCTTTTGCTGAGTAATCCAGGGCCCTTTTTCATATAAAACCTTATCGGGTACATTTGGATAGGAATGTGTTTGTATGGCTTGTGCAACGTAGGTGGCAGAATC
The DNA here is from genome assembly GCF_018882465.1 of Polynucleobacter sp. 73C-SIWE. GTDB lineage: Bacteria > Pseudomonadota > Gammaproteobacteria > Burkholderiales > Burkholderiaceae > Polynucleobacter. Next base: position 219,805 of record NZ_JACVOK010000002.1, on the reverse strand, counting down.
CCAAGAGACATCCGGCGGTAAACCGTAATACTGATCAAATCCGTGAGCACCAGGCAAACTCTGAGGCGATGCACCTAAATGCCATTTTCCAAAAATTGCGGTTGTATAACCAGCATCTTTAAACAATTTACCCATTGTGTAGGCTTTTCCTGGCAAAGTACTAGGAGTTCCCGTCTCTGCAACAAGTGATAAACCATTGCGAATGGAGTATTGCCCGGTCATTAATGCAGCACGAGATGGTGTGCATGCTGGCTCAACTAAATACTGGGTCAGCTTCAGCCCACTCTTAGCCAATTCTTCAGTGCGTGGCGTAGGAGCACCCCGTAATTCACCCCCACCATAGGGCCCCATGTCTCCATAACCTACGTTATCAGCAAGAATGAAAACAACATTCGGTTTTTTTAGTTTAGGGGCTGATTGTGCAAATGCTGGTAAAGCAAGGATTGAAGTAGATAGAACCCCAACAAGTATTCTTTTTAATATCACTTCTGTCCCCCGGCTTTTAGCCTTTATATCTCATGGAATACCACACTATATCAATACTTTATTCAATAACTAATCTAATTCCCATAAGACAAAACCCCCGCTATTGCTGCTGGGGGTTTAATTTAGATCCAAAAGACTGCCTTCCTAGGCAACAACCTAATCAACCCAGGTAGGATGCTTTTCCATGATGGAATTAAAGAGCTCAGACTCTATCTGTTGAGTTAGCCACTTTCTTGCTTTAGGAAGTGGTAGCGCTTCAAATGTTGTCGGATCGACACCTGCAAATTGCCGAATGAATGGGAAGATGGCTATATCTACCCAAGACAGCTTATTACCCAATAAGTATTCATGATTATGTAGCGCACTCTCGATGGGATTTAGCATCAACTCCATTGCAGCACTGATCACTTCTTCTGTCTCTAACTCTGGATACCGATTGGGGTACTTGTATTGATCTAAGAGTGTTTTGAAGGAGCCATCATTTTTCTCAACCCAACTGCTAGCAGCTTTCTCATCCACCTGCTTCCAGCCATCTGGATCGGATTTATCTAATGCCCAATGCATGATGTCTAAGCTTTGATCAATCACGTGTCCATCGACACACAGCACAGGAACGGTACCTTTGGGTGATACCAGGAGCATCGATTTGGGCTTATCTCTTAAAGCAATCTCTCGATGCTCAAGTTGTATGCCGGAATATTTCAATGCCATACGAGCCCTCATGGCATAAGGGCATCTTCGATAGGAGTACAAAATGGGCATCATGGATGCGAGAGTAGCTTAAGTTTTCTTAGCTTAAGTTTTTTGAATGGTTGCAATCACTGGCGCATGGTCTGATGGTTGCTCCCAGGTTCTGGGCTCTTTATCAACCACGCTAGCACTACACTTTTCTCTCAGATCTTCGCTTAAAAGAATATGGTCAATGCGCATACCGGCATTTCTTCTGAAGCCCATCATCCGATAGTCCCACCAACTAAATGTTTTAGGCGCTTGCTCAAACATTCTGAATGAATCAGAGAATCCTAGATTGATTAATTCTTGGAAAGCATTTCTTTCTGGTGGCGAAACGAGGTTCTGCCCTTCCCATGCTTTAGGGTCATGGACATCAGCATCTGCTGGCGCGATATTGAAATCGCCCAATAAAGCCAAGCGTTGGTTTTGCTGTAATTCTTCTGTTAGCCAGGTTTGGAGTTTGCTTAACCAATCCAGTTTGTAAATGAACTTATCGCTATCGGGTGATTGCCCGTTTGGAAAGTAGGCTGAGACCAGTCGAATAGGTTTGGTGCCTGCAAACGGAATGGTTGCAGCCAATATGCGTTGCTGCTCATCTGTATTTGCGGGGATATTTCTGATCGGCTTCAGAAAACTGGTGGCAGCATCAGAGGCAATCGATGCAAGGGCTGCCTTGCGCACGATGATGGCAACGCCGTTGTAGGTTTTTTGGCCAGCAGCCAAACTAAGGTAGCCTGCTGCTTCTAATTCTTGGTGGGGATACTTATCATCTGTGAGCTTGAGCTCTTGTAAGCACAAAGCGTCAATCGGCTGTTGCTTAGCTTCCTGATCCTGCAACCAACGAAGTACGTGTGGAAGGCGAACCTTTAAGGAATTTACATTCCACGCCGCAATTCGAATTGAATCAGTCATCTATCCCCAGTTCCTGCAATTTCCGTGTAATCGTATTACGTCCAATGCCAAGACGCTGTGCAGCCTCAACTCTGCGACCACGCGTTACTTCTAGCGCTGCCTGCAATACTGCTTTCTCAAAGCGTGAGCATAGTGCATCGTAGACCTCTTTGTCACCATCTTGCAGCATCTTTGCAGCCAAGCGTCCAAGCCCACTCTCCCAATCACCCGCAGCGACTTTTGCAGCTGCTGGGTTTGTCGGGGAAGACTCGCCATGCAAGATGACTGGCTGTTCACCAGCCTCTGCCATGATGTCTGCCGGCAAATCACTAACTCCAATAATATTTGCAGGGGTCATGACTGTCAGCCAATGACAAAGGTTCTCTAATTGACGAACGTTACCCGGAAATGGCATGGTCGCAATTTCTTTTAAGACTTCATCAGAAAGTTTCTTAGGCTCAACCCCTAAAGATTTAGCGCAAGTCAACATGAAATGTCTTGCTAATGTTGGAATATCTTCACTCCGCTCACGCAGTGAAGGCATGCGTAAGCGAATCACATTCAAGCTGTGTAATAAGTCTTCGCGGAAGAACCCTGCAGCAACCCTTGTATCGAGATTTTGATGGGTGGAGGCAATAATGCGCACATTTGCTTTGATCGGATCTTGTCCGCCAATACGGTAAAAATGACCATCAGATAAGACACGCAGGAGACGTGTTTGTAAATCAAAGGGTAAGTCACCAATTTCACCTAAGAATAAGGTTCCTCCATCGGCTTGCTCAAAGCGACCCCGACGTAATGTCTGCGCACCTGGAAAGGCGCCACGCTCATGCCCAAATAACTCTGACTCAAGAAGATCCTTAGGAACAGCAGAAGTGCTGAGCGATACAAATGGACCCTTGGCTCTTGGGCTGTGCTTATGGAGCGCATGCGCTACCAACTCTTTGCCAGTTCCTGATTCACCTGTGATCAAGACCGTAGCATGTGATTGAGCCAAGCGACCAATTGCACGGAAGATCTCCTGCATAGCAGGCGCTTGACCGATAATTTCAGTAGCATCTTGCCTCCAAGCTGCTAACTCCTTAGAGCCTGAATCATTACGCATTCCCTGATCTACAGCACGATGAATAAGCTCAACTGCTTTTTCTACATCAAAGGGTTTAGTCAGATACTCAAATGCACCGCCCTGAAATGAGGACACAGCAGAATCCAGATCTGAATACGCAGTCATGATGATGACTGGCAAATTAGGATGACTCTGTTTGACATGCTGTAGCAAATCTAAGCCATTACCGCGTGGCATGCGAATGTCCGAGATCAGCACCTGAGGAGATTCTTTTTCAAGTGCATTGAGCACATCATTGGGATTGGAGAAGCTCTTGTGCGGAATATTTTCTCGCGACAAGGCTTTTTCTAGAACCCAGCGAATTGACTGGTCATCGTCGACGATCCAAATTGGTTTCATGATGTCTTCTCCTGCCTACGGTATGGAATTTGAATATGGAAATCAGTGCGTCCAGGGCGGCTCTCACAAGCAATAAAGCCCTGGTGTTGCTGAACAAAGGTTTGAGCCAAGGTCAGACCCAGACCACTACCACCCTCTCTCCCGGATACCAAGGGAAAGAAGATGCGTTCAATTATTTCTTCTGGAATCCCGGGTCCGTTATCAATCACATGCAAATCCATTGCTAACTTATAGCGTTTCTTTGCAATCGTGACGGAACGTGTCACTCGGGTTTTTAATTCAATTTGGGCAATACCTTGATTGATTTCTTCAGACAAGGCCTGGGCTGCGTTATGAACAATATTGAGTACTGCCTGAATAAGTTGCTCACGATCGCCCATCAAATCTGGAAGACTGGTGTCGTAGTTACGAACAATCTTTAAGCCTTTGGGAAACTCTGCTAACACGAGGCTGCGAACCCGTTCGAGAGCTTCATGCACATTGAACGCTTCAATCACATGGGCTTTGCGATGTGGCGCTAGCAAACGATCTACCAGCGTTTGTAGGCGGTCAGATTCTTTAATAATGACTTGCGTATATTCACGTAAGCCTTTTTCAGGCAACTCAAACTCTAATAACTGAGCTGCGCCACGAATTCCACCTAATGGATTTTTAATCTCATGCGCTAAATTGCGCATTAATTGTTTATTGGCTTCGACCTGTTGCGTGACACGCTCATCGCGCTCACTGCGTAACTGTTGGTCAATGGGAAACCACTCCATCATGATGAGATCTGGGTCATCCAGCGCGGCAATCACTACGTGCGCTGGGATCGAATCTTGATGAATACTTCCTGGCAATGAATGTAAAACCATTTCTTGACGTTGGGCGAATACATGACCCTTCTTTACTTCTGAAATCATGTCATTCAATGCGCCGTTATCACTAAATAAATCGTGCACAGACTGACCCTCAAGTGATTTACGGGATAGATCTAGCGCCGTCTCGGCAGCCGGGTTCACATAAACCAATTGTTGGTTCTTAGCCTCGAATACCACGATGGCATTGGGCATCTGATCAAGCAATGTCGGAAAAAAAGGAGCAGCCGAAGCTGCTCCCTTGAACGAATTGCGCAACAGACCTGCGCTCAAGTTCTTTCCTTCGCTTACAGGGAGTAGTACATATCAAATTCGATCGGATGGGTAGTCATACGGAAACGTGTGACATCTTCCATCTTCAAATTGATATATGCATCAATCATAGACTCTGTAAATACTCCACCACGAGTCAAGAACTCATGATCTTTCTTCAATGCTTCCAATGCCTCTTCCAAGCTTGCGCAAACGGTTGGGATCTTTGCATCTTCTTCTGGTGGCAAGTCATACAAGTTCTTATCAGCAGCTTCGCCTGGATGAATCTTGTTTTGTACGCCATCCAAACCAGCCATCAATAAAGCAGAGAAGCAGAGGTATGGGTTAGCCAATGGATCTGGGAAACGAGTCTCAATACGACGACCCTTAGGACTTGGAACGTGTGGAATACGAATTGAAGCAGAACGGTTACGTGCTGAGTAAGCCAACTTCACTGGAGCTTCAAAACCTGGCACCAAACGCTTGTATGAGTTTGTACCTGGGTTAGTAATCGCGTTCAATGCCTTAGCGTGCTTGATGATGCCGCCAATGTAGAACAATGCGAATTCTGACAGGCCTGCATAACCGTTACCAGCAAACAAGTTCTCGCCGTTCTTCCAAACGGATTGGTGAACGTGCATACCAGAACCGTTATCGCCAACTACTGGCTTAGGCATAAAGGTTGCAGTCTTACCGTAAGCGTGGGCTACATTTTGAACAACATACTTTTGCCAGATAGTCCAGTCAGCGCGCTGTACCAATGTGCTGAACTTCGTACCCAATTCGTTTTGGCCTTGGCCAGCAACTTCATGATGATGAACTTCAACTGGAATACCTAATGATTCAAGAATCAAACACATTTCAGAACGCATGTCTTGGAATGTATCTACAGGAGCAACTGGAAAGTAGCCGCCCTTTTTGCCTGGACGATGGCCAGTGTTGCCGCCTTCGATTTCTTTGGAGGAGGACCATGGAGCTTCTTCGGAATCAATCTTCACGAAGCAACCCTGCATGTCAGCACCCCAACGAACGCCGTCAAAAATAAAGAACTCTGGCTCTGGACCAAAGTAAGCTGTATCACCTAAGCCAGTGCTCTTCAAATACGCTTCAGCGCGTTTTGCAATAGAACGTGGATCACGGTCGTAACCTTTACCATCAGCTGGCTCGATAACATCGCAAGTCAACACCAATGTTGGCTCTTCATAGAATGGGTCAATATAGGCAGCTGTTGGATCTGGTTTGAGCAACATGTCAGAAGCTTCAATACCTTTCCAACCAGCGATAGAAGAACCGTCAAATGCATGACCGCTCTCAAATTTATCTTCGTCAAAAGCAGAGATAGGAACAGTCGTGTGTTGTTCTTTACCCTTTGTATCTACAAAGCGGAAATCAACGAAAGTACATTCTTTCTCTTTAACTAACTTCATCACATCAGCGACGGTCTTCGTCATGCAAATCTCCTCTATTAACTAAATTCGGAATTCAAACCTAAGGCATACACCCTTGTTTATTCCAGGCACCAAACATGCCTAATGGATGTATGTAATTTACTGAAGCAAACAAATGGGAACCCTCATTATTGCACTATTAAAGTGCTAGATTACCCCTAGAAATGGGTAAAAAGACTCTTTTTGCACTATTTTAGTGCAAAATTAGGAGTTGATATCATGGATTTCATAGCCGAGCTCTTGGGTGCCCGTTCTAAGGGCAATCCAAGCGCTTTCTAGTAGATTGGCATTACCTTTGATGCCTAGCTCGATATGGCGCTGGGCATATACGCCGCCCCTTTTGGCATCACCAACAGAGGGTAAGCTAAAGACCTTCACACCCGGAAAATTGACTTCAATACGCTCCATTAAGGGGGTTAAGGTGGATTCAATTCCCTTGGGAACAATAAAACTCCGCTCTGCCCAGTTCTCTTGATGAAAGAGATCTTGGTAATGCGTATCTAAGCACCAAGCCATCATCGGTGCGGCCATGACCGGAAAACCCGGAACAAAGTGATGCTCTTTAATCCGAAAGCCCGGAATCTGGTTATAGGGATTGGGAATGATGTCACTACCAATCGGAAACTCACCCATCTTGAAACGATGTTGATTCTCAGGTGTATTTAAATCTGCTTTGATGGGATCACCCTCTGCCATGGTTTGAATGCGGCCCGCAATCAATTCTTGCGCAGTTGGATGTAATGCAATGGTTGTACCCAATGCCAATGCCGCGCATTGACGCGTGTGATCATCCGGTGTCGCACCAATACCACCAGTACTAAACACCACGTCACCGCTTGCAAAACTTTCTTTGAGTGTTGCGGTAATTTGCGCAGGATCATCAGCAACATATTTTGCCCATGCCAGACTTAAGCCGCGCTCATTGAGAAGCTCAATCAATGTCGCCATATGTTTATCTTGACGACGACCTGACAAAATCTCATCGCCAATCACAATCAAGCCGAAGCGGCGTTGCGCCGTATTGGGCATGTCTATTTCAACTGCTTTTGTTACATCAACCATGGTAAGGAAGTTCCATATCAACTACACGCGATTGCACTGTTAAGGCTTTATCCAATTCTTCATCCCTCAACTCTTTTAAAGCATCTAGCAGGAAATGGCTAAACCAAAGACCAGCAAATACAAAGATCAAAGAATAAATCCAAAGCGCGACAAAGCTCACAATCGGAAATAAAACTAAGGCTAGCGCCGATGTAGCCCAGAAAAAAGTAGGCACTGCGCCAAGCATTCCAGAAGCGATGCCCATACAGAGTAAAGGCCAACGATATTTTTCTAAGAGCTGATCGCGCTCGTCAACGCTGGCATGCTTAGCAAGTACGTCGTAAGACATGAGGCGCATGGTTAACCAACCCCAGAGTAATGGCGGCAGTACGGCCACTAGCGGAGGAACCCACCACACCGGCAATGTCAACATCACTAGGGCAAGGCAGATCAATGCTGACCACAGGGTATAAATCAAACTACCCAATAAACCGCCACCCCGCTTGCATTCCAAATCTTGATAGTGCGCTTGCCTCACCACAATCTTCACAATCGTTGGAACAGTTGAAAAGGCAATCAGTACTAGCAAGCTAATGGTGATCAAGGGAATGATCAGCATGACAAAGAATAATGGCGCAATCCACGCTCTGGCGTTTTCAAAGCCAGCCCAGATCAAGCCCTCTTGAATCCAATTAGTAAACAGGGAGTTCGTTAGAAATTCACTCAGTAGAGCGAGTGCAGGAGTCCATGTGAGCCAAATCAAGCAGCCCCAAAGAATCGATACGATCAAGAATGGTCGCAAGCTTAGCCACAACATCCTTGGATGCATTGTTCCCACCAGAGCCAATCCAAAAGATTTAAATACTTGAGGCAGTCCAACCATAAAACTCCTATTGCATGCCACTTCGCACGCCTGACTTCATTGATTTACTTTGGCATGAACTCTTTAACTGAGTGCACAAGACCTTGCCACTGCTGAGTCAGAATATTGTGCGATACCTTTAGGTTTCTGACACCTGTAGGATAGACCTCTTTGGGGAAGATGGCTGTTTTAAACAATATGTCCCACCACGGAAACAAAACGCCAAAATTACAACCGCCCAATACACCAGGCTTGCCTTGTGATTCGTGACCATATCCTACCGCATGATGCATGCGATGAAACATGGGCGACACCAAAAGATATTGCGCTTTACCCAAGTGCACTTTGATATTGGCATGTTGCCAGCTCTGAATCAACTGACTCAACGCAATCAAGATAATGAATTGACCTGGGGAGACACCAAACAGAAGTGCAAAAAATGATGTTACCGCTGCATCCATAATGTCATCTAGGATGTGATTACGGTTATCGGACCACGCAGTCATCACTGTTTGACTGTGATGAAGTGCATGCAGCTGCCACCACCAATTAAAAGTATGGGAGGCGCGATGATAGAAGTAGCCCACAAGATCCAACAGGATCAAGTAAACCAGGAAGCTCACCATCGGAATAGAGGTCACTCCAGGCCACCAAGACTCGACGTTCAAACGGGTAAAACGAAAATCATGCAAGACCGAATCAATCTGAAAAAATAATCCAGATAATGTAATAAAGACTAATCCATGAAAGATACCTAGGCGATGGAATAAGGTGTAGATCACATCTGCCCTGCTCGTCTTAGCAAAACGCTCTTGAGTCTCTGCTGGGGCGAAACGCTCCCAGGTTCGGAGAACAGTCATAATCAGAAAAATCTGAATGCAGCCAAATAAAAACCAATCCATGCCATCAAAGACATCTTCCGCCCAGGACATCAAATCAAATTGATATAGAAGTGGTCCAACAATCTTGGCAAACAAAAACTCCTGAACGCTGCCGTAAGCGCTTGAGATTGCTGAAGTGATAGAACTCAAATCCATGCTTTATTTTGACTGATCTGCCAATTTTTTGTTGACCTTAGGCAAAGTGCCAAAGCAAAAGCCGCGGCCCTTGAGGTTCAGGATTAACTGCTCTAGTACTGCAGGCGCCCAAGGATCTTTTCTGGACCAAATGCCCAGGTGAGCCATGGTGATATCACCATCCTTAATCTCGCGACTAGCTTTTTCTAAAAGATGGCTATTGGGATATTGATCAGAATTTAGCTCATCACCTAAAAATCCAGCTGGTGCCCATCCAAAGTGCTGATAGCCACACATATCCCCCATCCGAATCAAAGTAGGCGAAGTTTTACCGCCAGGGGCACGCCAGATCTTTTGTAATGGCTGCCCAGTTAACTCTACGAAGCGTTGATCCACCCGGCGAATCTCTTTACACATGGAGGCCTCGTTGTATAGCACTGTCGTGCCAGCCTTAGGTCCAAACTGAGACTTCACAAAGACTTCGCCCTTAGGGCCATCTTTTAAAAAATAGGTGTGATCATAAGTATGGCTACCAAAGTGATGTCCTTCTTTAAGCCGCTCCTGCCAATAGGCTTTCCAAGAATCATCTAAAGCGAAGTCACCTCGGAAAGTCTTTTCATTGGATAGGAAAAAAGTGGCTTTGACGACTTGTCGCTTCAATATCTCAGCCACTTTTTCAGCAACTGCCATATTGCCCGTATCAAATGTCAGGTAAACCGTTTTATTGCAAGTAGTAGTTTGGGCAGACGCGCCAAATACAAAACAGCCGAGTATGAACGCGGCTGTTAGTTGAATAACTTGTTTGCACTTCATGGTGAATATTATTCCCAGGAAGCTCTAGGAGAAAAGAACACACCGTGGGGTGATTTTCCCACTGGAATCACAGTCGTTAATTTCATAGAAGGGATATCGATCACGCCTACCTTTTTAGAAAAACGTAAAGTAACCCACAAAGTCTTGCCATCAGGTGTAATTTCCATATCATCAGGCCCCGCAGGAAGGCCTGTAATATCACCAACCTTCTCTAGGGTTTGCATATTAATTAGGCTGATAGAGGATGCAATCCGATTACTCACAAAGACATGCTTCTTGTCGCCCAGGGGCCGGAAGTTATGCGCGCCCTTACCGGTTGTAATGCGCTTCACTTCTTTATGTGTCTTCCAATCAATCACCTGCACATAGTCTTCACCAGTAATACCCACCAAGAGATATTGATCTCCAGGAGTCATCCATAGGCCGGCAGGCACTTTACCTGTAGGCATTACCCACAGTACATTTTGCGTTTCTAAATCAATTGCTGCTAGCTCGTTAGAGTCTTGCAAAGTAATAAAAGCAATTTTGCTATCCGCTGTAAAAGCAATATGGCTTGGTGTCTTAGCTAGCTTTACTGTTTTGGCTAGTTTTAGATCAGCGCCATTTGCAGCATAAATATCGATACGATCTAAACGATTTCCATTGGCTACAAACCACTTATGATTTGGTGAATAGCCAATTTGGTATGGATCAATAATATTCGGGATTCTGCCAGTCAACTCACCGGTTGTGGGATTCATTAAAACAATATCATTCCCGACTGCATTGGCAATTAATAAAGTTTTTTGATCTGGGGTGATCATCAGATGATGAGGCTCCTTACCAACATGGACCGTCTTAATCACTTGACGGCTTGGCATATCAATCAAACTCACTGAGGCTTCACCTGAATTGAGAATGACCGCCAATTTTGGCTCATTAACTGTCGATGCACCTGGAGCGCCAGCAGTTTGCGCAATGGCAAGATTTACTAAAAGTAAGCTAAAGATGGAGGAGGTAGCAATATTGCGAAAACCTCTAGTTGTAATAAATGTGTGCATTCCCCTATTGTAAGCAATGAAGGCATGGCGAAAGACCTCTAAAGCCTGATGGATTTGACTTAGCGCAAGCTGGCTAAAACCTTTTCTAGTCGCTTTAAGGACATTGGGGTTGGGGTTTTGAGTTCTTGAGCATACAAAGCCACCCTCAGCTCCTCCAGCTGCCACCGGAAATCCTGCAAAGCCTGATCCTCGCTCATGGCATAAGAGGCCGAACCCTTGCTACCTTGTAGCAATTTTTGCCAAGGCCTTGAAACTGATTCCCAATCTTTTTGACATTGGGCATCCCGACTTGGATTGGAGCGTAACTTATCGATCCTCATAGCAATCCCCTTCAAGTAGCGCGGCAGGTGAACCAGCTGGCCATAAGGAGTCTCAGCTACAAACTTGGAGAAAATGAGTCCCTGCATTTGCGCTTGCATGTCGTTATAGGCGGCAGGTGATGCCGCTTTTGCGCTAGCCATCTTCTTTTGTAAATCAGCATGTGCTTGAAGTGCATTTAAGGCATGACGTGCGACCTCTTGTGCGATCAATGCTAATCGCGGCTTGCCTGCCTGTAAACGCTCAGCAAATTGCTCGGCATTGACTGGTAAGGGTTCTGTCATGAATGCACGCTCGAGCGCCAGATTGAGAATCTGCTCCAGCAATCCCTCTACCGAGCCCACATTGATAAAAAGCAATCCCAACTCTCGTATACCAGGCAATTGTTTTTGCAATGCCTTGAGAGTGTCTTTATTACTTAACACAAAGAGACGACGTAATCCTAGGTGATGTTGCTTTCTGGCTTCTAGTAAATCGTCAAATACTTCTAGATCGCAGTAGTCGCCACGATCTACTAAAGCTGGATAACCAAATAAAGTTTTATTGCCTTTTTGAATTTCTAGAGTTTCTGGTAGCTCACCAAACTCCCAGGAGCGATAGCCGCCCTGCTCAAATGTACGTGCCTTCTCTTCAGGCTTAGCACTACCCGCCCTGGGTGATTCAACCCCCAACTCAGCCTGGGCGGTCTCTTGGGCAATTGCCTGGAAAGCACTGCGGGCAGTCTCTCCATACTCAGAACGCAAGCGGGCAAGATTTCTTTCGACTTCTAATTGGCGACCATGCTCATCAATCAATCTGAAGTTCATTGAAGAATGCAAAGGTAGTGATTCAGGTCTGAAGTCGGTACGTTTGATCTCTAAACCACGCTCTTTCCGAATATCACTAATTAAGCTATCTAAAAAGTCTCCTACTCCAAATTGTTTTTCTTCCAGCCTACGCTCTAAGAATGACTTTGCATAATCCGGCAGTGGCACACAATGTCGGCGAAGTTTTTGTGGCAATGATTTGAGTAATAACAATACTTTCTCTTCGCACATACCCGGCACCAACCATTCGCAACGACGACCATCCACTTGATTGAGTTGCGTTAGGGGTACCATTAGCGTCACACCATCTTTAGGGCTACCAGGTTCAAAGTGATAAGTCAGGTTGAGCTCTGCACCACCCACCATCATTTTCTTGGGATAACGATCGACCGTAATCCCAGCAGCTTCATGGCGCATGAGGTCGGCTTTTTCCAGTCTTAACTGGCTATCGAGGTCGGGTTCTTTTTTAAACCATGCCTTCAAGCCTTCGCGATTACAAACTTCTTTTGGAATACGTGACTCATAGAAAGCAAACAGCAACTCATCGTCGACCAATACATCAGGACGACGTGAACGATGCTCCAGTGCCTCGATTTCTTTAATCAGGCGACAGTTGTGCCAGAAGAAACCAAACAAACCAGGGTATTTTTTCTTGGCATCTGCTTCGGTTTCACGATAGAGGGCTGGTGTATCCATACGCCCAAACATTTCTTCCTGAACTAAAGCTTGGCTAATGAACAACTCTCTTGCTTCTTCTGGGTTATGAGGCTCATAACGTACTCGTCGACCGTGATAGATGGGTAAACCGTATAAGGTGCCTCGCTCAAAAGCCAAGACCTCGCCCTGACGGTTATCCCAAAACGGATCGCTTAAGGATTTAATCAGACGATGAGCTGCAACTTTCTCAACCCACTGCGGCTCAATCTTGGCAATCGTACGCGCATACATGCGATTGGTTTCTTGTAACTCCCCCGCCAAAATCCAAGCGCCAGCTTTTTTGCCAATCGTTGAACCCGGCCAAATAAATGGCCGAATACCGCGGGCACCGACATAGCCGCCAGTCTTGCTATTGCGATCTTGAGACTTTTCATCCTCTTCTTTTTTGGCAACATATCCCAGTAAACCGGTTAAGAGTGATAAATGGACTTGTTCATAGGTCGCAGCAAGTCCATTTTCTTTCCAACCCTTTTCACCCAGCATCGTGTGCAATTGGCCATGTACGTCACGCCACTCTCGCAAGCGACGTGGCGATAAGAATTTACTTCTGCATAAATTTTCTAATTGGCGATTGCTATGTTTATGTTGCAAGGCATCTTGATACCAATCCCAAAGCTTTACAAAACCCAGAAACTCAGAGCGCTCGTCGGCAAATTGCAGATGCGCTTGGTCGGCTGCAGCCCCCTGATCCATGGGTCGCTCACGTGGATCTTGCGTAGCCAAAGCCGAAGCAATGATCGTGACCTCTTTTAAGGCATTCTGCTCTTTTGCCGCCAATAGCATCCTGCCAATTCGGGGATCTAGTGGTAAGTCTGCTAACTGTTTACCAATGGCTGTGAGCTTAAAGCTATTGTTAATGTCTTTGCCATCGGCGGCATCGGATTCATCAAACTCAATTGCCCCCAACTCATCTAGTAGTTGCACACCGTCAGTTATTGCTCTGCCCAAGGGCTTATCAATGAACGGAAAATGTTGAATCTTGGGTAAACGCAGTGAACTCATACGCAATAACACTGCCGCTAATGAGCTACGCAGAATTTCTGGGTCGGTAAATTTAGGACGGCTTTGATAATCAAGTTCGCTATACAGGCGAATACAAATACCATCAGATACCCGGCCGCAACGCCCCGCTCTTTGGTTAGCAGCCGCTTGGGAAATCGCTTCAATCTGAAGTTGCTCTACCTTATTGCGATAGGAGTAGCGTTTGACTCTTGCTAGTCCACTATCGATCACATAGCGAATATTAGGAACGGTAAGGGAAGTCTCAGCCACGTTGGTTGTCAGAATGATGCGACGCCCATTGCCTGGACTAAAAACTCTTTCTTGCTCCGCCACTGATTGGCGCGCAAACAAACTGAGAATTTCTGGATGAAAGCGTTGTTGCAACACATGATCTTTGCGAAGCGCTTCTGCGCAATCCCGAATCTCGCGCTCCCCTGGCAGAAATACCAATACGTCTCCAGCGCCTGATGCGCCCTCACGCCAAACATTGGCGATTTCTTCCGCGACGGCATCCGGAATTTCTTTTGCTACTTTAGATTCCTTTTTGCCATCTGGCTTAGTATCGGGCTCGAGTGGTGAATACCGCTGTTCAACTGGAAAGAGCCGTCCACTAACCTCAATCACTGGCGCCACTTTGCCATTGATTGCAAAGTGCTCCGCAAAACGTTGGGCATCAATCGTAGCTGAAGTAATGATCAGTTTGAGGTCGGGTCTTTTTGGAAGCAGTTGTCTGAGATAGCCCAGGAGAAAATCAATATTCAAGCTACGCTCGTGCGCCTCGTCAATGATGAGCGTGTCATAGGCTTTGAGCTGAGGATCGCGCTGTGTCTCTGCTAGCAAAATGCCATCGGTCATCAATTTGATCGAGGCGGTATGACTTGTCTTGTCTGCGAAACGAACTTGATAGCCAACATCTTGGCCGATGGGGGAGCCTAGCTCTTGGGCAATTCTCTTAGCTGTCGCAGTAGCGGCTATTCGGCGAGGTTGGGTATGGCCAATCAACTTACCGCCGTTGATGGTGCCTCTACCAAGGTCTAAACAGATCTTGGGCAGCTGAGTGGTCTTGCCCGAACCCGTCTCTCCACAAACAATCACCACCTGGTGGGCTTGCAAGGCATCCTTGATGATTTGCCTTTGGCCGGAGACTGGCAATTCTTCCGGAAAGCGGATCTCCAGCCTGCGCGAGGTGTTGGAAGCAGGCACAGGCTTTGGCATTGCTTTGGGTTTTTGTTGGTTTATGGGCTCTTGCACCCTATAATTTTCTCACTATGCCAACAAATGCACCGAACCAGGCCTCAAACGCCGAAGAATCTACCTCCAACTTCCCCTTTGTAGGGTGGTTGCGCGATGTTGCGCCCTACATTCATAGCTTCCGTGAAAAGACCTTTGTCATTGCTTTTGCTGGTGAGCTCGTCCAGGAAATTGGTCTTGAGAATCTGATTGAGGATATTGCGATGTTGCATGCCATGGGTATGCGCATTGTTTTAGTACATGGTATTCGTCCGCAGATTGAAGAGCAGCTCACTTTACGTAAGATCAAAAGTAAATTTGGTAAGAGTGCAATGCACAGCTATCGGATTACCGATGCCGCTGCCCTCGAGTGCGTCAAAGAAGCTGCTGGTGAATTGCGTCTTGATATTGAGGCCGCCTTTAGCCGTGGTTTGCCAAACACTCCAATGGCAGGATCACGCATCTCTGTGATCTCCGGAAACTTTATTACTGCAATGCCAGTAGGTGTTGTTGAAGGCACTGATTACATCCACACCGGTTTAGTGCGCAAGGTAGACTCCACCTCTATTACGCAGTCTTTGGATAGCAACAAGATTGTCTTGCTCTCACCCTTAGGCTTCTCGCCTACTGGACAGGCATTTAATCTCGCCTATGAGGATGTAGCTGCTTCTACTGCCGCCGCCCTGAAGGCTGATAAGTTGATCTTCTTGAGCCCTTATGCAGGTCTACACGATGCAGAAGGTGATCTGATTACAGAATTATCTTTGCCTCAGTTGCAAGACTATATGACAGAGAACAAAGAGCTAGATCTCGGCATGAAGAGTCTTCTCAATATCTCTGGTAGAGCTATCAGGGCAGGCGTGAGCCGTGTTCACTTCTTGCCATGTAATCAAGATGGTGCCTTATTAGAAGAACTATTTACCCATGACGGTATTGGTATGATGCTCGCCTCTTCCGATATTGAAAACTTGCGTGAAGCCAATCAAGATGATGTGGGTGGTATCTTGCAGTTGACGATGCCGCTTGAAGAAGAAGGTATCTTAGCTGCTCGCGGACAAGATGTTATTGAGCGCGATATTCAGCGCTTCTCCGTCATCGAACATGACCGTGTTCTCTTCGGCTGCGCTGCCCTCTTCCCATTCCCCAATGGGGTTGGTGAGCTTGCATGCCTGGCGGTTGATCCAGACGTCCAAGGTTCAGGCGACGGTGAACGCCTTCTCAAGCGTGTTGAAATGCGCGCCAAGCAAGAAGGTATTAAAAAATTATTTGTTCTCACTACCAGAACAGAACATTGGTTCTTAAAGCGCGGCTTTAAGCGGGCTACCGTTGACGACTTGCCTGAAGAAAGAAAACAAATTTATAACTGGGATCGTAAGTCCATGGTTTTAACAAAAGATCTATAAAGATTTAAGAAAGGCATTACAGATGGCACGCATGGTTCAATGTATCAAGCTCAATAAAGAATCTGAAGGAATGGATTTCGCTCCGCTTCCTGGTGAGCTTGGAAAAAAGATTTGGAATCAAGTTTCCAAAGAAGCTTGGGCTGCATGGTTAAAGCATCAAACCATGTTGATTAATGAGAACCGCCTCAATATGGCGGACCCCCGTGCTCGCCAGTACCTTCTCAAGCAAGTTGAAAAATACTTCTTTGAAGGTGGTGCAGATATGGCTCAGGGCTACGTTCCACCAGCAGAATAAATAGCATTACCTAGCTTGCTGCGGGACAGCATAAATAAATTTTTAAAACTGGTTTCCAGCTGTTGACAGTCTAAATTTGCAGGCATAGGATGTAATCGTGGTGAGACAGATTTTGTGTCCCACTACATTGGCGAAAGCCACTCTGAAATGAGCGTATCTATATGCTCATAGGCTAAGGAACTAAATCTCTTCCGAGCGCCTGCGCCATGCAATCCATGGCAAACAACCCGATGGGGAAGCCCCGTCGGGTTTTTTATTTCCTTTTGCTAACTAGAGTGGGATGCGACTAACGCCAGAGGCGTTACTGACCAATAAGATATTGGCCTTCTCTTTTGCAAATAAGCCTACTGTGATCACGCCAGCAATCTGATTGATTTGCGTTTCCATCTGAATTGGATCTGCAATCTTTAAGCCTGCGACATCCAATATCCACCCACCGTTATCGGTCACAAAGGGCTCGCTTGGGGTTTGATTTAAATCTGCACGGGTATTTTTAGCCAAACGGAGTTTGACCTTGCCGCCGAATTTCTCTAACTCTCTGCTGACCGCACCTTTTGCCAATGGGATGATTTCTACTGGAAGTGCAAAGTTACCCAGAACTGGCACCTGCTTAGAGGAATCACAAATGCAAATAAATTGCCTAGCCATAGAGGCAATAATTTTTTCTCGCGTAAGCGCCCCGCCGCCACCTTTAATCATGTGGCCTGCTGGATCAATTTCATCTGCACCATCGACATAAGCAGGTAAGCTGGCTACATCATTGGGATCTAAAACCTGAAAGCCATGTTTCAGTAAACGCTCGGTCGTTGCGTTAGAACTCGACACTGTTCCTGCAAAATGATCTTTATGTGGAGCTAAGGCATCGATGAAGCAGTTAGCAGTTGAGCCTGTTCCGACGCCTAAAATTTGTCCTGCTGGCAGCTTTAAGACTTCGTCGCGCGCCGCTTCACCTACCATTTGTTTAAGTTGATCTTGGTTCATAATCCTGCCAAACGCCTTTACTGGAACAGAGTAGTTAATGCATCTATCATATGATAATCACAAGACACCCAATCAAGCAGACCCTTTATTTAGACCAATCTAGCCATGAATAGCACCTCTTCAGCCCTAAACCAACTAGAGCAACTCAAAAAGCTCACAACGGTCGTTGCCGATACTGGTGACTTTGAGCGCATGCAAGCATTTCAGCCGCAGGATGCGACAACTAATCCATCGCTCATTCTCAAGGCAGCTCAGCAGAGTAATTACCAGGCCCTGGTGCAATCAGTAAAAAATGCGCATCCTGGTATGAGCCCTACCGACTTAGTTGACTATATCTTGGTGGCGTTTGGTTTAGAGATTCTGAAAATTGTTCCGGGGCGTGTTTCTACTGAAGTCGATGCGCGGCTCTCTTTTGATACTAAAGCAACCATAACTAAGGCTAAACATATTATTGCCTTATATGAATCACATGGTATTGATCGCAAGCGGATCTTGATTAAGCTTGCTGGCACTTGGGAAGGTATTGCAGCCGCTAAAGAACTAGAAGCGGTTGGTATTCATTGCAATATGACTCTGCTCTTCTCTTTGGTGCAGGCTGCAGCCTGTGGTGCAGCAAATGCAAAGTTGATCTCGCCATTTGTGGGGCGTATTACCGATTGGAATAAGGCTAAGCTGGGGGCCAACTGGAATGATGCTAGCCATGGTGGTGCTAACGACCCTGGTGTCACTTCAGTCAAGACAATTTTTACGTATTACAAGCACTTTGGTATTGCTACCGAGATTATGGGTGCGAGCTTTCGCAATACCAGTCAGATCCTTGAGCTTGCTGGCTGTGACTTGCTCACAATCAGCCCAGAGCTTTTAGCAGAATTGCAAAGTAGCACTGCACCAGTTATTAAAAAACTAGATGTAGATGGCGCTCAAATAGAAAAACTGTCGCCACTGAAGCTAGATGAGTCTAGTTTCCGTCTACAACTCAATAATGATGCAATGGCAACTGAGAAATTAGCTGAGGGTATTCGTAATTTCTGTATTGATACAGAAAAACTAGAAGCCCTACTCGCTAAGTAAGACCTCTAATCGCTGCTTTGTTTTACTTATTGGCGGTATCAATGCCAAGTAAGCCATAAGCGGGGCAATTACCAAGCATGCCGGTTGCTAATGGAATGATGCCAATCCAGGCCCAAGGTCCAGTAACCCCAAATACTGCTAAACCGATCAGGGTAACGCCAACGGTCATGCGGAGAACACGGTCAGTGTGACCAATATTGCATTTCATATAAGGCCTTTCAGGTAACTTACTTGGCAGCTTTATTAGTTGCTTTCGCTAGGCGCTGTCTTAATGCCTCATACAAGCATACGCCGCTTGCTACAGAAACATTCAAACTTGACACTACACCTTGCATTGGGATGCGTACAAGCTCATCACAGGTTTCACGGGTAAGACGACGCATGCCCTCACCCTCAGCGCCCATCACTATTGCGATCGGACCCGTAAGGTCAAGATCATAGATTGACTTTTCAGCTTCATCATCAGTGCCCACTAGCCAAACACCAGCCTCTTGCATCTTTTTCATGCTACGTACAAGGTTAGTTACTGTAATCACGGGCATGACTTCAGATGCGCCGCTCGATACCTTGCTGACGGTTGCATTAATAGATGCCGAACGATCTTTTGGAATGACTACTGCATCAACCCCTGCACCATCTGCAACCCGTAAGCAGGCGCCGAAGTTGTGTGGATCAGTCACGCCATCCAACACTAGGAATAATGGTTTCTTCTGAGCACTCTCAGCATCTTCCACCACTTCAGTGATCGTACGCGCTACAGTCATTTTTTCAGCCAAGGCAACAACACCTTGGTGACGATCATGGCCAGTCAGTTTATGCAAACGCTCCGCATCAGCCGCATGCAATCGTTCACCCAAGATCTCTTCAGCTTGCTTTAAAAAATCACCCATTCGTCTATCGCGACGACTGGGGTCAAAGTAAACCGCTTTCAAGCTATCAGGATCAACGCGTAAGCGCGCTTGAACCGCATGAAAGCCAACTAATATTTGTTTCATTGTTTTATTTACTCTTTATTTACGGCGAGCATTGGTGCTTCGCACCGGTGGCTTGCTACCAGCTGGTTTACCAACAGATCTTCCAGGTTTCGATTTGCCATTCTTGCGACCCGCTTTACTCTTGGATTGGTTGGCATTCAAATTACCTGCAGACTTAGCAGCATTCACATTGATGCCGCTAGGCTTTTGTGGAACCTTACTTGCAGGACGGCTCTTCTTGGAGGCTGCCTTCTTATTAGGCCTACCAGTATCCGTAGCTAAGAGCAGTTGACGACGACTAGAGACACCGCCAGCTTCTGCGCCCATCGACTTCACAAGACTAAATTCAATCTTGCGGGCATCTAGATCAACACGGCTGACGAGAACATGCAAACGATCGCCTAAGCGATAACGAATCCCGGTTCTCTCTCCTCGTAGCTCTTGACGAGCCTCGTCATACTGGAAGTAATCACCGCCTAACTCAGTCACGTGAACCATGCCTTCAACAAAGAGGTTCTCGAGCTGAATAAATAATCCAAAGTTAGCAACGCTGGTTACTGTGCCCGCATATTCTTGACCCAAATGGTCGCGCATGTAATAGCACTTAAGCCATGCCTCAACATCACGTGATGCCTCATCTGCACGGCGCTCATTGGAAGAGCAGTGAACACCTAATTGACCCCAGATTGGCAAAGCAGCGTTTGCACCTTTTGGTGTTTTAGCGCCTTTAGCAGCACCGGCTTTAGCATCACTATGGGATTTCTTGGCATTGACTGCATTCTCACGCCCTTTACCCTTGCGCGGCAGCGTGAGATTGAGCGGAACACTAGCTGGCAATACAGGAGCGTATGGCTTTTTCTGCAGAATCGACTTAATGACACGATGCGTCAGTAGATCTGGATACCTGCGAATTGGGCTTGTGAAATGCGAGTACGCTGGATAAGCTAAGCCAAAGTGGCCTTCATTGTCTGGCTGATACATCGCTTGTTGCATAGAGCGCAATACTACGGACTGCAGCATATTGGCATCAGGGCGATCTTTGATCTCGCGCATCAATTTTGCAAAATCACGGGGCTTTGGTTTTTCACCACCACCCAGTGAAAGACCTGAAGTTCTCAGCACTTGGCGTAAGGTCACCAGCTTCTCTTCAGAGGGCTCTCCGTGAACACGGTACAGGCTTAAGTGTTTATTTTTATCAATAAAATCTGCAGCACAAACGTTTGCCGTCAACATGCACTCTTCAATTAAGCGATGTGCATCATTGCGCAGGCGCGGCTCAATGCGCAAGATCTTGCCAAGCTCATTACTGATGATCTGAGTCTCAGTGGTTTCAAACTCAATGGCACCCCGCTTCTCACGTGCCGCTAAGAGAATCTTATAAAGGGAGTACAGATTACCCAGCAATGGGCTGAACTGAGCAAATCGCACAGCTTCAGGTCCCTTGCTATTAGATAGGATCTCCCAAACCGTGTCATAAGTAAAACGCTGAGCAGAATGCATCACTGCTGGATAGAACTGATAAGCCAGCACAATGCCGTTGTTATCTACTACAGAGTCACAGACCATACAGAGACGGTCTACACCTGGATTGAGGGAACACAGGCCATTCGAGATCTTCTCTGGAAGCATTGGAATGACGCGTCTTGGAAAATACACCGAAGTGGCACGTAGCAAACCTTCATCATCCAATGGATGACCTGGTTTAACGTAATGCGACACATCGGCAATACCTACAATTAAACGCCAAGCTTTGGTTTTACCGTACATAATGGGCTCGCAATACACCGCATCATCAAAGTCTCTAGCATCAGCACCATCAATGGTGACCAAAGGGATATCGCGTAAATCAACGCGACCCTCTAAATCTTCTTGTTGTACAGAATCTGGGAGTGCTGCAGCTTCTTTCATGGCAGCAGCTGAGAACTCATGGGGTACACCGTACTTGCGTACAGCGATTTCGATCTCCATACCGGGATCGTCAATCTCACCCAGAACCTCTACGACACGGCCCACAGCTTGGCGATAGCTATCGGGATAGTCAATGATCTCAACACTCACTACTTGACCTAATTTTGCTTGACCTTGTCCCTTTGGCGGAATCAAGATGTCATGGCCAATCCGATTATCTTCAGGCGCAACAATTAAGACGCCGTTCTCATTGAGCAATCTGCCAATGACCACTTTATTTGCATGTAGAACAACTTCAACAATCTGCCCTTCGGGACGACCACGTCGATCGGTTCCCAATACTCTGACATTGACCCTATCGCCGTGCATGACACGAGACATCTCTCGCTCAGAGAGAAAAATATCTTCACCACCATCATCGGGGATTACAAACCCAAATCCATCTCGGTGGCCTTGGACTGATCCTAAACGGTCAGCCTCACGTGACACCAAGTCTTTTGCTTTACGCATTTAATTCCCTCGGCAATACATGCCCTTGCTATATATCTATTGATATCTATTTTTGTTATGAATAAGCCTACTGTATCAAACCATCGAGTCCGTAGGGAAAAAGCCAAATTGGCTTAGAAAAGCCCTTGGAGTAGCCATCCCTCTATAATAGAGGCATGCCCAGGTGGCGAAATTGGTAGACGCACCAGCTTCAGGTGCTGGCGATCGTAAGGTTGTGGGGGTTCGAGTCCCTTCCTGGGCACCAAACACCTCCTCCAGTACTTCTACCCCTTACTTATATGGGGTCCAATCAACCAATTACAAGACCACCATAATGACCAAGCACCATCATGTGCTTGAGTTAGATTCCCATGGAGCGATGCAAAATCTTGGGTTTCATCTCATCCCAAAGACTTTCAAAATCTTCTATCTTTGCTTCTGATAGCTTGACTGGCTCAAAGAGTTTTCCAAAAACAATCGAGGTCTTTTTTACTAAAGTTTTTTCAAACTCCGTAAGGGCGATTGGCTTGTCATCCATATCTCGTGTTAACTCTGCGGAGCAAACAATTGCTTCCTCATCATCACGATCTACAACTGCAAACTCGATGTATTGCTGATTCTTTTCAACAATCACTAGCGTGCCACGTGCATAGGAAACGGCATCATGCTCTTTGACGATGTATGCCAAGAACTGATCCTCTTCCTCCTTCTCCATTCCCAGATCATCAATAAAGAATAGAAATTGATCCCCTTCCCCATTTACCAAGGTAAATACCTTTGGTACCACCCCATGCCCTAAGGCGAGATTGCGATAGTAAGAGGCAATTTCTACAGCGAGATTTTCAGAGAACAAATGCATAGTGAATTCTAGTGAGATAGTTACGCCAAGTTCTTTTTTAAGAACTCCATAGTTCGCTCCCAGGCCAGCTTAGCGGCCTCGGCGTTGTACTCCAAAGGAGGCAAGCCGCGCACAGCCGACTTTGGATTGGCAAAAGCGTGTTTAGTGTCGTAGCGATAAAAGTCATAGCTGGCATCAGCCTGTTTCAATTTCTCCTCTAGCTGGTCTACGCCTGCGATCGAAAAGAATTCATCATGCATTGACCAATGAGCCATCATTGGTTTCTGAATAGCTGCGGCATCAACATACTCCAATGGAGGATACCCGTACCAAACCACTGTGCCATCGAGCTCGGGAACATTACACGCCGAGAGAATAGTTAAAGCTCCGCCCATACAAAATCCAGTAACAGCAACCTTCTTGCTACCGGTCGCCTTCAAGAATTGAACTGCACCACGAATATCTTGGGTAGCAGCGTCACCAAAATTCAAACCATTCATCAAGTGCTCAGCCTCATTTGCTTCGAGCGCTAGCTTGCCGCGGTAGAGATCTGGCACTAAGGCGCGGTAACCTGCTTTAGCTAAACGATCCGCCACTGACTTAACCTCATCATCCAGCCCCCACCACTCTTGGATAACTACAACACCTGGAGCATTGGCTTGATCTGCAGGCTCTGCCAAATAACCCTCCACAGCAGAACCATCGGGTCTTTTAAATTGAATCATGAGATCTCCTTGTATTTTCTGAATACTCTATTTCAATGGTGCCGCATGCCATTATCAATCTTACGATGCCAAAAAAGACCTGCCAATTTACCTACTCAGCACTCTTTAAAGGTGTCCTTATTTCAGAAGTGCAAATTTGGGCAGCCTTCGTCAAGATTGACACAACGCATACCCACCCGCAGACTTAGGCTCAAAAACCACTCACAGAAGCTTTAACCAGGTTTTTTGCTGCCTCGCAACATTATCATGAAATTAGGAGTATCATTAGGGTATACCCTTAAGGAGACTTCAAATGGCACATTCAAACTCAGTTAGTTTTTCACAAAGTTCCAGCTTTGGTTTTAAGCCCTTGTTGGCAATCAGGGACTTTTTTGCCCTGATTTCAGCTGCATGGGCTGAAGCCAAGATCATGGAACAGAAAAGTCATAAAATTAGTGGAAATTGGTAGTTTATTGCTGATTTATCGCTAAATTTGGCTGTTTTATGCCAATTATTGGCAAAAGCCCTTGAGCACTGCTCCGGGGCTTTTTTATTAGTATTTTTGGGTCTTTATGGGCTTAATTCTTAATGTAATAGCCATAAACGCAACGATTTCCACCTCTAGATGGATTGTGTGTATCTTGAATAACTCCATCAACTATTGCCGTTAAGTGCTTGGAAACCTTCACAATTAATGTCCCGTCGGGAAGCTCATTAGGCCTCAGGTGAACTTGACAGCCCGCCCCCACCTTCATGGTTGGAACCCATTCAAATCCAAGGCCTAGGATGTAATCATGAAAGACATTGCGATGGTTACCGTTACGAGGTGAAGAACCCTTGTTATTGAGGCGCCTAGCCAAGCGATCGTTCTTGAGCTCGGCATAGTGTTGGTTAGCGCTTCTGAGGTCCTCATAGACCTGCAGATAGGGCAGCTTGGCGGCAATTGCAATGGATCTGACCACACAGTCACCAGCCCCACCCTTAAAGCCAGCCTTCTCTCTGCCACCATCATTGAGCTGCAATGGGAAGGTCTGCCGAGATTTGGAGAACGGGTTTAGAAAGCTAAACATATGGATGCACTAAACAAAAAATGGATTTGCCTTGCGACAAATCCATTCTATGGTGAGTTTCACGTCAGATTACTTTGCTTGCGCCTGCTTAACCTTCAAACGCCAAGCATGCAGTAATGGTTCTGTATACCCGTTTGGCTGCTCAAGACCCTTAAAGATCAGATCACTTGCAGCTTGATAGGCATATGAATCTTGATAGTTCGGCATCATTGGCTTATAAAGAGGATCGCCGGCGTTTTGTGTATCAACAATAGTAGCCATACGCTGTAGAGCTTCATTCACTTCCGCTTTAGTCACATATTTATGCAGCAACCAGTTGGCAATATGCTGACTAGAAATGCGCAATGTTGCACGATCCTCCATTAAACCGACGTTATAAATATCAGGCACCTTAGAGCAACCAACGCCCTGATCAATCCAGCGAACCACGTAGCCCAAAATACCTTGGCAATTATTGTTGAGAGCTTCCCGAATCTCCTCTTTAGTCCAATCTGGATATAGCGCAATTGGTACTGTTAAGAGCTCATCAGTCAAAGCCTCGTACTCAGCTGCAGTATCTAATATCTCCATGTCGGCTTGGATCTTTGCAACATCAACCTGGTGATAGTGCATTGCATGCAAGGTAGCGGCAGTAGGCGATGGCACCCAAGCGGTATTTGCTCCTGCTAGAGGATGTGCGCCTTTTTGCTCAACCATTTCTTTCATGAGATCAGGTGCAGGCCACATGCCCTTACCAATCTGTGCACGACCACGCAGGCCACAATCCAATCCTGCCAAAACATTGCGGCGCTCATAGGCTCCGAACCATTTAGCGATCTTCATTCTGCCTTTACGAACCATGGCACCGCCATACATTCCGGTATGCATTTCATCGCCAGTACGGTCTAAGAATCCGGTATTAATAAAGGCAACACGAGCTCCAGCTGCAGCAATCGCGGCTTTAATATTGACGCTCATACGGCGTTCTTCATCCATGATGCCTAATTTGACTGTGTTCTCAGGCAAACCCAGTAATTTCTCAACGCGTCCAAAGAGCTCACTAGCAAATGCCACTTCTTCGGCGCTGTGCATTTTTGGCTTCACAATGTAGACAGAGCCTTTACGGGTATTGCCAATCGCTTGAGTTGCTGGACGATTGATGTCATACAGAGCAATCAAAACCGTTACCACTGCATCTAGGATGCCTTCATAGATTTCTTTACCTTCGCCAGTAATAATGGCTGGGTTAGTCATCAGGTGACCGACATTACGCAGAAATAGGAGTGATCGGCCATGCAATGTGACAACGCCATCTTTGGCATTAACCGCGCCAATACCTGCGGTGTATTTGCGATCTGGATTGAGTGTGCGAGTAAAAGTCTTGCCGCCCTTACTTACTTCCTCAACCAAAGTACCCTTCAGAATGCCTAACCAGTTCTCGTAGGCAAGCACTTTGTCGTCGCCGTCAACAACCGCCACTGAATCTTCTAAGTCCAAAATCGTTGAGAGTGCAGCCTCAAGGACTACATCATTTACGCCCGCTGAATCAGCAGCGCCAATCGTTTTAGTCTTATCAATTTGGATATCAATATGAATACCATGATTGCGCAACAAAACAGATGATGGTGCAGAAGCATCGCCTTGGTAACCAACAAACTGCTTTTCATCCACTAAGCCAGTAGTACTGCCGTCTTTTAATTTCACGGATAGCTTTTTATCTACGACGCTGTATGCCACTACATCGCTATATAAAGCACCAGCCAAAGGAGCGGATTCATCTAAAAACTGACGTGCAAAAGCAACTACCTTAGCCCCGCGAATAGGGTTGTAAGCACCATCCTTGGTAGCGCCATCTGCTTCAGAGATCACGTCTGTGCCATACAAAGCATCATACAAAGAGCCCCAACGAGCGTTAGCAGCATTTAAGGCATAGCGTGCATTTAAGACGGGAACAACTAGTTGAGGTCCAGCTTGGAGCGCTAACTCATCATCTACATTTTGCGTAGTGGCTGTAATTTTGGCTGGCACATCATCGATATAACCAATTTCTTTCAAGTGCTTACGGTAAGCAGGCATATCTTTGATTGGGCCTGGATTGGCTTTATGCCAGTTATCCAAATCGCGCTGCAAGCGATCACGTTTTGCCAGTAGGGCTTCATTTTTTGGCGTTAAGTCCTTAACAATTTCATCAAAGCCTTTCCAAAAGTCAGCGCTCTTGATGCCAGTTCCTGGAAGGACCTTGTCTTCAATAAAACGATAAAGAGGTGTTGCCACTTGAAGGCTATTACAGGTAGTGCGTGCAGTCATGTTATTTATTTCTTATACAAAAGTTAAAAATGGGTTGAATCAGTTATTTTTATTAACCCTCGAAAGGGTGTTGTAGCAAGATGGTCTCATCGCGTTCTGGGCCTGTAGAAACCATCGCTATGGGTTTGCCAACCACTTCCTCAATACGGCGCAAAAAGTGCTGAGCTTCGATTGGAAGCTTGTCCCACTCCCGAATGCCGAAGGTGGTGCCCTTCCAGCCTGGGAAATCTTCATAAATTGGCTCGCAACGAGCAACTGTCTCAGCGCCGCGTGGCAATACATCGAGCTTCTTGCCATCTAGGTTATAGCCGACGCATAAGCGAATCGTTTCAAAACCGTCGAGTACGTCTAGCTTAGTGATGCACAAACCAGAAAGTCCATTAATCTGAATCGAGCGCTTCAAAGCAGCAGCGTCTAACCAACCGGTGCGGCGTGGTCGACCAGTGACTGAACCAAATTCTTTACCGACTTCGGCCAAACGTATACCAGCAGGATCTTGCCTGGCTGGATTGTCATGATCGTAGAGTTCACTTGGGAATGGGCCAGCCCCAACGCGGGTGCAATATGCCTTAGTAATACCCAAGATGTACTGCAAAGAATCTGGGCCAACGCCTGAACCAGCAGCGGCATTACCTGCTACGCAGTTACTGGAGGTGACATAGGGATAGGTGCCATGATCAATATCGAGCAAGGTACCCTGCGCACCTTCAAATAAGAGGTTTTGACCAGCCTGCTCTGCAGCGTAGAGCGCACTAGAGACATCCACCACCATGGGCTTGATGCGCTCTGCGTAAGACATCGCTTCTGCCAATGTCTTTTCGTAATTGACAGGCTCAGCGCCATAGTAATTCGTGAGCATGAAATTGTGATATTCCAAATTCTCACGCAACTGCTCAGCAAACTTCTCTGGATAAAACAAATCTTGTACGCGCAGTGCACGACGCGCTACTTTATCTTCGTATGCCGGCCCAATACCGCGACCAGTGGTACCAATCTTAGCCTCGCCACGCTTTTTCTCACGGGCATGGTCAATCGCGACGTGATACGGCAGGATCAAGGTAGTCGCCTCAGAAATTTTCAGACGGGATTGAACATCCAAGCCAGCAGCCTCAAGCTCACCAATTTCTTTAAAAAGGGCTTCGGGTGATAACACCACTCCGTTACCGATATAGCAGATCACGTCCTTATGCATGATTCCGGATGGGATCAGCCGAAGAATCGTTTTCTTATCGCCAACAATGAGGGTGTGACCAGCATTATGTCCACCCTGAAAGCGCACTACAGCTTTTGCATGATCAGTTAACCAATCAACTACTTTACCTTTGCCTTCATCACCCCACTGGGTGCCAATGACAACTACGTTACGACCTTTAGCTTGCTGCTGTGAAGACATATTGAAATCCAAAAAGATAATTACAAAATAGGTTAACTGTTTACTTTTTCATTACTTCCCAAGAGCTGCCCTGCTTTACTAGCTCTCGGTCACATTCATATTCGGCGGCATCAACTTTTTCTCCTGCCATGACCTGAATCACCACTTCGCCAGAATCACGTAAGGCGGCAATTGCTTGACTCAAAGCGGCGTCTTCAAGCCAAGGCGCAACAATCGCCAACTTACGTACCTTGAGTGGCGACAGGTTAGCTAAAGTCAAAAGATCCAATGAGAATCCAGTAGCGGGACGTGAGCGACCAAAAGCCTGACCTACATGGTCATAGCGCCCACCCCTAGCGATGGGTTGTGGCAACTTATCTACATAAGCAGCAAACATCACACCACTGTGATATTGATAACCACGCAGATCTGCTAAATCAATACTGATCTCTAATCCACTAGATGCACTCACTGCGGCAACTAAACGCTCGAGATCTGCCAATGCTTGATCGATAGCAGCATGTTTAGGCAATACTTTCTTTGCATTTGCCAATACTTCAGCGCAAGGACCATTGAGTTCAGTCAGAGCCATCAGTGCTTCAGTTGTTTTTGTTGGCAAACAGGCAGCCCACTTACTAAGACGTGGACGATCCTTGCTTTGCAATAAACCATACAAGGCCTCAATCGCCTCTTTATCCAACTTCTGGTCTGCCAAGATACCGGTCAAAATGCCAGCGTGCGATAAATCGAGATAGACCTTATCCAAGCCGGCAATTGAAAGGGTTTTAAGGAGCAAAGTGATTGCCTCAAAATCAGCCTCCCAAGTTGCGCAGCCATAGATCTCTGCGCCTAACTGCAAATCTTCACGAGCAGAGCTTCCAACTGGTGTACGAGCATGCGCGACAGATCCGGCATAACAAAGACGGGTAACGCCAGCGCGATTTAATAAGTGCGCATCAATGCGAGCCACTTGCGGAGTAATGTCAGCGCGCAAACCTAAGGTGCGGCCTGACATTTGATCTACCAACTTAAAGGTTTGGAGGTTGAGGTCTGAGCCAGTGCCAGTCAATAAGGAGTCTAAGAACTCCAAAATAGGAGGGGCAACTAACTCATATCCATAAGACTCATAGAGATCTAGAATCGCACGGCGCAAAGTCTCCACCTTGCGAGCCTGCGCTGGCAAAACGTCTGCAATATCTTCAGGAAGCAACCAACGATTCATGATCTGGAGAATTTACTTTCTTATTTTTTGTGCAGGAACTTAAAGAACTCGCCATTAGGCTCAACCACCATGATGTCTTTCTTATCCTTGAAAGAGCTACGGTAGGCTTCTAAGCTTTGATAGAACTGAGCAAACTGAGCATCACGTCCAAATGCCTCTGCATATAAAGCGGTTGCCTTAGCATCCCCTGAACCTTTAATCTTTTGTGCATCACGATAAGCTTCAGCCAAAATCGTATCGCGTTGACGCTCTGCATTTGCACGAATCTTGTCAGACTCAGCAGCGCCGGTTGAGCGCAATTCATTGGCTACACGCTTACGCTCTGCTTCCATGCGGCGATATACAGAATCACTGATCTCAGCCAAGAGGTCAACGCGCTTCAGACGCACATCCACAATCTCTACACCAATATCAGAGGCGTCATCAGCTACTTTTTTACGAATACCTTGCATCACCTCTTCGCGCTGATCCGAAATCAACTCACGGACAGTTCGCTTGGTGAACTCTTCATTCAAAGCAGAGCGAACCAATTGTGTCAGACGATCTTGCGCCAAGCGCTCATCACCCTTAAAGCTGATAAAGAACTTGCGAGGATCAACAATGCGCCATTTCACATAAGAATCTACTAAGAGGTTCTTCTTCTCGGCAGTAATAAAGCGCTCTGCTTCTGGATTATCAATGGTCAAAATACGACGATCAAAAAAGCGTACGCTCTCAAATGGCGCGGGTAGCTTGACACGCAAACCGGGCTCTTCAATGACCCGTACGATCTGACCAAATGAAAACACCACTGCAAATTTACGTTGATCAACAATAAAGATGCTGGAAGACAGTACATACATCAAGGCAATAAAAGCAATGCCTGCAGCAATTAAGCGATTTGCGTTCATTGTCTAGACTCCCGATCACGACTGCGAAGCCCATCGCGCTTATCAGCGGAGCTTCCTGTTGACTGCACTGGATTATTGATGCCTGTTGCACCACCTACTGTCACGCTTCCAGTTGGAGTTGATGTACCCGATTGATTTACTTGAGAGCTAGCAGCTTGTGCACTCTCAGCACTGACTTGGGCAACAATCTTATCGAGCGGTAAATAGAGGAGGCTATTGCTCTTAGTGGTATCTACCAAAATCTTAGTGACGTTGTTATACATTTCGCGCATGCTATCAATGTACATACGATCGCGGGTGACTTGTGGCGCCTTGGAATACTCAACCAAAATTTGTTTAAAGCGAGTAGCGTCACCTTCGGCGGTAGCTACCACTCTCGCTTTATAGCCCTCAGCCTCCTGAATCAAGCGAGCTGCAGTTCCCTTGGCACGAGGAATAATGTCGTTGGCATAAGCCTGACCTTCGCTCTTTAGACGCTCTTGGTCTTGACCAGCCTTGACTGCATCATCAAACGCAGCTTGCACTTGCTCGGGTGGTTGAACGTTTTGTACTGTCACGCTCGTGACGTAAATACCGCTCTTGTAGCTATCGAGAATTTTCTGAATGGAGTTCGCTAAATCAATACCAATCTTTTCACGCCCTTCATAGAGCACAGTATCCATCTTGCTACGCGCGACGATTTCACGAACGGCAGTTTCAGCGGCTTGCACGACTGTGGCATCTGGATCACGATTGTTAAAGAGGTAATCCGTTGGATCTTTGAGGCGATATTGCACAGCAAAGCGCACGTCGATGATATTTTCATCTTCTGTGAGCATAGAGGAATCTTTTTGATTGGTAGCCTTAATTAATACTGGGCGACCAACTTCAACTGAACGAACACCAGAAAGATTGACTGTTTCTTCCGCCTGAATCGGCCAAGGCATACGCCAGTTAATACCTGGCCTAGCGGTGTAATCATATTTACCAAACGTCAGGATGACGCCAGCTTGGCCTTCTTGAATAATAAAAAAGCCACTGCAAACCCAAATGAAGAATACGGCTGCAGCGCTAATGAGGATGCTAGCCTTGGAGCCAAACGGATTAGTGAAATTAAAGTTTGGCGCACTCATGCCACCATTTCCACCTCCACCCCGCTGTGATGGCGGAGGAATATCAGTGCTGCTTGGCTTATTGCTTGGCTTACTTGTTCCAGCGCCTGGCCTTTTCTTGCCACCAAATATGCCAGCAATTCTGTCATTGAAATCGCGCCAGAGTTCGTCCAAATCTGGAGGGCCAGATGGCTTATTAGGCGAATTTGTTGGTGGAGTTTCAGTTGGCTTATTAGTATCCGGCTCTACTTTTGGAGCTTGATCGCCGCCCTGCCCATCTTTAGCATCTTTAGATCCGCTGTTGTGACTGTTGCCCCAACCTGGATCATTGACCGAAAAGAGGCCTAGAAATTTACGCATCATTTGAAAAGTAGCCTCGGTTTGGAATCGAATTAAATTCAGAAGTTTCTGGTCGTTCGGGTAATGGTTCTAAAAACTCATCCGGGGCCAATTGCTTCCTGGCACGGTTGTGTTCGACCCTTATTCTATCAGTCATTTGAGAGCATTCAGCCAGGGCCGAGCGGAGCAAATCAAGACCCATGCCCGTCCTGGCCGATAGGAAAACCTGGCTTGGAAAGCCTAAGCCATCCCGCTCTAAAACCGCTCCACGGGTAAAGGTTTGGGGCATCTGGTCTATCTTGTTCATAACCTCAATCCTGGGAATCTCATCAGCCCCAATTTCCTCCAAAACCGCCTCAACTTCAGCCTTTTGCTCCCTAGCAACTGGGCTGCAGGCATCAATTACATGCAAAATCAGGTCGGCATGGATGGTTTCATCCAAAGTAGCCCTAAAGGCCTCGACTAGCTGGTGAGGCAAATCTCGGATAAATCCCACGGTATCGGAAACCACAATAGAGCCCACCCCCTCCAAATGCACCTTTCTAGAGGTGGTATCTAAGGTAGCAAAAAGCTGATCGGCTGCATAAGTCCCTGCTTTTGTAAGGGCATTAAATAAAGTCGACTTCCCAGCGTTGGTATATCCCACCAAAGAAACCGAAAAGACATCTTTACGATTACGCGCCCTCCTCTGGGTTCTCTGTTGACGCTGAAGCTTTTCGAGTTCGCTTTCTAAACGCTTTGCTTTTGTTGCTAGCATCCGGCGATCCAACTCCATCTGAGTTTCGCCCGGTCCTCCACGCACACCAATACCACCTCGTTGACGCTCTAAGTGGCTCCAAGCGCGAACTAAACGAGACATGCGATAGCGCACTTGTGCCAACTCAACTTGCGTCTTACCAATATGACTTTGCGCTCTTTGACTAAAAATATCCAAAATTAAACCCGTGCGATCCATCACATGACGGTCGAGATGACGCTCTAGGTTACGTTGCTGTGTTGGAGAAAGTGGATGATTAAAGATCGCTAACTCTGCGTTCTGCTCTTCCATCACACGCTTGAGTTCATTGGCTTTACCGGATCCAATGAATAAAGCAGGATCAGTTCTGCCTTTGCGGGCAATCACACTAGCTGTGGGTATAGAACCAGCACTATCAGCCAAAAGACTGAGTTCGGCCATGCTATCTGCAAAATCTTCACGTCCCGTATCAACACCAACGAGAACGGCGCGTGCCGCATCTACTCCAGTTTTATACAGGGCTAGCTTCTTCTATGCGGAAATCAATCGCACGAGCAGGAACGATCGTCGAGATTGCATGTTTGTAAACCATCTGTGTAACTGTGTTGCGCAGTAGTACGACATATTGATCAAAGGATTCAATATTGCCTTGTAACTTAATACCATTGACAAGATAGATCGACACAGGAATGTGCTCTTTACGCAGGGCATTGAGAAATGGATCCTGAAGTAGTTGAATTTTGTTGTTCATACTGCTCCTTATTGGTTTTTTTAATTAGGGAGTCTTGCTTTTTTTAATGAAATCTTACTTTTACAAATTAACCTTACCGAGCCTTCTATATTGAGCTTAATTATAAAAAAATCAAGTCCAAATTTAGCGCTTTTTGCCTTTTTTACCTTTATCCGCATCCACATAGGGGTTTTTGGCGGTATTCATCTGAATCCTTAGAGGGGTGCCCCGCAGCTTGAATACATCCCTAAAGCGCCCTTCCAGGTAACGCTTATAACTATCGGTTACGCCACTCAATGATGTTCCATGAATAACGACGATTGGGGGGTTCATGCCCCCTTGGTGCGCATAACGTAATTTCGGACGACCCATACCAACCCGTTTGGGTTGTTGATGCTCAATAGCTTCTTGCAAGATGCGAGTCAAACGTGGGGTAGGCAATTTGGCCATTGCGGCTGCATAGGCAGCGTCCACATCTTTAAATAACTCTTTGAGGCCCGTACCTTTTTTCGCCGAGATCGGATGTACGTTTGCAAAATCCAAGAAGCGTAATTTTTGCGCAATCTCTAAACGCGCGCGTTCTTTAACGTAGGAATCAATACCATCCCACTTGTTCACAGCAACGACTAGTGCTCGACCTGCTTCAACGATAAATCCCGCAATATGCGCATCTTGCTCTGAAATATCTTGCTGCGCATCGAGCATCAAGATCACCACATTACAGTCTGCAATCGCTTGTAATGTTTTAACCACTGAGAACTTTTCAATTGCCTCAAATACTTTGCCACGACGGCGCAAGCCAGCCGTATCAACCAATACATAAGGTTTGCCATTACGCTCAAAGGGCACTTCAATCGCATCACGGGTTGTGCCGGGCATATCAAATGCAATCACCCGCTCTTCACCGATCAACTTATTAATCAAAGTGGATTTACCAACGTTTGGTCGGCCTACTACCGCAATCTTCATTGGGCGATTTGGGTCGTTTGCCAATTCCTCTTCATCTGGCTCAGCAATGCCTAAAGAATCTAGGGCGTCATCGATTAATCCGCGAACACCGTCGCCATGGGCAGAAGAGATTGGAAATGGCTCGCCTAAACCAAGTTCATGAAAGTCTGCAGTCACGACACCAGCCTGCATACCTTCGGTTTTATTAACCGCCAGAATGATTGGGCGACCGGTCTTACGTAAGAAGTCTGCGATGACACGGTCTTGTGGTGCCATACCCAGGCGACCATCTACCAAGAAGATCACAATGTCAGATTCGGCTACAGCTTGCTTAGTCTGCTTTGCCATCTCAGCAACAATGCCGGTCTTGGCAACAGGCTCAAAGCCACCGGTATCGACACAAATAAATGCGCGCTCACCGATACGACCTTTGCCGTAATGGCGATCCCTTGTGAGCCCTGAAAAATCTGCTACTAGGGCATCGCGCGAACGGGTTAGACGATTAAAAAGTGTCGACTTCCCAACATTGGGGCGGCCGACGATAGTGATGACTGGATTCATTTAGGACTATACGCCGTGATTTTTCCACCCTGAGATTGAATCAAGATGAGTCCGCCTACTGCAATTGGAGCAGCGGAAATTTTGTTACTGTCGTGACGAATACGCGCAACCATCTCGCCATTCGCCTGTGCGAATGCATGCACATAACCCTGTGCATCACCCATGAGTAAAACTTTACCAACTGCCAAGGACTCACCTAAATCACGGAATGTGAGTTGGGTATTTTCCCAAATCTGTGTACCGTCTTTAGTAGCAAATGCAGTCACATGGGATTTTTCGTTAGCCGAAAAAACCATCTCAGTGCTTTGAGAGGTGCCGGTATAGCTCGAGTAATCTTTAAACCATAAGAGGTTTCCGGTACGTGCCTGACCACAGCCAATGCGGCCCTGATAAGAGACGGCGCAGATAATATCGCCTTCCATACTGGGTTTAGCAGTGACATCATTTAAGCGCTCGATTTCCGAGAAGCCTTTTGGAAATGACACAGGAGTTTCCCAAACTAAACCGCCATTCGCGATCGCAATCATGCCAAAGCGTCCACCAGCAAAGCCGGTCACAATTACTTCATTCCCAATTGCCAGCATGCCGTAACCAACGCGCAGCGATAAAGCGGATTGTTGGCGCTGATAAATCCACTTGCGTACACCCGTTTGCGCATCCAAACCGATAAAACGATTATCAAGTGCTCGCACAATCACCACTCCGCCAGCAACAATAGGCTCACTCAAGACTTCACTGCTAACACTGACTTTCCAAATCTGCTTGCCAGTATCGTCATAGGCATAGACGGTGCCACGGGTACTCACAGCAACCGTAGTACGACCATCAGATCCGGGGCCAATGGATAAGCGCTCAGGAACAGAGGCCTCCCAAACCTTATTGCCTGTGGCTAAGTCAATCTTTGCCAAGTTACCGCGGTGTGAAGCTGCATACACCGCATCGCCAGCCACGATTGGATGAAAATTAAAGCCTTCAGAAGAGCCGAC
The DNA here is from genome assembly GCF_018882465.1 of Polynucleobacter sp. 73C-SIWE. Lineage (GTDB taxonomy): Bacteria > Pseudomonadota > Gammaproteobacteria > Burkholderiales > Burkholderiaceae > Polynucleobacter. The sequence continues at coordinate 183,935 of NZ_JACVOK010000002.1, read as the reverse complement.
ATTGGTTGACCATACCTGTTGCATATCAAACTGATTGGTCACGGCCATTAACTCAGAGGGCTTGCGGACGCGAGAACTACCAGAACATGCAATCAATGCTGTCGCGACTACGCCCACAAGGATAGTGGTGCTAGCAAGTCTTAGCAGACGTTTCATAGCATTGATCTTGACAGTCATCACTTAGCCACTCCTCCAACGGCATCGAGCTTCACCTTCAAGAGACGGCGCGCTTCTTCTGGGAATTCTTTAGCTTGATCTAATTTTTTCCAGGCATCTTCGTAGCTTTTTTTAGCATCAGCATTTTTCTTCTGCGCTAAATACCAGTCACCACGTCGCTCTAGCCACAAAGCTTCGAAGCCCGTAATTGGGCTTTCCTTCAGAACTAGATCAGCTTCAGCGAAATCTTTTTCACTACCCTGCTCAATGAGCTGAGCTACTAGGCGTAATTTTGCTAAGGCCAAGTAACCATCATTCGATGCATTCTTAGCAGTCCAACGTAAGTAATCAAGCGCCTTTGCACTATCACCTGCATCAGATGCAATCCGTGCAGCAATCAAGCTCGACATTGCTGCATAAGGTGTGCGAGCAAAATCTTTTTGCATATCATCGGCAGCGCGCAAAGTCTGCTCTTTATCGCCCTTGGCAATAGCACTCACCATCGTTTCGTAAAGCTTGGAAGCTTCCAAAGCTTGGTTATTACGCCACCATCCATAACCACTATATGCAGCATATGCAAACAAGACAACCGTTAGAACACCAGTAATCAAATTACGGTACTTTTGCCAAAACGCTTTAAATTGGTCTAACTGTTCTTGTTCTTCTAGATCTAAAGGCATGTGAATCCAAGCTAATTAATAAGGGTTTTATTGCTATTAAACGCAATCAATAGACTCATTCTATTCGGAGGCGCCCACCAAGGCATCAATTACGGCCTCTAGTACCCCATCGAGAGGGACGGCCTTTTGCTCGCCGCTAGCACGCAAGTCTTTGATCTGAGCCTCATTCTTGGCTAATTCGTCTGGGCCAATGATGACTGCAAAGGCTGCCCCACTAGCATCGGCCTTCTTCATTTGTGACTTAAAGCTAGCAGATTGGCCATCTGGTGGGCAGAACAGGATGGTATCGACACCAGCACTACGGAGACGCTCGGCAATGATCATGGCAGCAGTTAAGGTTTCGCCGCCCTGATGCAAGACAAAGATATCGCATTGGGATTGCGCCTCTGGCAATGATCCAGAGACTTTCATGAGCTCTAAAACACGCTCCATTCCCATTGCCCAACCACACGCAGGAGCAGCTTTACCACCCATGCGCTCAATAAGTGGATCGTAACGACCACCCCCGGCAATCGTACCCTGCGCACCCAACTCATCTGTGATCCACTCAAATACAGTGAGGTTGTAATAATCCAAGCCACGTACTAAACGCGGATTAATCTTGCAAGGAATATTATTGGCTTTGATTAACGCCTGAACTGCGTTGAAATGTGCAAGAGATTCTTCGCCCAAAAAATCCAATAACTTTGGTGCACCCTCGATCAATGCCTGCATCTCTGGATTTTTAGAATCCAAAATACGCAAAGGATTACTCATCAGGCGACGCTGTGAGTCTTCATCTAGTTGTGACTTATTTTTCTCAAAGTAAGTTACCAGCGCAGCGCGATGCTCTGCACGCTCATTAGCCTGCCCTAGAGAGTTAATCTCCAAACGCACACCTTTGAGACCCAGCTCATCCCAAAGACGTTGTCCCATGAGAATAATTTCAGCATCGATGTCAGGCCCGGCAAAGCCTAAAGCTTCAACGCCAAACTGGTGGAACTGGCGATAGCGGCCACGCTGTGGGCGCTCATGACGAAACATTGGGCCGGTATACCAAAGACGCTTAGGTCCTTCGTATAGCAAATTGTTTTCAATCACGGAACGTACTAATGCAGCAGTACCTTCGGGACGCAAAGTGAGTTGCTCACCATTTAAACGGTCCTCAAAGGAATACATTTCTTTTTCAACAATATCGGTCACTTCTCCAATACCACGCTGAAATACTGCCGTTGCTTCAACAATCGGTGTTCGTAAGAACTCATAACCATAAGCACGTGTTAAATCACGCAGGACATGATCAAGATGAGCCCACTGCGCAGCATCGGCTGGCAGCAAATCATTCATGCCGCGTACGCCATTAATTTTTTGGGCTTTAGTTTTACTAGTTTGATCAGTCATTTTTATTCTTGTTCTACTAATTTAGATCTATTAGGCTTTTGCTGCGTAATTCTGCTTCACGTATTCATCCACGATGACCTGAAAATCTTGCGCAATATTTTCACCGCGTAATGTTTTGACTTTAACGCCATCCACAAATACCGGGGCTGCTGGTGTCTCCCCCGTCCCTGGTAAAGAAATCCCAATATTAGCGTGCTTACTCTCGCCTGGGCCATTCACAATACAACCCATCACAGCCACATTCATATTCTCAACACCTGGGTGAGTTTTCTTCCAAATAGGCATTTGTTGGCGCAGATACGATTGAATATCAGCAGCCAACTCCTGGAAAGTTGTGCTGGTAGTTCTGCCACAACCAGGGCATGCAATCACCATGGGCGTGAAATTACGCAAGCCCATGGTTTGTAAAATCTCTTGAGCAACAATCACCTCGTTCTCACGAGGAGCCCCTGGATCAGGCGTCAAGGAAACCCGAATCGTATCGCCAATTCCTTCTTGCAACAAAATACCCATTGCTGCAGTAGAAGACACAATACCTTTGCTACCCATACCCGCCTCAGTTAAACCTAAGTGCAGTGGATAGTCAGAGCGATTCGAAAGATCACGATAGACAGCAACTAAGTCTTGCACATTACTGACTTTGCAAGACAACAAAATTTGATTAGGGTTCATACCCAGCTCAACGGCTTTTTCTGCCGACTGTAATGCTGACTGAATCAAAGCCTCAATCATGACCTCTTGTGCAGTCTTCGGTTCTGCTAAAGCGGCATTACTGTCCATAATGGATGCCAACAGATCTTGGTCTAAGCTTCCCCAGTTCACGCCAATGCGAATTGGCTTATCGTATTTGCAAGCTGCTTCAATCATTTGTGCAAACTGTGGATCACGCTTAGCGCCCTTACCCACATTGCCAGGATTAATACGGTACTTCGAGAGTGCTTTAGCGCAGTCAGGGAAATCGTTTAATAAGGTATGGCCGTTGTAATGAAAGTCGCCAATCAATGGCACCAAGATATCCATCTTATCTAGTTGCTCACGAATATAGGGAACGGCTGCTGCAGCTTCTGGTGTGTTGACTGTAATCCGCACCATCTCAGAACCAGCACGTGCCAACTCTTTAATCTGTATCGCCGTACCAACTGCATCTGCCGTATCGGTATTAGTCATAGATTGCACGCGTACGGGGGCGTCACCACCTACGGTAATGATGTTACTTTTCCAGGCAATAGTTGCTTGACGGGTTAAGCGCTTAGGGGATGGTCCTAGCAAGAGTTTTGCTGATGAATTATTAGAGCTCATAGGGATCTAATCCTTAATTTAACTTTTTGAGCCATTCGATTGGCTGCTCTTGTGATTCTGTAATGATGTCTGCATCGTGTACTGCACGTTCACGCACTCGAGTGCGATCAATAACATCACCTGCTAACTGCCCACAGGCAGCAGCAATATCATCACCACGAGTCTTGCGCACAGTCGCTACCATGCCCGCATCTAAGAGAATGCTAGCAAAAGCGTTTACCCGCTGAGCTGACGAGCGCTTCAGACCAGACTCTGGAAACGGATTAAATGGAATCAGGTTAATTTTGCACTTAATGTTCTTCAGTAAGCGAACCAATTCTTTTGCTTGAATATCGGAATCGTTCACGCCATCGAGCATGCAGTATTCAAAAGTGAGAAAGTCTCTTGGCGCAAATGGCAAGTAACGCTCACAGGCATCGAGTAATTCATGTAATGGGTACTTTTGATTCAGCGGTACCAGCTGATCACGCAACTGGTCGTTGGGCGCATGCAATGACACTGCCAATGCAACTGGACAATCTTGTGCGAGTCGATCAATCATTGGCACTACACCCGATGTAGAAACGGTGACGCGTCGACGCGATAAACCATAGGCTCTGTCATCCAGCATTAAACGCAATGCTGAGACTACATTGTCATAGTTGAGTAAGGGCTCGCCCATTCCCATCATGACCACATTCGAGATGACGCGACCAGTGTGCTCCCAGCCCGGGGTTGGATATTTTTCAATTCTACGGACAGCTTCTGGATCATTGCGCAATAGATGCTCTGCAAACCAGAGTTGTCCAATGATTTCACCGGAAGTGAGGTTGCGCGAGAAGCCTTGATGACCTGTAGAGCAAAAACGGCAATTGACTGCGCACCCTGCTTGAGAAGAAATACACAAGGTACCTCGATCATCTTCAGGAATAAACACGGACTCAACCGCGTTACCAGCGCCCACATCCAATAGCCACTTACGTGTGCCGTCTGCAGCGTGTTCGTCTTTAATAATGGGAAGAGAGAGTACTTCCGCTTTGTCTAGCAATGTTGCTCTAAAGCTTTTTGCTAAATCACTCATGTCATTGATGTCAGATATACCCCGTTGGTGTATCCACTGCATGAGCTGCTTTGCCCTAAAGGGCTTTTCATTCAACCCCGCGACATACGCTGCCATTTGGTCAGCGTCAAAATCTAAGAGATTTACGCGCGGGGAGGTCAATGCGCCTACTTATGAATAAATAGCTAATCGATTAATCAGTGATTAACGATTAAAAACATTCATGCCTGGGAAGAAGAAAGCAACTTCCACAGCAGCTGTTTCAGGAGCATCAGAACCATGAACAGCATTTGCATCAATACTGTCAGCAAAATCAGCACGAATTGTGCCTTTTTCTGCCTTCTTAGGATCGGTAGCGCCCATCAAATCACGATTCTTAGCAATCGCGCCTTCGCCTTGCAATACTTGAATCATGACAGGACCAGAAATCATGAAGTTCACCAAATCTTTGAAGAAAGGACGATCCTTGTGAACGCCGTAGAACTGCTCAGCCTCAACTTGTGAGAGATGCGCCATTCTGGAAGCAACAATCTTCAAACCAGCAGATTCAAAACGGTCATAAATTTTGCCGATGACGTTTTTAGCGACAGCATCAGGTTTGATAATAGAAAGGGTGCGTTCAATTGCCATGCAAGACTCCAATAGTGAATTCAAAGATATTTGCCGAATGGGGTCTAAATGGCTTAAACAGCCACCCCGCTTCAGCGACCCCCAAATTATACATTGCCTGACCGTATTTACCCCTATGTCTGTAGGGCTAAGCCCTTGAATTTACAGGGCATAAGCCCTGACTTTGTAGGTCTTTTATTAGGGGGCTTGAAATTGGGGCATTTTGTCTATACTTACTGTCGACAGCCCTCCATGGGCTCATGTAATTACTTTGAAAGAAGGAGTCAATATGAGTGATCTCAACTCTTACGGCTTTGGCCAAACCGGCTCAATTAGCACTATTCAGGTACGTAACCGCGTACTACGCAATACCTATGCCCTCTTAGCCCTATCCATGGTTCCAACAGTGATTGGTGCCTGGCTTGGTGTTGCGATGGGTCTGGACCTCTTTGGTGGAAGTCCGTTTATTGGCTTCATCGTCTTCATGGCAGTTGCCTTTGGCTTCTTCTGGGCAATTGAGAAGAACAAAGAGACTGGCGTGGGCGTTCTACTCCTGTTAGGCTTCACCTTCTTCATGGGCATCATGATGTCCCGTTTAGTGGGCTTTACGCTCAACAGCTACAGCAATGGTGCGACCCTAATCATGCTGTCCTTTGGTGGCACAGCAGCTATCTTCGCAGTGATGGCGACTATCGCCACTGTGAGCAAAAGTGATTTTGCAGGCATGGGCAAATGGCTGATGGTTGGCGTACTGCTCTTGATCGTTGCTTCGCTGGCCAATATCTGGTTGCAGCTACCTGCTTTGATGTTGACTGTAATGGTCTTGGCTATTGCAATCTTCTCTGCCTTCATCCTGGTTGACGTACAACGCGTTATCAATGGCGGTGAGACAAACTACATCATGGCTACTTTAGCGATTTACTTGGATGTCTACAACGTATTTACCAACCTACTCGCCCTCTTGGGTATTGTGGGTGGCAATAAAGAGTAAGAAGACTAAGAACTTTTTAGTGTGATGTTCTCTAAGGCGCCTGCGGGCGCCTTTTTCATTGCGTAGCTTTTTGTCTGTGAACGATTAGTTCGCTACAAACATGCTCACCGCATACGATAGTGCTATCAAAATGAATATGATCGCAAAACTATCTGAGCCTCGCATGACACACTCCCAGTGTTTGATGACATGGTTAACAGCTATCTATTGCTGCACAACTTCAATCTACCCCTCCAAAAAGCTGGCAAGAATCATCACTGCACCGGGATTTAGCCTCATGCACTCAATTGGCGCCAAGAATCTGGGAAAGGGTTCTAAATCAGGGAATTAGAGTGGCTTTGGACGGTCAAAAACGGCCATTGATTCAACATGGGAGGTATGCGGGAACATGTTCACGATCCCAGCGCTACTGAGTGAGTAGCCAGCGTGATGGCACAAAATCTCGACATCTCTAGCCAAAGTCTTGGGATTACAAGAGACATACACAATACGCTCTGGAAGCAGATCACTATTGTGCGTATGCAAGTCTGCAAGCGATTTACAGATTTCCATTGCACCTTCACGCGGAGGGTCCATGAGCCAGCGCTCTGCTTTGCCCCAGGATGCAATAGTTTCAGGAGTGACTTCAAATAAATCACTTCTCATGAAACTGGCTTTGTAAGCTAAGTTGTTATGTATGGCATTTTCTTTTGCGCGTGTCGTTAAGGTTTCCAAACCTTCTATGCCCAACACTTCATTTGCTTTTCTAGCAAGTGGCAAGGTGAAATTACCAAGCCCACAAAATAAATCGAGTACGCGATCAGATGTTTTGACTTCTAACAAACGAATCGCCCTGCTCACAAGCGCGCGGTTCATCATATGATTGACTTGCGTGAAATCGGCTGGCTTAAAGGGCATCTCGATTTCAAATTCAGGTAGACGGTAGCAAAGCTTGCCATTCTCTGGATAGAACGGGGCTACAGTCTCAATCCCCTTGGGCTGCAGCCAGATCCAGACTTGATGTTGATCTGCGAATTGACGTAGCAACTGCTCATCATCTGCAGTTAATGGATTCAGAATACGAAAGACCAATGCCGTTACGGGTTTTGCTTTCTTGGGATCTTCAGAAAAGGGCTCTTCTGGCTCACCTACTGCAATTTCAATTTGCGGCATGCGATCTACGATGGATAAGCCCATGACTAATTTACGTAACTCTGGCAATAAATCAGATACATGCTTGGGCAAAATCTCACAAGCAAGCATGTCAGCTACATAACTACTCTTGCCTTCATGAAAGCCAATGAGTACTGTGCCTTTTTTAATCGAGCGATTTACCGCACTTAAGCGTGCACGATGACGATATTCCCAGGTAGGGCCGCCCATCGGTCGTAAAATTTCTTGGGGCTTGGTCTTAGCAATATGCCGCAGATCATCTTCGAGGACGCGCTGCTTCATTGCCACCTGAGCACGAATATCTAAGTGCTGCATGGTGCAACCACCACAAATACCAAAGGCTACACACTTAGGCTCTGCCCTAAATACCGCAGGCTTGAGGATCTGCCGTACTTTCGCTTTACTAAACCGGGCTTTATCACTAGTGACGGTATAAGTCACCAGCTCAGTAGGCAATGCGCCCTGAATAAAAATGACTTTGCCGCTTTGGCCTTGAATTAGTTCTTCTTCGTTTGGTGCTAAGCGGGCAATGCCTTGGGCATCCAAATCGAGGGCTTCAACTCTTACCGGCTCAGTCACTTCAATATTGACTGGCTTATCGCCTCTACGCATCCGCTGCAAAACCTTGGAGATATTCTTGCCACTGGCCACCATTGGGCTCTTTGGCCTCTTTTTCCAAATAGGCTTTTACAAAGTCAATTTCTTCCTTGTATTCATCTAAAGAGAAGCCGCCACGCAGTAATTGAAAACGGCAATACATGAGATAAGTATTTACAACATCAGTCTCGCAATAGCGACGAATGTCATCAATCTTGCCATCCTGATATGCAGGCCATACTTGACTGCCATCCATGCCCATCTTGCCTGGGAAACCACACAGCTTTGCTAGGCCATCTAGAGGTGCATTGGCTCTGCCATTGAATTTGGCCAACAGATCCATCATGTCGAGATGACGCATGTGATAACGACTGATGTAGTTATTCCATTTAAAGTCACGGCTATCGGCCTCTTGGCTCTCACCCATCTCCCAGTAGCGTGGCGCTTGAATGTGATTGGCCAGCGCACGGTAATGCAGAACGGGTAGATCAAAGCCGCTACCGTTCCAAGAAACCAATTGGGGAGTGTACTTCTCAATGAGATCAAAGAAAGCCTGAATCAATACCTTCTCGTCATCTTGCGGAGTGCCTAAGGTACCAACCTTAATTTGTGGAGCGCCTTCTTTGGTGGTTCTACGAATGACACAAGAAATGGCCACAATTTTTTGCAAGAAGAGTGGCAGAAACTCACTGCCCGTTTTGGCCGCTCTCTCAGCCATGGCTTTAGCCGCTACTTCGGCATCGCTCATGGAATCTGGATACTCTTCCAGGCGCCTTATCCCCGCTACATCAGGAATAGTTTCAATATCAAATACGAGAACGGTGGCCATGCGCTCTTGCCGAACCGTTACTGCAGATACGGTGTTGGATTGACTGGCTTACCGTTGACGCGCAATTCAAAATGGAGCTTAGGGGAATTGGTATCAGTGTCACCCATCTCAGCAATCTTTTGACCCTTACGCACACTATCGCCCTCTTTCACTAAGAGCTTGCTGTTGTGCGCATAAGCAGTGAGATAAGTATTGTCATGCTTGACGATGACTAAGTTACCGTAACCTCGCAAACTATTGCCGGCGTAAACCACTTTGCCATCCGAAGCTGCTAATACCGGCTCGCCAACCTTACCAGCAATATCGATACCTTTATTGGTTTCGTTAAATTCACCAGTGACCTTGCCTTTGGCAGGCCATGACAAACGAATACCAGGCTCCGCTACCACTTCTGGCTTAGTAGGTTCAGGGGTTGGCGCAGGCGCATCTGCTTTATCAATGCTTGGAGTCGATTTTTTATCGACTGGCTTAGCAGCTTTAGCACTTGCTGGCGGCTTAACCAAAATCAAATCACCTATTTCAATCACATTGGGATTGAAGTTCGGATTTTCTACCTTATTCCACTGCGCTACATCCCGTGGCGCCTGGCCATGATCAAGAGCAATACGCGCTAGAGTGTCCCCTCTTTTAACTCGGTAGTACCCCGGTGGCGTTGGCTCATTAGCAATAGTCCCGCCAGAGCGATCTGTGACGCTAGCAGGCTTAGTGCGAGGGGTGGAACAGCCAATAGTCAGCGCCAGAGTTGCAGACATCAGTGCAATGAGAAAGCTTTTAGGCATAGTAGGTCTTGAATTCGGCTGAGATTTCATATTACCCCTGATTGTAAGGGTACAAAAAAGACCTCGTCCAGGACAGTTCTTTGGTAGCGCTGAGAGCTCATTCTTTCAACCATGATGAGCTGCTGCTCTTTTTCATTTTTGGCAACTGGGGCAACCAAGCGTCCTCCAATAGCCAATTGGTCCAATAAGGCGTCCGGGATACCTAAACCCGCTGCCGCCAAGATGATCCCGTCAAAGGGTGCGGCTTGGGGCAAACCCAAGATGCCATCACCGTAGATCAAGCGCAGATTATTAATCCGAAATGGGCGCAGCTTCGCTCTAGCCATGTCATGCAGCGGACGAATGCGCTCTATTGAATAAACTTCATCAGCCAGCAAACTCAGCACTGCTGCTTGGTAACCACAACCTGTACCAATCTCGAGAACTTTGCCAAGCGGATGCCGAGGCTTATGCAACAACTCAATCATGCGAGCTACTACTGATGGCTTAGAGATCGTTTGCTCTTGGCCAATAGGAAGCGCTGTATCTTCATAGGCTTGTGCATGCAAACCAGCATCAATAAATGCATGTCGTGGAACGGTCGCAATGGCCTCTAAAGTTTTACCGTGCTTCACACCGCCAGCATGCACTTTGGCAGCTAGCGCTTGGCGATAGGCCGCGAATCTTTCAGTGGGAGCCTTCAACCGCGATCCCAACCACTAGAGCGCATTGCTGCTAAGCGTGCGTGATGACTTAAATCCAATTGCATCGGAGTAATCGAAATACAACCCTCATCAATTGCATGGAAATCCGTACCATCTGAATTATCTTTAACGTGTCCTGCTGCACCAATCCAATAAATCTTATCGCCACGCGGGCTATCTTGCACTACCACTGGTTGTGAGTGATGGCGATTGCCTAAACGAGTGACACGCCAGCGATACAAATCTGCATAAGGACGGTTTGGGATATTGACGTTCAGTAATGTTGCTGTACCTTCTGTTCTAGCGAGCGCTGAAATCAACATCTGTGCAACCACATCGTGTGCAGCTTTAGCGGCATCCTCAATCCGGTTCCAGCCACGATCGATTTGTGAGAAAGCAATACCAGGAACACCAAACATCACCCCTTCAATCGCTGCTGCCACTGTGCCGGAATAGAGCACATCCTCGCCCATGTTCTCGCCCTGATTGATGCCAGAAATGACTAGGTCAGGCTTTTCATCCAAGAAACCGGTCATCGCCACGTGTACGCAATCTGTGGGCGTGCCATTAATAAAGAAAAATCCATCACGCTCACCACCAGCCACTCGATGAATCGAGAGCGGTCTAGATAAGGTTAAAGAGTTAGATGCGCCACTGTGATTTTGCTCAGGCGCAATCACCGTAATGCGGCCCAATGGACGCACGGCATTGACCAGGGCAAGTAAGCCAGGAGCGAGATAGCCATCATCGTTAGAAATCAAAATATGGGGTTGACGTTCACTCATGAATATTAATTACTTTCTTAACTTAAATATTACTTGCTGGGGTTAATGCACGCCCCCTGAACCAGCCATAGATTACCGGTAAGACTAAAAGTGTCAAGATAGTGGTTGTCACCATGCCACCCACAATCACCAAGGCTAATGGCCGCTGTGCTTCAGAGCCAATCGAGTGCGATAAAGCCGCTGGCAAAAGACCTAAACCTGAAAGTGCTGCAGTCATAAGAACGGGACGTACACGCAAAGAGGCACCCTCCACCATGATGTCCTTCATCTCGCCATGTTCAGTTGCCGCCGTCTTATTAATAAAAGAGATTAAGATCACGCCATCCTGAATTGCAATGCCAAAGAGCGATAAGAATCCAAAGAATGCCGAGATGCTCAATGTTTCCCCAGCAAGATGCAAAGCAAGAACGCCGCCAATGGCTGCAAATGGCACATTGATCATCACAATAAAGGCGTCGCGGAAATTTCCAAAAGCACTCACAAGCAATAAGAAGATGCCCAGCAAGGCTAAAGGCACAATCAACATCAGTTTCTTTTGCGCCTGCTTCATTTGATTGAACTGCCCATCCCAGCTAATAGAGTAATTCGGCGGCAAGGTGATGTTTTGCTCAACCAAGATCTGAGCATCCTCTACAGCACTACCCAAATCACGATTACGTACGCTAAATTTAATCGCAATATAGCGCTTACCCGCCTCACGATAGATAAAGAATGGGCCATCTGATAACTGCACAGTAGCTACCATCGATAAGGGGATCTTAGCCCCGTCAGGAGCGTCTACTAATAAATGGCCAATATCTACAACGTCATTACGACTGCCTTCATTTAAGCGTATCGCAATACCAAAGGTCTTTTCATCTTCAAGTAAATTGGTTACGGCTGCACCACCGATCGCATTAGCAACCACAGTTTGAATATCATTCACATTAATGCCATAACGAGCTGCACGCTCGCGATCAATCTGGATATTGAGGGTTGGCTGACCAAGCTCTTTTAAGATGCCTTCGTCCTCTACGCCGCGTACTTTTTTCAGCTGATCAATGACTTCATGTGCCTTTTGATCAAGGACCTCAAGATCGGTACCATAAATCTTGATCGAGTTCTCGCCCTTCACGCCCGATAGGGCCTCATTGACGTTATCTTGAATATATTGCGAGAAGCTATAAGTAATGCCCGGAATCTGATTTAACTCTTTTTCTAGATGAGCAATGAGGTCTTTCTTGGAAGAGCCTCTTGGCATCTTGTCGGGGCTCTTTAAATAGAGCCCATACTCCTGATTGAACACGCCTGTAGAGTCAGTGCCGTCATCAGGACGACCAATCTGTGCAGCAACCTTTTCAATCTCAGGCTGCTTTAAGAAAGTCTCGCGCAGTTGATTGGCAACCTTGACAGAGTAATCCAGATCTACCGTATTAGGCAAAGTAACGCGCAGCCAAATATTGTTCTCTTCAAGGGTTGGCAAGAAGGCGGTACCCAAACGCATCATGCTGAGCAAAGTCAGACCAAGAACAAAGACCGCTACTGAGAAAACCGTTAAGGGACGATCCATCCATCTTCTGAGCAAAGGCTTATAGCTTTCCAGAATTTTGGTGATGAATGATGGGGGTTTGTGATGCAGATTCTCACCAAATACCAAAGAAATCATTGCCGGCAGGAAGGTCAAGCTCAAAATCATTGCTGCAATCAAAGCAAAGCCCATGGTGAAGGCCATTGGCTTGAAGATAATGCCCTCAACACCGCCCATAAAGAACAATGGGGAATAGGCTACGATGATGATGCCGGTTGAGTAAATCATGGCGCGCTGCACTTCACTAGTGGCCAGAATGATGCTTTGATTGAGGCGCTTACCGCCCTCCTCCAGGTGACGCATGACGTTCTCCGTCAGAATCACGGCAGAGTCGACGATCACTCCAAAGTCAATTGCGCCCAGAGAAATTAAGTTGGCTGGCACGCTCCATAAATGCATCTGAATAAACGAGACGCACAAAGCCAGTGGAATAACAGCAGCAACTACGGCAGCTGCGCGAATATTACCCAAGAAGAAAAACAACACTGCCAGCACTAAAGAAATACCAAAGAACAAGGTATGTTTAACCGTACCAATCGTGATATCTAAAAGCACTTGACGATCGTAGAACGGCTTTACTTCAATGCCTGGAGGCAATATATGTTTATTGATATTGTCGATGGTGTGGCGCACTCTTGCTAATACCTCAGTAGCATTCTCGCCGCGGCGCAAATAAACAATACCCTCAACTGAATCAGGATTGTGATTGAATTGAAACATCCCCAAACGAGGCGCATTGCCTATATCAACTCTAGCAACATCCCCAATTCGAATAGGCACACCCTTATTTACGGCAACAACAACTTGCTTGATGTCATCAATACTTTTGAGAAGGCCAACTCCGCGAACCACAAATTGCTGCTCACCACTAGGTAACAATCCACCACCAATATTGCTATTGGCATTGGTGAGCGCCAAGATCAATTGATTGACAGAGACATCCTTGGCCTGGAGACTTTCAGGGCTGACGATCACCTGATACTGCCGCACCTTGCCGCCGAATGAAGACACATCAGCTACACCCGGGGTTTGCTTGAGCTCTTTATAGATCTCGTAGTTTTGTAATGTTTTTAATTGTGTAGAGGATGCGTATTCAGAACGAACCTCATAGCGCATAATCTCGCCGGTTGCATCTGAGTCAGGGCTAATGCTAGAAGTCACACCCGGAGGGAAACTCACGTTGGCTAAATTAGCTAAGAAAGTTTGGCGAGCCTTGAATGGATCTGTAGTGTCATTAAATTTGAGTGTGACTACAGACAATCCAAATAGCGATACAGAGCGAAACGCTTGCAAGCCTGGAATGCCAGCCAATGCATTTTCAACGGGAATGGTAACTTGTTGCTCTACCTCGGTAGTACTTCTTCCTGGCCATTGTGAAATCGCTTGGATTGTTAATGGTGCAACCCCTGGATATGGCTGAATTGGTAATTTGCTCAAACTGAGCATACCTAGGCCAAGCAATACGACAGAAGCAAAAATGACAAGCACGCGCTTCTCGACTACCCCTCGAATAAAGGAGGTGAAAACGCTCACTTAGTCCTCCTGCTTGGCAAAGCGGTCATTTAACAAAACAGCGCCCTCAGCCAAGATTTGCCAACCCTGCTCCACGCCCTCAGTAATCGCAAAGCTCTTACTGTTGAGATCATAACCCTTCACTGGCACGCGCCTGAAGGTCTCAGGACCAACCTTAATGATGGCAAAGCGATGTTCACGAATTCTGACAATGGCTGATTGCGGAACTACTACTGCATCTGCAGTACCAGTAGTGAGCAATCCAGAAGCGAACATATCGGGACGCAGCAAATCATCGGTGTTTTCTACATCAGCACGAATTAATAAAGCCCTTGTCTGTGGGTCAATTGCGGGGGCAATGTAGTTGGCATAAGCAACAAACTCTTTCTCAGGATAAGCCTCAAGGTGCAAAACCATCTTTTGCCCCTGCTTAATCATTCTGAAATCTTGTTCGAATACATTACCCAAGAACCAGAGGTGCTTAGGGTCAGCTAGCGTGGCGATAACGTCTCCGGAACTCAGTGTCGAGCCAGGCTCAACATTGCGCTTCACTACAACACCCTTTAATGGTGAGCGCATGACTAAATTAGCCGTTGTCTTGCCAGTAGCTTCAATACTCTTGATATCCCCATCTCCTGCGCCTAGATTTCTCATACGGTTTGCAGCAGCTTGCTGAGTAATACGGGCATCCCCCAGTAAATCACTCATGGTTTTACTGCCCTCTAAAACCCTAGCAGTTTTAGAAGAGAGTAAATATTCTTGTTGAGCAGAAATAAACTCTGGGCTATAAAGCTCTACCACTGGTGAACCAATATCCACGAGTGCACCATCGAAGGCATAAATACGCTCAACCCTGCCTGGAGCACGCGCTGAGAGCACTTTTGATTTTTCAGCATTAAATGCAAGGCGTCCTGGTACTTTGATATTGACCGGTACTTGAACTTTTTCAGCTGACTGAAAAACATACACCTCTGGGTTGAGTTTTACGCCAGGCAACTTTAATTCCAATACGCCACTACTCTCTACTTTGAGACCCTTGCTAGAACTTTCAATTTTCACAACGCGATTTACGTTGGTCACACGACCCAGCACAATACCAATCGATAGAATTGCAAAAGCAAAAGCAGCCAAGCGAACGCGGTAACGATTCGTTGGAGAAAGATTCCAATACAAGCCAACTAAGCCAGTAGCAGCAACTTTTGCATGATGTGCGCCATCGTGCACTCCTTTGTGCAAATGCGGTTTTACCTTCTCAGGCAAACCTTTTAGAAACGCAATCAATTTATTGAGCAAAACTACTCCTTAAAAAGGCTCTTTGCCTGCAGAAACCATTAATACTGCTTGCGCTTGCAATAGATTACTCTCCGCTTGCGCCAATGCAATCTCTAAGTTACGCAATTGAGTTTGCGCAGTCAATAAATCATTAAATCCTTGACCATTATTCGAGTACTGGGTCAGGCCCACCTTATAGGCAGCATCCGCCTGTGGCACTTGGCGATCCTTCAAAAATTGGGTTTGGCTCTTGGCCTGCTCATAGGCGGCATAGGCTGTATTGACGGCCAATACAATTTGCTGACGATTCGAGATATTGCCGGCCTCAGCGGCCGCTTGATTACGTTGTGCCTGCTCTACCCCATACTTTTCTTTAGTAAAGAAATAGAGCGGAATGATGAGATCTAATTCGAACTGATAAAACATCGCGCCGTTGTTAGCAGAAAAAGGTCCACGCGGAGTGTAAGAAGAACCAATCACCTGAAAGTCTGGGAGATATGCTTTTTTGGCTAAGTCAACACCCTTGCGTGCAGCATCAAGTTGTAATGCTGAACTTTTTAAAGCGGGATGACTCGATTCTGCATAGTCTTCTAACTCCACTAAAGTGGGCACACTACTCATAGCGCGGCGCACATCACCACGGAGAACCAATTTCTCGCGGGAGTGACGGCCTACTAAGGTATTGATGTTGTTGAGTGCAACTTGTAATTGACGCTCAACATTGAACTGATCTGCTTGGGCTGCACTTTGCGCCACTTGTGCGTTGAGATATTCAACATAAGCTGCTGCATTATTGGCGTAGCGTGCTTTAGCAACATTCTTCACCATCTCTAGGCGCATGACAGACTCTTTCAGAACCTGAAGCTGCTTTTGAGCCGCTAGCGCGTTGTAGTAAAGGGTTGAGAGCTGTGCACCCAATTGCAAATAAGTAGATTCAGAGCTTGCCAGGAGCGCTTCTGCATTGGTATTCGCAATATCCGCTGCCAAACTCTTCTTTCCAGGAAACTGAAATGGTTGTGCTACCGAAATAGCGTTATTACTACTGATGCCATTAGGATTAGCAGCTGATGGTGCATTTGCACCACCTAAGGCAAATGGTGAATTGACTGGCATGCCTGACCATACCAATCCAACTTGTGGATTAGCCGGTGCAGCAATCTGCGGTACGGTTGCCTTGGCAGATAAATAGGACTCACGCAATGAAGACAATTGCGGGTTGTTCAGTTTTAACTCACTCCACAATTGACGCAAATCCATCTCGGTTGGTCCGGATGAAATCGGTTTGGTATAAATCTTGGGTATATTCGCTTTGGTAACCGGGGCAAATAACTCCGCTACTTTTGGGCTTTGCTCTTGGCTACCGAGTTGCGCGCCAATGGATGGCGGCGCTGTTAAAGAGGAGTCATTAGATTGCACAGTGACGCTGGCAGGAGCACTCTGACCACCTTGCGCAAAAGCAGAAATTGCAAAAGTCGCCATTGCATATGGTGCAATGCTTTTGAATAAATTTGCTACGTCTCTCTTACGTATGCCGTAAATCAACAAATGCGGCTACCTCTAAATCTATATAAATGCTATTTTTATAGCCCCTGATGCAGATTTAGATCCTAGAAATACCCATTTCAGGGGGCTTTTAGAGATTATAGGTGACAAAAGCCAAAAGTCTAAAAATTAGGAATGGCTATCTTATTGATTCTAAAGAAAATAATTAAAAGCTGGAACAACAGAACGCTTAAAACTCAGCATGAATCCTGAAAGATACGATGTTTACAGGGCCGCGGGCAGCGTTGTATGCCGGATTATTGATGTGCTGAAAGTTCAGACCAGCAAGCACATTCTTAATCACCTTGGCGTTGTAATACACCTCGCCAATTCTTTCTGGTCGATAGGAGATTGTCTGGCCTGCACCAGCATAGTCACCAATAAAGTAAGAGACACCCCCAGCTTGCAAATACCCTCTTCTGAAACTCGAGAGTCCGTTTTGCATCATGGAGATACCAATAGTGTCACTCGGACGCTTCCAGCTTGTGCCATTCATACCCATACCAACCGAGATTGAGTTATCCGCTTCAGTGAACGACATCGTTTCAGTATGACCATCAGATGTAAATGCACGGCCATAGATCCCTAGATCTTTTGTCAAAGCCTGCTCACCATGAATACCGACACCGGTTTTATATTGATAATTAGTACGCACATTATTAATCGCTTGCGTACCCTGGGCATTATTAGCCACTATATAATTGGTTGCATCAGAAAAGCGCGCCAGAATCATTCTGTTGCGGTAAGCAAGCACACTGACCTTACCAGGAAGGTCGGCAATATTGTGTTGCCGCTCAACTTCAATTTGGTCACCATAAGTATTAAAGATTTGCCAATTGAGATCGCGGCCATTAGGATTTTTCGGTGCAAGCATACGAGAGGCCCGCAAAACCCAATTATCAAGATACCATTCACCCGCTAGGCCAGTACTGTAGCCGCGCGCGTCAGCAGAATAGTCGTAAGCTAAGTAGGTCATATTGCCCCAGTTCATAAACTGAATGCGTGGATCTTTAGCATAGCGACTATCGTCAAAAATATCTAAAGTAGAAAACTGTCCAGCAGTCACAACAACACGATTGCTACTCACGGTTTGTGTAATTTGATTAGCTTCATTCTCAAGAACAACTTTATCGCCCTCTTGATTAAATGTCTGACGTACAAAAGCACGTGCAGAATAAAACTTAGCTTGTGCTCCAGTAGCCTTACTTCCCTCACCATTGGTAAAGCCACCCAAACCTACTAAACCAGAGAAAGGTACACCAGAGATCACCTCTGGGTTGAAATAGATATCCGTATTAGGCGCCACACGAGCACCAAAGAATAAAGTCCCTGACCAGGTATAGCTCATGGAGTTCTGAGCATTCAAGCTATTTGGACCAGAATAGCTGGATGTGAAGTTGTTGTAACGCTGATTCACGTAAGTAGTCTGGCCGTGTATGTTTACTGGTAATCCAAAGAGTTCACCCTCTGTTGGCAAATCCTGAATAGGTGATGCAAAAGTGGCAATTTGGTCCGAGCCCGAGCCCGCCTTCTGCGCGAACGCAGTTGCTCCGAGGAAAGTGCAAATAATGCTCAACAGGAGGGGTAGATAAAACTTGCGGGTCATTCACAATTTCTAATTGGGATGCCAGTGCAATGCAATAGCAAGGTACCGATAGGAAAAACTAGGCAAACACAGCTTGAGATTGAAGCCCAAGGGTGGTGCAGACCAAATTATCCCCAATAAGAAGGAATTTACCTAGCCTTTATGGCAATGGGATGACAGATTAGCGATTGGGGCTTGATGCACAGGGGATGGCACTGTGCTCTGAAAACAACTTACTAGGTACTCAAGGGATATTTAGACAGGCTTCCCAAAACGAAATTGGCTTAACTTATTGAGATTCATCTCTGCTCTACTTGCCAAAATATCCTGGATCATATCGACTTGTAGATCAGGATTGTCTTCACATGCCTTGCCTAGACGGGCCCAATACTCAATCTGCTCAGAGATGGTTCTTTTTGTAATACCCGAGGCAGAATTCGCATCATCAATTAATGACTCTGACAACTCGATAGAAACCAGCATGTTAGCGGCGATCCATTAAAGCTCTAGCCAAGGTTCCCGCATCAACATACTCCAACTCCCCGCCTACCGGGATACCGCGTGCAATACGGGTGAAATGGGTAGTAGCTTCGCCCACACATCGCAACTTATTCAAGACTAGGATTTGCTTCGATTAACTGAACTATCTGATCTTCCAAAACTGGGAGATTGATTTCGATGGTTTTCCAAATAATTGGCAAATCAACCTTAAAGTAACCATGAGCTAAAGCGTTGCGCATTTCATAGGCAATCATTAGCGGAAGTTCGGGATGAGCGGCCGCATATTCAGGAAAGGATCGTTCTATATTTTTACTTGCCTCTCCAATCACCTCAAAATTACGTATGACTGCATCTTGAATTAATTGACTCTTTAGAAAACCAAGCTCATCAATATCACTGCAATATTCTTGAATTCGTTTAATTGCTAGAAGAATATGCCTTAAGTAATCCTGCAGCCTCTGCGGGTCACGACTCATATTACTAGAGCTTGAGAGATCACTACATTACGAAAATGATCTGGCAAAGCATTAGGCGTCAAAACATCTACTGGCACACCTAACAATTGCTTTAATTTATGTCTAATGCTGCCAATATCAAACAAGGTGGTATCGGCGCTGGGATCAATCAATATATCCAAGTCGCTGCCATCTATATCGGTACTAGTGGCTACCGAACCGAAAACGCGGGCATTACTTGCGTGATGCGCTTCAACAATGGAGCGAATCTCAGCACGATGGGCATTCATGGCGATAGATGGTTTCATAACTGAGATTATCCAAAGATTTGACCTAGATATCAATATATGCTGTATTTACTTAGTTTTATGAGGTTTTTTTGGAAAAGAACCTGCACTCATAGAGCTGCAATCAATATTTAGCGGCGGTCCATCAGAGCCCTAGCTAATGTGCCCGCGTCAACATACTCAAGCTCACCACCCACTGGAATACCTCGTGCAATACGGGTGACCTTAATGCCTTTAGCTTTGAGAACTTCGCCAATGTAATGGGCAGTGGCCTCACCTTCACTCGTGAAGTTGGTTGCCAGCACTACTTCCCGAATCGGCACGCCGGTATCAGGATTTTCAATCCGAGTAAGCAAGCGATCAAAATGAATCTCATTGGGACCCATACCATCGAGTGGTGACAGACGGCCCATGAGTACAAAGTAGTTGCCTTTGAAACTTAAGGTCTGCTCGACCATCACTTGATCGGCAGGTGTCTCCACAATACATAGCAAGGAAGGATCACGGCGCTCATCAGAGCAGGTGCTACAGATTTGGGTTTCTGAGAAAGTATTGCAACGGGCGCAGTGACCAACCGTCTCTACTGCCGCACCCAATGATTGGGCCAGCACTGCGGCACCATTACGATCATGCTGTAATAGATAAAATGCCATACGCTGGGCAGACTTAGGCCCTACTCCTGGCAACACACGCAATGCCTCAATCAAACGACCGAGTGCATCAACAGGTGCTTCTATGCGTGCCATTAAATAATGAACTGATTAGTGAGTTAAAACGGCAACTTAAAGCCAGGGGGCATTGGCATGCCAGCAGTTGCACCAGACATCATTTGTGCACTAGCGGCTTCGACTTGCTTAAAGGCTTCTGTGTAAGCAGTCACGATTAAATCTTCGAGCATCTCGCGATCATCCATTGCGCCTGGATCAATTTGTACGCGCTTGAGCTCGTACTTACCAGAGATGGTGACCTTCACTAAGCCACCAGCAGCTTGGCCGGTCACCTCCAACGCAGCCAATTCAGCTTGCGCAGTTTTCATCTTCTCTTGCATCTGCTGAGCCTGTTTCATGAGGCCAGCAAGTCCACCTTTCATCATCGCTTTATTCCTTAGTACTTATGTTGATTATTTATAAATAGCTCAATTTAAATTAAAGAGGTGTATTAGAGTGGTTTAACAGAGCCACCGACTACCTTGGCACCAAACTCTTTTTCTAATTGCTGAATAAAGGGATCAGCTGCAATCATCTGCTCAGCATTCATTCTTTTCTCTTGATGAATCTGGGCATCTACCTTAGCAACTGTCTTACCCTCTACCTCACCTTTTTCAATCACAATCTTGACGGGTTTACCAAAGTGAGCAGTTAGTGCATCGGCCAAGCGCGCAACGGAAGCCTCGGAAGCTAGCTGCGGCATTGGGGTAACGATGGTTGCACGTACACCTGCTGCTGAATCATTCCAATCTTGCAGCTCTGTCTGAAAAGCTAACTGCTGTACTAAGCCTTTAACCGGCAATTGACGCATCAAGCCATGCCAATCAGGACGCTGCGCTGAATTGCCGGCTGGAGCGGAAGCAACCGCTTTGCTAGGACTGGGCGCGGCTGATTTGGCGGCAGGCGCAGATGCGGCTGGAGCCGCTTTAGCAGCTGGAGCTGGTGCAGTCGCTGGACGTACTGTATTAACTGGTGGCGCTGTTGGGGTTGATGGCGCTGGAGCAGAACCTCCTCCCCCATTACCTGGACGAAATGCCAACATGCGCAATAGCGTCATCGCAAAGCCGGTTTGCTCATCTGGTGCGAGTGATAGGTCAGGACGGCTAGTAATGGTGATTTGGTAGAAGAGTTGTGCTTCTTCTTTAGTAAGCTGAGTAGCCAAGCGACGAATCTCGCCTGCTTCTGGCCAATCATCCAATACGGACTCTGGTACAACTTGCGCTGCTGCGATCTTTTGCAACAAGCTAGATAGATCTTGGAGTGCTAATGAGAAAGACATGCTGCGCTCACCCATTTCATTTGCTACTGACAAGAGGCTTACACCATCTTTTGCAATTAAGCAATCCAGAATGCGGATTAGATAAGCATCATCTAATGTGCCGAGCATGCCACGCACAGATTCTTCAGTAACCTTGCCAGCAGCGTATGCAATGGCTTGATCTGTTAATGACAAAGCATCGCGCATGGAGCCTTGAGCTGCTTTAGCCAAAACACGCAAGGCATTGACTTCGCACTCGACCTTTTCTGCTGCGAGTACTTTTTCTAAATGCTCAACGATGAGTGGTACTGGCATTTGCTTAAGATTGAACTGCAAGCAACGCGACAGAATCGTCACTGGAATCTTTTGTGGATCAGTGGTCGCCAGAATAAATTTAACGTGCTCTGGAGGTTCTTCCAAAGTTTTGAGCATGGCATTAAAAGCGTGATTGGTGAGCATGTGCACCTCGTCAATCATGTACACCTTATAGCGCGCATTGCTTGGTGCGTATGCTGCTTTTTCTAGGAGCGCAGCAATGTCATCAACACCACGATTACTGGCAGCATCCATTTCAATATAGTCAACAAAACGACCTGCATCGATTTCCATACAGGCTGGGCATTTTCCGCAAGGCTCTGAAGTCATCTTGCCTGAACCATCTGATCCAGTGCAATTGAGGGCTTTGGCCATAATCCTGGCAATTGTGGTCTTACCTACCCCACGGGTACCCGTAAAGAGCCATGCATGGTGTAGGCGTCCCTGATCCAAAGCATGGGTTAAGGCCTTAACCACATGGTCTTGTCCTACTAATTGCGAGAACGTTTTAGGGCGCCACGAACGGGCTAGTGCTAAGGCTGTCATGTTCTCCATTCTAACAAGCTAAAATGGAATTGGATGGGCCTCCCCGCATGGTGGGTTGGATAACCTGGTCAGGTCGGGAACGAAGCAGCCAAACCCAATTTCTGCCAGTGCCGGGGGTTTGGCTCATCCACCCTCCTCCCCAATGGAATGCCCTAAGAGCAAACTGGCTTAGCTCTATGGCTGTTTAGCCCCCTGCTCCCCTAAACTCTCTTTTAATTTCTTCGCAAAAGCAGCCCTGCCTTCAGCCTCGGAAACGATCCTTAACTAGCGTTAATAAACTTTCTGCCTGCGTAATTGCTTCTGACGTCAATGCATCTGAAACTAGATCTCCTGAATAATCGATAGCGTTTCTTTGCTTGCGCAACTGATCGAGCAATATCAGTCTATTTTTATCAAGTCCAATGGTTAAGGGCAGTGCCTGCAACATGAGCTGATGATGTCCTGGCTTACTTGTTAGCACCCTATAGCCTTTTGCTTGCAATGCTGCGTGGACATTTGCATAATAGCTTTATAAGCTAAATCAAAACGACTTTCATTGCTAATGGTTTTTAATTTAGCGTCTTGCAAACTCGACTGCGCAGCTTCAATGAGCCTGCAAATCATTAAGCGATCGATTTCTATTGAATCAAGACTGATTCCGACTAGATTTTGTAGAGTGATCTGAGGCCTCGTTAGTGTGGAGTTGTTGCTCATCCCCAATAATGAAGAGCTTTGGCTTGCTCAATACATCATGGATGAAGGCTCCATTATCTTTCACCAACCTTCTCCACTCTTTAGCAGCATAGACCTTAGGGTTAATCTCTCTTCCCAATTGCTCTTGCAATGGATGCAACAGCAGAACAACTTCTGCATAACTAACTTCACCAATGAACATGAGATCAATGTCACTTTTAGTATTTACCTTTCCACTCGCAACTGATCCAAATACAAACGCGCTTTGTATTTTTTCACTTAAAGGTAACAAGGCAGTAATCAATACATCACTTAAGCCACTTGTCTTTCGCAAAACATTAGCGAGGTCTACGTAAATTGGACACTCCAAATTTGCTTGGTAATGATTTTGATTGCCTACTTTTTGAACTGTAAGTAAACCCACCTCTAACAACTTATCCATTTCCCGTTTGAGAGTACCTGGCACGGTTGCAGTGAGTCGAGCAATTTCACGCAAATAGTAAGAGCGCTCTGGATGAAGAAGAAGCAAGCCCAATACACGGCTGCGATATTCGGTGAAAAGTACGGATGAAAGTGTCGACATACCATCAATATTGCACTAATGTTGCTTTATTAGCAACTATAGTAGCTTTTAAAGCAACATTAAGACCAAATCAAATAGAGGGTCTAAAAGACCTTCAGAATCCTCAATATTCCCCAAATCATCCAAATGATTGCCAGAACGAGGACGGTCCTAGCGTCTAATGAAATTCTGAATAGTTGTAACTGCTTGTGAGAACACTCTATAGAAACTCGCAAAGGAAGCCCCCTCTATTTAGAAAAACTTAGCGTAGAGACTTTAGAGAGCAATAGGTAGAGATTGAGGATGAAATGGCTGTAGGAAAGCATCGCGCCTTCCTACACCACACCCATCAATATTACTTTTGTGAATCCGTATTACGGCCTTGAGTCACTTTCTTGCGCATGAACGCTGGCTTGACTGCTTCTTCCATCATGCAAAACGACATGGAATCATTTAAGTCAGCTACTCGATTCTTGAGCTTGTCAGAGGAATACATTAATTCTTTTTCCATCGCCTCATGATCCCGTCTCTCTAGCAGCGTACGTAGGTAGCGCACTGTTTCGGCTAACCAAGGGTTCTGAGAAGCACGCTCATCTAGCTTTCTGATTAAGCGCTCTACTGCTGACCAATTGCGGTCTCGCACAAACAGGCGGGCTTCACGCTGAATATCAGCAGCCTCTACTTCATTAAAGCGGCGGGCCACTAGCTCATTCTCTTGGGCCAACTGGTAATCCGCTAACGAGACCACACGCAACTGAGGCAGATTGACTGTGAATTCATGTCCAATTCCTTCCTGATCCTTTGCCAAGATAGTGCAGCGAAGAACTGAACCGTTATCTTGCAGATGAATAACTTCTGACATGGATAAAGAGATTGCCATCCAGACTTCAGAACCCTGGGCAATTGAAGGTAGGCAATACTGTCCGACAGTATTTTTTACATAATCATTGCGTACTTTAATTTGGCCCATATGAGACAGCAAGGGACTTTCTAGACGTATGCGTACATCTTGCCAAACTAGGTTGGTTAAGAAGCCTAATTCGGCATCAAAGGATTCAGCCAGGTCTTCTGCGCGCTGGCCATACCAACTATTGCCTTGACCGGCAGTTGCAATCGCAGTCATGAGCTGTTCATTAAAGTCAAAGCCAATGCCGACTGTTGAGGTAGTCACTCCTGCACTTGCAAGTTCTCTGACTTGTTCGCAAATACCTTCTACTGAAGTTAGGCCACGGTTTGCTTGTCCATCAGACAATAAGATCACACGACTCACCATGCCGCGCCCTGCTCTAGGGGCTAGTGTTTCAGCTCCCTTGAGCCAACCGCCATGCAAATTAGTCATGTTTCTGGGTTGAATCTCCTCCAAACGAATAGGTAATAAGGTTTTTGCTATGCGTACCGACATAGTCTCTAGCAATACCTCTATTTGATCGTCATAGATCACTACCGAGACCCAGTCATCATCTTGAAGACGAGACAGCAAGTCCAGAGCACATCGTTTGGCTTCAGTAAGCCTGCCATCACCCATAGAGCCCGAGCGATCAATCACCAGGGATACCGCTAATGGGGCACGAGTGCCGACAACAATCTCTTGCATGGGTGCACGCAGGCGCAGCAATACATCCAAGCTCTCGCCTGAATTACTAGCAAGCACCTCTTTGCGGGTATCTAGGACTACTTCTAATTGTTTTCCGTTAATCATGATTTCTCCTGTATTTGCCTAAATTTGCAGCAGGGGCAAACGCAGGCGGTTATGAATTACAGGATCAGATTACGGGGGCGGAAGCTCACGGGGTGAGCTTGGAATGTGAGAAATTAGATTCAGGTTACAAAAAA
Organism: Polynucleobacter sp. 73C-SIWE; assembly: GCF_018882465.1. GTDB lineage: Bacteria > Pseudomonadota > Gammaproteobacteria > Burkholderiales > Burkholderiaceae > Polynucleobacter. The sequence continues at coordinate 158,342 of NZ_JACVOK010000002.1, read as the reverse complement.
GTTGGGAAATTCCCTGCAATGAAATAAAAAGGATGAATATGCCAACCAAGAAAATAATCGCGAAGAAATAGATGCTTAAGCTATTCTGGTTTGCTTGACATATTTATTTTTCTGTAAACCCTGGGAAACCTAACCTTATTACCATGTGCATACAAAGCAAATTTTTTAATAGCCAAACGAAGTGTACCGCCAAAAATCATCACCTCGGCAGGGGTTTTAAAATGTTTTTCAGCGTAATCAGCAATTTTTTCAACAAGCTCCAAATATGCGTCGATAGATCTTGTCTCCCAAACAAGATCAATATCAAGAATGGCTTCAATACGTCTACATCTAGAAAGATAATTACGTGCGACACGATCTGATATGTTTTGCCTGCCAACTAAGAATTTAAAGAATTTTTCACCGTTCCAGGAAATTGCAACATCTTTATGTGCCATAGCAATAGGTTTTAAATTATTAAAATAATATAATAGCGCGAATGCTCAGGTTTAATGAAAAGATTGAGAAGATAGCAAATGAAAATAAGCAAAAATAAACAATACAAAAACTACTTAGAAAAAAATAGTCTCAAGTTTATTGATCTTTTTGCAGGTATTGGTGGTTTTAGAGTTGCCTTTAGTGAGCATGGGGCTCAATGCGTATTTAGTTCTGAATGGGATAAGCATGCCGCAATTACTTACAAGGCAAATTTTTCTCATCAGCCAGAGGGAGACATTACAAAAATACAAGAAAAAAATATTCCTAAGCATAATTTAATATGTGCCGGATTTCCTTGCCAAGCATTTAGCATTTCAGGCAAACGCGATGGTTTTAACGATACCCGCGGGACCCTATTTTTTGATATTGCTAGGATTGCAAAAAATCACCGGCCTGAAATTCTGGTGCTTGAAAACGTTAAAAATCTTGTTGGGCATGACGGAGGCAAAACTTTAAAGAAGATTTTGCAGGTATTAGATGAAATCGGCTACTCAACTTACTATGAAATTCTAAATGCTAGCTTTTATGGAGTTGCCCAATCAAGGGAGCGCGTATACTTTGTATGCTTCAGAAAAGATTTGAATATTGATCACTATTCTTTTCCCAAGCCAACGATGGAGACAATCTCCTTGAATGACATAATCGAAGAAAATATAGACGATAGGCAATTTGAAATTTCAAGACCCGATATTACGATTAGCAGGGATGAAAGCACAATAAATGATGACTTTATTGGGGCGGCCCTCCTAAAGCCAATACGAATCGGGACAATAAACAAAGGCGGTCAAGGTGAGCGAATTTACAGCCCCAAGGGGCACGCCATAACTTTATCAGCATATGGCGGTGGAGCAGCTGGGAAAACTGGTGCTTATTTGATTAAAAATAAAGTGAGGCAGCTCACCCCTAGAGAGTGCTTACGAGCCCAGGGTTTTCCCGAATCCTACTCTTTTCCACCCAGCATTTCCAAAAGTCAGGCTTATAAAATGTGTGGTAACAGTGTTTCTGTTCCAGTCTTACAAAATATCTACTATTCAATACTTGATACCTTAATTAGGAACAACATAAAACTTGAATAGACCATAAATTTCTCATTTTTAGTACTTTTCTTAATTCTGTTGATAAACTAAATTTTTAATCAACAAGAAATATGAAAAGTGGCCACATCTTTTACCCCCGCTCAACTCCTTGGCTCTAAAACCGCACGTGCAGGATTCAGTAACGAGCAGGACATTCGCAATAAATTTAACAATTGGAAAACAGATCTTGATGCTCAGGACTGGCTCGTAAGTCTCGGGCACCAACCGAGCACAATAAAAAGTGTTCTGGCAAGTAAAGCCCCCCACGGGATCAAGCCGGACATTCTAGTTGAAATTGTTGACAGTAAGAATCAAACAATTCAAGCTTGGATTTCCATAAAGCTCGTAAGCAACATTACTCATGGATTCAATCAGGTCGATAAAAGGTGGGTTAATGACTACGCTAGATTGTGGTCTATCCCACCTGTAACAACCGATTTATTGAAATTATTTACTGGCGATAAACCGCATTCAGTGACAAGCTCAAGGGATGCGAGAAGACTTTTTCTAACTGAATTTTCATTTTCTGACCAACAGTCAATTAAAAATTTTTTTACAACAAATAAAAGTTTGATAATTTCAGAGTTATTCGAAGGTAGGGGCATTAAAGCAAATTGGATGATGGTCACAGCGAAATCTGGTTCGAGTGTTTATTGGAAAATCGAATCAATGTCTCGAGTGCTTGCTTTATTCTCAACTGGGCCTGTAGCGGTTACAACTCAAGGTAGCTTGAAAATTGGTTTAGTAACAATGCAAAGAAAAGGTGGGGATAACGGCCGTCCTACTGCAAATATGCTTCAATTTAAAGCAAATCCTTTGCTGCTCTTTTAGGAGCCCCACTCCCCCGTCTCTTCCATCCCCTCCATGTCCTTAGGGCAAATTGGGGGGCCTAGTTCTAGGTGTTTTTTGAGCATTACCACTTCATAGCCACACTTGGCGCACTTAGCTCCTGGTCTTTTGGGCGCTTTTTGGGCCGTGGGTATTGGTAGACTTAGTCTTGCATGAGGGAATGTCCCTAGTTTTTCAGTGATTCTGATGAGGTCTTGCTTTAGGTACTCTCCTGCCCCAGCACTTCTCATGGGTCCTTTGAGTCCGACATCTAGGGCAATCTTCTTAAAGCCTTCTCCATGGCCACTTTCGCAGTTATCTACTGCGTGCACTAACTCATGGACCAAGGTGTCAAGAAAGTCCAATGGCGTTTTGAGATGTGGGGCAATGAAGATTTGATTAATGTTGTCTTCTGCTGATTTGGATGACCAGCATTGGCCTAAATGACGACCTTTGCCTCCCGTACTCGGAAATCCCACTGATACCTTTACCGGAGGAATTGAGTAGCCCCTCATTTCAAAGATTGGGGCGATGTGTTTTATAGCCTCCATGAGCCATTGCTCTCTATTTAGGTTTGTCATTCATCTCTCCTAGTGAGTGAGCTTGCTGCGGTTTTCTGCCATTCTCATGAATTCGAGATCCATAGACTTGGAGGATTTGAATTCCCAATCTTTTGGAAATGCGATTTCATCCTTACCCCAGGCCATTAGCCTTACCTCCTCCTTCTCATCCATCTCTCTGTCGGTGGCAGCTATGACGATGCGCTCATCATCACCCACCTTATTTTTTGTCTTGCTTCCTTGTTTTTTGCTGCTTTGCCTAGCTTTGCTATGAGGGTTGGCTCCGAGGTGGATGAAGTCCAACCAATAGACTCTAAAGCTGGGTCCAAAGACTTGGTCCACTAATAAGGCATCTGCATTTTGTGGGTCATCTTCATTGATGAGCATGATCTTGAGACCTTTGTCAGCGATAAACTGAAGATAGCTTCTAGCTTCTTGATGATGATTAAAGCTAATGCTGAGCAAGTCATTGCTTTCAATTAACTTGCTTTGATCATGCAGATCAAATAGGAATTGACCATAGCCGCCTTGATAGCGCTCTATGACAGATCCTTTTTTCAATAGCACGCAGACGCCTTCTATGAGCACAGGCATATCAGTTCCTTAAGTTGTGGTGGTTATTGCTGGGGTTGTTTTTTGCAGGTGTTTTGATGAGCTTATGGATGCTTGAGCTCATATATCGAGCCATCAAATTTATTTATGAATTACTCATTTTTCTCACGATGTGAAACGCGGATATGTCATACTAAATGTAGGACTTTTTATTTGTGATCGCAGGGATTTCTAATGAGGTTAGTGATGACTCAAGCATCCAACAAAAACACTAAACGGCATCGCACTCGCGTTTGGAGTTTAAATAGCACTTACAGCGCCTACACCTTGCACGAGGTCGCCGATATGCTTGGACTCACCCGCGAAAGAGTGCGCCAGATTGAAGCTAAAGCTTTGGCCAAGATTCGAAAACGCTTTCAAGAGCAAGGCCTAACCGCAAGTGACTTACTCTGAAGCGGCGCCTTAAATAAATTTACTCTAGCTCATTTATTGAGCCTTGCAATCCCTATAAATAGGTAATGGTTTTGCGACTAATCGCTTATTCACTACTCAAAGGGATATATGACAGCACAGGTTTCAGAAAGACTCATCTATGGTGGCAAGGAGATTTCCTTATTTACCAATCCTTTATCACTCTATTTAAAGAATGCAGGGATTTCTTTTCAGTCTCCCCATACCGCTAATTGGCGTGGTTATGTAGGAACCTGGGAAATTTTGGAGCATGGGGGTGTTGAGCGTTTGTATCTTGTTGGTTTGTCAGCTCACAAGACCTATGAAGAGATCTTGAGCCTCTCGGATGTCTTTCCAGGTCATGACAAAGTCTTTGCGCATTGGTTTACAGGTGAACTACGCTGCCCTCAAGGCGCTCAGTTGAAATATCGCCATATGGGCTATGGCAGTGTTTATGAATACGATCTCCTGATGGACTTTAAGCAAGGGGTCTTGGTGAATAAGCATGCCCGTCATAATGAAGTTCCCAGGGAGAAGAAAGAGAAAGACTATCCATCCTTTTTAAGAAGAGGTGCTCAGTGAGTTGGCTGATGGATTTCTTATCCGGCATTAGTCTCTTTGGGCTATCTTGGTATCAATTACTTGGCATCTATTGCCTGCCTGGAGTATCTTATGCGGCCTTTCATTTAGCTAGAGAGTTTCGCAATCGCCCTTCTGAGTTTGTAAGAGGCATGCTTGCGGCTCTTGGCAAGAAAAAGAGTGCTGTCGATCATCTGCTCAATATTTTGGTCTACGTCATTGCAATTATTTGCATTGCTCTTGGCTGGCCTCTATTTGGGATCTGGGCAATTTTTCAATCTCGCAAAGAAGCCGCACTTGAGATTGAAAGAAATAAGCCTGACTTTGATTGTTTGCCAGAACACCTAGTTAGCAAAGTAGATCCTCATGATGCTGAGACAGCGAGTTACGTCATTGATCCTTTTTGCGCCGTTCCCTCCCTACCCTTTGGTCATTTAAATCAAGGATGGACAAATTTTCTAGCTGAGATGCTTGATCCTGCAGATGAAATGTGGTCTTTCTGTATTCCCAAGGGTAGCAAGTGTGGGAAGCACCGATTTGCCGCCTCAAGCGATATTCGGGGATATGCCAAGGTTCGCAATGGCGAGATTCTGGGGGAATTTATTACCGAATGTGATTAGCTCATTATTTGAGCTCTAGCCCTGCTTTAATGAATTCATTAGGTGTTGATGTTGCTTCTTTGCTTTGTTGCTTCTTTGCTTTGTTGGTTTATTGGTTGTTGGTTTGCTTGTTTTGTATATTTTAGTGATCATCGGGATAAGGTATGAGTGCCCACAGATCAGAGGACTGTATTGATTAGTTCTTTCATAAGAAAACCATACCAGCTTGTGTATTTTTTTATAACTCTTTATTGAGTGACTCCTTTCAAAATGCGAGCAAGCGGACAGCCGGGAAAGACCGGCTGTTTTACTCTCATAAATTAGCTCAACCAAACAATGTGTTGCAAGAGCCTAATTTTTTAGATGCCACGCTTTTGCATTGGGTCATTTATATGTCATGACAAAGTTTGGCCTCTGGCTAGACTGATGCAATTTTCTTAACGGTGTCTGGGTAGCGATCTACCAAATGAATTAATAAAGCAGCCTGTGCATTTGGCTTAGCTCTTCCCTGCTCCCAATTCTCAAGAGTCCTCAAATTAGTTCTTAAATAACTTGCAAAGACTGATCTTGAGAGGTTCAAGCGCTCTCTAATAGCGACCACTTCCTCCGCATTAATGATTGCCGCAGGTTTAAAGTCTCGCTCTACCGAACGTAAAGTTGTCTTACCAAGGCGAGCCTTCTTAAGATGCTCTAATCCCTCATTGATTTCATTAAATAAGTTGCGTTTAGTCATTTCCGTGCTCCCAGCTCTTTATTTAATAAGCCCATTAAAGCCTTACGCTCCTTCTGACCTAAATCAATCATTTCATTTTTGTCATATAAGGTAAAAAGCCAAAAATGCAATTTCACTTCATACCAATAATAAATAACGCGCAAACCGCCTCGCTTACCCTTCCCTCTTGTTGGGTCACCAAATCGCAATTTTCTCAAGCCTCCAGTGCCGGCAATCACATCTCCAGCCTTCGGCGTCAACAGTAAAAAGTTCTGTAGATTTCGATACTCATCATCCGTTAAGTAATCTTGTCGATAACGCTCAAATGGTGGCAGCTCAATAAAAAGAGCCTTCATATATTAATTATACGCAACTTGCGTATAGTGTCAAGTAGCCTCAAAGCAGGTGGTTTCAGGGGCATCAATTTGCAGTGTCCTATAGAGGTAGATGTTTTTGAAGGTGTTCTAAAACTCTAGTAAGTTGGAGATTAATAAAAGATTAAAAAGAAAAACCCCCAACTAAGGGGGTTCTGACAGACGCTTGAAACAGTTTGCAATAACTCTCTCAAGTCGCTTGCTCAACATTGCTATTAGCAAGACTCCAACCGACAATGTCGGAAAACAAAATCATTTTACTTTCGACCACCTTAAGAGACAAGCAATGTCCTCGAAGATGTAATGGACATTTGTAAATACTTAATTCTTTGAGTATGGCTCTCAACTACTCATAAAAAATCTGCCCACGCATATCTTTAATAAAGACTTGATAGAAATCTTTCCACTTCTTTAGCTCTTCTGGCTCACACACAGCTCCTGGTCTTTGGATAGCTAGCTTTCTGGCTACAAAGATGTTGTTCTTGACTTCGTTGTAGGTGGCTTCGTATTCAATTCCGGCTTTTTTATAGCTGACGTTAGGCGGTATGCGGGTTACCTTGGTGTTATCGGGAAATCTGATTTGATAGGCCTCCCCTACCATTCTGGTACTACAGGAATAGGGCACGGTAAATTTCTCTGGCGGCCTATCGTTAGCAATCGAGGCTAATTCTCCTGGAGCAAGACCTACTGGCACTGTCATTGCACCCGGTCCTGGCACATTGGCAATCGCATCGAGTGTGAATTCGGTATTGGTGGTGAAGGGTTTATCGAGGTCATAGACATAACTAGTGGTGATTTTCCCTTCTCCCGTTTGTCTAAATTTTGCCAATTGATTTTTGACTAACTTATCTGACAGACTAGTTTCTGCTCCCTCGTATTTATATCTCGCACTGATTTCTGCACTACCAAAGTACATCGTGTGAGTCTTACCAGTAATGCGCCCATCTTTTTCGACTTGCATGGTGATGCCTGTTGCTGTTTGATTCTCTTCTTTCTTGGGCTTTGGGGTGCGGCCTACTTTGGCTAACTTGGTGAGCAATACCGGCTTATCCAATTCATCGCTAGGGAGCGTGCCGTAGCTTGCCATCTCTGCCGTTGAGTCTAGATATTGATCCCATGCCGGAATGTAAGTAATGACATGATTAAACGGGCCAATGACGGGGTACTTGGGTAATGAATAAGCATTACCTGAATTAATTAATGCGCTAGTCGCATTGATTCCTTTTGCAGCTAAGAGCGTTATCAGTAATGCATTATGGTCTTTGCAATCACCATAGCGGTTTCGCAGAATGCTATTGGCATCGTGGGGCACGATACCGCCATCACCAAGATAAATAGCAACATAGCGAATGTTTCTGGCGACCCAGTTATAAAGGGCTCTGGCCTGCTCCTTCTTTAAATCGAGCTTCGGATCAGCTTGAGCTTTCTTCTCTAGGCCTTTGGTAATGTCATCAGCTTGTTTTTGGATCTCAGGAGTGACTATAAATTTGTCTTTAATGCGCTCTTCATAGGCTTTAGCAAATTCTTCCTGGCTGGCAAATGTTGAGATGTAGATGTGTGGCGCATAGTCGCTGCTAGCGACTTGATACGGCTCTTTTTTCTTCATCTGCAGATTTTGGTAGGTATAGCGCACATGCCTTACCCCATCGATGACTTCATCTCTAGTTTGTTTTATCTCTTTTAGATCGGTATAGAGCTTTAAGCCTTCTGGGTAGCTTAAGTTGTATTCATAAAACTTGACTTCGGCATTGGGTGAAAAAGTCAGCCTGGTATAAAAGTATCCTGGTAGTAGCGGCTTGTAGGTGGTGAGCTTGGTCTTGTAATAGGTTTTAGATCCTGGCGTCACCTTAGGAAAGATAATGATTTTGTGCTTTTGGTCAGAGAACATAGCCGCGCCCGAGCTATTGTCATCCTCTACTGTCCGTATCGCATTGGCTGCTACGGGAATTTTTTCGCCCTTTGGCGTAATGGTGTAGGCCTCAAGGACTTCTAGCTTTGACAGCGTTGAGTTGTATGGTAGGTCTGCTTGTGACTCCATATCAACCACCAATTGAGATTTCACTAGGGTTGTGAGCTCATCAATTTGAATCACAGTGCCATCAGCTTGAATGGTTTCAGTGATGACAGCTCTTTCAAGAGCAGAAAGAGATTCTAGCTCGCCCCTGCCCGCGCTGGTAATGCCAACATTGGCTAACAGCAAGAATCCTAATAGGACTGCAGCAAGACTACTAATGGACTGGAGTGCGAATTTCATAGATTGATTCTCTTCTTAGTTAACGTCGCACATACGAATTGATATAGGCCTTACGCATCGTGACTTCACTCACCATGGGCACACCTGCGTGCTGATGCACCATTGCATAGGGTTCTTGCAGCATCGCTCTGTAGGGTGAATACAAATTACCTTTGGCATCCCTGAGTTTAAATTTTGGTAAGCCCAAAATTTTGGCGCTATCTACAAAGGCGGCAACGGCCAATGGTTTTGAGATTGGCACTGTGGAATTACCGCTTGGCGAAACCTGCAGTGGTATGAGAGTGATCAATACGAGGGTGCTGAGCATAGGGTCTGTATTTGGGTGGTGGTTTTGGCTTTTTATGGGGTAATTTGATTGTGATGAGGCATAGGCTCATTAGGTGAGCTTTGATGTTTTTATTCTGAGTTTGTTGTGATTTTGTTCACTCTTTCAGGAGTCACCCATGAAATACCTCATCACCGTCTTTTTAATTGCCCAGGCTGTTTTATTGGTGCGTGGCGCCTCTGCGCAAGCTATTTATGGCCCAACCGGAAACTATTTGGGTTACAGCCAAACTTCTCCTAGCGGCGTTACCAATATCTATAACGCTACTGGGCAGAATGTTCAATCGTTTCAGACCGATAGTGGGCAAACGAATTTCTATAGTCCAAGCGGCACTTATCAAGGCGCCTCCACAAGTCCTGTTTACGCTAGTCCGAATACTTCAATCAATACTCCACGCCAAGCGCCTCAGGCGCCTTCTGTGAAAGGTTGGTAATCATGAACATTAAAAATATGTCGATTCAATTGCTTGCTGCAACTGTGATTCTTTCTACTAATGCAGCTGCTCAAGTCACTAGTTGGGATAACTCTCCTTTGAATTACAACAATAGCCCGCTGAACTACAACAACTCACCGCTCAACTACAACAATAGTCCACTCAATTATCAAAACAGCCCACTGAACTACAACTCCAGTAACGGGGTATATGACAACAGTGGCAACCGGATTGGCTATCAAACCCAATCGCCTAGTGGCGTAACTAATGTCTTTGATAACAATGGCAATCGGATCGGTTACTCGCCTGCAGGTACAAGACAATGAAAACGTACGAATATGAATTAGTCAGAATGGAGCCAGTGTCTTCGGATATTGATACGGTTCAAACTATTCTGAATGAAAAAGGGAGTGAAGGGTATCGCTTTGTCACAGTACAGAAGTTTTGGACTCAAGATGACTACGGTCAATCGATTCAAAGGAACTTTTTAGTACTAGAGAAGGCGGATGAGGATGATCTCTAAGAATGGTGATCAGCACTTCCCAAGAAAAGCTCCTGTTTTTAGACTTTGATGGGGTCTTACATCCTTCGCATTTTGCAGGTGAGGCCCCCTTCTCACGCGCACCCCTTTTAGAGGAAACGTTAGCGCTGTTCTCTCCAAAGATTGTGATCTCTTCTAGCTGGCGCTTTACACACAATCTCGAGAAATTACAAAAGACGGTACCAACTTTTATTTCTGAGCGGATTATTGGCGCAACAGGCGCAGCGGTTATAGGCAAGCATCCCCGCTTTACAGAGATTCAAAACTATCTGCGCGGTTACGGGCCAGTCGATTGGAAAGCGTTAGATGATTCTTATTGGGAGTTCCCCAATCCTTGCACTAGACTCATCCGCTGCAATCCCAATACTGGCATTACCGATCGACAAGTCCTAGAGCTCACCCAATGGCTTAGTCAATAGCAAGGCTACAAAGCCACCGGCTCTAAATCGGGCTCTGGCTCATAGTCTTCAAACTCAAAACGCAGTTGCCCAGTCAGTGGCGTCAGACTACACAAGAATCGATCTGGAACTAACCCAATTCTCTCTTTACGCAACTCCCCTTTTCTGGGGAGGTGATAGCGAATGGCACTTTTTCTACAAAGTACCTCTACACGCCAGACTGGTGTTACTGCGGCGTCAAAGCCTGGCCAGTGCATCAGACCCATTGGCTCAATCACTTTCACAATAATGCCTTGATTAATCGAGAATTTGCTTTTGACAATCATGGCGGTCCCGCCAAGTTCACAGCGCATTGGTATATGACCATTTCTAGACATTGGTTTCACTCTCAACAATATCAACCTCATGAAAATTCATTTGTAACTGCTCTGAGTCTGCGAACTCTTCCATGAGATAGCCTTGAGGGGGTGTTAAGCGTCGTAGATAGATATCGGGCGCTGGTCCTGACGTAAAAGCCTCAATACCATTCTCACATTCATAAAATAGTGCGCCACCTTCCGTAGCTACTTCGACATTCCAGGTATAGAGCGGTTCGCTATACCCTTGCCATTCCTGAAACCCTCCAGATGAAATCACCCGCACAATGTTTCCAAGGTTTTCTGGAATCTTGCAGTTCACGGTAATAGCTAAATCGCCTACTGCGCAATTGAGCTTGCTGTTGTGTTCGCTCATCTTTTGCTCCTGTATTGGGCTTTGACTTTTTCACGCTGGGCAAACATGATGTGGCTAAAAATGCCTTGGCTAAATACCAAGAATAGGCCAAGCATGAACCAGAGCGCCAAGCTAATAGTAAAACCATGTTGCAGCGCTAAGACGCTGATAAACATGAAGAAAATGCCGATAAATTTGATCAAATTGGCCTCCGCCTAGTGGTTTACTGATATATGACTTATCGATAGATTAATTACTTGCTAGCTCATTAAATGAGCCTTAAACTAATTAAAGTTACAAAAATAATAAATATTCGTTTATTAAGCTTTTTGAGCCGTTTAAGGGGGTTTTATGAGTGATATAGAGCGTCTGCACCGCATTAAGTACATGATTCAGCAGCGTAAATGTGTGCCGATCGAAGACTTTTTGGATGAGCTTGAGATCTCCAAGGCTACCTTTAAACGTGACTTGGATTACCTACGGGATCGTTTGAAGGCCTCCATCAAGTATGACCGCTTCTTAGGAGGCTACAAGTTCGAGAACCCAGATGAAATCAACAAAATAGAAATGCCAGGTTTGTGGTTCTCTGAAAAAGAGGCTACTGCCCTTGTATTGATGCAGCACTTGCTCTCCTCTCTTGATCAAGGCGGATTGATTGGCCCACACATTGAACCGCTGACTGCCATCATTGATGGCATTTTGGGTCAAAGTGAAACTTCTGCCAAAGAATTACGCAAGCGCATCAAAGTAATCGGCATTGGTTCGCGCAAGAATTCGATTGAGAACTTCTCTGAGATTGGTGCCGCCCTACTCAAACGCAATCGCCTGGAGATCGCTTATTACTCTAAAGGCAAGGGTGAGGACACTAGCCGTGAGATCTCGCCACAGCGCCTGATCTATTACCGCGAGAACTGGTATCTCGATGCCTTTTGCCATTTGCGTAATGACTTGCGTAGCTTTGCGATTGATGGCATTCGTAGTGCTGTGCTGACGAATAAGAAAACTCAAGAAGTGACTGAGAAAGAATGTCATGAGCACTTTGCCGAGAGCTATGGCATCTTCTCTGGCAAGGCAACCCAACGTGCCAAGCTACGCTTTACCCCCGAGCATGCTCGCTGGGTGGCTGGTGAACACTGGCATGGCCAACAAGTTGGTAGCTTTGATAAAGAGGGTTACTACAACCTCGAGTTTGATTTTGATCAAGATCCAGAGTTAGTAATGGATATCATGAAGCATGGCTCAGGAGTGGAGGTGATTGGTCCAGCGAGTCTGAAAAATAAAGTCAAAGCCGAGCTTGAAAAAGCGTTTAAAGCCTACAAATAAAGCTCGTTATGCCTTCACACTTCTTCTAGGTGCTTGGGTACTCCAATCGTATGCTAAATCAATGAAGATATTTGCCTCTTGAGAGAGATATTGAGGCGATGGGACAATCCCCACCCTACCAAGATCTAGTCTGTCTGCATCCCAGCACGTCTGGATGGTTTTATTGTTAGAGACCTCACCACCTGAGTGATGTTTCATGGCATAGCAAAGGGCATCGAGTTGTTTTGGATTTAATTGATAGAAGTCTCCATGAATGCCATGAGCAAATTCTGCTGCACGCTCACCATGCTGCGGGTCTCTGCCATCATTAAATCGGCAACTATCATGCAAAAACCCAAAGAGCTCAACCACGAGAAGATCAGCCTTACGAATCTGACCAATATGCTTACCGTGATGCAGCACCCGAGCCCAATGATTAGCTCCATGAATGCCTTGCCAATCCAGTTTGAATTCGGACTTAATAAGAGCGATTAAGCCAGATCGATCATATTCATCCTTCATGATGAACCCTCCATTGGGTAGCGCAGCTTGAGCTTAATCATGCCATCATCACTAGTAAGCCATAAAAATGCATTTTGCCCATAGCGATCAGCTAGGCTCTCTGCTTTCTCAAGAGAAATACCGAGGATAAGAACACTTGACTCTCTTGGCCACAGGTTGGTTACGTCACCACCCTCACCTGCGATCGTTTTAAGCCCAAGAGAATGTACATAAGCAAGCAATGCATTTTGATTAAGCTCATTTTCCTCTGCAGATGAAAGAACACTATAGGGGTTAAAGGCCGTTAAGAATGCCGCACCATCAACCCCGTGCTTTTTCATGAGCGCAGCTAGCCCTTGACTCACCTGATCGACCGTAAGAACAATCTCTACACCGTCACCACGAATCACATAGTAAGCATCTTGATATGCCTTAACTAGCTCGGCAGAAATACAATGGGCCTTGATCAAATCAGTCCCTCCTTGCTCGTTGAGCTTCTAACGCCCGATTGATGCGCAGGTGTAATTTCAAGGCAGTTGAAAAGTAGTAGAGTTTCGGATTGAGTTTGATATTGGCATACTCCCAATCTGCTATTTCCAGTCCCACTCCTTTAGCCCAATAGTAATACTTGCCACCATCCTCAATGGCGATACCGGTATATTGATACTCAGATAGGCCCCGCTCTGCAGGATCAAACTTTTTTAATTCATCAGAATGCAGCGCTACATTAATTAACTGAAAATTCATTTTCTTCTCCTCTTTAGCCAATTGGACAAATGTCAGGGCTTGGCAATTTGGTTTAAATCCGCCCTACTTCTTAATATTGTTAGATTGCTGGCTTGGTTTTACAGCTCTATCCCAAGGGTTAGGATGCGCTGTCCAAAGACCACATCTGCCCTCTAATACTTCGCCTGCCACAAGTACTTCCGATGGTAGGCAGTAATGCAAAGCCAAACAACTTGATAGCAACTTTGTTGCATCATCCATCGCAAGTATGAGTACCCACTGTGGCACTTTTTTACGAAACTGCGCTTGATAAGCTTTTACTTTTTGCTTCCAGTGATAATCTGCTGGTATTCGATACATAGATCTCTCCTCTTTAGCCAATTCGACGCTTGTCTGGGCTTGGCAATTCGGTTTAAAGCCGCCCTGTGCTGCTTTCTTTTTTGCTGCCTATCCTCGCTTAATGGATGACAGCCTCCGCTACCTCAGGCTTTCCCTCGGGATTCTTTTTTTGGTTTGTCACCAAAAATTCCTTTGTCTCTAGGGCCGTTATTAAATAGGCATCAGTCGTATTCCGAAATGCTTCATGACCATCTTCTTTGCTATAAATATAAGTGAGGCTGTAGATCAAGTTATCACCATCCTCACCATCGACTGTGACAGTGTTGCCAGTATCGCTATCAACCACTCTAAGCCCTCTACAAAACTCTGGCTTCTCACTATCTACCCAACTCATATCGAGTCGGTCAATATCAAAACGCAGGCTACGAAATAGATTATTTACTGTAAAGCGAGCGCCATTCAAATATGTGTAATCACGCATAAGACCTCCAATGTGGATCGATTTATCTATCGGTTTCATTATCAAGACTGGTAGGCTCAAATAATGAGCTACTAGCTTTGATTTCTTCGATTGCCGGGATTTTTATCCACCAACCCGCCTGGTAATTCCGACCTTTTTTCCTCGTCTTAAAACTAAACCAATTGCTACTAGTTGTTTTAATGGGTATCTCGTACAGCCATTCATCAGTGATGCAGATATGGCCTGATGGAAAAAACCCATGGTCTGCATAATGAAATAACAGTAGGTTCAGTAAGTACTCTCGCTTTAAAAATGAATAAGCATGAGTACCATGCGGTCCATAGCGCTGTGGCGAACAGTGATCTACGATGAGCTTGGCCCGCTCAATAATTTCTTTATCTTGGACATTGGCATCAATATTGGCCACCCAAGTTTGATTACTGCCGCTCTTACCCCATGTAGTCTGAGTTCGATTTGAATCTCGTTTAAAAAAAGACATGTCATTCTCCTATTTAGCTAGTTTGACCAAATGTCGGGCCTAGCAATTTGGCTTAAAGCGCCCCAAAACAAAAAACCCACCAAGGGGTGGGTTTGTCGCTTTTGATTACCCACAAGGGGTCTCATCTTTTTAGCACCTTACTGCGTTAGCAGGTTGCTGTGGCGACAAAGCCATCTCTTGATGTAGATTGAATTATGCAGACTTTTGAGTCAATGTGTCAAGATAAATTATCACCCTCGGCATGCACAATTTTTACTATAGCAATCGTATCTTGCAAGTAACGCTTAAGGATGGCATGAGAGTTACTTACCCATCTCAGTTTGATACTCGGCCCTACCTTTTTTAACTAAAGCATCAAAAACTTTCTCTAGCTTAGAGTTTGATCCTCTAATGCCTGCCAAGACTGCAACTGCCCATTCGAAATACTCTTGTTTTCTTTTGATATCCCAACCACTGGGGGGAGAGGCCAAGATATCTCGCAAATTACAGATTTTGTCGGCCAACTTAACTAACTTTGCCTCATGAGAGGAATGAGGGGCATGTGCAATTTGCTGCAGCTTGCGCTCTGCTTTCGGTAGCGCCTTATCGTCCGTTACCTCCAAAACGATTGAGGTTACGTTCTTTCCGAATGCTTTCGTTAACTCTTCAGCTGTAGTCTCAGTATCTTCAATCGTGTCATGTAATAAGGCAGCGCATAGGACATCCCAATTTAAAACACCGCCCTCATTTACTAAGACATCCACTAAAGCGATTGGGTGATTGATATAAGGCGATGCCTCCACGTCCTTGCGACGTTGGTCTCGATGCTTGGTTGCTGAAAAAGCTAAAGCATGAACAAAGTTATTAATCATGATGTCATCCATTATAGGGATGAACTAACTTACTCAACACTCACCTGCCCAATGACTGCGCCAGGCTTTTGCAAAGCCTCGGCTCTACGTGCAAGATACTCAGGGTTCTTTGCACCGATAAGCCCTACCTGTTTATCGGTACCATTTGCACCTTGGACTACCACGGAGTCATTTCCAACAGCCTTCACTGACTCTAAGACCGAGCCATCCAACTTTGTTGCTGGTGCAATATAAGGCTTGGTCGATGCAGGAGATAAAGGAGTTACTGCACGATCAACCGTAGCCGGATCCTCAAGCTTGCTCGGTGTATTGGGGCTTGCAGTTGCTGGTGTTGGTGCCTGACTTAACTGCTCGACCTTAGCCGGAGCTACTGGCTGAACCACTGGTGGGGTTGATGTCACAGGGGCAGACGTCACAGGCGCGGCATTATGATCTTTAGTAATGCCATCCAATTCTTTAAAGGCTTCTCCTGATCGGTTCTGAATATCTTTAGCTGATTTGGCTACGTTTTTTGATCCTAGTGGTAACGCCACTAAAACATAAGTACGAATGCGATTGCCTTCAGCCACATGCTTCATCTCCACTGTTTCTACCCCAGAGATATCAACATCAGGGCAAAGACTGCGAACTGTTAACTCTGAGTTTTCAACTGAGGCAGCATCGTTATCGGCGCGGTACATCTTCATTTGGCTGCGAACCTTACCGCCGGCGCCGGTACAAATCTTCACATAGGCCATGGTTTTAGCTTTGAGGTCAGCCATCGAAAAATCGCTGCTGATGGCCGTACCATTCTCATAAATCACGCCTGACTCTTTTGGTAGCTTGTACATCCAACCAGGCGCTTCACTAATCGCTTGTTTGGCAACTCTTGATTGCTGACGGTATTCATCTTGCTGTTGATTTTGAGCTTGCTGTACTGGGTTAGTTCCACATGCAGTTAGAAAAATTCCTAATGCACCGCTTACTGCAATTCCTCGCAGATTGATTTGCTTTTTCATGATCATGATTCCTCTTTTAAATAGATTTCAAAATTTATCGACTACTGTCCATTGATTGACACCTGACCTCACGGTCACTAAGGTAAAACGTACTGCTTGGTTTAAATGCATCTCTGTTTTTGAGACAAGCTGATACACATTGCCTTTCCATTTACGCAATGCTGAATTGGACACTCCGCTTACAAGCTGCCTCGGGCTAAAACTCATCTGATCACCGATGCGTATAAAAGGCTTGTCATCTACATAAGGAAAGTTGGTACAAATTTCTTTACGAGTTGACTTGTGATCGCTAGCTATGAAGTTGGTCTGCACAATGCCTGTCTTTGCTTCTACCGTTTCTTCAAAGTAGCAACGTGGTGTAGATGTCGGGGGCAGATTGGGGCGAGCCTGCAGGTCAGCCTTTATAAGCTCTGGACTTACTTCAGATCCTTGACAAGCAAATCGAATGGACCAAATTCGATACTTGGCTAATGAGTAATAACTCTTGCTAATTTTTCCGGGATAAGCATTCCCCTCCACCCCATCAACCGTATAAAAGCGACTACGTCTTAACTGGTCATCAAGCAATGCAATCTGCTCGGTTCTTTGTTCGCAATTAGGCTCAAATCGAACTAAATCTTCGTAACTTAGGCGCTCAAACGTAGGTGAGCTAACTGGGGCGGTGGCGCCCACTGTGTTAGCCATTTTCTGTGTAGATTTTTGTTGGTTGTAATAATTAGTGCTTGAGTTATTCGCATAAGTACTCTTTACAGGCGCTTTATATGTTTGCGCTGTATAGCTAGGTTTTGTTGGGGCAACATATGGACTACTGTAGCTATAGTTGTTATAGCGAGGCGTGCTTGAGCAGGCTACCAGTAGCATTGCTAAGCATCCAGCTATTAGCAATCTCATAGGGATGACTCTGCTGATAAGCCGTTAATGCCACCAAAATTAAATACCTTCGCCCCTTCTTTGGCTGCATGACCCTGCTCTGTCTTTTTACTATCATCAGCACTTTTCGCCGTGAATGGTTTACTCATAGTTGACATTGTTGGCGTCACTACACGATTCATAAACTGATTGCCAGCCTGTGAGAATGTTTGTGTAAATTGGTGCTGAGCCTTTAAATAAGCACTGCTCTGACGCTTGAGCGCCTCCAACTCTTGGCGCAATCGTTCATTTTCAGTCTCTTGAGTGATCTTTTGCTTAACAAGATTGGAGTCGTACTCTTGCCGTTTAGCAAACTGCTCCTTTTCCATCAGAGAGTGCTCATGCTTTGCGAGAGTAATCTTCGCTTCAGCATCCAGACGTCGTGCAGTGCTTTGATTAACCTGCCCTATTGATCTCGTTTTATTTTCATAAGCAAATAAGGCTATCCGATGACCAAGAGGAGATTGCCCTGCCTGTAGCTTGAGAAGAATTGGCATAAGCTCTAAACACAATTGCAAGAGTGTGATCAGGGCGTACTTCAGCAGCGCACCAGGATTGTTGCTGATCAGGGAAGAAAGTACGTCCGCTGAGGCTATATTGATATAGGCTTCATTGATCTTTGTTGCCTTATCTAGATCCTTTGCAATATCTTTTTTTGCCGTATCGATATCGCTTTGGGCCTGAGTAATGGCTACCCCCATTTGCGCAAGCTCAGCCTCTTTAGGGCCTACATAATTTCGATGGTTTTCGCGATAGATGCCATCGATCCGCTCACATTCGCGCTTGTCCTTAGCATACAAACTAATGATGTCATGCTCATCCAAATCTGGCGCATAAGTTGTTTTCGTTTTTTTGTTGTAATCAGCAAAGCATTGTCCAACTAGACCGCGTTGCCTTACCAACTCTGGAGTTAATGAGGAAATCTCTTTTCTTAACCTAGCAGTCTTACTCTCAAGATTACTTAATCCCGCAGTCTTATCCGCCAACTCATACTTCTCCTGATAGCGCTCTTTTGCTTCTGAAAAGCGCCCATCTTTCATATCCTGAGAATGGATCGCAAGTTCGGACTTCAAAAATAATGGCATCGTAAATTGACTACTAAGCGAGCCAATGACGGTGATTAAGAAAATTCGAATTCCAAGATAGACGTATGTAAGCTTTTTATCTGCGTCGTATCGCGTATCTGCAAGGTATATAAAGTTTCGATCCAGCACCAAGACGATGGCAGCGCCAATGCTAGCGAATACAAGCGCCATCACCACTTGCCAAATAATGTGTAAGTCCATTGCCAGAAACCAGCCTGCAATGCCAAACTGCAAAGCGGCTAAGAAGGTCGCAAAGGCAATAGCTACGCCAATCTTGCTTAAACTGCCGATCTCTTCAGTTGAGGCGTCCGCAGTAATGCGATGACCAGTGAGAAATACTAAGTGCTGACGAATAGTTGACATGCATTCATCCAATAGTTGTAAGGTTGAATGCAGTATTGAGTCTTAAAGGCTCATAGAATGAGCTTAATAAATTTATGGGGAAAAATTGCCCATTTAAGCAATATATACTGTATGTATATACAGTATCATAAAATCATTCCCGAGTCCAGACCTTCCCCACCATCAACCTTGTCGGTTGAGATCTTTGTTTTACGCTGAGATTGCTCAGGCTGCTCAGGCTAAATAGTTTTAACTGACTTGCTTGTTTTGATTTAGCTTTTTCTGCTTAGCAATATGCTGTAGTTCTTGGCACTTTGCATTGATTGTTCCATCCTCATTAAGGATATTAAATTCTCGGCAAGGACTTGGTCGCTCCTCGTAAATAGAGCAGCGATAGCCGTCTTCTTTAGTGTGCCTCAGTGCAATGCAAGGTGCTCCACCTTTCTCTGTACCCTTCATGCAAGCTAAGTGATCTGTGAGCTTCGTTGTGAGTTCTCCAGGAACGACTCCAGTGCCATTACCAGCAATTTCTCCATGGTAAAAACTCACCCGAAAATGCTGGCAACACTGCCCGCATTCAAAACAGGGGTTTGATGTCATTCAGCTTGACCTTCATGGAAATCACTATTTTAGCCGTCAAGAGAATCTACTGATTCTTATTCTGAATGTGGCTTGTGGGCTGCAGTCACTATTTTTTCAGTATAAGCAATCGCTAGGGCAGACAACACAAAGGTAACGTGTATCAGCGTCTGCCACATTAAGGTCTTTTCATCATAGGATGCGGCATTAATAAAGGTCTTCAATAGATGAATCGATGAAATGCCAATGATCGCTGTTGCCAACTTCACCTTGAGAACGCCAGCATTCACATGAGATAACCACTCAGGCTGATCGGGGTGGTTTTGTAACTCCAAACGCGAAACAAAAGTTTCCCAACCACCAACAATCACCATCACCAACAAATTCGAGATCATTACTACGTCTATTAAACCGAGAACAACGAGCATTAATGCTGTCTCGGTCATGCTCTTATTAGCCATCATCTGAATGAGATGTACTAGCTCAATCCAGAATTGCCAGACGTATACACCCTGGGCAACGATGAGGCCAATATAGAGAGGTGCTTGCAACCAACGGGACATAAATATCCAACGTGGCAATGGACGCAATTTTTTATCTAGAAAAGTTTGTTTGTCTTCAATCATTCTTTAATATTAACGAAATTTGTGGCCTGGTGATTTTACTCAAACCCTTAAATGAATTAGGGGAATAAGAGGTCCGTGATCCCCCTATTCCCCGCAAAAACCGGCTACAACAACTGATTTTGAATTTGACCGCTTATATCTCTTACTGGGATCTGCGATTAAATGCCTGTTTTGTGGCACTTTCATGACGCTTGGTATTTTTCAATACTGCGCAATACGACAGGATCATGATCACTGCCAAAGAGATGCCATTAAAGTTATTCATCAAGTTACTAATTGTGTTCATTTGCTTCTCCTCTGATGTCATTGAGTTACTGCTTTTAGTTACCACTACGAATTCAGAATAATTGACTTAAAGCTCACGAAATGAGCTTGTAAAAAATCCTTGGTTTTGCTGTTGTTTTTTTCTTTGGCTTTCATCTCTGGCGCCCTATCTCACGACCGGTAACTCATCCCACTTGGTGGTGTAGTTCGGTGATTTATTACTTGATCTCATTTGCCATCCTTGCTTGGTACCGTTAGTTCCTGCAGCCGCAGATCGAATCACTGCATTGCCAAAGCGAGTGTTGATCTCATCCATCGCTTTCATGAGATGTGCTGACTTGCCCTTGCTTTCCACATCCTCAAAGAGTGATTGCTGTACTGTTGGCTTATCACCAATCAGATTCAGAATGACACCTGCTTTCTTGTATCGAAAGTGAGGTTGATAAATTTGCTTTAGGCCTGCTAGCGCTGCATTGGTTAAGGTCAGCGTGTCATCGCTTGGGTCGACCAATGGAATCGTGATGCTTTGATGGTGCTGCGGCTCGTGTTGCTTAAACGGGTTTGTCTGAATAAATACTGTGAGCGCGCCCGTAATGCTGTTTTGGGTTCTGAGTTTTTCAGCTGCGCGCGCTGCATGGGTGGCAACGGATTGGGCCAGCTCTACTTGACTGGTCACTAGCTTTCCAAAACTGCGTGAGGCAATAATTTGCTGTTTAGCAGGTGCTACTTCCTCCAACTGTAGGCAAGAGGTACCACGCAGCTCATAGCAAAGGCGCTCCATCACGACGCCAAACTGTTGGCGCATTGCTTGTGGTGAAGCTTGTAACAGATCGAACACACTCTGAATATTTTGGGCTTTGAGTTTTTTGGCGATTTGCCTGCCAACACCCCATACCTCGCCCACTTCAGTCTCACTCATCCACTGATACAGCTCTGGTTTTGCCATAGCATTCACATCACATACGCCACCGAAATGCTGATGTTTTTTGGCTAAGTGATTGGCTAACTTGGCTAAAGTCTTACTCGCACCAATACCAACGCAAACTGGTAAGCCAGTGGTGTCTTTCACTTGCTGCTTGATCTTTTGCCCTAACTCAATCGTGTCTTGGTATTGCTTTAAGACGGTTTCAATTTGCAAAAAACTCTCATCGATGCTGTAAACCTCGAGGTTGGGCGTAAAGCTTCTGAGCACCTGGACTACACGGCTACTCATATCACCATATAAGGTGTAGTTCGATGAGCAAGCCTTGATGCCGTGCTTCTTAGCAAGCTCTTGCATCTGAAACCAAGGCGTTCCCATTTTCACGCCTAGTGCTTTGACTTCGGCACTACGCGCTACTGCACAACCATCATTATTTGAGAGCACCACCATTGGCACTTCTTCTAACTTCGGTTGGAATACGCGCTCACAAGAAACGTAGAAGTTATTGACATCCACTAAGGCGAACAATGTATTGGATGGTGAAGGCGCGCTCATCACTTGCCCCCCTTGTTATATCGTGTACTGGCATTGCTGTACTTGCGCACTACCCCAACAACCACGCCCCAGATTTGCAACTCACTACCTTCATTAAAAGTAATCGCTTGGTAGTTTGGGTTTTCTGCTTGAAGTTCAACGCGCCCGCGCAATTGATAAAGACGCTTAATGGTGTATTCACCATCGACTACCGCCACTACGATGTCTTTGTGTTTTGGCTTGAGGGCCTTATCAACCACCACCTTGTCGCCATCACAAATCCCAGCGCCCAGCATGGAATCCCCCTTCACGGTAAACATGAAGGTGGCTGGCTTGTTCTGAACCAGGTAATGGTTTAGATCTAGGCCATCCTCGGCGTAATCTGCCGCTGGGCTAGGAAATCCAGCTGAAATCCGGTGGCTCAGGAGCTTGAGCTCATAGGCGGCAAAATGGCCTGCCAAGGCTTGTGGAGCTTGGCTGAGGCTTGCTTTAGTGGGGTTCATTTGCTGCGTCATAGTCATTAATATACTGTATGTTTATACAGTATATGTAAAAACCGTAAAAATGAGGCTGTTTTTGTTGTTTTGATGCCTTTGGGGTACTTTCTAGGGGCGGCTACTAGCCGTAAACCCCAAGTCCACCCCATCTCTATTTGGCAGTAATGGATTGCATAATGGCTCTAGAAGTTATTACTGCATTAACTAAAGTAACTCAGATAAAAACAGTAGGAGACAAATGAAGACGTACAAGATAGCGTCGATTCCAGGCGATGGAATTGGCAAGGAAGTGATTCCTGAATGCGAAAAGGTGTTAACTGCCTTAAGCAAAAAACATCCTGAAGTGGCTTTTCAGTTTGAGCACTTTGATTGGGGTGGCGATTACTACCGCAAGCACGGCATCATGATGCCCAACGATGGTCTTGATCCTTTACGCTCTAAAGATGCCATTTTGTTTGGTTCGGCTGGCGACCCTAAAATTCCGGATCACATTACTTTATGGGGTTTGCGTTTAAAGATTTGCCAAGGCTTTGATCAATATGCAAACGTGCGCCCTACTCGCATTCTTCCTGGCATTGAAACTCCTCTGCGCAATTGCAAGCCTGGTCAGCTCGATTGGGTCATCGTGCGTGAGAACTCCGAAGGTGAATACTCTGGTGTAGGTGGTAGAGCACATCAAGGCCACCCCATTGAAGTAGCTTCTGACATGAGCATAATGACTCGCGTTGGGGTTGAGCGTGTACAGCGCTTTGCCTTTAAGTTAGCGCAGTCCCGTCCTCGTAAGCATCTCACTGTCATCACCAAGTCCAATGCCCAGCGTCATGGAATGGTGATGTGGGATGAAATCGCCAATATTGTTGCTAAAGATTTTCCGGATGTTACTTGGGATAAAGAATTGGTTGATGCGGCAACAGCGCGCATGGTCAATCGCCCCGAATCTTTAGACACCATTGTGGCCACCAACTTACATGCGGACGTACTGAGTGATTTAGCTGCAGCGCTCGCAGGCAGCTTAGGCATTGCACCAACTGCCAACCTAGATCCAGAGCGTCGCTATCCATCGATGTTTGAACCTATTCATGGTTCTGCTTTTGACATCATGGGTAAGGGTCTTGCTAATCCTATTGGCACCTTCTGGTCAGCAGTCATGATGCTCGACTTCTTGGGCGAAAAAGCTCTCGGAGCCAAGCTCATGGCCGCCATTGAAAAAGTCACCGCCAATCCTAAATTACATACTCGTGATTTAGGCGGCGCAGCCATGATGAGTGATGTCACTAACGCAGTAATTGAGGAGATCTCCAAATGAAGCGATTTAAATTTTTGATTGTTTTACTAAGCGCCTGTTTCATTTCTGCTGGATTGCTATCAGGAGCGAGCGCTCAGCCTTTTCCAGATAAAACGATTCAGTACATCATCCCCTTTCCACCGGCTGGTGAATCTGATTTAGTAGCACGCTATCAAGCCGATATTTCTGCCAAGAAATTCAAGCAGCCCATGGTGGTCATGAATCGTGCTGGTGCTGGTGGCGCATTAGTATGGAGCGCCCTCAATACTTATCCGGCTGATGGCACTACAGTAGTAGGCGTCAATATTCCACACACAATCTTGCAGCCACTGCAAGAAGGTATTCAGTACAAGACTGAAGACATTAATGCGATCTACTACTACCACTTCACTCCCGATGCCTTGATGGTCTCTGCTGATAGTCCTTACAAGACCTATCAAGAATTTATTGCTGCAGCCAAGAAAGATCCAGGCAAGATGTCTTTAGCAGGTTCGGCCCAGTTCTCAGCCAATCACATGGCCGTTGAGCGTCTCAATAAATTGGCTGGTGTCAAAATCAATTACGTTCCCTTTAAAGGCACGGGTGATTTGATTACCGCCTTGATTGGTATGCACGTCGATGGCGCTATGGGCTATCTGCCATTAGCCATTCAGCAAAAAGGTAAGGTGCGCACACTGGCAATTGCGACTGAGAAGCGTAACCCTGCTCTACCGGACGTACCTACCTTTAAAGAGTTGGGCCTGAACTGGGTAGACGGTGCCTATCGTGGCGTTGCTGTACCTAAAGCTACCCCACTAGTGCTACAACAAAAACTCTCTGACTACTTCGCACAACTCAATGCAGACCCTGAAACTAAGAAGAAGTTAGAGGACTCTGGATTTGTGATTGTGGATATTCCCTTGGCAAAAATGCCAGCATTTATCAAAGAGAAATCTGCTCAAGCCATGGAAGATGCCAAAAATGCAGGGATGATTAAGTAAGGATTACTGATTTTTCTTTCTGTTTATTTCTGTTTAATTTTTCCTTCAAATAAAAAACCACCGCATTCGGTGGTTTTTTATTGGCAGTGACATGCACCCTACTTCACTTCTACGATCTCACCTTTAGACGAAATCAAGTAAGCCTTATTGGGTTTGTCTTTCCGGATGCGGGTGAGCTCAGTTTGATAGCCCTGTAACTGCTTGCGGTATTTTTCATACATCTCACTACCCTCTTTAGGAATAGTGAGCTTGTAATCAATGATCGCTAGATGGTCATCTAACTCCACTAAGCGATCCATGCGGTAGCTCTTACCTTCTTGGCTAGCGATATCAAGCTCATTCCAAGCTGCAATCCACTGTCCTGATGTGAGGTAAGGCTTGAGCGCTGATGCTTCTAGCACTGTCTGTGTACGCGTCACCAGTCTTTGCGCCTGCTCTTGATCTACGGATAGCCAATTCATAATCTCTTGCTCACTTGGCATCCCTGGCTTTGCGGTATTACTTGAGTCTGGTGTCAAGAACTCCAGCAGCTTATGAAAATTTGTACCCTCTTCCAATATTTCTGGGTCGGGTTCATTTTCTACTGCTGTTGGAGTAGGTTGAACTGCTGCTTGAACTGCTGCTCCACTCTCAATATCGCGTAACTGTTCTTGATGACTTCGTTTTGCCTCTTCCCAGGAAATCTGGAAATCTTCAATACTGAAAGTTTCTGCAACTGGAGGGCTCTCTTTTGTCGTGCTTGACTGCTTGGTTGTGCCGTCAGAATAAGTAGCGCTTGTCTTAATAGGCTCTATGGTAGGTAACTTGCCAAATTGAGCTCTGGCGTACCAAGATTTCTGATCTAAGCCCATTGGATTATTTGTCGTAGGCTCTTTTGCCACACCACTAATCCAAAGGCCTTGTTTGGCACGTGTCATTGCTACATACAGCAAGTTCCAGTTTTCATTCTGGCTAATCAGCTCTTCATCCTCCCGAATTTGAATACGAGGCGAGGTTAAGCCTGCCTTGGTATACATCGAGAGATGCGATGGACTTCTATCGTTCGGTGACCACTCTAATAAAACGCCAGAATGATCCGATGCACCAACCGTATGATTTGCATCCAAAATAATCACAAAGGGAGATTCCAGACCTTTGGCACCATGGATTGTCATGAGGCGTACGCGCTTATGCTGATCTTCCTCTGACATCTCGCTATCTTCATCTACTTCTGCTAGCTCGGTATCAGATTCGAGCTCAACATCACCTTCATCTGGTGTTTCATCGTCATCACTGCGACGTATTGCGTTGATCTCGTCAATAAAGCGACCTAGACTTGGATAACGACCTCCATCCTGATTGAGAGAAAGCTCCAAAAAGGCATCTAGGTTGGCAACTACCTGCGCACGAGCTAAAGGCTGAGCACTGACTGCGTACTCAAAACGCAAATTGCTCTCTTGATAAATTTGATCCAATAAGTCATGAACTGGTAAATGTTCTGCTAATACACGCCAATGCTCTAAAAAGCGAGCTGCTCTTTGGGCTGATGCATCTTGGCTATCTTGTAAAGCATCCCACCAAGAGCGGTATTGCTGATTGGCTTTGGCAATACTTAGATGCTGCATTTGCTGATCAGTAAAGCCAAAGATCGGGCTTCTTAATACTTGCGCTAGAGGTAAATCATGGCGCGGTGATAGCAATACCGTGAGTAAGGCTACTAAATCATCAATCTCAAGTGTATTGAGCAGGCCGCCAAGTCTGGAGCTGTCATAAGCCAAATCGGCTTCACGCAAGGCTCTTTCAAACTGCGGTAAATATTTACGGCGTTTGACGAGCAATAGGAAATCACTTTCTCTAGCGGGGCGCCAAAACTTGCGGCCATCTTCTTCATCCATCACTTGACGTGTGGCCATCACCTCATGAATCAGCTTACTAATCTCTTGGCCCTCAACATAGCGCTGCGTAGCTGCAACGGTTTGGTTCACATCAGTAATGGGCGCATCAAATGCATTGCCCTCTCGAGGAGCTAGCCCTTCTTTGACGTATGGGATGAGCGGTAATAGTGCGGCCTCACCCTCTTTTGAATAAATCTCATTCGGCAAGCCCTCTACTATAGGTTCCCACAAGGTATCTTGCTCATGAAAGTCATAGCTAGGTGGCAATTGCGAGCGTGCAAAAGTGTCATTCACAGCCGCATTAATTTTGGGAGCATTACGACGCGTTGTATCTTGATCTAGCGCTACCGCACCCATCTCCGATTCCAAGAATGCTTTTGCGCTAGCAAATAAACGCGGGTCGGCTCTGCGGAAGCGATAAATCGATTGCTTGGGATCGCCCACAATAAAGACGCTAGGCCGATCTTTAGTTTGGCCGTAAGCCTCAAACCAGGAGCGCAGAATCTGCCACTGCAATGGATTGGTATCCTGAAACTCATCAACCAGAATATGTTTATATTTAGCATCTAAACGCGCTTGCAAGTAAGCCGCATTGGCGTAATCTGCCATTAGCTGACTCACACCGATTTCTAAATCATCAAAATCACGCACCCGCATCGCTTCTTTGGCTGCAGCAGCATGATCCATCATGCGCTCGCTCATTGCAAACCAAGCAAGGTTTAATTCATAAACATCTTTTTCAGCTTGCCAATCCAAATATTCAATAAACGCTTGTGCCCAAGCTTGCTTATAAGCAATGTGATCTGATTCGAGATGACTTAAGCCTTCTTTTTGAAGATACGTTTTAACCGCTCCAAGCGCTTTATTATTATTAGAGCGAGATTCACCATCTCCATTTAAAAATACTAGTTGTAGGTTGCTTGCAACTTCCATGACATCACCACCACGTTGCATGCACTCCAGAGCAGAAACTAGACGTGGCAAAAATTCAGTCTCTTGAGTGCTGCTATGCGCAAAGCAGCGCACCAGAAACTCAAGGTCTGCCCTTGCTGTTGGTGCATTCCACATCTGCAGCAAAGGATTATCAAGATGAAGTCTTGGTAAAAATTGCTTGAAGTGCTCAATTGGAGTAATCCCTTTTTGCTTGCAGGCCTCTACAAAAAAAGTCCAGGCACCCCGCTGTTTCATGAGGCCATAATTGCCCATCAAGAACTTTTCAGTATTGCTTGCACCTAAGTGTTTTAGAAGAACGTCATAGTGCGCCCTGAGATCTGCTGGCAGATCTCCCCACCAATCATCTAAGCACTCGTCTAATAGTCTTTTGCCATCCTCACGCAAACTAAAGCCAGGCTGCACTTCTGCAGAGATCGGGGCGGCATTTAATAACCTGCCAAACCAACCGTGGAAGGTATCAATCACAATCGACTGAGGGCTAGCGAGCACCTTGTTATAAAGTGCCTTAGCCTGAGGCAGTAAGGCTCTCGCCTCGCTATCACCTAAACCTCGTTTAGTTAATTCATCTAACAGCGCTGCATCGCTCATGGTTGAAAATTGCTCAAGCAAACTGTAGAGGCGATCCCGCATCTCTTGCGCAGCTTTACGAGTGAAGGTTAAGGCTAGAATTTCTGATGGCTTAGCGCCAGCAAGTAAGAGGCGAATCATACGGGCAACGAGCAGCCAGGTTTTACCGCTACCCGCGCAGGCAGAAACAATGACTGACTTACTAGGATCGCAGGCGATGGCGTTATCGAACTTTTTCACCACATCCCCTTTCTGCAGATCCCTCTTGCCTCACAGTATTTGCAGACACCATCTGGTGCAAAAGCAGTCATCTCTTTTCTGGACCAAAGATTTTGCATATCTTCGGTGATTTGCCGATCAAAGACGGGCATTAACCCTGGAACACCTTCTACTTCTAAAGACCGCGTGAGTTTTTTATCTCTCTTGATGTCTAGCTTGAGCGAAACCCACTGGGCATGATCGACTTGCTGGCCTTGGAGATGAGCGCTGGCAGGATCTTCATTTGCAGCACGAGCGTAAATGAGTAGCTGGGGGTCATCTAATACATGCTCAGCGCGCTTTTTAATCTTGGTCATCGACTGATTTTTGTAATCAATCACCTCAGACTGCCCTTCGTTTTGGATATTGACATCAAAGCGATCGGCGCGCCCTTCAATTCGAATGATGCGATGCTCACCATCAAGATCAGCAAAATGTAAATCGAAGCCGACCTTATGTTCAGCATTATGATAACGCCATCCGCTAGCTTCTCTTTGGAGTTGCCAAGCTACAAAACTAGGGATTTGTTTTTGCCAATCACGCAAGGTGCCAAGTACCCTACTATCGCCTGCAATCAATCGTTTAAATTCTTTTTCAGAAATAGCCGATAACTCGCGCTCCATCCACATACGACGTACCTGCGTATTGTTGATGATGTGAGAATCTGCTTTTTGTTCTTCAGTCTTGAGTGCTTGATAAAAGTTGCGTAACAAAGCATGCAGTGACTGCCCTGCTAAAGAGGCATCAAACCCATCTTCAAACTCTTTTGCCTCTCGTAAACCCAATAAGCTTCGCACGTAGTATTTATAAGGGCAATCTCTTAAAGCCTTATAGGCACTAGGACTCATCGAGAGTGGCAAAGGCAAATCCGGATCGATGCTGGCAACTGCCTTTTGCAGGGGCCTTGCTTTTCCACTACAGGAATCGGGCTTTGCGACCACTGCCTTCCAATGCGGTAATTGCGTCTGCAAACGCTGTATCCAGGCTGATGGTCTGAGTGGTTCACCATTTTTACTTTTACTTTGCCAGAGCAAATCAACACTTGGACAAGACACTAGGAGTTGCGATAAGTCACGTGCTTGCTGAACATACTGCGCATTAATAGTAGATGTTTTGAGCAGTCGATTTAATGCGTCTGAGAAAAATAATGGTGGCTCTGAAAATGCAGGTAATTGCTGCTCATCACAACCCACTACTACCACCGCATCAAATTGGCGTAATCGCGTTGAACTTAATGGCAAGATGCTTAAGTTTGCTTGCGCCTCTTTGCCTGTCTCCTCATAAGAAGCGTCTTCTAGAACAGATTTAATGAGGCTAATCCACTCTGGCAAGCGCATAGTAATGCTTTGATAATCACTCGAGCGCAAATCAAAGGTGTTCATGACTTCTAATAATTGCTTGCCTGCGGCATCTTGCCCTAAAGCCTTGCCCATACCAGTGTCCTGCAGATTACTTTGCAAGAGCGCATACGCATTGGAGCAATTGAGATTGAGCTCTTGCCAGACATAGTGACGCTCCCGCACAAACTGGAGCAGCTTTAATAAGGCTTCATTGGGCGCAGCATCATGCGTGGCCGCATAGGCATTAGCCCGCTCAATCGCCATATAAAAGGTTTCCCAGCCAGACTTTGCCTGACTCGCAATTAAGATGTCTTCAAGTTGCGCAATCAGGCCAATACAAACCTCGGGGGGTTTTGCTATACAAGTAGCTATATCTAAATAGGGGTTTTGTAAAAACTCGAGCAAGGCACTGGCAGTGGGCCCTTCCTTAGGAGCGCGAATCAACTCTAGCCAACTATTGATTGCTGCTGCTGCTCTAGTGGTGTCAATCTTCCAACCGGTTTCATCACGAATATTTAAGGCTGGGCCTAAACGTGCTAACAATGCTCTCACCCGTCTTGCCGCTAGGCGATCCTGAGCTACTAAAGCAATATTCGTTTTACCTGCAATTAAATATGACTCAATCGTTTTAGTGGCGGCCCAGGCTAGCTCTTCAAAACGTCTTGCAGCAATCAAATGCCAATCCTGGTAATGTGCTGTTTTAATATTGCTACTGAGTTGCTGCTCTTGCTCTGTATTTAACTCAACCAGATCACCATCTGGGTCCTCTCCGGTAAGCGCTTCAGACCATAAGGCAACCGGCTGCCAATCTAATGTAATCTTAATCACTGGAGCATATTGCGCATAGCTAGCCAAGTACTTAGCCATGACCTCTTGGTCAATCGGCTTGGGGTCTGCAGTCTGAACCCAAATAAATGGGCGAGCCCGCTCTTGATTGGCTTTTGCTAAATCTAAGTGGGCTGCCATCGCAAACTGCTTGCGAAAAACGGCATCTCCAGCACCGCTGAGGTAGCGCCAGAAAGTCAACAACACTTCAGACTCTTGATCAACCACTTTTCGCGAAAGATCTGGATACGCTAGTACGATTGTTTTTTCTAATAGGGCTTCTAATTTCTTAGTCCACGCTTCTGCATCAAGCGTACTGCCCTTAGTTAATTGATTTAACTCTTCATGCAATTGCGGAATGATGGCTTCAGACAAAATATCGCAGGCATCAATCACAGACTTTGCTAAACCCCACGCGCCCGAATCACTCTCCGCTTTAAACCAAGCTTTGAGTTTGGGATGTTTACGCAGATTGATATAGACCGATAACCATCTTTCTAAATCGGTTTGTTTCTTTGGAAACTGCCATGCACCTGGCGCTGCCTCCAACCAATCTGTAAAACTAATCACTTGCGGTAAAAAGGCAATATTGCTTGGTAGATCTTTTGGTCGGTTTTGCTCTAAAGCCGCCCTCACCCCAATCAGTGGGCCAGCAGTACTGAGCACCACCAAGGGGCGTTGCTTGGTTTGCATTGCACAATCCCAAATCCCTTCTGCTAATTGGCTAAGCGCTTGGTCATTAGGCGCAATCGCCCAAGCGTATGACTGCTTTTGATCAGAAATGGCGGGGAAAGGTTGAGGCATTAATTCAGTAATTTTTGTATTTTGAGCAGAACGTTCCGCTTATTGCTAATATAAGCGTTGTAACGCCATAATTAAATAACTCGCTAAATAAGTCTAAATAAGGAATTTTCATGAGTGCCGGCATTAAATATGTAACTGACGCCTCTTTCGAACAAGACGTCCTCAAGTCCGATAAACCTGTTCTGCTCGACTTCTGGGCCGAGTGGTGTGGTCCTTGCAAAATGATCGGGCCCATCCTGGAAGAACTCGCTGGCGAATATGGCGATAAGTTGCAAATCGCAAAAATGAACGTGGACGAGAACCAAGGTGTTCCGGCTCAGTTCAATATCCGCGGCATTCCAACGCTGATCCTCTTCAAAAATGGCACTGTGGCTGCTCAAAAAGTAGGCGCTTTGGCCAAATCCCAGTTGTCTGCCTTTATTGATAGTCATCTGTAAATAGTCTCAGGCCACAGGCTCACCCGTTGAGCCTGTGGTTTTTTCCGCTTGACGTACTTGTAAGACCCGTTTTTTAGTGTAGTATTGCGTTTAACAGTAGTTCAGCGCTTTCAATAGAGCGCTCATTTCCAGCAATTTATCTCCCCCCCTTTTTTTTCTTAAGCAAATTCCCAAAATTCTGTTTTTCCACATCTGTCTGATCTCCTTCAGCACAGCGATACCCCAAAACCAATTGATCTAATCATCTTTATCAACACCCGAGAACCACATGCAATTAACTGAACTCAAAGTCCTCCACGTATCCGCTCTGCTCGAAATGGCAGCTAGTCTGGAGATTGAAAATACGCAACGGATGCGCAAACAAGAATTGATGTTTGCCATTCTGAAAAAACGTGCGAAGGCTGGTGAAACAGTATTCGGTGACGGCACTTTAGAAGTATTGCCTGATGGTTTTGGTTTCTTGCGCTCCCCTGAAGCTTCTTACATGGCTTCCCCTGACGATATTTATATCTCTCCTGCGCAGATCCGTCGCTTTAATCTGCATACCGGTGATAGCGTTGAAGGTGAAGTACGCACTCCTAAAGATGGCGAGCGTTACTTTGCCTTGGTTAAGGTAGACAAGATCAATGGTTTAGCTCCAGAAGCCCTCAAGAACCGAATCATGTTCGAGAACTTAACGCCATTGCACCCGAACCGTGTGATTAGCTTGGAACGTGACATCAAGGCAGAAGAAAATCTGACTGGTCGCATCATCGACATGATCTCCCCGATTGGTTACGGCCAACGTGGTTTGATCGTAGCATCACCGAAGTCTGGTAAGACCGTGATGATGCAGCACATTGCTCACGCAATTGCCGCCAATAATCCTGAAGCGATTTTGATTGTCTTGCTCGTTGACGAGCGCCCAGAAGAAGTGACTGAGATGCAACGCTCCGTGCGCGGTGAAGTCGTTGCCTCTACTTTTGATGAGCCAGCAGTTCGTCACGTGCAAGTCGCCGAGATGGTGATTGAAAAAGCAAAACGTTTAGTGGAGATGGGCAAAGATGTGATCATCTTGCTTGACTCGATTACCCGTCTTGCTCGCGCATACAACACCGTTGTTCCTTCATCAGGCAAAGTACTCTCCGGTGGTGTGGATGCAAACGCATTGCAACGTCCAAAACGTTTCTTCGGTGCAGCCCGTAATATCGAAGAAGGTGGTTCGTTGACCATCATCGCTACCGCACTGATTGAAACGGGTAGCCGTATGGATGACCTCATTTATGAAGAATTCAAGGGCACGGGCAATATGGAAGTTCATCTTGAGCGTCGCCTCGCTGAGCGTCGCGTTTACCCATCGATTAACCTCAATAAGTCGGGCACCCGTCGTGAGGAGCTCTTGGTTAAAGCAGAGAATCTCCAGAAGATCTGGGTATTGCGTAAATTGCTGGCCGATATGGACGATATCGAGGCGATGAACTTCATTGTGGATAAGCTCAAATCAACCAAAAACAACGGTGAATTCTTCGACCTAATGCGTCGTGGAGGCTAATTTAGGGTCCTGGGGGCTGTTTTAGCCCCTTTTAGACCCCGAAAGTGCGCTTTGTTATTGATTTCATGGCATAATTTCGCCTTTGTTGCACCCTTTATTGCTTTTAACTTGGGAAAGTATTTAGGTTATTAACTTAAACGGCTACCCGCTCATAGGACTCAAAATGAAACCTGGCATTCACCCCGAATATCGTGAAATCGTCTTTGTAGACGTTTCCAATAACTTCAGCTTCAAGACTCGCTCCACGATGTCTACTAAAGAGACAATCAAGTGGGAAGATGGCAAGGAATATCCTTTGGCCAAGATCGAGACTTCATCTGAATCACACCCTTTCTACACTGGCACCCAAAAAATCATGGATACCGCCGGTCGTGTTGAGAAATTCCGTCAGAAATTCGGTACTAAAGCTGTTGCTAAAGCTACCGGTGATGGCGCTGCTAAAACAGCTGAGAAAAAAGCTGCTGCTGCAGAAGCTAAAGCTGCTGAAAAGCCAGCTAAGAAGAAGGCTTAAATCACTTCAATTCGCAGGGTATGTGAAATACCTGCCCTGCGAGATAATTAAGGCAGCGTTTGCTGCCTTTTTTATTTTTTGTTTTTGCTTAAATAGAGTTCATGGTCAAACTTACCGCCGCCGCTACTAAATCGATTCCGCGCATCATTATTTTTGCGCTGACATTAATTTATGGTTTTGCTGGCCTCTTCTTTCGGGATCCCTGGAAGAATGAAGATGCCATCGGCTTTGGCGGCATGTGGACTTTATTCCGCGGCAATTCCATAGATTGGATTGTTCCGCACATCGCGGGTCGCGATGCCTCTCTTGGTGCACCACTTCCCTATTGGATTGGCGCGACCTTCATTGACTTATTTGGTTGGTTGATTGGTGCTGCCAATGCGGCACGTCTTTACTCTGCTGTTTGCTTTTTCTCTGCTGCCTTAGCAATTTGGTATGCCACCTATCTTTTAGGTCGTCGTCGTGAAGTGCAGCCAATGGCACTTGCTGTTGGTGGCCAACCAGACCTAAAGAGTTACGGCATGACTCTAGCGGATGGCGCACTGCTCATCTTCTTAGCTTGCGTCGGTCTAGCACAGCGCGCTCATGAAACCACGCCAATGATGGCGCAACTCATGGGCATTAGCATCGTGCTCTATGGAACAGTACGTGGCTTAGATAAACCATGGCAAGGCGGCCTTTGGACTGGTCTTGGCATTGTGATTGTTGCCCTATCCAGCAATCTCGCTCTTAGCCTCATGGTAGTTAGCTCGACGATCATTGCCGTTCTCGCTAGCAACGCAAAGTTGCGTTTTCGCTGGACATTAACAAGTACTGTTTTAGGCTTAATTGGTTTCGCGATTTGGCCAATCATTTGGTATTTAGCAGATCTTCCAGTTCATTTGCGTCACATTGCTGAAGAAGGTTGGCGCAATGTTCCAGAAATGAGAGCAACCCCTTCTATGGAATCCCTTGGGTTCCTGAGCGTGAACTTCTGGGCCTATGCTTGGCCAGTATGGCCGCTCGCCATCATTTCATTAGCGCACTGGGGTCGAGTCAAAGAAGCTGGCGCATGGCGTGCTCCCCATCTTTGCATTCCACTGAGCTTATTTATTGGTAGCTTCATTTATGTACTGTTCCGCCTAGAGGCTAATGAACACGACCTGATGATTTTGATTCCAAGCCTATCCATCATTGCTGCCTTTAGCTTGCCGATCTTAAAGCGCAGCATGATTAGCTTCATTGATTGGTTTGCGATGTTTAGCTTTACCCTCATCGCAATTGCGATTTGGATTATTTGGCTAGCAAAAGTTACTGGCTTCCCAGAATCGACCGCCTCCAATGTTAGTAGATTACTTCCCGGCTTTGAAAGTCAATTTAATCTGCTTGGCTTTGTAGTTGCCATTGCTATTACTGGAGTATGGCTTGCAGTAGTGCGCTGGAGAACTTCTCGCGCCCCCAAAGAAATCTGGCGCTGCCTGATTATTTCCGCATCTGGCACTACCTTGATGTGGGTGCTCTTGATGACGCTCTGGTTACCAACCATTAACTACGCCAAGACCTATCGTCAAGTAGCTGCTCGTTTAGCACAGGTAGTTCCAGCCGGTGCTGGTTGCGTTAACACCAGTAATATCGGCGACTCTCAGCTGGCCTCTTTTAGTTATTTCACAAAACTTCCTCTGCGTGATGACTCCAATTGCCCTTGGATGCTCACTCATAACCAATCTGAAGCTAAAGCCTACGCAAAGCTGAATAAGAAGAAGCTACATTTGCTTTGGGAAGACCGTCGCGCCGCCGACCGCGATGAACGATTGCGTCTGTACGAAGTGATCCCGGAATAAATAGTGCCGCACTTTAAACTATCGCGACTTCGCGAAGACGTTCCTGCTTTACTCAAACTCGCTGGCCCTCTTTTGATAGGCCAATTAGCAGTGATAGCTTTTGGCGTACTCGATACTGCCATGACTGCTCGCTACTCTGCCGAGGACTTGGCTGCCTTAGCGATGGCTTCAGCGATATTTATTAGCGTTTATGTTGGCCTTACTGGCGTAGTGTCTGCTCTTGCGCCAATCGCTGGACAGCTCTTTGGCGCTAAACGGCATTCTGAAATCGGCGAAGAAGTCAGACAAGCTACTTGGCTTGCACTAGGACTAACCATTCTTGGCTGTTTGATTTTGACCAATGCAGATCATGTGCTTGAGATTTCTCATCTGAGTCCGGACATAGAAGACAAAGCCAAGTTGTATCTCAATATTCTGGCGATTGGATTGCCCGCCAGCATGGTAATGCGTGTCTTGATGGCCTTACACAATGCCGTTTCTCGCCCTGCCGTCATTACTGTCATTCAACTCATTGGTCTTGGACTAAAGCTACCCCTGAACTTGCTCTTTATCTACGGCGGCTTTGGTATTGAAGGTATGGGTGGGCCTGGCTGCGCAGTCGCTACTGTGATCATCAACTGGACTTGGATGTTATTAACCCTAGGCTTCGTTCTATTGGATCGTTTCTATAGACCCTTTATGATCTTTGCGCGCTTTAGCCCTCCTGACTGGCATCGCATTTGGGTCTTGCTAAAACTAGGGGCTCCCATTGGCTTTAGCTATTTGATTGAGGTTACTTCCTTTACCTTCATGTCCCTGTTTATTGCACGCTTAGGAACAACCGCATTAGCTGGGCATCAGATTGTGGCCAATATGGGAACTGTCATTTATATGGTCCCACTCTCACTCTCCATTGCAACTATGACATTAGTATCGCAATCGATTGGTGCAAATAAACCAGAACGTGCTGAGGAGATTGGCTGGTCTTCAGTCTTCTTTACAACCGCTACTTGTATCACGATTGGTATAGCAGTCTGGCTTTTCAGAATGCAGCTATTAGATCTCTATGATCCACCAGCTGAAGTAAAAGCCTTTTCAATTCCACTCTTTTTGTTTATTGCCTTCTATCAAGTTTTTGACGCTCTACAAGTCGCTGCAGCATTTATTCTGCGCGCATATCGAATCGCGTTCTGGCCCATGGTCATTTATGCAGGATCACTATGGGGTGTCGGCCTTGGCGGCGGCTACCTCATGGGCTTTAATGTTTTTGGAAACGTACCCACATTCTTGCAAGGTGCGAATGGCTTTTGGGCTGGCAATAGCTTAAGTCTTGCATTGGCTGCCTGCTTTTTACTCTATTTGTTTAGAAGAACAGCGGAGCGCTATGAAAGAACGCATCCGCCGCTTCAGGTGTAGCATCTTTCTACTTACTTATAAACCTTTAAAGTAGAAGCATCATCATCCAGACGGCGCTTCAGATTGCGCTCATACCCAGCAGATCCTGGGTTATTGGTCACGAAATTCTGAGCTGCTAAGTTCTTGCGTACATCTTCTGCCAAATCTAAAGAAGCAAGCTTCATGAGCTTTGCCGTACTTGGTTTATAGCCAGTATTTTTGCCATCAATTTGGACATCCTTGCCTTCGCCAGAAGCGATGAATGAGGCGACGATTTGGGCTGTCTTAGTGTCAACAATATTAAAGTCTACCGTTACCTCAAGCGTCATCTGATGAGAAGTCGATTTAGTTCCAGGAATGTCTGCCACATTATCTGTATTGGAGACTTCAGCTAAAACGCCATACAGAACATAATCAGCGTCACCAAAATCACCCACTTTAATACGCTTGACGATATCAAAGAACTCATCGCCCTGGTTAGGCATAGCTACTGTTGATTGAGCTTGTACAACTTTGTAGCCTGATTGAATCAGTAAGCCACGAATTGGGTTAGCTAAGTAACGTAACTCGCCATACTCCATCTTGTTCTCATAACCGGACTTCTTAGAACTCTGAGTTTCGGCATTAGAGCTATTACTCGACGCCTGAGGATCTACAGGAGTGACCACTGGAGCAGTGGGCTTCGGATCCGATAAATCAGTGAACTTCACTGGAAATGCAGATGGGTTTGGACCACCAGTCAGAGCAGAAGCATCCGCCTTATCGGCATCTACCTCAATTGTTCTAGGCGTAATGGTTGAGGTAACGTTGTTATTGGTTTTTTGACGGGTCTCTTCAATGAAAACTAAGTTCTTGCCTTCTTTCTTGAAGTAGATATCGGTTACTGCAATTGATTTAGATTCCGCCTTCAGAGCCTGCGCATTAATCACTGGGTTCTTAGGAGGATCAGCAGCCACCCTTCCAACAATGGCCTGCTCTGGTACGACTGCAGGAGGCTTAGAAGCACAGCCAGTCAATAAGACTAGGCCCACTCCCGCACAAACTAGAAACGATTTTTTAAGCAATGGCATTAATTAAATTCCTTGATTAGCGGGTGGCAGTCTTGCGAATCTCTTTTTCATCAGCCCACTCGAGCAAGCCTGATTCGTTATTAATGAGATTTAAGTTAAAGACGTAGTAGACATCTTTCACGTCTTTAGTGCTCTTCACGATAGAGGCAATTGAACCTTCAATACGATATTGGGCGCCCTGCATATTGCCAGTTTTAGCGATCGTACTGTTCTTATAAAGGCCGGATTGATTTTGACGCTTTAACTCATCTGTTTGATTTTGCATTTCGGTAACGCTCACTGCAAAACGGACTTGACCACTCTTCATGAGTTGCGTTCGAATCTTATCGGTAATCACACGAGTATCAATATATTCAGAGGTCTTGTTCTTGACATCTGCCAAAGTCACAATCGGTGCATCCTTGCTTCCAGAAATCGCTTTTGATTGCAAAAGTGATCTCGTCATCGCTTCAGCAATGATTTGCAAGTCGGTTGAACCGTAATTAACGTTGACAGTCTCAACCGCTTTAGCATCGCCATAACGAACTTGCGGGCCTGAGCACGCTGCCAACAAAACAGCAGAGAGTGCCAATGCAGATAAATGGATAGTTTTAGTGTGGATTTTCATGATCATTTTTTAATTAAAGAGGTTTACTCTAAAGTTTATTTGTACTGATTTAACTCAAAACGAAAATCAGTAGCATCTGGTGTGGGCGCGATCCCCGTAATAATAGTCGACTGACCTTTACCAATGGTCACCGGCTTCCAGGCTTCTTCATCGCTTACAGTCATACCATTCTTGCCTAGCCATTTAAAACGATAAGCAACCAAGTTGGACTTACTATCGTTCTGAATAGTTACCTGCGCTGTTAAAACACCATTGCGCATTAAGCTACGCATATCCGTAATCTGAATACTGTCAGTGTCACCCATGCGCACTGTCATATCTTTCATCGAGGGGGTTGAGCTGCAGGCAGCTAATGCAATAGCTGCCAATAGAATCAAAAGGTATTTTTTCATTCTCGGTCTTTCTTAATTAAAAAGCTGCTGAAGGCTGTTGAGTAAACTGGGTGGCTCATAGGGCTTCAACCCATCCATATTACCGCTTGCAGGCCTGGGTATGGGGTTTACGGCTGGGACTGTGGCGGCAGATTCAGGCTCTACGGGCGCTGCAAGCACAGGGGCGCTCAGAGTTGCCTCCTCCGGTTTTGGACCCATGAAACCACTGAATAACTTCTTAAATCCGTCTAAGGCGCCCTCTTTGGGCTTAACTTCGTCTGAGGATGCCCTTGGGACTGTTGAAACAGGATTGGTAATTGTTTGTGGTGCAACGACTTGTGGTGGAAGAGGAAGCGCTGCTGGATCATTTGATGTGAGAACAGTTGCCTTATTTCTAAACATACGGATATAAATCACGTTATAGCCACCGACAAGATTTACTGTTTGACTTTGTATTACGCCCGATGGCAAAGCAAATTTCAGAACGGTTGTTCCAATCGGCAATCCCATTCTGGCCATATAAGTTTGTGCTGGCAATGTTGACCAATGGCGTACGTCCGTCACATTAATTGCCTGTAGGCCATAACCAGTAAGCATTCCTGCTATAGCGCCAATAATTGCCGCATTATTATTCTGATTGTTTTGATTATTTTTTCTAGCTGCCTGTTGCGCAGCTTGGTCTGCCGCATATTGAGTGGCTAAGGATACAAGCGCGCGCGAGGTGGCTCTCAGAACGTAAGCCGGCATCTCATCTTGAAGATTTTTCCTAGCCATTGCATCGATATTGGCCACTAACTCTGGATTAGCCACTCGATCACCGAGTTGAATATAGTTTGGCGCAAAACGATCGCTTGATTTTTCGATCACAGGAAAAGTAAGGGTCACTAATTTTGAATTTCCGCCAAAAGTCACTGACTGACTAATCTGATGGGGGCTAATTTTAGGCATATACCCTGTATCAATCATAATCAGAGTATCTGCAAAACTTTTTTTAGCTTGATTGGCAATATTAGAGTCCAACTTAGCAATACTGGTCTTGAAAAAGTTGACTGAGGGTCGCAGTTCAATTGCTAGGCGATAGCCGGGGGCAGCTAAGCTAGCCTCACCCTGGGATTCATGGATAAAGCCAGATAAATAATAGGCCGCAGGACTTTGATAAGCATTCTTCAGGCTGCGCGTCTCCTCATCATCCAAGAGATTGATGGGATATCCGCCAATATTTTGAATACGACTAGTAGCACCCCTAGTGTTCTGATTATTTTGTTGTTGTTGCTCTACTTTAGATACCGCTGTGACCTTACTTTGAATCAGTT
Organism: Polynucleobacter sp. 73C-SIWE; assembly: GCF_018882465.1. Lineage (GTDB taxonomy): Bacteria > Pseudomonadota > Gammaproteobacteria > Burkholderiales > Burkholderiaceae > Polynucleobacter. The sequence goes on along the minus strand of NZ_JACVOK010000002.1, from coordinate 118,118 downwards.
CCTCGATCACCTTTTCTCGTTGTGCCATTTTTTTAGCCTCAACCATGGCATCGTTCCAGCGACCCTGTGATAAATGATTGAGTGCAATCGTCTGACTTAATAAACTCACCTCATATGGCTTGGGGTCGTAATTACTACTTAAGCCCTCGGATAGGATGTATGAACTCATGCTTGTAAAAGAGCGCTTGAGCTTGTCGCTGGTTGCAATCTCCCATTGCTCAACCAATTGATCTGCCGCTAATAGGTTCTGCGTGCTATTAGGGATTTGCTTTGCGCCCTGTAGTCTTTGTACGCCGCCTAGCTCTAGGTAATACAGAGTATTTTTATCCTTAAAGATACTTTGAATAGTGGCAGCAGTACTTTGCATGTCGCCATTCTTAAATTGGTCCCTTGACTCATTCATCTTGATTTGCTGAGTCTGGGTTGCACATCCAGTCAATAGGCAAGCGCCAATCATGGATATTGCTGCTCCGAATTTAGAAAAGTCTAATGCTGAAAATTTAGGCAAATTGGGTCGATTAGAAAGGGTCTGATGAATAAGTTTTCAATCGAATATCTTGAATTTGTAGCGCCTGATCTTTGTCCTACCTATATAACGCTTTAAAGAGACATAAGCTGACAAGAAAAGAGGATTTTAGGGCTCCACTTTGGCGCCAGACTGCTGAACCACCCTACTCCACTTTCGCGACTCTGCTGCAATCAATTTGGAGAGGTCCTCAGGACTGCCAGGAGCAGGATCCAAACCGCCCGATAGGAGTCTATTTTTGACGTCTGGATTTTGCAGAGCTTGTCTAGTTAACTGATTAAGACGCTTTTGAATAGATGGGGGCAAATTTGCTGGGGCCATCAAGGAGAACCATGAAATCGCCTCAAATCCAGGCAATCCCTGCTCAGCTAGCGTCGGAATCTCTGGGGCAGCAGGCGAACGCTTTAAGGTTGTCACCGCTAGAGCCTGTACCTCCCCCGCCTTAATCAAAGGTAGTGAAGAAGATAAGTTATCAAATAGCATCGAGATACGTCCGCTCACTAAATCTGGCAATGATTGTGCGCGCCCCTTGTAAGGAATATGACGAATATCAATTCCTGCCATTTCTTTAAACAACTCACCGGACATGTGCAAAGAGGTACCAACACCAGAAGATCCGAAAGTTAATTGATTTGGCTTAGCTTTTGCAAGTGCAATGAGCTCATTCACATTACTCACGCCCAGTTGTTTATTCACGATCAAAACGTTGGGAGTACTTGCCAAGAAACTAATCGGTGTGAAATCTTTCACAGGATCAAAAGACATCTTGTCATAAAGAGCCCCATTAATCGCATGAATGCCCACAGTACCAATGAGCAATGTGTAACCATCGGGGTCACTTTTGGCAACTAACTCCGCGCCAATATTGCCACCATAACCAGGACGATTTTCTACGAGCACTGGAACGCCTAAACTTTGCTGCCAATTTTCAGCCAAGATCCGCGCCAAGACATCGGGCGCCCCACCAGGCGTAAAAGTAACAATGATCTTGATGGCCTGCTTAGGCCAGACTGTCTTTACTTGTGAGTGGGCGTTTGATACGCCAGAGCAAATGAACACAGCAAGTAAGAGGCTCTTGATTAGCCTGGAAAATGGTGTCATCGGCTTTATTAAAAACTGAAGCGGTTGCGCAACCAAAGTAAGCCCTCATACTTCACAGGATCATCAGCACAGGGGCCGATGCCGCACTCCAATAAGGTAGAAATTAAATTACCGGCTACCAATAGGATAAAGATGATTACTAAGGTATTTGCAAACATGGAACGAGAACGAACATCGCGATTAGGCAACATGAGCAAAATTGCAAGGCCTAATAGCAAGCCGATATAGCCAACAAAGGCCCAGGTATAAAAATGCAACTCCAAAAAGGTAGATCCATAGCCTTTATCTCCAGGCAAGATATGCAAAAGCACCTGGCGTAATGAAACCATCATCCCTATAAGACCGCCAATAATGCCCCAACCATAATGGGCCGAGTGTGCACCACAGCGAATATTGAGAACTAAGGCAAAGCCAATGATTACAAATCCAATACGCTGCATTAGGCAGAGTGGGCAAGGCAACTCGCCAAAATAAAGCTGATCCACAAAGGCGTAAGACAGAACTCCAATAATTGCAATGAGAGCCAGTTGATTGCCAAGTGCGGCCAAAGACGGAAAAGAAGTCTTACTCACAGGCTGAGATTGAGATGAGTAGTTGCATGAGAGTGGAACCAGACAAGTAGGATTCCAACGGTAATAGCTAATAGGACCAAGCCCGCCAGACGCTTTTCAAACCAGACCAAAATAAGTCCGATCAACGCTGTCAGAAAAGGCAGGAACATATACATAGAAGAATTCTAGCGCAGACCGCCGCCAGGACATCAAATTTGCCGGCGCATCAAATATTAAATAACTTTAGTATTTAAATTAGCTAAGCCTTCAACACTTCCAATCAGTACATCACCCTTCTTCACTGGACCAACTCCTGCGGGAGTACCTGAGTAGATTAAGTCGCCTGGCTCTAAAGTAAACAAAGTAGAAAGGTAAGCAATAGTATCGGGCACATTCCAAATGAGCTGGTTTAAGTCACCCTCTTGACGCACTTCCCCATTCACCAAAAGTTTGACGGCGCCTTTCGATGGATGGCCGCACTTTGTGACCGGAGTGATTTCTCCACAAGGAGCTGCCTGATCAAATGCCTTGCCTGTATCCCACGGGCGCCCCATCTTTTTGGCCTCACCTTGTAAATCACGTCTTGTCATATCTAAGCCAACGCCATAACCATATACGTGATCCAGGGCTTTATCAGCAGAAATATTGGCACCACCTTTACCAATGGCAACTACCATTTCAATTTCGTGGTGCACATCTTTAGATAAATTTGGGTAAGCCATATCTTTGCCGTCAGTCACGATAGAGTTGGCTGGCTTCATAAAAAAGAATGGCGGCTCACGATCCGGATCATGACCCATTTCGCGCGCATGGTCTGCATAGTTGCGACCAACACAATAGATGCGATTTACTGCAAAACGACGGGTATCGCCAGTCACTGGCAGCGACACTACTGGTGGTGGGTCAATCACAAATGCTGAACTCATAAAACCCTTTCTATGGGATGCTGTGGATTAGTGTTTATTTACGATGTTTTGAAGTATGACGCAATTTCAGCAACAAGATGCTCAGAGCCAAAGCGAAGGTCAAGGCATTTGCCAGTATTAGGGGCCACTTCTCAATAATCAGGCCATAAATCAGCCAAAGCCCCACCCCAGCAGTAAATAGAGAGTACATGCCCAATGACACCCCTGATAAATCCCGGGTGCGCCAAGACTGTATTGCTTGGGGCAAAAAGGCGATCGTGGTTAAGAATGCAGCGCAATAACCAATAACTTCAATCTGGTGGGGTTCAAGATTCATGGATCCATTGTAATTAGTGAAATCCATCATTCCTTGATCTAGCACAGGAAGCTCAATTTTGGTCATAATATGAACTCGTATTACAAACCTATATAAAAAAATAAGATATGAGACAACTAATTCAAAAATCCCTTTTTATTGCACTTTGCACCACTGCCATTATGGGCAATGCCTCAGCGCAAACCGATGCAGCAACCAAGAACTATCCGGACAAGCAAGTTCGACTGGTGATTCCCTTTCCTCCAGGAGGCGCAACTGATGTGATTGGTCGCATCATGGCACAAGAGCTGTCCAAGTCACTAGGTCAGCAAGTACTCCCTGATAACCGCTCTGGAGATAGCGGCAATATTGGTGCGGATATGGTGGCTAAGTCACCTGCAGATGGTTACACCTTATTGATGGGTGCCCTCACATCACATGCGATTAATACCAACCTTAACAAAGATGGCATTAAATACAACTTAGAAAAAGATTTTACGCCTATAGGTGTTGTTGGTGTAGTGCCGCTAGTGTTTGTAGTGAACCCTTCTGTTCCCGTGAAGAATATGAAGGAATTTATCGCTTATGCCAAAGCCAATCCAGGCAAACTCACCTTTGCATCTTCGGGCGCAGGTGCACCACAACGCCTAGCAATGGAAATGTTCCGCGCACAATTAGGCTTGGATCTCTTGCATGTGCCCTATAAAGGTAGCGGTCCTGCTATGACAGACCTGGTAGGCGGTCAAGTACTCACCATGTCCGAGACTGTTCCGGCGGCACTGCAATTTATTCAAGCTGGCCAATTAAGAGCTTTAGCAGTAACCACTGCTAAACGTATTAGTCAGTTACCTGATGTGCCAACTATTACCGAAGCTACTGGCTTACCCAACTTTGATGTTGTGAGCATGTTCGGAATTTTGGCTCCTGCAGGTACGCCAAAACCGATTATTGACAAACTCAATAACGATATCAAAGTGATTTTGCAGCGCCCCGATGTACAAGAGCGCATGTTAGCTGCTGGCGTATATGTGAACTACCTTACGCCAGCTGATTCAGCAAAGCGAATTCAAAGAGAATTGAATATGTGGGCTAAAGTAATCAAGGATGCTGGAATTAAAGCGGACTAAGCCATTGAATATTCAGCGCTAGGAGTGCTTCTTAGCGCTGAATGAACTGATCGCTCTGCTGTCTTACTTCTTATTTAATCCTGCTTTGCGAGCCTCAACTTCTTTATTGATAGCTGCAATGGTTTGCGCATTCGGCGACTTCCAGTTACCACCTGAGTTATTCACCATATAAACTAAGGCATCAGCAAATCCTTCGATACTTAGATTAGGATTACCGCCTTTAGCAGGCATAGATCGCACCCCAACATAACCATGTGCCGTCAGTATTACTTGCCCCTCAGCAATCAGTGGCGCCCACTTTGCTTTATCTCCAAGCTTAGGAGCATTCAGAACGCCAGCCCCATGGCAGCTTGCACAGACTTGCTTATACGTATTTTCGCCAGACTGGGCATGCACCGATCCAACAAGAAAAACACCTAGGAAGCTAGATAGCAGAAATACAGTGGACTTTAGTTTCATGTAGAGGCTCTCTTAAACAAATGAATACCTAAGACTGTAGCCTAAATTGAGAAAAGAGGCGAAAAATCAAAAATTAAGGGGTACTGTAACCGTACCTCTGAAGAATCAATTTCGCTTGAGGGCTTTGCATGAATTGATAAAGCGTTACTGCCTCCCGTGGAGCGTTTTTGATTAAAACCATTCTCTGTTTAATTGGCTCATATAAATTACTGCTAGGAAGAATATAGCTTGTCTCTTTGCTAACCTCTGCAGACCTTGCTAAAGATAGCGCAGTAAAGCCCAAATCAGCCGCGCCCGTTACTACGTACATCGTTGCAATACCAACATTATCTGCATAGATCAACTTATCTTTAGCAATATTCCATAGCCCCTCTGCCTTGAGATACTCCACAGCAGCTCTTCCATAGGGCGCTAGCTCAGGCTTAGCAATGGCAATCTTATTCGCTTTATTGATTGCCTTGATCAATTCAGACTTGTTATCAAGTAATCGTATCCCAGTGGAGTTTTTGGAGATGATCGCCAACTTACCAATAGCGTATACAAGACCATCGTCGATTGTCTTACCCTGTTTATAGAGCTCAAGCGGAAAATATTCATCAGCAGATATGAATAACTTAAATGGGGCGCCATTCATAATCTGTGCTGAAAAATTGCCGGATGAGCCATACACAATCCTAGGCTCAGAATTACCTGCGGCCTTATAGGCTAGACTGATTTCGCTAAACGCATCCTTCATATTGGCTGCAACCGCTACAGTTGTCGTTTGCGCCCACACAAGATTTGCACAGAAGAATAAAGGGGCAAGTAAATAGTAGAGACGGAATTTCATAGCAAAACTATTCTAGCCCCGCTATTCATTTATAACCAGCCTTCAATCTGGCGATTCAGGCTAATCGCTTTATAACCTGGAGTCTCACCAGAGTAACTCCGAATCTTCCGAATCAATTTTGAAGCATCGGACTGAGAAACCATCTCTCTATGCATGGCGATGAAGAAAATTTCATCTTTCAAAGGCACAAATCCCAGCCCATTTTCTATGGCGACATTCTTAACACCCATTCCTACATCTGCTTTACTTGCCAAAATGGCATTCGCTACTGCAGAGTGAGTGAACTCCTCATGTAAATAACCATTAATGTCAGAAGGCTCAATTCCCTCCTCCATGAGCAAGGTATCCAAGAGCAATCTAGTGCCAGAACCAATTTGTCGATTAATAAATCGTACCTTTCGGTCCACCAAATCATCTATTGAACGTATCCGCAAAGGATTTCCTTTTTTAACAATCAGCCCCTGTGTGCGCTTCATGACAGGATAGATTTGTATTCCACTTTTTGATAATCGACGATGAATAGCTTTTGAACTTTTTTCATCTGAGACATGGTAGCCAGCAATATGTGCTTCATTATTCAATAACTTCTCTAAAGATTCTCCTGAGCCAGCAATTTTTAAATCAAAACCCTTAACCTCTGCTACCGCTCTTTGAATGATGGAATCGCTACTCGATAGAAATTTCCATCGAGCACTTTCTGATTTTTCTATCTTTTTAATTTCTTTTAGCAAAATGTCCTGATAGGCATTACCACTCTCATGATGATTGGCTTGCATCTCATCAATAAACTGAAGGAAGAAAGTTCCAAATTCAGTCAATATTGATCCATGGCCTTTGGTTCTCACAATCAAAGGCATACCCAAGCTGGCTTCAACTTGATTTAATTTTCCCCAGGCACCCCGATAAGAGGTGCCGGATTTCTTACTTGCCACTACTAAAGAGCTGCCACTTCCTATGTCCTTGAGGAGACGCGAGAGCCAAATCAAGTCTATAGAGCCCCTGCCCTCAGCCTGGGATTGAACAACTAACGTAGGACGGATCTCAATTTGCATATGTAATTTTTTGCATATTCAATAAGTATTAATGTATGCGATGATATCGTTTTAATCAACTATTTATTGAGTCCTATGAAAAAGCTAATCTCAAATCTATTTATTGGCGTCCTGGTAACAATCTTGATAGGCAGTTCTCAGGTGTATGCCCAAGAAAAAAGCATTGTGGTGTCATCCACTACCTCTACTGAGCAAAGTGGCCTCTTTAACTTCATCCTTCCTATTTTTAAAATGAAAACGGGGATTGATGCCAAAGTCGTTGCGGTAGGTACTGGTCAGGCTCTCGATATTGGACGTCGTGGCGATGCCGATGTTGTGTTTGTTCATGACAAGGCTGCTGAAGAAAAGTTTGTTGAAGACGGATTCTCCACAAAACGCTATGAAGTGATGTACAACGATTTTGTCCTCATCGGGCCTAAATCAGATCCTGCAAAAGTGGGTGGTGGCAAAGATATTCAAGTGGCTCTACAAAAGATTGCTGGTGCTCAAGCGCCATTTGTATCGCGTGGCGATAAGAGCGGCACACATGCTGCCGAACTGCGTTACTGGAAAGGTGCTGGCATCGCTATCGCCCCTGGCACTGCTTGGTACAAAGAAACGGGTTCTGGTATGGGTCCTGCCCTCAACACTGCTTCTGCGATGAATGGCTATATCTTGGCCGACCGTGGAACTTGGATTAGCTTTAAGAACCGTGGTGATTTAACGATCCTAGTGCAAGGCGACCCTAAGCTCTTTAATCAATATGGTGTGATGCTGGTCAACCCAGCTAAGTTTCCTAGCGTGAAGAAAGCCCAGGGACAAGAGTTTATTGACTGGTTGATCTCTAAAAATGGGCAGGAAGTGATTGCCAGCTACAAGATTGATGGTGAACAGCTTTTCTTCCCAAATGCCAAGAAATAATTGGATAGCTAAATAAAATGATCTCTTCACGATTATGGAAATATCTGCTAACTAGCATTATTGCTAGCGTAGCGATACAAACCACAATGGCACAAACCAACCCACTCAAATCTGAAGCCATTTATGGGCAAGGAAATAAAAGTTTCAAGCTAGCTACAGGTAGCCCAGGTGAGCTTGGTCTCTTGCAAGCACTCGGCGAAGCCTTTGATAAAAAAGAAGGTGCTCGTCTTATTTGGATTAAGGCTGGTAGCGGAGCGTCACTGAATCTCCTAAAGACACAACAAGTCGATATGATCATGGTGCACGCTCCTGAGGCAGTGAATAAAGCAATTGCCGAGGGTTGGGCCACCGATCGTACATTAATTGGCTCCAACGAGTTTTATATTGTTGGTCCAAAAAATGATCCAGCTAATATTAAGATTGCCACGAGTGGAGCAGATGCCTACTCTAAGATAGCTAAAGCTCAGGCTAAGTTTATTTCTAGGGGTGACAAATCAGGCACCCACCAAAAAGAAATGGATATCTGGAAAAAGGCAGGTATTACACCTGAGGGTAATTGGTACATCATTACCAATGACTTCATGACTGCCTCTCTCAAGAGAGCGAATGCGGAGAATGCTTATTTTATGTCTGACAGCAGTACCTGGGTGGCAGAAAAAGATGTGGCGCCTAATTTGCAGATTCTTTATAGGGGCGATAAGTTTCTAGTGAATACCTATGATGCGCTTGCAGCCCCCTCTAGCAAGACTTCAGATCGCGATATTGCCGTCAAATTCATTCAATTTGTCGCCTCAGATGAGGGTCAGGCCATTATTCGTAACTACGGTAAATCTCAGTACAAAGAGCCTCTTTATAATGATGCAGCATATGCAAAGCAGTACGTTCATTAGGAGAAATCATGGAACTGAAAGTCAAACTTAGCGCACGCAATACCCTGAGCGGGAAAGTTGTTGAACTCAAAATGGGTCAAACCACTTCTCACGTTAAGTTGGATATTGGTGGCGGCCACATTGTTACCGCCTCCATTACCAATGAAGCGGTTGATGAATTAAACCTCAAAGTTGGTGATCAAGCCTGGGCAGTCATTAAGGCATCCGATGTCATGGTTGCTAAAAGCGCCTAAGTAGTCAAGCTTTACGATAAGAAAAAGCCCGCATCTGCGGGCTTTTTACCAGCCTCTGGCACTGTGCCAGAGATGCTGTATTACTTCTTAGGTGTTACAAAACCAATGGCCGTATCGTCAACGAACTCAACGATTACGTCATCACCAGCTTTGAATTTCTCAAGACCGAGAACTGCTGGATCAACTTTAACCTTTTGCTTCTCGCCGTTTGGCATTGTGAAAGTAACGATACGTGTTTTTGTATCGATTGTGGAAATCTTCACTGTTGCATAGATAGTGTCGGTAGTTTCTTCAAATGGCTTAGCAGAACCTTTGCCTGCTACTGTTACAGAACGCACACCTGAAACACCTGGCTTAGCATCTTTAGCAGCAGCTGTTAAACCAACAGCAATCGCTTGTGCATGCTCCACCACAAAAATATCGCCCTTCTTTACCTTCTCTAAATCATTGACCGATTTAGCAACATTCATTTGTGCTGTGTTACCGTTTGCATCTTTTAATACAACGATGCGCTTTTTGACATCAACAGAATCAACGGTTGCAGTCAGCACAATCACTTCAGCAGCCAAAGGCAGCATCTTTGCAGGCGCCTGAGCGAAAACAGAAGTTGCAAAAGCTAAGCCCGCTGCAGCAAATAAACCGGTAAGTAAGGATTTTTTCAAAATAACTCCTAAGCAAGTAAGTAGGTGAGGTTAAGCCCAAATCTGGACCATAAATCATTGTAACCATGACCTATGTAGTTTCCTGGGCTTATTTGGTAAATTAAGCCTATATCCCTACTACAACTGACTATTCATTACCAAACCCTTTGAATACCCTAGAAATTCTCATTAAGTCCTGGCAAGAGGCTTCCCAAGAGGCCTACTCTATACGAAAGAAGGTATTCATCGAAGAGCAGGGTGTCCCAGAGAATATGGAGCTAGACGAGCATGACCCTTTAGCAAAGCATGCTTTAGCCTACCAAGATGGTCTTTGTGTAAGCACTGGGCGATTAGTGAGACTGGGTAATCATCATGCACAAATTGGCCGCATGGCAGTCTTAAGCGCCTATCGCAATCAACATATTGGCGCAGCGATTTTGAGTAGCCTCATTACTGTGGCTAAAGCAGAAGGAGTCTCAACCCTAGTGCTGCACTCCCAAATCTCTGCAGCCCCTTTTTATGCAAAGTTCGGCTTTGTAGCCGAGGGGCCCATCTACGACGAAGCAGGAATTGCCCATCGTAATATGATTCTCTTATTAGAAAAAACCATTTAATTATCACCCACTTCTTATGACTATAAGCCACCCTGCATTTCCATACGTTCATCGTGTGTGCTACTCCGATACTGATGCTGCTGGCTTTGTTTACCATGGCCGCTATCTGGAAATCTTTGAACGCAGTCGCGCAGAATGGTTGGCGCAGCGTGATCTCAGCCCAAGCAAGCTCATCAATGACTTTGGTATCTTGCTGCCAGTGAGAGAACTAACAATGCACTTTTATAAGCCCGGACGTTTAGATGATCTTTTATACATTGATCAAGTCATTGAGCATCGGGGTCGCACGCAGGTAGTAGTCAAACAAAATGCGCAGAGAAAAATTCAGAATGGCGATGAGCAAGAAATGCAAGTGATAGCCAGTGCCACATTGCATATTGTTTGTGTTGATACCACCACCCTAAAGCCCAAGGCCTTGCCAGATTGGCTCTTTTTAGCCAATTAGCCTAGATGACTTAAAATAGGGTTCTTACTGCAAACGCTCTAGCGTGGCAGCCCACCCCATTGACCGGGATAGTCGTTTAATTGAATACGGGTCAATACTTTATTGGCCCCTATGTTATTTACAGACCTCGGTTTATCCGAACCTATTCTTCGCGCTATTGCTGAGGAAGGCTATACCAGCCCCACCCCAATTCAGGCGAAGTCGATTCCTGCAGTGCTGAAAGGTGGCGATCTTCTCGCCGCAGCACAAACCGGCACTGGCAAAACTGCCGGATTTACCCTCCCCATTTTGCAGCGGCTTAGCACTATAAAACCAAGCTCAGGCAAACGCCTCTTACGTGTACTCATTCTGACTCCTACTCGTGAACTAGCAGCCCAAGTTCAAGAGTCAGTTGTCACCTATGGCAAATACACCAGCCTGAAGTCCACCGTCATTTTTGGTGGTGTTGGTGCCAATCCGCAAATTAAAGCCATCGCTGGTGGTCTCGATATCTTGGTTGCTACACCAGGACGCTTGCTTGATTTGATGTCGCAAAAATGCGTCTCACTCAACGATATTGAAATTCTCGTTTTAGATGAAGCTGATCGCATGCTCGATATGGGCTTCTTAAGAGACATCAAAAAGATTTTGGCTGCCCTACCTAAGCAACGTCAAAACCTCCTGTTTTCAGCCACCTTCTCAACTGAGATTAAAGCACTCGCAGATGGTCTCTTAAATTCACCCGCACTGATTGAGGTAGCTCGCAGCAATAGTGCTAACGAAGCGATTGCTCAGCTGATTCATCCGGTAGATCGCACTAAGAAGCACCCGCTATTAGCCCATTTGATTCAATCGAATGACTGGAAACAAGTGTTAGTTTTCACTCGCACCAAGCATGGCGCCAACAAACTGGTAACTCAATTGGAAAAAGATGGCATCACTAGCATGGCCATTCATGGAAATAAGAGTCAAACAGCAAGAACAAAAGCATTGGCTGATTTCAAGGCGGGTAAGTTAACCGCATTAGTAGCAACCGATATTGCAGCACGTGGTATTGATATTGATCAGCTACCCCATGTAGTGAACTATGACTTGCCAAACGTATCTGAAGATTATGTCCATCGTATTGGACGGACTGGGCGTGCAGGATCGAATGGTGTTGCTGTGTCTTTAGTCTGTATTGATGAGCATCAAATGCTCAGAGATATCGAAAAGTTGATTAAGCAAAAATTACCGCAAGAGGTTATCACAGGGTTTGAACCTGATCCCAATGCAGTCGCTCAACCCATTCAGCTGCGTAGTCAACAGCACCAGCAATCCAGAAAGCCTAAGACCGCTAATGGTGGAGCCGGTCGAGCGCCAGCCAAAAAAGCTCCAGCAAAGCGCTCTAGCCCACCCAAGAGAAGCTTCAGTCGGTAGAACTCCTTCGGATAAAATATTTTCATGACTCAAGATATTCAAGCTAATGAACCCCGTCTCACGTCCCTCTCTCATGGTGGTGGCTGTGGCTGCAAGATTGCACCTGGTGTTCTTTCTGAAATTCTTAAGAACGTTCCGCAACTGCCATTCCCTAAAGAATTACTGATTGGGATTGAAACCTCTGATGATGCAGCTGTTTATCAAATCAATGAGTCTCAAGCGATCGTAGCAACAACTGATTTCTTTATGCCGATTGTGGATGACCCATTTGATTTCGGCAAGATTGCTGCAACTAACGCAATCAGCGATATATATGCAATGGGTGGCACACCGTTGTTTGCTCTGGCCTTAGTTGGAATGCCCATTAAGGTTTTATCCAATAAAACAATTGCTCGTATTTTGGAGGGCGGTACTGAAGCCTGCCGTAGTGCGGGGATTCCGATTGCGGGAGGCCATACGATTGATTCCGTTGAACCGATTTATGGTTTAGTTGCCATTGGCTTAGTCGATCCAAAGCGTGTCAAGAGTAACGCAAACGCAAAACCTGGTGACGTGTTGATACTAGGTAAGCCACTTGGTGTAGGCATTCTGTCTGCCGCCCTGAAAAAAGATGTCCTGGGTCCAGATGGTTATCGCGAAATGATTTCTAACACTACTAAGCTCAATGCTGCTGGCCCCGACTTAGCAAAGCTTTCTGGCGTTCATGCCTTAACAGATGTCACTGGATTTGGGTTAGCAGGGCATACACTGGAACTCGCCAGAGGATCTAACTGCACTGCCCATATTGACTGGAGCCAAGTTCCCCTGCTATCCAATGTTCAAGCACTAGCGGATGATGGCGTTATTACTGGCGCTTCAGATCGTAATTGGCAAAGCTATGGATCCGATGTTGGCATTCCGGCAAACTTCACACCAGCGCAACTGGCCTTATTAACTGATCCGCAAACGAGTGGCGGTCTTCTCGTTTCTTGTGCCCCTGAATGTGTTCAAGAAGTGCTTGATATCTTCAGTCATCATCACTTCTTGGGTGCACGTGTCATTGGCCAGATGAGCAAACGACAAGATAAGCCTTTAGTAGTTTCTTGAGGCTAAATAGGTCACTCCAGTAGGCCCGTAGCTCTCTGAATGGGATTCTTCAAGCTCAAGCTCAAAGACATCTCCAGCAGAGTAGGTCTTGCGATTACCTTGGATTGCAATCTCGATACTTCCATCAATCACTAAAGCTTTAACTGCGAATGGATGAGTGTGCTCACCTAGTGAGCCATTGGGAGTTTGCTTGACTTCAACAGGATCAGGATAACCCTCCTGCTGCAAGATCTGAATAAATTCCGCCCTGTTCATTTCAGAACTATATCTTAGATATAAACTTCTCTTATGGATCACTAAAAGAGAATATATATGACAGCAAAAGTAATTGGGCTAATGGAATTGACAGATCAAAAAGCCTTTGAACTATACCGCAGCAAAGTTGGCCAAACGGTTGAGCTTTATAAGGGCCGTATTCAAAACCGTGGCAGTGTTACCGAGATATTTTGGAATGAATTAAATTGCAGCAGATTTAACGCGTTCGTAGAGCTTACTTTTCCGAGCCAAGAAGATGCAAAAGCTTGGGTTCATAGTCCTGAGTATCAAGCTTTGGTTGCAATACGCAATGATGCAATGAAGTTGACACTCTTTGCGGTAGCGATTTGAAGCCAATAAGGAAAAAGCCTAGCTGATGAAGGCTAGGCTTGCGGATGAAGTTGCTTGAGAATTACTTCTTAGCTTCCATTGCCTCTTTTGTAGCAGTAATTTCTTTGCGACGCTCTTTGCATGCGCCGGCGATTTCTTGTAAGGCCTTACGAGCACGTGCTGCAGATGCCTTAATGCCTTTTTCAATGAATTTTTCGTTTTCAGCTTTGTATGTTTCAAAAGCAGCCAACAATGTATCGTGTTGTGACATCTTGTCTCCCGTTATCAAATAAATATTCCTACCTACAACGGAGTCAGTATATCCCCATAAAAACAGCGGGAAATGGCCTTTTTATCAGGGATAACGCCTAGAAACAGGGTTGCTTGCAATGCCGATTCCACCCTCTTTTACAAGGGATGCCCAAACAAGCTCCTGACTATGCCTAAATGTGAGAACTTTTGAGTGTCATTTAGGCAGGAAGCACCATTTTTGCTGCACTCGCAGCAAAAAATGGCATCTGAAGACCATGCCCGGTTTCATAATGCGGTGCATTACTCTATTGCATTCAGCGCCTACACCAATCTCACTTACGATATCACCAAAGACTTTTAAGAAATTGCAATTATTGATAGAGATACTTCCCTAATTAGCGACTTACATTAACCAAGAAAAGATATGAGTATTCCAACTAAACACTATGCGTTTGTCCGCAATAAGCTCCTCAATAAAGAAGAGATTGCTTTTTTAGATGTGCGTGAGGAAGATCCTCATGCACAAGAACATCCTTTGTTTGCCGCTAATGTTCCTCTCTCCCGCATTGAGATTGATGCTTATGCCAAGCTACCTAGAAAGAATGTTCCTATCGTTACCCTCGATGATGGCGAAGGTGATGCCACCCTTGCAGCACAGCGATTAATTGCGCTTGGCTATACCGATGTATCTGTGTTCGAAGGTGGAGTTCAGGGCTGGAAAGCTGCTGGTGGAGAATTATTCCGAGATGTCAACGTACCTAGCAAGTCTTTTGGAGAGCTAGTGGAATCTAAGCGTCACACTCCCTCTCTATCAGCCCAAGAGGTTAAAAAACTCTTGGATGATCAAGAAGATGTTGTAGTGGTAGATGTACGTCGCTTTGATGAATACAACACCATGAGTATCCCAAGTGGTATTAGTGTTCCAGGTGCAGAATTGGTATTGCGTGTTCCTGAGCTAGCACCTAATCCAAAAACCAAGATCATTGTGAACTGCGCTGGCAGAACACGAAGCATCATTGGCACACAGTCTTTGATTAATGCTGGTATTCCGAATGAGGTCAATGCACTGCGGAACGGTACCATTGGCTGGACTCTTGCTGGACAAGAATTAGACATAGGTCAGAGTCGTCAATTTAAGGAAGTGAGTGAGAGCACGGCAAGCGAGGCATCAGATCGGTCACGCAATGTTGCCGACAGAGCAAATGTAAAACGTACTAACCTTGCTGAAATTGAAAAATGGAAACTCCAATCAGAGCGCACAACGTATTTCTTTGATACGCGTACGCCTGAAGAATATGAAGTAGGTCATCTTCCAGACTTTCGCTCTGTCCCAGGCGGCCAACTAGTGCAAGAAACGGAGATGGTCGCTCCAGTGCGTGGCGCCCGTATTGTCTTAGCAGACCCGAGTAGTAGCGTCAGAGCCAATATGCCAGCCTCTTGGTTGGCACAGATGGCATGGGATGTTTATGTGGTTGATGGCATTAAGAGTTCTGATCTTACTGAGAAAGGAATTTGGAAAGCGCCTCTACCCACACTACCCCAGGTTCAATTTGTGGATTCTGGCACGGTCTCGCAGTGGCTTCAGTCTGATAGCAATACGATTGCGGTGGATTTCAGTACCCACGCCAATTACGTGAAGGGTCATATTCCAGGCAGCTGGTATGCATTGCGCTCACAATTAGCTGATGCAATCAAACAGATTCCGCAAGTAGATCGCTATGTACTCACTAGCACCCCAACTGAATTAAGCATTTTTGTTGCACAAGAGTTTCAATCCCTTACTAATGCTGAAGTGTTGGTATTGGAGGGTGGCAATACTACCTGGACTGCTGCCGGTCTTGCCCTCGAGAAAGGACCTAGTCACTTAGCCTCTCCACCATTAGATCGCTATAAACGGCCTTATGAGGGTACTAGCGTTGATCCTGCAGCAATGCAGGCTTACTTAGATTGGGAGTTTGGCTTAGTCGATCAACTGGGTAAGGATGGAACCCATCACTTCTGGGTTTTATAGTCATTCGCTTCTGATGCGCGCTAGACGCGGATTCAAAATATTCGCTATGCTAAGCTCATGCACCTGAAATTGATTCGACTTAGCGTCTTGGCTCTTACTCTATTCAGCTTATTAGCCTGCGAGCGTGAAACCTATACGAGTTGGAGTTGTAACTCAGCTACGGAGATGAAAATTTCTATGGTGCTAAGAAAAGCGCAGATGGAATTTCAGAATCTCAAGCTTGACTATTGCGGCAGCCTGGGTAATCAAAGCTACTTTGATGAAAAATGCCCACCAGTGATCCAAAATTCAAGCCATGTTTTTACTCCGTCCTCTGGTGAACTCATTACCAGAGAAAGGAACTATCAATGCAATGCTCTCTAAAACAGCCATGAATCCACTGAGCCCCAAGAAACTTTTACTGACTAAATGGACAGCAGTGAAACCGATTGCTAAACAGAAGCATTTCTTGGTAAGTAAAGTCATTCTTCCGGAGCCACCAAACGAAAAAATTGAGTTTGTTGAAATTGAGGCAGTCTATACAAAGAAGGTTTCGCTGATTGCCTGGCGTGACCTCACCAATAGCGAGCTATGGATACAGGGCTGGCAATAAAAAACCGCCCCAATATTTGAGGCGGTTTTGACTGTGAATAAAGTACTGCGTTAGCTCATTAGTCAGACTTTTTCTTGGATCCCGAAGATTTCTTGACCATATCGTCAATATTCTTTTCAGCAGCGTCTGCAACTTCATTTACGATGCGGCGCCCTTCTTTGAACATCTTCTGTCCAGTGGTGGACATCTCATGAACCACTTTTGATAACTTATCTGCCTGTGCGGGCATTTTGTTTTCGGCGTCTTCAAGCCAGGTTACTAAAGAAGCGCGAACTTTCTCCAGGTGCTTTTCTGTCTCATCTGCAGCGCTATCACCGAGATCCTTTAAAACAGATTTAACTTTCTTCTGATAAGTGGCTGCGCGTTTAGCAGCCTCTTTAGCAGCCTCTTCCTGCAAATCTTTTAGCTTTGCCAAATCATTCTTAGCAGCTGACTTTGCGCTCTCCAAGGCATTTTTCATACCCCACTCCATCTCTGCAAGATGATGCTCGCTGAGCTTCTTCGCAGCCTCTAATAGCGTATGTGAGTAATCAAACATTTCTTTAGCTTTTTCACGTTGCCATTTTTGCAATTCTTTTGCATCCATTTTTGAGCTCCTATCAATAAGGGTTTATGAAAGTCTTCACTTCAACTCTATACCGAAATTAGCAAACTGCCAATTTCCCCCTAATTTAAGGCATTAAAATGACAATATGACTGAAAGACAGACAATTTATGAGGCAATCGGTGGGATCGATCGAGTAGATGAGATCGTCGACCGCTTCTACGATTTAATGGCCCTAGAGCCTGAGTTTTCTGATTTGAGGGCTATGCACCCTCAAGATCTTTCCAGCTCTCGAGAAAAGCTGAAGTTCTTCCTAACCGGTTGGATGGGTGGCCCAGATGTTTATTCACCCAAATATGGTCACCCCATGCTGAGGGCCAGACATCTCCCCTTTAAGATCGGCTTAGATGAACGTAATCAGTGGCTAGCTTGCATGTATCAAGCACTTCAAGAATGTGGCATTGAGGGTAATGTCGCCAAGCAGTTAGAAGAGTCTCTCTTTAATACTGCTGACTGGATGAGAAATCAGCCTTAATACTTTATAGGGCAAAAAGTGATTAAATCTTAGATCGCCTGGGCACAGACAAAACCACTGGCCCAAGCCCATTGAAAGTTATGACCACCCAAGTGACCAGTAACATCAACACACTCGCCGATAAAAAATAGCCCCGGATGTGCACGTGACATCATGGTCTGGCCATCTAGCTCTTTCGTATCTACACCACCTAACATAACCTCGGCCTTTTTCCAGCCCAAAGTCCCAGCAGGCTTCACAGACCAATTGGTGAGTAACTCCTTTAGGGCTTGACGATCTTTCTTGGATACCTCAGCCCATTTGCGACCACTGAGATTTCTTTGATCAGCAAAGGCTTTGGCTAAGCGCTGCGGCAAAACAGAAGACAGTATGGTCTCAGCAAGTTTTAAACGATTAACATCATCATTAAATAACGTATCACAATTAAATCCACCCTCCACCTCAACGGCACCGAGCCAGTCAATATGAATCGGCTCACCCTCAACCCAATAACTACTTGCCTGTAGAACTGCTGGACCCGATAAGCCCTTATGGGTCAAGAGCAAGTCTTCATTAAATCGGCAGGCGCCATAACGATGGCCTTTTGAACCCGAGGCAATTCTGACGGGAACACTTAGGCCAGCTAGATCATTAAGATTGCTGAAGTTATCTGCAGTAAACGATAGCGGTACCAATGCGGGCCGTGGGTCTACTACCGAAAGCCCAAATTGTTTTGCGATATCCAATGAGTAAGCAGTAGCGCCAATTGCCGGAACTGGCAAACCACCTGTAGCCATCACCACTGCCTTAGTTTTTTCAATTCCCACGTTGGTATGGACATTCCAGCCGGATGCATCGCGGGCAATAGACTCAACCGAAACAGGATTACGGATACTGACCTTACCCTTAGCGCACTCTGACATCAGCATCTCAATAATTTGCTTGGCAGAGTCATCACAAAAGAGTTGTCCCTGATGCTTCTCGTGATAAGCAATACCGTAGGTGCTCACTAGCTTGATAAACTCTTTTGATGGATATTTAGCAAGTGCACTTTTGACGAAATGGGGATTCAAAGAAAGAAAATTCGCCGGACTACTGTGCACATTAGTAAAGTTACAGCGGCCACCGCCGCTAATACGGATCTTCTCACCTAATACTGGAGCATGATCAAGAACTAATACTTTTTTTCCTAGTTGACCTGCGACTCCGGCACAAAATAAGCCGGCTGCTCCTCCGCCAATGATGACGGCATCCCATATCTTGGTCATATCCTATTTAAAACGATCAATGACTTCAGAAGAAATATTGAGTTTTTCCATGTGATGCTTGGTATAGGCTTGACGAAAGTTTTTAGTCATGGAGATCATGACCGAGGCAGTCCAGGCAAAAGCAAACATACCAGAGAAGGCAATAATGACAGCTAACATTTTCCAGCCTTCAGGCAGGATATCTTCCATGAACCCCATAGCGGTATAAGTGCTACCGCTAAACAAAATACTTTGACCTAAGGCCGGAACTAGCTTGAAAGCATACAGAGCAATACCCCAAATAATTATTTCAGCGATATGCGTTAAGAACAAACAAAAAATACTAATGTAGAAACTTAGACTAACTTCTGAATATTTCTTTTCAGCCAAATACAAAAAAGATTTAACTTCATATCGTTTGGCAATTTGCAGCAGTACAAGGCCATGAAAAATCATCACCAGCAATAGCATGACGGCACCCAGTAAGTAGCTGGGTAGATCTAGAGAGGAAGCGATGCTGGCGTCTTGTGGAGTCATGATTAGGCTTTTACGTATTTTACAGGCGAAGCGATTGCCTGGTTAGACTCTATCAACTTAATTGATAGTGATTACTGATAATTCCCCAGGCCTCTTCTGCCGTCTCAGCAAAGTGGATCACCTTCATGTCGCCCTCATCAATCACGCCAAACTCAATCATCTCCTGAAAATGGACCATCTGATTCCAAAACTCTTTACCCATCAGAATGACTGGAAAGCGGGTTACCTTTTTAGTCTGCATTAAGGTGAGTACCTCAAAGAGCTCATCAAAGGAGCCAAATCCGCCAGGAAATGCAACGATTGCTCTTGCCCGCAGCATGAAGTGCATCTTACGCAAAGCAAAATAGTGGAAACGAAAACTTAAACCTGGACTGATGTATGGATTAGGGTGCTGCTCTCGTGGCAAGCTAATGTTAAAGCCAATCGTTTTATCCCCCGCTTCAAATGCACCGCGATTAGCAGCCTCCATAATTCCGGGTCCGCCACCAGTACAAATATGTAATTTATTGGAGTCCTCAGTCTGGGCGTTGTTGTACTGGGCAACCATGGCACCAAACTCACGAGCAGATTCATAATAGCGAGAATGCAGTAAGGCTTTATTTGCTTTAGCCTTCTCATCAGCAGTCTGAGCGCCCTTTTCCATTTCCAAGGCTTTTTCATGACTCACAAAACGCGTTGAGCCAAAGACTGTGATGGTGTGATCAATGCCATGCTCGCTGAGTAGAATTTCTGGCTTTAACAACTCTAACTCGAAACGAATTCCAATCGTTTCTCTGCGCGCTAAAAATGCTTCATCATCAAATGCAAACTTATAAGACTCTTCTGAACTCTCTTCAGAAATTTGATGAGGCTCCAGACTTAAAAAATCTGTAATGGTCTGAGCGTTATTAATGGGGAGCTTTGAACTCATATGCTTGCCTTAGGTATCGGTGTCATGCCCATCTTACCCCTTACATTTATGGCAATAAGACCTAATCATTCTGCCCAAAACTTAGTATTAATACCTAAATCAGCCTGATTTAGAGATCCTTAGGGGTAGTTGGGATTTACCCCGGCTCCAACAAGGGTTAATATTGGGCTAATTTCAACCAAACTGAAGGAAAAGCAATGAGCAACCGTGCAATCATCATCATGGTACTGGTATTAATTAGTGCCACCGCCTATTTACTCATCAAAGGCGACGGCGACATTGATATGGGCGGCGAAAAGCATGGCGCAGAAGCAGCTCACATGGAAGAAGCTAAGAAAGCAGCTGCACCAGCAGCTCCAGCAGCGGCTCCAGCAGCAGACGCTAAGAAGTAATTTTTTCTTCAGCTAAATCAAACCGCGGTCCGCCGCGGTTTTTTTATGTCAATCAATACAAGCAGGATCTGGTCATTAGCCTAACAAGGGTAGGTATGTAAGCGTTCAGGGATGATGACGTTTTTCCAGCCCAATTCATCTCGGATACATTCAGCAAATACCGAGGAAGACTCGGGCTCACCATGAACCACAAAGACTGATTTAGGCGGCAGCTCAAATCCCTTCAGCCAATCTAGCAAGCCAGCCCGATCCGCATGGGCAGATAATCCTCCGATGGTGTGGATGGATGCCTTCACGAGTACCTCCTCACCAAATAAGCGTACCTTCTTAGCTTTATCCACCAGGCGTCTACCCAAACTTCCATACGCTTGAAATCCCGTAATGATGATGGCATTTTGCTCACGCGGTAGATTACTGGCCAAATGATGAACAATGCGTCCAGCATCGCACATGCCACTTGCCGAGATAATGATGGCGCCTCCTTTGATTTTATTGAGCGCCTTAGATTCCTCAACATCAGCGATAAATCGTAAATCGACAGACTCTGGATTGGCCTTGAACCATTCAAATGTTGCCTGAGACTGACTATCTAACTGTGAAAAGAAATGCTGAGTCAAATGGGTGGCAGCAGTTGCCATAGGTGAATCCACCCAAATACTTAAATGCGGCAGGCGCCCTCTTCTCACAAGATCAATCAATAGGAATAAAATTTCTTGTGTACGGCCAACTGCAAAAGCAGGCATCACAATATTGCCGTGTGCAGTCATTGTGGATGAAATCACCTCCACTAATTCATCTTCAGTATCTTGCAAGCTACGGTGCTGGCGATCTCCATAAGTTGACTCAACAAGTAGCACATCAGCATTTGAAATGACGTCGGGGTCAGGCATCAGAACTTTGCCCTTCATCCCAATGTCTCCCGAAAAAACACAGCGCTTTTTCTGGGCATTATCTTCAGTGATATCTATGATGGCTATTGCCGACCCCAGAATATGCCCTGCATTGCGAAACTCTAATTGAATACCTGGGATCGCCTCAACTACTTGCCCATATTGCAAAACTGTAAATTGCGATAAAGCGAGATCCACCTCTTCACGAGAATATAAGGCGATGGGCATTTCCCCGCGCCACTTTCCAGCTTTCTGCTTGCGATCTGCTCTATCAACATCAGCACGCTGTAAATACGCGCTATCCGGTAGCAAAATTTTTAACAACTCAAAAGTGGCGGTAGTGCAATAAATAGGGCCGCTAAATCCCTGAGCGCACAAACGTGGTAATAGACCGCTGTGATCAATGTGTGCGTGCGTCAGCACTATAAAATCAAGATCGTTGGGTGAGAATGGTAAGGGCTCTATATTTTTATTCGTAGCCTCTCGCCCACCTTGAAACATTCCATAGTCAACCATAAAGCGCTTCTGCCTTCCAGCAAGAGTGAGCTCTACAGAATGACGTGAACCAGTAACCTCACCAGCAGCACCAAGAAATTGGATCTTCATATTTTCAGCATACTCTCTCTTACAATGAGTTCAAACACCCCAATCAGGGTGATACTACTGATATGACCGCACCAACATCAAAACTGGACACTTTTGCATTAGCCAAGCGCTTAAAACGCGGTGCTAGTGAACATAAAGGCACTGCAGGTAAAGCTCTTTTAATAGGCGGCGCGCCAGGGATGGCAGGCGCCCTTTTACTTGCTGGCAATGCCTGCCTGCATCTAGGTGCTGGCTGGACCATTCTAGAAATATTAGACCCCGCATCCGCAAAAGCATGCCCAGAGTCTCCTGAACTAATGATTCGATTGGCAAGTACACAGATTGATGATGTCTTAAGAATTACTCAGCCTGATGTCATTGCGATTGGCCCAGGACTTGGTAAGTCCACTCTTGCCTCTAGATTACTCATTGGAGTACTTCAATACCCAAGCATTCCTTTAATGATTGATGCAGATGCACTCAATCTGATTGCAGAATCAAAAGATCTTTTATCGGCATTACAAAATCGTAATCAACAATTTCCTGATCAGGTTGTGCTGACACCGCATCCAGGCGAAGCAGCTAAACTACTCGGTATTGCTACAGAGAACGTTCAATCTGATCGCTTAGCCACTTTAGAACAATTAATTGCACTGACGCAATGTATTGTTGTCCTAAAGGGTCAGCACACTTTAATTGGCTCAACCAAACACCCTGCCCTGCAGTGCCAAGAAGGCAATCCAGGCATGGGCACCGGAGGCATGGGAGACGTTCTCACGGGAAGTATTGCTGCAATCGCAGTCCAGGGGGTTCGCCACCAACTCAATTTATGGGAATCTACGGGCATTGCCGTACAACTACATGCAACAGCAGCTGATAGTCTAGTTCGTCAAGGTGTTGGCCCAATTGGTTTAACCCCCTCAGAAACTATCCTGGAGATGAGAAGCTTATTAAATAAGCTGCTATAAAGTCCCATGCAATCAGCAAACGCAGCCTATCACCATCGCCGCTACCTCTATGGCATCTTGATGGCCGGAGTTGGCTCCATGCTCTTCTCTGGAAAGGCTGTTCTCATCAAACTTGCTTTTGGCTATGGCGCTAATTCAGAAACGCTTTTAGCCTTACGAATGCTCATGGCACTCCCCATGTTCTGGATAATCTATTGGTGGGAGTCTCGCAGAAAAGCAATGAGTCCCCTTGCATGGTCCGATCGATTGAAGTTAGTTTTCTTGGGCTTTTTAGGTTACTTTCTATCGAGTTACTTAGATTTTCTTGGACTGCAATATATCTCTGTTGGTCTTGAGAGAATTGTGTTGTACCTCACACCAACGATCGTGCTTCTCATATCGTATTTTGTCTTGCATAAAACGATCTCTCGTTTGCAGTGGTATGCACTAGTAGTAGGCTACCTTGGTGTATTCATCGTCTTTATTCAGGATGCAAGCTCTACCGGCTTGAGCGCATGGCTCGGCATGATCTTAGTATTTGGAAGCGCCTGCGCCTATGCAACCTATATGATTGGCTCAGGTGAAATGGTTCAGCGCATTGGTAGCGTGCGCTTAGTAGTCTATGCGAGCACCGCTTCTGCATTTTTTAGCTTAATACAGTCATCGTTTTACAACCCAAGCGCGATTTTCGAGCAAACCCAAGCAATTTATTGGTTAAGCCTATTAAATGCCGGTCTGTGTACAGTGATCCCGATGTTGCTAATTATGGTGGCCATAAACCGTATTGGCTCACCGCTAGTAGCGCAAGCCGGAATATTAGGTCCAGTATCAACTATCTTTATGGGTTATTTTATTTTGTCAGAACCCATCACCTGGATTCAAATTAGTGGAATGACTTTAGTGATCGCGGCAATGTGGTTGTTGGTTCGCAAAGACAGCCCAAGAAAAAAGTCACCGAACTCTAGTGAACCCGATGACCTTGATAAAACAGAGCCCCTAAATTGATGAAGGGGTAAATGATTACTAAGTGGCCGTGTCTGTAGTGGACTTCGATTTCTTCTTTGACTTCTTCTTTGATTTTTTCTCAGCTTTCTTTTCTTTCTTCACTTTTTTCTGAGCTTTATTTGCCGGAGCTTCTGTTGGAGTGGCTGCGGGTGTCGCTCCAGGAGCTGGATCAGCAGCCATCACTGAAATTGGAGAAATGCCAATAGCTGCAGAAATAAGAGTGGCCAGATACAGGCGGACAATACGAGCAATCATGGAATTCTCCAGGATGGTTTATGGATAATTTGATAATACTCAAAAATTTGCTCTCAATGCTTCAATTTTAGTCAAGCAACTCGCAATCCACTGGCCAGGTAAAAAAGAAAAAGGCCATCATCAGATGGCCTTGATTGAACGCGGGAAGCTATTACGCAGGCTGAGCTTCTGCCTCGGTAATCTTCTCCAGGGCTGCTGAGAGATAGCCAAGCGTACGATCTACGTGAGCTAACTTCTCCAAGCCAAATAAGCCGATACGGAATGTACGGAAGTCTGGTCTTTCGTCGCACTGCAAAGGAACGCCTGCAGCAGTTTGTAAACCCAGTGCAATAAATTTCTTACCAGATTGAATATCTGGGTCCTTGGTATAGCTCACCACTACGCCAGGAGCTTGAAATCCTTTAGCAGAAACAGAGTGATAGCCTTTGGATACCAATAAATCTCGAACTTTAGTGCCCAACTCTACTTGCTTTGCCTTTAACGCTGCAAAGCCTAGTGACTGAGTTTCTTTCATGACGTTGCGTAAGATCTTGAGCGCATCGGTAGGCATCGTCGTGTGATACACATGACCACCCTTTTCATAGGCTTCCATAATCTGCATCCACTTTTTGAGATCCATCGAGAAGCTAGTACTTTGAGTAGCATCAATACGCTCGCGTGCTCTCTCACCAAGTGCGATCAATGCGCAGCATGGGGAGCTGCTCCAGCCTTTTTGCGGCGCTGTAATCACCACATCTACATTACAGGCCTTCATATCTACCCACATTGCACCTGAAGCGATGCAATCTAATACAAACAAACCATTTACAGAGCGGACAGCTTCACCAACTGCTTTGAGATAGTCATCTGGCAGGATGATGCCTGCGGAGGTTTCTACGTGCGGCGCAAAAACTACTGCTGGTTTTTCTTTCTTGATAAAAGCCACTACCTCTTCAATCGGTGCTGGTGCAAATACACCCTGAGTAGATGCTTCCAACTGACGACCTTTGATGACGGTAATGTCGTTCGTAATATTGGCTAGGTCAAAAATTTGTGTCCAACGGTAGCTAAACCAGCCATTACGTAGAACCAAACACTTTTGATTGTTGGCAAATTGACGGGCTACAGCCTCCATGCCGAATGTACCGCTACCAGGAACGATTACAGCAGAGCTCGCGTTATAAGCATCTTTGAGCACACTTGAAATATCAACCATCACACGTTTGAACTCTTCAGACATGTGATTTAAGGAGCGGTCGGTATAAACGACTGAGAACTCTAATAAACCGTCTGGATCAACGTTGGGGAGTAAACCTGGCATAGTAATTTCCTAGGAATTGTGTGATTAGCCCTAAATGATACTGATTTAGAGGCCTTTTTGGGCGATCCTCAAAAAACCGCATTAGGAAGGCCTTTTTCGAGCATTTACCGCTTTTTACTGCTGTTTTCTTCTCGAAGAAATGACAATCCCAATCACGATCAAGGCAAACGCCAGGCCATGAAAGAGCCTCGGTGGTTCACCCAGCATAGCGGCAGACAGGATTGCCGTGAATAAAGGAATGAAGTTGGCAAAGAAAGCGGCAACTGTAGGCCCTGCCCCATTCACACCTAATCCCCAGCAACGATAAGCAATTAGTGAGGGGCCAACTGCGACAAAAAGAATGAGAGAAGCAGTCCAGAGATTGAGCTCTAAATATGCCTGACCAGCGGCAATCTCAAAAACGTCAAAGAACCCCGTCCACAATAAGCCCACAAAAACCTGCGCCATTAAAAATTCGGCCCAAGGCCATTGGCGCTCAGTGCTCACACCAGGTCGACTTAACATCCAACTATAAAAAGCCCAGGTAATCGTCGCCAACATGATTAATAAGTCGCCGAGTACCATCTCCATTGAAAGCAAGGTCGATAAATCACCTCTCGTTAATACAATTGCCACACCAAGTAGCGAGACAACTGCACCAACTAACTGTAATAGTCCAGGTTTGGTTTGATAAAAAAGAGCACCAATCAGCAACATCCAGATGGGCATGCTGGCACCAATCAAGGTGACATTGATGGCTGTTGAAGTTTCTAGCGCAAGATATAAAAGTACGTTGTAACTTCCAACGCCAAATAAGCCTAATAAGACAAAGCGCTTCTTGTTTTGCCATAAAGCACTACTAGGTGCAAACACTCTCCATCCTAATGGCAGCAACAGTAATGCCGCCAAACCCCAACGTACCAAACTGAGGGTAATCGGTGAAACAGCTGCGCTAGCCACCAAAACACGCCCAGCAATCGCATTACCAGCCCATAAAGCAGTGGCAATCAGTAAATAAGAGGTGGTTGCGAGATTCAGTTGAGGCATGAAGGAGGTGATGGTTAGGGATTTAGGGTCCCAATCGAGGGATACCCTAGCATTGTAGAAACAAATCCTTGGTATTGCTAAGATAGAGCTTAATTAGATAAATGTCTCATATAAAAGGCATTCAACAGAAGGATATATTGTGGCAATCATTACCAATATCGAAGACTTGCGGATACTCCACAAAAAACGTACTCCCAAGATGTTCTATGACTATGCAGATTCAGGTTCTTGGACGGAATCCACCTATCGCGCTAATGAATCTGATTTTCAGAAGATCAAGTTGCGTCAGCGCGTTGCCGTTGATATGACTAACCGCACAACCAAAACAACCATGGTCGGTCAAGAAGTCACGATGCCAGTAGCGCTTGCGCCAACCGGACTTACCGGGATGCAGCATGCTGATGGTGAAATTTTAGCTGCTAAAGCTGCAGAAAAATTTGGCGTCCCTTTTTGTTTATCCACGATGAGCATCTGCTCTATCGAAGATGTGGCAGAACGCACCACTAAACCATTTTGGTTTCAGCTCTATGTAATGAAAGATCGCGGTTTTATTGAGCGCTTAATTGAGCGAGCAAAAGCTGCGAAGTGCTCAGCCCTAGTTTTGACTCTCGACCTCCAAATTTTGGGTCAGCGTCATAAAGATCTTAAGAACGGTCTCTCAGCCCCTCCTAAGCTGACGATCACGAATATGATCAATATGGCCACTAAACCACGCTGGTGTCTTGGAATGGCGATGACACCACGTAGAACTTTCCGCAATATTGTGGGGCACGCAACCGGCGTAGGAAATATGTCCTCGCTTTCTTCCTGGACTGCAGAACAATTTGATCCAGGATTAAGCTGGAGTGATGTGGAGTGGATTAAAAAACTCTGGGGCGGAAAACTCATCATCAAGGGAATCTTGGATGAGGACGATGCGCGCATGGCTGCAAACTCTGGGGCCGATGCCCTGATTGTTTCCAATCACGGTGGCCGTCAATTGGATGGCGCTGTCTCTAGCATTCAGGCTCTTCCAGGAATAGTGGAAGCTGTTGGCAAAGATATTGAAGTATGGATGGATGGCGGTATTCGATCTGGCCAAGATGTTCTAAAGGCATGGGCCTTAGGCGCTCGCGGTACTATGATCGGTCGTCCATTTTTGTATGGCTTAGGCGCCATGGGTGAAGCTGGCGTTACGAAGTGCCTAGAAATTATTAAGAATGAGTTGGATATCACTATGGCATTTACTGGCCATCGCGATATCCAGAATGTCACTAAAGATATTTTGTATCCAGGAACTTTTTAAATTAGCTCAATACTCAACAACCCTCTACTTGTTTTCGGAATTGCATTTTGCGTTTGGTTTGGCAATACAATCCTCAGCCGCTATCGGACTAAAGATACTGAAACCTCTGAAGACCTGGGCATCATCCAAACAGCCACATTAACTTTATTAGCACTTCTGATTGGCTTTACCTTTTCCATGGCAATTGATCGACATGACCTAAGGGAGACCCTGGAGGAAAGTGAAGCAAATGCGATTGGCACGGAATATTTGCGAGCAGACCTACTTCCCCCGAAGGCAAGCCAGGTTACCAAAGATTTACTCATGCAATACTTAGATCAGCGTATTCTGTTCTATTCAAAACAAGAGCGCGAAAAAATCAAGGACATCCATCTAAAGACGGATCAACTACAGAATGATCTATGGAATGAGATTTTACCGACTGCTCGTAGCAACCAAACTGCAACGATTGCACTGGTGGTCTCAGGTATGAATGATGTTCTGAATTCACAAGGCTACGTGCAAGCTGCCTGGTGGAATCGCATTCCTAGCACCGCCTGGCTCCTCATGGCGGCTATCGCCGTTTGCGCCAACTTATTGGTTGGATTTGGAGCGCGTAACTTTCAGAAGAACATTGTCCTCTTCATGATTTTCCCTTTTGTTATTGCTGTCTCGTTTTTCTTGATTGCAGATATTGATAGTCCTCGAGGTGGCGTTATTCGGATTGAGCCACGAAACTTGATTACACTGAAGAACGTATTAAACACGCAGACTAAGACTGAAACCTCTTCCCCAGCCAGCAATTAAGCATCACCACAAAGGCGGTACATATGAAACGTGTAGTTGATGTCTTTAAGAACCGCGGTCGCGAGCTTGTCTGGACTTATGTAATCGACTTACAAAACGATGATCAATTTCATCCCGGCCAGCTCGACTTTGAAACTGAGGCTCTCAGGCTCTCCCAGGTCGATAAAAGAGGCGCCCTCAACGAACTCAGCGCTAAAGTTAGGCTGAACTAGTGGCGAGCTGTCCCACATTAATCCTACTGAAAACTACGGACTTTTTAGATGCCAAAAATAGCTTCACGACTTTATGGCAACATTACATCATCAAGAACGATTCACTTCCTTGCATGTTAAGGAAAGTTAAAGCGAATACTTAAGGGTTAATAGAATATGAAGCCGCTCTCTAAAAAAGCGAAGATGGCTGTTGGCTGGACAATTTTAATGACTGTTATAGGTACAGCAATGTTGCATCAATGGCAGTTCTTTGCCATGGGCTGCGCATCCATTGCTTTATTACTAGTTGCCAATCACTTCGATCTTCTGAAAGATCCTGAAGATAAAAAATAAACCCCACTTCTAACAGCGGGGTTTATTGAGTCAAGCAAATTGACTTAAAGTGCTGGATAGTCCGTATAGCCAGCTTCTTGACCACCATAGAAAGTAGCGCGGTTATATGGATTCAGAGGAGCATTCAATTTGAAGCGCTCTACTAAATCAGGATTGGCAATATAAATGCGGCCATAGGCAACCGCATCAGCCAAGCCCTCCTCAAGCACTTTTTCGCCCAGAGCCTGATCGTAACCACCTGCAGTAATAAATTTACCTTTATATATTGCGCGGAAGAGCTCTGATGTGACTGGCGCCCCATCATTCATCTTGTCTCCACCGCCAGCGCCAGTTGCTCTTGGCTCGATCATATGGACATAAGCCAAGTTGTAGCCATTTAATTTATTGATTGCGGCAGTAAACAGGGCAATCGGATCACTATCAGCAATATCATTAAAGCTGCCGTAAGGGGAAAGACGAACACCTACGCGATCACTCGAGAATACTTTGCTGACAGTCTCGATCACCTCACCCAAGAGTCGCAGGCGATTGTCTACGGAGCCGCCATATTGATCAGTACGTTGGTTAGTCTTGTCTTGCAAGAATTGATCTAATAAATAGCCATTGGCTGAGTGAATTTCGATACCATCAAAACCGGCTGCTTTGGCATTTTGTGCAGCAGCCTCAAACTCATTGAGTAAACGAGCGATATCTTCAAGGCTCATTGCCTTAGGAGTCTCGTAGTCATGCAGCTTCCAATCGGCGCCATAAGTTTGTCCTGCAGCAGCAATCGCAGAGGGTGCTTCCGGAACACCTTGCTCTGAGTGTAATGAAGAATGAGAAATACGACCCACATGCCATAGTTGCGCAACAATCGCCCCACCCTTAGCATGAACCGCTTCAACAATCTCTTTCCAGGCTGCAGTTTGGGCTGGAGAATAAATACCTGGTGTTGCTGGATATCCCATGCCTAGCTGAGAAATTTGCGTTGCCTCAGTAATAATTAAGCCAGCACTTGCACGCTGGGCGTAATAGGTCTTTGCTAAAGGATTTGGGACATCGCCAGCGACTGCGCGCATCCGCGTCAATGGTGCCATTACAAGACGGTTTTTTAACTGAATTGCGCCAAGAGTAACCGGGGTGAACATGATTTCTTTACCTGACATCTGAAGCCTTTATGAATAAGTATGAGATCGATCACTCTAACAAGAATTGATGACTTTTGCTGAATTTAGCTAAATCACGCGTCTCAAGAAAAATATTCAGATTAAATTTAAAATTGAGGCCTGATATTAAGGAAATCAATATGAAAACTTGGCAATGTATCGTGTGTGGCTTTATTTATGATGAGGCTCAAGGCTTACCAAGCGAGGGTATTGCACCTGGCACCGCTTGGGCTGACGTCCCTGATAGCTGGGAGTGCCCAGATTGCGGCGTATCCAAGTCTGACTTTGAAATGGTTCAAGTAGGCTAAGATCAGTTGATACTGCACTTCTGATTCATCCTTTATCCGCCTGGAGCTTAGCTTTGACCCAAAATACATCTCAATCTTCCAGCATTGTCATTATTGGCAGTGGCTTGGCTGGATACACCCTGATTCGTGAAATTCGTAAACTAGACAAAACAGCACCCATCACCTTAATTACCCGAGAGCCTGGTTATTTTTACTCCAAACCAATGCTCTCCACCGCTTTTGCAAGCAACAAAGAGGCTACTCAACTCGTCTCTACGCCGGTCGAAGGCATGGCAACGCAATTGGAAGTAAATATTCTCGCTGAGACTGATGTCACCGCAATTGATGTCGCAACTCAAACATTGCAAACAAGCAAAGGCGCCCTCTCTTATGCCAAGCTTGTAATGGCCTTAGGTGCTGATCAAATTCAGCTACCGTTGGAAGGTAGCGCTGCCAATGAAGTTCTCACTGTCAATGACTTAGAGGATTACGCTAAATTCAGGAGTGCCATTGCAAATAAAAAGAAGGTGGCAATTCTTGGGGCTGGCTTAATCGGCTGTGAGTTTGCCAATGATTTGGTATTGGGCGGCTATGAGGTTGATGTGATTGATTTGGCATCCCAAGCACTAGGCCGCTTATTGCCTGAAGCGGCAGCAAAAGAATTACAAAATAAACTCAGTACTGCGGGGGTGCGCTGGCACTTCTCCACCACTGCTCAAGCCATCAATCGCAATGGAAATGATATTGAAATTAGTCTTGCCAATGGCAACTCCATCTCATGTGATGTTGTACTGTCTGCGGTTGGCCTAAAACCGCGGATTGACTTAGCCAAAGCAGCAGGCATTAAGACAGGTCTAGGCATTCAGGTGAATCGCGAGCTAGAAACTAGCCAACAAAATATCTACTCACTTGGTGATTGTGCGGAGGTTGAAGGTTTGGTGCTCCCCTATGTTATGCCCATCATGCAGTCTGCAAGAGCCCTGGCACCAACACTACTTGGACAAGTGACAGCGCTTAGCTACCCAGCAATGCCCGTCATGGTAAAAACTCCTGCCCTACCAACAATAGTTTCACCACCGGCTAAAGGTACCCAGGGTCAATGGAAGACTACCGCGACAGAGGGCGGTGTCGAAGCCCGCTTCGAAGGTGACGACGGCAAGCTACTAGGCTTTGCCTTAATGGGTACGGCCACCTCGCAACGAGCAAGTCTCACCAAAGAGTTGCCACCATTGCTTCAGTAATTTGATGGCTGCGCTTTTGGAGTTGATGAAATAAAAAGGCCCGCAATGCGGGCCTTTTTATCAATAACAACGAAGTGATTAAGAAACGATCACAAACCAAGTTGTGTTGTGTGACTGAGCAACCATCAAGAACAACATTGGCACTGAGAGTACTGTATTCAAACGGGAAGTCAGCATTGCAACACGTGCAGATTTTGCCTTCACATCTGGTTCAACAGAAACAATACCAAGAGCACGTTTCTGATTTGGCCAAATAATGAACCAAACGTTGAATGCCATTACCAAGGCGATCCACATGCCCAAACCAATTGCGCGGAATGGGGCTTGTAATGTGAAGGCTTGATGTGCATAGCCATTAACGATTGCCACGATTACACCTGTAACAACGGTTAGAAGTGCTGCCCAACGGAACCAAAACAATGCAGTTGGAGCAATCACTTTGCCAATTGCTGGCTTTTGCTCGTCAGGAATTTTTGGCATTGAAGGAATTTGTACAAAGTTGAAGTACCAGAGCAAACCAATCCACATCACACCGAACATCACATGTAACCAGCGGAAGATGAATGGCAGTTCAGCAGAACTAAAGTTACCACCCAAAGCAAAGATAATAAGAATGAGAAGTACGAAACCAGCTAAAACAGTACGTCCCAAAGAGGTCAAAATTGAAGTCATATAATTTTCTCTATAGATCTCTTGGATTAAGCAAAATTCTTGCTAGCAAAATCCCAGTTAACCAGGTTCCAAAAGTTTTCCAAATATTTTGGGCGAGCATTGCGGGTATCGATGTAGTAAGCATGCTCCCAGACATCACAAGTCAACAAAGGTTTTGCATCAGTTGTCAAAGGAGTGGCGGCGTTGCTTGTTGAAACAAGATCCAGACTGCCATCTGACTTCTTAACCAACCAAGCCCAACCAGATCCAAAGGTGCCAACGGCACACTTTGTAAACTCTTCCTTAAATTTATCGAATGAGCCCCACTTAGCATTGATTGCGTCGGCCAATGCACCAGTAGGCGCTCCCCCTCCATTTGGCTTCATACCCATCCAGTAAAACGTATGATTCCAAACTTGAGCGGCATTATTAAATACACCACCCGCTGATTTCTTTACAATTTCCTCAAGGGTTGCAGCTTCAAACTCAGTCCCCTTAATCAAATTATTTAGATTAGTTACGTAGGTCTGATGATGTTTTCCATAGTGATACTCCAAAGTTTCCTTAGAAATATAGGGCGCCAAAGCATCAAGAGCGTACGGCAACTGCGGTAGGGTGTGTTCCATTTGCGTTCCTTATAATTAAATTAACCAATAAAAATACGGTATTTTGAGGTAACTATAGACTATTCTGACTTTTTTGTTTGGTCAGGCAAAATTTCAGAAATCATACTTAAAATAGAGGCTTAGCCCGCTTTGGGCATCAAATCTGCACCTCAATATGACCGGCACCCCATCCCCCCAAAACCCAAAACGAATCTTCATTCAAGAGGTAGTCACTCGGGATGGATTTCAGGCGGAAAGTCAGTTCGTCCCTACCGAGGAAAAGATTGCCCTGATCAATCGCTTAAGTCGTGCTGGATACGCCAAGATTGAAGTGACCTCCTTCACTAGCCCTAAAGCCATTCCAATGCTTGCTGACGCTGAGGCAGTCATGCGCGGCATTGATCGAGTCCCCGGTGTTGAATACACCGTCCTTATTCCGAATCTCAAGGGTGCCGAGCGTGCATTGAGCGTTGGTGTGGATGAATTCAATTTAGTGATGTCAGTGAGCGAAGCGCATAACCAATCTAACCTCAAAATGAGTCGTGAAGACTCGTTCAAAGGGCTGGCTTCTGTGATTGATTTAGCCCATGCGAACAATACTGCTACAAACATTTCTCTATCCACTAGTTTTGGTTGCCCCATGGCAGGCATGACTTCTTTACCAGAATTAATGCACTGGATAGATCGTTTTGCTGCTGCTGGTGTACGCGGCATTACCGTCTGCGACACTACGGGCATGGCTAATCCTGCTCAGGTACAAGCCGTTTGCGAAGCAGTACAAACCAAATATCCAAATCTGCAATGGACGCTACATTTCCACAATACCCGTGGGATGGGGCTCGCCAATGCTCTTGCTGCTGTCAATAGCGGCATTGATCGCTTTGACTCCTCATTAGGTGGTTTAGGAGGCTGCCCTTACGCCCCAGGAGCCACCGGCAACATCTGTACTGAAGAGTTGGTGCACATGTTAGATCTCATGGGCTTTAAAACCAATATGCAGATCGATACATTATTAGCGTGTTCAAAAGATTTGCAATCATTGTTTGGCCGCACATTACCAAGCCAACTATTAATGGCGGGTAAAGTAGATCGTATCTATGAGGCGCCCTGCCAAAGCTGAAGTCTAAAAACAAAATGCCAGCAAGATTGACATGCTGGCATTCATGGGTGAAGCATCTAGGTCTGCTTATTGCGCAGCCCAGCCACCATCCATATTCCAAGCTACCCCACGCACTTCAGATGCATCTGGACCGCAGAGGAATACTGCTAAAGCAGCCAATTGCTCTGGAGTCACAAACTCTCCAGATGGTTGCTTCTCAGAGACCAAAGCAGTCTTTGCCGCATCATTGGAAATGCCTTCTCGCTCGGCTCTTGCATCTACCTGCTTTTGAACCAAGGGAGTCAATACCCAGCCCGGGCAAATTGCATTACAGGTAATACCAGTTCGCGCATTCTCAAGAGCGGTGACTTTGGTCAAACCAATAATTCCATGCTTAGCTGCAACGTAAGCGGATTTTTGCGTAGAAGCTACCAAGCCATGTACAGAGGCAATATTAATAATGCGACCCCAGTTCCTTTTTTTCATACCCGGTAACGCATGATGGGTTGTATGAAATGCAGAGCTCAGGTTGATCGCAATAATGGCATCCCACTTGTCTGTTGGAAACTCTTCAACATTAGATGTATATTGAATGCCAGCGTTATTGATCAAGATATCTAATGAACCAAAACGTTTTTCAGTTTGCTGAATCAGATCCGCGATCTCAGCGGGCTTGCTCATATCTGCACCGTGGTAATCTACCTCTACATCACAGGCTTTGATTTTGGCGATCGCCTCATCTTTCTCACCAAAACCATTCACCATGATGTTAACGCCCTGCTTAGCCAATGCAATTGCCATTCCTAAGCCAATACCGCTAGTAGATCCTGTTACCAGGGCTGTTTTACCTTTTAAAGAAGACATATCAATATTCTCAACGAGTGAAATAATAAAAACGTAGGATACAACGAATAGATTTAGATCAGATGCAACCAATGTCCCAATTGGTGCCAATAGCTATCTGGAACTAAGGTGAGTAGCCACGTCATAGTGAGGTAGCGGAGTAACTTACCAATAAACATATAAATTAGGCACGGAAACCAAGCTAAGCGGAGCCAACCAGCCGCAATACAAAGAGGATCCCCAAAACCGGGTAGCCAAGAAAGTAAAAGCATCTTAGGACCCCGCTCTTCAAGCCAAGATTGCATTTTGCTATGTGTAGGACCTTTTAGGGATTCAAAACTATTGCGAGAGATCAATCCAAGCCACCAATCAAACATTCCGCCTAGCGTATTGCCAATAGTTGCAACGAAGATTGCAAACCAGTACATATCGGGGTTAAGCGAGGTATACCCAAATAAAATAGGCTCGGAACCTACGGGGAGTAATGTTGCTGAAACAAAGGCACTGATGAATACGGCAGGCAATCCAACGGATGGCAAACCAAACCATCCGAAAAAATGCTGGAGCGCTTGATCCATTAAGCGAGAACCCCAGATTTTTTCAGGGTCGTAATTTGTTCTTCAGTGAGGCCAGCAGATTTAAGCACTTCATCAGTATGCTCTCCTAATGTAGGAGCGCGATAACGAATTGATCCGGGATTTTGAGAAAGCTTCGGAATAATTCCGGGAACCTGAACTTCTAAGCCATCAGCAGCCCGAACAGTCTCAATTACACCCCTAGCTTCATAATGCGGATCTTCAGCAATATCTTTGGCGGTATAAATCTTGCCAGAAGGCACTTCTGCTTCAAGCAGGCCTTTAAGCACTTCATCAAGAGTGAGAGTCTGGGTCCAGGCATTAATCGCCGCATCAATCTCAGCCACCCTTCTGGCGCGGCCATCATTAAATGCCAAGGTAGGATCCTCGCCCAAATCTGATCTACCAATTAAAGCCATCAAACGCTTGTATATCGAGTCTCCATTGCCGGCGATTAATACATACTGCCCATCAGCGCATCGATATGCATTAGAAGGTGCGATGCCTGGCAAAGCGCCGCCTGCAGGCTGACGTATGGCACCAAAAGCCGAGTACTCCGGTAGTAGGCTCTCAGTCAAATTAAATACCGCTTCATACAAAGCGACATCAATCATTTGGCCTTGGCCACCGCGAGCATCTCGCTCGTATAAGGCCAGTAATACCCCAAGTGCACCATGCAAACCCGCGATCGTATCGCCAAGTGATACGCCCGCTCTCACCGGCACCTCATTTGGATGGCCAGTGATATAACGCAAACCAGCCATCGCCTCTCCAATTGCAGCAAAACCCGGCTCATCACGTCTTGGGCCATCCTGACCGTAACCAGAGATGCGCAACATAATTAACTTTGGATTTGCTTGATGTAACTCTTCCCAGCCCAAACCCCACTTCTCTAGCGTACCTGGGCGAAAATTTTCAATCACAACATCTGCCTCAAGCGCTAACTTTCTGGCAATTGCCTGGCCTTCTTTAACACGCAGATCTAAGCAGATAGATTGCTTGTTGCGCGATTGCGCCTGCCACCAAACTGAGGTGCCCTCATGAAGCATGCGCCACTTACGCAAAGGGTCGCCAACGCCCGGTGACTCGACCTTGATGACCTCAGCTCCAAAATCAGCAAGCGTCTTTGAGGCAAAGGGTCCGGCAATAAGTTGACCCAACTCTAAAACTTTGACTCCAGCAAGGATTTGTTGGCGATTCTTTTGCATGTGAAAGTTCATGTCCCTTATTTAGCTATCTATACAGAATATTCAGTTCAGAATGAGGCTATTTTCGCCTGATTTTGATCATTCTCCAGGATTTTCAAATCTTGCTTAAACTAGTGCCTAAATCACAAAATAAACCATAAAAAGAGTCCTCCATGAATCACCCTATTCCTAAACCAGATCAATATCAGGATATGCGCGAGGCCTTACGAGACCTCTGCGGAACATTCGACTCAGCCTACTGGCAAAGGGTAGATCACGAGCGAGGCTATCCAGAAGCCTTTGTAAAAGCAATGACTGAAGCGGGCTGGTTGGCCGCGTTAATTCCAGAAGAGTATGGCGGCTCTGGATTAGGTTTAGCCGAAGCTTCTGTCATCATGGAAGAGATTAATTTCTCGGGCGGCAACTCTGGCTCATGTCATGGGCAGATGTACAACATGGGCACTTTGCTGCGTCATGGGTCTGATGCGCAGAAGAAAATGTACTTACCAAAAATCGCGAGTGGTGAATTACGTCTACAAAGTATGGCCGTTACCGAACCCACTACCGGCACCGACACTACTAAACTAAAAACTACGGCTGTCAAAAAGGGTGACAAATATGTTGTGAATGGTCAGAAAGTTTGGATTTCTCGTATTCAACATTCTGATCTCATGATTTTGCTCGCTCGTACCACTCCCATTAGTGAAGTGCAGCGTAAATCTGAAGGGATGTCGATCTTCATCGTCAATCTTGCAGATGCTATTGGTAAGGGCATGGAAGTCAGACCTATTGCCAATATGGTGAATCATGAAACTAATGAAGTGTTCTTTGATAACTTAGAGATACCCGCAGAAAATCTGATTGGCACAGAAGGCCAGGGATTTAAATACATTCTTGATGGCCTTAATGCTGAGCGTGTGCTGATTGCAGCCGAATGTATTGGCGATGCTTACTGGTTTATTGATCGCGCCCGGCGTTACGCGAATGATCGCGTGGTATTTGATCGTCCGATTGGAAAGAATCAAGGTATTCAGTTTCCGATTGCGGATAGCTATATCGAAACTGAGGCGGCTAATCTCATGCGCTTTAAGGCCTGTGAGTTGTTCGACAACCATGAGCCTTGTGGGCCCGAAGCAAATATGGCGAAGTACTTGGCTGCCAAAGCGTCCTGGGAGGCTGCTAATGTCTGTTTACAAACCCATGGTGGCTTTGGCTTTGCCAATGAGTACGATGTGGAGCGCAAATTTAGAGAAACACGCCTCTATCAAGTAGCTCCAATCTCAACAAACTTGATCTACTCCTACATAGCCGAGCATGTTCTTGGTCTACCAAGATCTTTCTAATAGAACATTATGAGTATTCGCCCACTTGATGGAATTACTGTTGTTGCACTAGAACATGTCATTGCCGCCCCATTCTGCACTCGTCAGCTAGCAGACCTAGGAGCACGCATCATCAAAATTGAACGTCCTGGAGATGGCGATTTTGCAAGGGGCTACGATACTCAAGTCGATGGACTTTCATCACACTTTGTATGGGTCAATCGGTCAAAAGAAAGCTTAACCCTCGACCTAAAACAAGATTCAGCTTTAGCAATACTCAAGCGCCTACTAAAGACTGCCGATGTCTTTATTCAAAATCTTGCTCCAGGTGCGGCAGCTCGTATGGGTCTGAGTCCAGAGGTTTTGCAGAAAGAAAATCCTGGTTTGATTACCTGCGCTATTTCAGGGTATGGCAACGACGGCCCCTATCGCGATAAAAAGGCCTACGATCTCTTGATACAAAGTGAAGCAGGCTTTCTTTCGATTACAGGAACACCCGAAACACCCAGCAAGGCTGGAAACTCCATCGCCGATATTGCGGCAGGCATGTATGCCTACACCAATATCTTGGCAGCCTTATTGCAAAGAGGAAAAACTGGCAAGGGTACAGTCATCGATATCTCCATGTTAGAGGCCCTAGGTGAGTGGATGAGCTTTCCGATGTACTACGCCTACAAAGGCGCGAACCCACCAGCAAGAAACGGTGCGTCTCATGCAACCATTTATCCCTATGGCCCTTTCAAAGCTGGTGATGGTAAGACAGTCATGCTGGGTCTTCAGAATGAACGTGAATGGGTGCAATTTTGCGAAATAGTCTTAGAGAATCCAGCGCTCGCTAAAGATGAACGCTTTGATCGAAATTTCAAGCGTAATGACAAACGGTCAGAATTACTCGAGATTATCAATACCTGCTTTAGTAAGCTGAGTTCAGAACAGCTGA
Organism: Polynucleobacter sp. 73C-SIWE; assembly: GCF_018882465.1. GTDB lineage: Bacteria > Pseudomonadota > Gammaproteobacteria > Burkholderiales > Burkholderiaceae > Polynucleobacter. The sequence goes on along the minus strand of NZ_JACVOK010000002.1, from coordinate 78,942 downwards.
TTGCGAGATTAGAAAAAGCTCAGATTGCCAATGCCCATCTGAATGATATGGAAGGCCTTTGGAAGCATGAGCAGCTGAGAGCTCGCAATCGATTTACAGAGGTTGGCACACCCAATGGACCCGTTGCAGCGCTACTACCTCCGGGACTCAATGACAGTTACGACTATCGCATGGATCCTATTCCAGCTGTAGGTGAACATACTGACTCCATTTTGAAAGAGTTAGGCTTGGCAGAGGCCGATATCGCCAGCATGCGCGCTAGTGGCGCAATTTAAAGCAGCGGAGAAGTGAGATGGGCTGCATTTTCAAGGTAATGATGCCAGCGAGGTCGTTTTATCCAACTAGCAAGATCAACGTAATCTGATTTCTCTAAATAAGAGTTAATGAGCTTTTGGAGTTTGACGCAGAAGTCCTCGTTATAAACAATGAGGCTGATCTCAAAGTTCAGACGCAAACTCCTTTGATCAAAGTTAACCGATCCAAAGATGGCAGTTCTTTTGTCAATCAATAGGCTCTTGGTATGCAGTAAGCCACCATGAAACTCTGCAATCTTCACCCCTGATCGTAATAAATCATCGTAATAACTCTTACTACTCCAAGCCACTAATGTTGAATCATTTAACTTTGGAATAATTAAAGTGACATTCACGCCCCTTCTTGCGGCCGCCATGAGCGCCTGCATCAAGCCATCATCGGGCCCAAAGTAAGGAGTCGTAATAGTGAGCTCTTCTCGAGCGTCAAGAATTGCAGAGAGCAGGACTTGATAGAGAATGTCATCTCGATAAACTGGTCCAGAAGCAAGTTTCTGAGCAATAACATTACCTTCGTGGGGTGAGGTAGCTGGAACACATTCATTAAAGTGGGTGATGCTAGGATTATCAACGCTCCAATCGAAAGCAAATGTCAGTTCGAATTGCGCAGCAACTGGCCCCTCAACCCGCACCATGGCATCAACCCACTCACCCACTCCTGAGTCTTGTTTAAAGGTACGGGGATCTACTAGGTTCATGCTACCTGTCCACACAATCGCACCATCAATTACAAAAATTTTCCGATGTAAGCGTAAATCGGCTCGGCGAAACTGGAATCTTCCAATCTGAATTGGTAAGGCTTCCGTTACTTGAATACCAGCATTACGAAAGCGTCGCGGCCATTGAGATTTAAACCAATCTTTACTTCCCAATGAATCCAGGAGTACGCGACATGCCACTCCTCTCTTGGCTGCAGCTACCATCGCCTCACCAACCTGATCCGCAGATCCACCTAGAGCCCAAATATAAAACTCGAGATGCAAGCTTTGCTTAGCCTGATTAATTTCATCAATGAAGCACTGCAAGATCTCTAAGGAATCGGTGTGTAGCTCAAGCTTATTACCGGCAACTACTGGAGATCCATTTTTAGCTTCCGCTAAAAGACTTAAAGCCCTACCCTCCAAAGGTATCTGCCCCCTATCCTCGGCATAGTCTTGACATGCTTTCTCCGTAATGTGCTCATACTCGCGATTCATGCGGGTAATTTTTCGTGTCAACTTGCGACCAACTGGGCGCTCGCCTATGAGAACGTACAAACTGATACCCAAAACAGGGAAAGTCATCACAATAAAAATCCAGGCAAACGCTATACCTACTGGTCTTCTAACGGAAATAATGACACCGATAAAGTAGGTGACTAATATGAAGTGAATATATAAAAGCCAATTGATATTGAGCTCAAAAATATTTTTCAAGAAAACGCTGAGTAGGTCGTTCATTTGATTTCCAGTTCTGCTGCAATGCCTAAATGATCAGATAAGCTCATCCAATCGTGCAAAATTTCTGCAGAATGAATCTTCATCCCGCGTACATAGATTCGATCCATTGCCAATAGCGGCCTAATGCTCGGGAAGGTTTTGGCGGGTGAGCCAGTGAGGGTCTCAAACACCTCCTCAAAGCCAGCTTCTTTCATGGGTGCACCCAAGCGATTACGCCAATCATTAAAGTCTCCCGCGACAATGGTCGGACCATTCTGCGTCAAATCCGCAATATATCCAATGATTTGCTCTAGCTGGCGCTCTCTGCCGCGCTCAAATAGAGCTAAGTGCACACAGAAGCAGTGAATTGGCTGATTCAATCCATCTAGTTGAGTGACGCTATGTAATAGGCCTCGTCTTTCAAACCGATAGGCAGAAATATCGTAATTTAGGCCCTTGCGCAAAGGATGCTTCGATAAAATCGCATTGCCGTGGTGGCCATCCGGATACTCCATATTTTTTCCATAATGCCAATCATGCCAAAAATCTTCTGACAGAAAGTGAGTTAGCTCTGTTAATGGCCACTGCCCAAATCGCCTAATCCTGCCCCGATGCTCTTGTTGTAATTCTTGAAGAAACAATAAGTCAGGATGATGGCTTCGCATCCTTTGGCGTAACTGATAAATGGTGGAGTGCCGATGTAAAGGAGAAACGCCTTTGTGCACGTTCATGCTCATGACCGTGAAACGAGCGCTTCTATCTTGACTCATTAAAACTGTCCTGCTGCACGCTGACGTCTTACACGTGCCAAATAGATTTCGCCCTCAACCAACTCTTGGCATTGCATGCATTTATTGCAAATAGACGCCTGCTCACGCAACTCCTCTATTGAGCCGATAGCATGGGTATCAAGGTACTCTCGCAGGTCCTCATCAAGAACCTCGTTACAGAGGCAAACTACTTCAGCCATAAGTCAGAAATTAGGGGTATGAATTGCATTAAGCTCATTTTGCCATTGCCTTGATAGAATCAGGTCCATGTTGACCGCTTTTCAAGATGCTATTGCCCTGCTCGCCCACCTAGATCGGGGGGTTTTAGGAATCGTCCTGGTTTCTCTCCAGGTCAGCTTAACTGCCCTCTTTTTTGGGACGCTCATTGGTCTACCCGTTGGAGCTTTACTCGCTACAGAAGAATTTAAAGGCAAGAAGTGGATCATCGTTGTCTTAAACACTCTAATGGGGGTCCCTACAGTCATTGTTGGGGTGCTGGTATATCTCATGCTATCTCGCTCAGGACCTCTAGGACCCTGGGGCTGGCTATTTACTACCAAGGGCATGATCCTTGCCCAAATTCTACTGACAACCCCTTTAATTGCAGCCCTAAGCCGTCAAATTCTGGAGGACTCCTGGAGAATTCATAGAGACTCTTTCCTCAGTCTCAGATTGCCATCCTTTTCACGCTTCAAATGGCTCATTTGGGACTGTCGCTTCTCCCTAACAATTGCCATCCTAGCTGGTCTTGCGAGAGCAATTTCTGAGGTTGGTGCCGTCATGATTGTGGGCGGCAATATCGATCATTCGACTAGAACGATGACTACAGCCATCGCTTTAGAAACCAGTAAAGGTGATCTCCCTCTAGCGCTTGCACTGGGCATTGTCTTATTAGGAATTGTTCTATTGGCAAATCTTTTCACATTTGCAGTTCGTCAAATTGCGGAGCGTCGCTATGGATAATATGACCGAACAATTTGAGAGGTGCATTGAACTCAAAGATATTACGGTTATCAGTAATGGCAGAACCATTCTGAATATTCCTCATGCCATCATTCCGGCTGATCGCATTACTGCTTGCATTGGCCCAAATGGTGCAGGTAAAACCACTTTATTAAAACTATTAGATGGACTCATCAAACCAGATACTGGAACAGTAAGCTACTCCTTCTCTAATAAGACTGCATTAGTTTTGCATCACACTCCGATGATTAAAGCCTCTACGAGAGCGAATTTGAGCATGGTCATGGATACAGACTCTGCTATTAGCGCTGTAGAAATTGAACAAGTGCTAGAGCGAGTCGGGTTGAAAAGTCTAGCCTCTACACCCGCTCATAAACTCTCCGCCGGCGAGAGGCAGAAACTATGCCTAGGCCGAGCAATTTTGCAAAAGCCAAACTTAGTCTTGCTAGATGAACCCACTGCTAACCTAGATCCCAACACAACCGAGCAAGTTGAAGAAATGATTCGTGGGTTTGATGTGCATGACACTGACGTGATTTTTTCTTCACATCAACTTGCTCAAGTGCAAAGACTGGCGCAATACATTATCTTTATTGATCGTGGCGAGATAAAAGAAAAGGGACCCGTAGGCCCCTTCTTTTTAGATCCCCAAACACAGGCAGCTAAACGCTACCTACATCAAGAGCTTCTAGCCGACTAATTACTTAGCCGCTGGTGCTGCTGCTACAGGAGCAACAAATGGTGGCGGTGCAGTGCAAGCAGCGGGCGCTGGTGTACCCGGAACTCTATATTGATCAGCCACTTTGTTGATTGCCTGGCAAAGTTGATATGCACCAACCCGACCCGCATAAGCAGTCTTTGCATCAGCCAACGCCTTGGCCTCTTTCGCCTCCGGAGTTAATGGAGGTAATGCAGCCATAACCGAAGTTGCAGTGAATGCACAGAATGTAAAAGCGATGATTTTTTTCATGGCCTTATTCCTTATTTATTAACTTTGTTGTACCAGAGCTCATGGTGCTCTTTTGCCCAGGTTGCATCAACGTAACCAGACATCATGCCATCTGAAGAGCCTTGCATGCCAATAGAGCCAATGTAAATGTGACCCATAGCCATCGTCATCATCAAGATCGAAGCGCCACTATGAATGATATTAGCTATCTGCATAGTTCCGCGGACGTACTCAATCTGCATGAACGGTACGATCATATCAAGCACAAGGCCAGAGCCCGAGATCACCAAGCCTAAGAAAGTCATGCCAAACCAGAACCAGATTTTTTCACCGAAGTTAAAGAAACCTGCTGGAGGGTGCTTTCCGCCAAACAGTCCGCCGAACGATTTAATCCAAGTAAGATCGCCTTGTCCAGGAATATTTCTGGTAGCAAAAAGTAGGAAGAAAATAATAATACTGAGTGTAAATAACGGACCAGAATAGTTATGGATATTTTTACAAATATTGAGGAAAGTACCGTAAGCCACTCCGCCCATTAAGGGCATAGCAAAATACTTACCCCATAAAATCAGGATACCAGTCACAGCAAGTCCAATAAAACTCGCGGCCATTACCCAGTGAGTAAAGCGTTCGAAGCCATTAAACCGCTTGATTTTGTGGCCAGATAGCGGCGCGTGTAATTTGATTGGGCCCTTGATAATAAAAACCGCTGCAATGGCAAAGAATGCGATCGCTAATAACCAACCACCATAGACGGTAATCACGCCATTACGAATCACACGCCACTGCTCACCAGAGCGCTGAATCAGAACGCTAGACTCTTTGTCTGGGATGCTAACGTAGTTATACGGATCGCTATTAGCAGATGTAAAGATTGATGGATTGGCTGGCTGAGCTTGAGCTTGAGTCCCATTAGCTAGGCTATTGGGATTGGCTGGCACTGATTTAGGAGGAATATCGACCCCACTAGGAGAAGGCAAAGGCGCCATTGCTGCGCGCTCTGCATAAGTCATTCCGCTTGCCAGAGTCAGCGACAAACCAGCAGCCACTACCAAAGTGCGTAGAACTTTAGAAAATGATCGTTTCATACACATGTCCTTAAACGTTTTCGTTTTATTTATTGTTGTTTAGTTGATCACTTAACGCGACTGTATTCGTTTTGACCCTGAGTGCGCTTATCAACAGATTCAGTCCAACTGGCTTGATTCTTTGGTGTCCAGTTTTTGGTCATGAAGCCATTATCAGCGCCCATGTAAGGCGCTACATCAGGACGCTTTGCCGCCTTTGCTGCAATTTCTGGTGGCTCAGAACATGCGGCCAACAGAGTTGCTGCTGCAAAACATAAGCCGAGAGTTTTGAAATTGAATTTCATTATTTGGCTCCTGGAATTTTTGCAGCAGGCGTTGGGGTTGGCGCTGGAGTATCTGGCCCACCATAAGCAGTAGTCCAACCAAATGCCTTGGAACCTGCATACTTGCCATTCTTTTCACGAGTTGCAACCCGGTTATTGAAGATGCCGGAGATGATATCGCTATCACCACCAATCAAAGCCTTGGTAGAACACATTTCTGCGCAGAGAGGCAACTTACCTTCTGCAAGGCGATTACGGCCATATTTCTCAAACTCAGCAACGCTGCCGTTCTCTTCAGGGCCGCCACTACAGAATGTGCACTTGTCCATCTTGCTGCGGGAGCCAAAGGCGCCCTTGCTAAGGAACTGTGGCGCACCAAATGGGCATGCAAATGAGCAGTATCCACAACCAATACAAATATCCTTGTCATGAAGGACGACGCCTTCATCCGTGCGGTAGAAGCAGTCTACTGGGCACACAGCCATACAAGGAGCGTCGGTACAGTGCATACAAGCAACTGAAATCGACTTCTCTTGGCCGATGATGCCGTCGTTTACCGTAACAACACGGCGACGATTCACACCCCAAGGCACCTCATTATCGTTCTTACAAGCAGTCACACAGCCGTTGCATTCGATGCATCGCTCTGTGTCGCAGATAAATTTCATTCTTGCCATTGTGTTCTCCTGACTTTATTTTTTGACTTAGGCAAATTTCTCGATTTGACACATAGTGGTTTTAGTCTCTTGCATCATCGTCACCTGGTCGTAACCATAAGTCGTTGCAGTATTGACCGCTTCACCCAGAACAACTGGGGCCGCACCTTCTGGATAGTACTTACGCAAGTCATTACCTTGCCACCATCCTGCAAAGTGGAATGGCACAAAAGCAGTTCCTTGATCAACACGCTCAGTCACTAATGCACGCACCTTAATTTTGGCGCCTGTAGGAGATTTAACCCAAACATAATCCCAGTTCTTAATACCGCGATCTGCTGCAGCCTTAGGATTAATCTCCACGAAGTTTTCTTGTTGCAACTCTGCCAACCATGGGTTGGAACGAGTCTCATCTCCGCCGCCCTCGTACTCAACCAAACGACCTGAGGTCAAAATAATTGGGAACTTCTCATAGAGCTTCTCATTCAAGTTTTGATCCTGAACGGTCTTATAAAGCGTTGGCAAGCGCCAGAAATTCTTCTTATCTGCAGACGTTGGGTACTTGCGCATCATTGCAGCGTTAGTGCTGTAGAGCGCTTCACGGTGAATTGGAACTGCATCTGGGAAGTTCCAAACAACTGCGCGAGCTTTCGCATTACCAAATGGATGACAACCATTCTTCATCACAACCCGTTGAATACCGCCAGACAAGTCAGTCTTCCAGTTCTTACCTTCAGCAGCTTTTTGCTCATCTTCAGTCAACTGATTCCACCAACCGAGCTTCTTCACAAATACGTGATCGAACTCTGGATAGCCGGTCTTGATTGCGGAACCCTTTGAGTAAGAGCCATCTTCTGCTAGCAAGGTCTTGCCATCTTTCTCAATACCAAAGTTGGCACGGAAGTTACCACCGCCCTCCATCACACTCTTACTGGTGTCATAGAGATTTGGTGAACCTGGATGCTTAATTGCAGCTGTTCCATAACAAGGCCAAGGCAAACCATAGTAATCTCCAGTAGTGTCGTAACCAGTTACTGGGTCAACACCACCTCGTGATTTAAGGGTCTTCGGATCAAATGTAGCAACCATTCTCATGTGAGCTTTGAGGCGCTCTGGAGTTTGGCCGGTGTAACCAATCGTCCAAACGGAGCGATTAATCTCACGCAAGATATCTTCAATCTGCGGCTCTTTCCATTGCTTTCCAGCAAACTTGGTGCTCAGCATCTTGTAGTTCTTTGACAACTCTTCACCGAAACCTAGGCGATCAGCAAACGCTTGCATGATCACATGGTCAGGTACGGACTCGAATAAAGGGTCGATGACTTTCTCGCGCCACTGCAATGAACGATTAGATGCAGTTGCAGTTCCGCAGGTCTCAAACTGAGTTGCAGCTGGCAGTAAATAAACATTGCGATTCTTGTTTACTGACTGACCCTCTGCTGATGGCATTGCAGCCATTGCAGCAGTTGCGCTTGGATATGGATCAACTACAACGAGCAGATCCAAGGTGTCCATTGCGCGCTTCATATCAAGGCCACGAGTCTGTGAGTTAGGAGCATGACCCCAGAAGAACAAACCTTTAACGCTGGTTTGCTGATCAATCATGTCGTTCTTCTCAAGCACAGCATCAACCCAACGAGAAACGGTAGTGCCTGATTTCTCCATCATGTCTGGTGCATAACGACCTTTGATCCACTCGTAATCAACACCCCAAACTGTTGCATAGTGTTTCCATGAGCCAGCAGCCAAACCATAGTAGCCAGGCAATGAATCTGGATTAGGACCTACGTCAGTTGCACCCTGAACGTTATCGTGACCGCGGAAAATATTAGTTCCGCCACCAGACTTACCAACGTTACCTAGGGCCAACTGCAAAATGCATGATGCACGAACCATAGAGTTACCGATGGTGTGCTGTGTTTGACCCATACACCAAACAACCGTGCTCGGACGATTCTTAGCTAAGGTTTCAGCGACTTTATACATTTGCGCTTCAGGTACACCGCAAGCTTCTTCAACGTTTGCAGGAGTCCACTTTTCCATTACTTCTTTGCGGATCTCATCCATACCGTAGACGCGGTCATTGATGTACTTCTTATCTTCCCAGCCATTTTTGAAGATGTGATACAGGAGACCAAACAAGAAAGGAATATCAGTACCAGAACGAATGCGTACGTACTGATCTGACTTAGCGGCAGTACGTGTGTAACGTGGGTCAACCACGATTACCTTGCAACCATTTTCTTTTGCATGCAACAAGCTCAACATCGAAACTGGGTGTGCCTCTGCAGCATTTGAGCCAATGTACATGGCAGCTTTAGAGTTCATCATATCGTTGTAGCTATTGGTCATCGCACCATAGCCCCAGGTGTTTGCTACACCGGCAACCGTTGTGGAGTGACAAATACGAGCCTGATGGTCTGTATTGTTTGTACCAAAGAAAGAAACCCACTTACGGAGTAAGTAGGCTTGTTCGTTATTGTGCTTTGATGAACCAATGAAATACATTGCATCAGGAGAATATTTCTCACGAATGCTCTTCATTTGGGCAGTAATTTCAGTAAGGGCTTGATCCCAAGAAATGCGCTGATACTTTCCATCAACCAACTTCATTGGGTAGCGCAAGCGATAGTCGCCATGACCGTGCTCACGCAAGGAAGCTCCCTTGGCACAGTAGGCACCCATATTGATTGGCGAATCGAATACAGAATCTTGACGAACCCAAACACCATTCTCAACAGTAGCATCTGTAGCGCAACCAACTGAGCAGTGGGTACAAATCGTTCTTTTAACCTCGATCTTGCCTTTACCGTCGAGCATTGCTTTGCTTTGCTCAGCAGAAACCTTTTGCACCATCGTCAGCTGGCTTGCAGCGATACCAGCACCAACGCCAACACCTGAACGCTTCAAGAATGTTCGGCGATCCATCGTAGGTACCGCCGCTTTTAAACCGCGCGACAAGCTACCAATCAAATGAGATGTGGAGCGACTGCTCTGTGGGGTGTTTGATTTACGAGTCAGACTCATATGTTGTCCCTGAAAAAGTTTTTTTATTTATTTAGTAACAGTTAAAACAATATTTAGTAATGCAACTATTTACAGCATGGTGCTTTCGTAATACTTACGCATGTGAGCAGTAATCGTATGGCCTTCGCCCTTACCTTTTACAGTGCTGCCAATTTCTTGGATGACAGCTTTGCCAATAGAGGTTTGAGAGGCAACTGCAACAGCCCCTACAGTAGCGCCTGCACCAATAAAGAACTTCCGGCGTGAAGGCTTGTTTTCTTCGCTTAAAGCAACTTTGGATTTTGTGCTCATGGCATGCTCCTATTTAATTATTCTTGATCTGCAGCAAGTGTAATTCGTATTTGCATTTTTAGCACATATGTATATCTAAATGCACCTAAGGGTTTTCCCGCAAAATGACACAACATCAAATCATGTCGAAGCTCTGTCCCTCGATTGCTAGGAATTCTCTGGTCAGCGCGGCGATTGGGTGATAGAGATGCATATCGGGAATACCCTCGATAGCATTACAAAAATCGTCATACCAAGGGCGAATGTGCTCATTAAAGAAAACCCTTTGATTTGTAAGGTTTGATATCTCGACATCATCACCAGCAATCAAGTAGCGCATCACTTCACACAGAGCTGAGATATGGTCTTCAGTCTCAGTCACCTCCTCGGCAGCCTCAAGACCAAACTCCTCAAGCGCCCTACGAATATTGACGAGTGGCTTCTCGTTTAAGTGCCCTGCCATGTAATAAGAGCCATTGAGAACAACATTAGGCTTACCAACACTAATGAAATTCAAATCAAACTCATCATGCCAAGCTTTGGCAGGATTATTTTTAGCTACCTCAACCACATCCATCCAAACTTTAGCTAAAGGCGCCTCATCAGCAGCATCCTGTTGGTTAGCAGTCGCAGCAATTTGATCCAAAAGCTCTTGATCTGGTGGTAATTGAAAAAATCTGGCAATTAAGCCGTAGAGGTCGGCCCTAGCTAAATCCTCTGGTAAACCAATATCGCCAACCTCTGTTGAGGGCTGATCTTTTGCTTCTTTTGAGATTTCGCTCATGTTTCTTTCTTCACCATATCAACTACTCGACAATCACCACACATCTTGAGTCTATCCATTGCCGCGCCCGCAAATGCGCCATGAGCACCTAACTTAGTCAACATCAGATCAACCATCTTCAAAGTTCCAAAAGCTTTACCGCAGCTAATGCAATGAAAAGCTTGGGTCTCGTTAAGCGTTGTTTTTTGCTTGCGCTGCTCTACAGTTTGCAAACGGGGGTTTAATATCAAAGCTTGTTCTGGGCATGTCTGAACACAAATGCCGCACTGAACGCACTGCTTCTCAATAAAGGAGAGGATTGGCTCATCTGGATTATCTAATAGCGCGCCCTCAGGACAGCTACTGACGCAAGACATACACAAAGTGCAGGCATCTTTATTGATATTTAAACCGCCCAACAAAGATGAATTGGGTAGAGCGGCTCCCGCCTCTGGCAATGGAGTCTTGGCTTGTTTTTGCAAATGTTCAAGCACTGCTTCCACGGTTTCCCGTTTCTGATTAGATAAGCCAAAACTTGCAGGGGTGCAAATTGCACTCAAGGAGCCACGCTGACGCATAGCACCCATTGCTTTAGAAACTGACTGCAAATCATCGACTGATTGGGCCATGATTAAATGAATGCGCTCATCAAAGCCATAAGCCTTCAATATCGCATTGGCAAGATGCGCCTGCTCTTCAAGAGTTGCGCGATAAGCGGGATCCTCGTCACCACTTAAAAGCAAGGCTACCTCAGCAAAACCATAACTGAGCGCACCCAGCCATAGATCCAAGCCAGTAGACGCAATATGCTCAATGCCATATGGAATAACAAATGACGGCAAAGCCTCAAATTGTTTAGGCATCACGTGCGCAGAGCGGCCCAGGCCATCAATGATTTTGGTGCCAGCCTTTAAGGTATGCAATAGCAGACTTGGCGCCGCAGCTTGATGAAGCTTTTGGGCTACAGCAGTAAATACCGTGGCAAGCGTTTTTAATTCTTTACCTTGATGGGGTACGCTAGGGTAGTTGTAACGCATTGCACCGGATGGGCAAGCTGTGGAACATGCTCCACAACCCATACAAAGATTCGGATTGACCTCAACACTGCCTTGACCATTTTTGAATATAGAGCCAATCGCACCTGTCGAACAAACATCAATACAAGCGCTGCAACCTACTTTACCGTTGCGACCATGCGCGCAAATTTTTTCGTTATAGACAAAATATTTTGGCTTCTCAAACTCACCCACCATCTCCAGCAATTGATTTACTACCATCGCTTGATCTAGCGGATCCTTGCCCGGTGCGAAATATCCCTGAGGTGTTTGGCTCATGCGCATCTTGGGATCAGCACGCAAATCCAAAATCAAATCAAACTCTGCATTACGTGCACGCTCCTTGCGATCAAAGGAGATTGCGCCAATACTTGCGCACGCAGTCACACATGAACGATGCGACTTGCATTTGTTTAAATCAATCTGAAAGGAGAGATCAATTGCATTCTCTGGGCAAGCTTCAACGCAAGCGCCACAACGAGTACACATCTCTGGGTCAATTGGGTTCTCGAGATCCCAATCAACAGAAAAATTGCCGAGGTAACCATCCAGCTTAGTCACTTTGCCTGTATAGATTGGATAGTTACGTACCAAAGGTAAGTCACCAGGCTCGGTACACAAAACAGAAATATCTAATGAAGCGCCGAGCTTTTCTGCCCAAGGCAATACCAAAGATCCTGCGCCAACAATTAAGAGCCTACCTTGGCTTTGATAATTGACGACGGGAACGGGCTCAGCTTCCGGCATGTCAGCCAAAGCAAGTAAAGATGCAATCTTCGGTCCCGATAGTTTGGCCTCCTGGGTCCAGCCAGCAACCTCACGAATATTGACAAAACGCAGAGGAGCCACCAAAGGCTTTTCGGACTGCTCAGCTAGCTCATTAAATAGAGCGCCCTCTTGGGTACAAGCAACCACTAATGAATCAGATCCATCAAGCGCTTTTAAGAAAGTGCCGACCTCTTGTCTACATAAGGAGCGATGCACTGGAACACCAAGCGCCTTTGTATCCAAAGGCATGGTGCCATTGCAATTACAGACTAATTTTTGACTCATGCACTATCTTCTTAAGTTTTTTTCTGGGCAGGCTCTATGGGCACTTCATCCAAATGAGCAGATTTTGTCTGCGCCGTTGAATCTGTGGATGTTAAATCAGTTTGGTCTTGAGCCTCCAAAAGCTTCTCATTGGCTTGAGAGGACGCTATTTGCTCTTCTGCCTGCTTTTCCTCTTCGGCCGTAGCATCGGGCTTACTGAAAAGCCCGAGCATATCGCTTTGCACCATTCGCTCAAGCATGCCCGGGGGTAAAGGATCGGGCTTGGAATAGTCATCTATATAGATATCTAGACCATCCATTACATTGAAATGTGGATCGGTAAACATCTTTTTGAGCGCAGCCTGCTGCACAGCAGGATCTACATCTGGCTTCATGAAGGCAGAGAAATCAGGATCAAAACGATCAATCTTCTCCACATCCTCCAAGGTTACCGGTGGTGGAGCTGGCTCCTCTGGAGAAACTGGTGCTGGGCTCTTGGCAACTTCTTTGGGCTGCTCTACTGGATCATCTGACTTTCCAGCCTTACGCTTTGACCAGCGACTTAAGAAACCCTCGGCCATTATTCCTCCGCTGGGCGCTGGGCGCCTTTGAATGAGGCTGGCTTATGTCGCTTCTTTGGCTCAGGCCGATAGTTTTCATTAACGTATTCCTGCAACCAAGAAGCATGCTCATCGCTCATGGGGACTGTATCGACTGACTCTCCACCATCAAGTAATCGGGCGGCCTCGTTATAGCTCACGCAAATGCGATGTGGCACTGCCAACGTTATTTCAGCTTTAGCAAGAGAGAGAGATTGCTCATCAACATAACGCTCAATGTCTTCCTCTAATCTCCACATCACAAACCATGCCGGTGTGGTCGCTGAAACATTGAGATAGTAGCCTTCAGCTTCATCAGGAAAAAGATTTAATTCAAAGCCGGTAAACAACCAAGACTCACCATCGTCATCTCGCCCCAAAAACTGACCTGATATGGAATTGCTTTCCAGGCTTTGTGGATTGAATTGTCCAAAATCAGGCAAGACCTCCCGAGGCGCCCATCGATATGAAACCCATGGGTTATCCAGATTTTGTTTACGCATTAATACTGCAAAGCGCATAAATCCTCAGGACCTCAAGTGTTTTGAACAACAATGCTTGGAAATTTACTACTCATATCTTTAGACAGAGTAGCAACACGAATGGCAACTTGTCGAGCGATGTTCTTATAGATTGCGCTAATAGCGCTATCAGGATCGGCCACTACGGTTGGACGCCCAGCATCAGCCTGCTCACGAATTGATAAATTCAGCGGTAACGCACCCAAGAAATCAACGCCATACTCTTTGCACATTTTTTCACCACCACCAGCACCAAAAATATGCTCTTCGTGCCCGCACTTTGTACAGACATAAGTGCTCATGTTTTCAATGATGCCAATAATGGGCACGCCCACCTTCTCAAACATCTTCAATCCCTTACGAGCATCTAATAAAGCAATGTCCTGAGGAGTGGTCACAATCACCGAGCCAGTCACAGGCACTTTTTGTGACAGGGTTAACTGAATATCACCAGTACCTGGGGGCATATCCACAATTAAGTAATCCAAATCACGCCAGCGAGTTTGACGAAGAAGTTGCTCTAGAGCGGAAGTCACCATGGGACCGCGCCACACCATCGGCGCATCTTCTTCAATTAAGAAACCAATAGAACTTGCTTGCAGGCCATGACCTTCCATTGGCTCAATCGTGTTTTCTTCAATAGATTCTGGTCGACCAGTAATGCCAAGCATCATTGGTTGACTTGGTCCATAAATATCGGCATCCAATATTCCGACTTGTGCACCCTCTGCAGCAAGAGCCAAAGCTAAGTTCACAGCGGTAGTAGATTTACCTACTCCGCCCTTACCACTAGCAACAGCAATAATATTTTTAACGCCAGGTAATAACTTCACTCCACGTTGCACAGCATGCGCAACAATTTGGCTGCTCACATTGACGCTGACATTTTTAACGCCGGGCAATTCGCGCACAGCATTAATGACAGATTTACGAATGGAGTCAAACTGACTTTTAGCGGGATAGCCTAAAACGACATCAAACGAAACATCGCCATCTTCAACACGCAAATTCTTGAGATTTTTGGCTGTTACAAAGTCAATCTTAGTATTGGGGTCCAGCAAATTCTTAAGGGCACCTTGTACAGCTTCTACAGTTACTGACACTACTTTCTCCTATACCCAGTTATTCCGAATGAATACCCAGAATTACTTTTGTTAATTTTATTGAATAGCGACTAGATTAACCGCACCAGCAAAACCTTGCTTAACAAGCGGTTATGGCCTACCTGGCAGTTTATTGAGTAACTGGAAAACCTGCGTCAGCAATGATCTGGCTAGCTTGCGCAGCCGACAAAGAAGTTTCAAGATCAACCACTTGGGATGCTAAATCAGCCTTTACCTTGGCTTGCGGATCCTGGGCTTGAATTGCCCGAGTAACAGCATTAATACAGCCCCCACAAGTCATTCCAGACACTTTTAAACTCAACATATAAGCCTCTTTTACTGTAAATATGGTCCTATGCAGTAGATTATCTTCTATATGAGCACCCCAAAAGAGATCCATTCTGAGTTATTTACTCTAGATATAGGTGGAATGACCTGCGCATCCTGCGTAGGCAGGGTTGAAAAAGCGCTAGATAAAATCCCCGGCGTGGAAGCTGCAAGTGTCAATCTGGCGACTGAACAAGCCAGAATTCGTCTGAATGCATCATCGCCCACAAAAATTGGAGAAGTCATTGCGACAGTCCAAAAGACTGGCTATGAGGCGCAATTAAGTAAATCCCATGCAATTACTGCACTGAAAACCTCGCAATCCTTTTGGGGTAGCGATGGCTTGGGCAGAGTTTTACTAGGTTTTGCTCTTTCTGCCCCATTGTTTCTGCCCATGCTTCTCATGCCGTTTGGAATTCATTGGGCGCTCTCGCCAAAATGGCAATTACTGCTCGCTAGTCCAATTCAGTTCTTTTTAGGATGGCGTTTTTATAAAGCCGGATTTAAATCAGTGATGTCTGGCGTTGGCAATATGGATCTACTAGTTGCACTAGGTACTAGTGCCGCCTATGGTTTAAGTATTTATCAAATGCTAGTCTCACCCCATGCGTCACATGAACTGTATTTCGAAGGATCAGCAGTCATCATTTGTATGGTGCTTTTGGGTAAGTGGCTAGAGGCTCGTGCCAAGCAGCAAACCAGTGAGGCAATTCGAGCACTGCAAAAACTGTGGCCAGAGCACGCTAAAGTTCTCAACCCTAACATCGCAGTCGCAGAAGGTGGCTCGCCAGATCAATATCGCGACCTGCCACTAGAGCAGGTCTTTCCAAAAGATCGAGTGCTGGTATTACCAGGTGAACGCATTCCCGTGGATGGCCTAATTTTGCTTGGTAGCAGCCATGTAGATGAATCTCTCCTTACTGGTGAAAGCGCCCCCGTCAAAAAATCCATTGGTCTAAAAGTCATTGGCGGGTCGCTCAATGGCGAAGGTGTTCTAGTCATTGAGGCGCAAGCTGTTGGCGTTGAAAGTGTTCTCTCTAAAATTATTTCTTTAGTAGAAGATGCGCAAACTCAGAAAGCACCAATTCAAAAATTAGTAGATCAAGTTAGCGCAATTTTTGTACCGAGCGTCATTGTGATTGCCATCATCACGGGATTAATCAATTGGTTTTATTTAGATTCCGCATCAATCGCAATCTTAAGAGCGGTGTCTGTGCTGGTGATTGCCTGTCCATGCGCTCTTGGTTTAGCAACACCTGCAGCCATTATGGCGGGTACTGGCGTTGCTGCCCGCTTTGGCATTTTGATTAAAGATCCCCAAGTGCTTGAACTCGCGCATCGCTTAAGTATCGTTGCCTTTGATAAAACCGGAACACTGACGATTGGCAAACCCAGACTTCTCAATTTAATTTCATTGACTAGTTCAGCTGATGATGACGCCATCTTGGCGAGTGCTGCAGGTTTGCAATTAGGCAGTGAACACCCTTTAGCTAAAGCTTTACTAGATACAGCCAAGCAAAAAGGATTGAGTCCCATCCCGCCCACAGAAAGCAAGGCGCTACCAGGCATCGGCATTAGCGGCAAGCCTAGTACTGGTCCATGGGCAGGTCAGGCCCTCTGCTTACAAAGTGTTGCGTCACTTGATTCAAACCCACATCAAGCGGAGGTTATTCAAAAGGCTCAAACTTGCTTTGAAGCTGGGCAGACTGTCTCTGTATTAGTGAATGTATCGACATCATCACCGATTGCGATCTTTGCTTTTGGGGATGAACTTAAAACGAATGCAATAGAAGCAATCGCTTCTTTGCATCAACTACATATTCGCACCGTCATGCTCTCTGGAGACAATGCTGCAGCAGCAAATCGTGTAGGTCACCTCATCGGCATTGATGAAATTTTTCCGCAAATATTGCCAAATAAAAAGGCAGACATTATTCGAAAACTGCAATCATCTAAACAGGATGGGAAGCGCCAATGGGTTGCTATGGTAGGTGATGGCGTGAATGATGCTCCGGCTCTTGCTACAGCAGATGTTGGTATAGCCATGTCTACTGGTACAGATGTTGCCATGCAAGCCGCAGGAATTACTTTAATGCGCGGAGACCCTAGCTTAGTTGCTGATGCGATCGGTATTTCCAAGCGAACCTGGAAAAAGATTCAGCAAAACTTGTTTTGGGCCTTTATTTTTAACTCCACTGGAATTCCCCTCGCGGCTCTAGGCTACCTATCACCAATGCTGGCAGGTAGCGCCATGGCACTATCTAGCTTTTGCGTACTCAGTAATGCACTGTTACTAAAACGCTGGCGCCCTTCTCATGCCTAGGTAATTTTTATTTAGGATTTTTGCGAATGAGTTCAATATCGCCGTAGATGGCACGCGCTTCTGATTTTGTGTTGTCAGTATCAGTCAACAATGCGATTCCAATAATCTCTCCCGGGGCTTCACCATAGGCTCGCTTGTAATCAGCAGCAAGGTCACGTTGATGCTTATGCCAGCTTCCTAAGTTTTCCCAACCAGAGTCAACCACAATCATCTTGATGCGCGAGGTGTGGGCATTAGCAATAATCGTGTCTACAGGAGATTTACCCGACCAGATATACATCAGTGTTGCATAAGGCATTTCTTGACCGCTAATGAGGTTTGCCATCTCGAAGTTCATTTTTTCCTTCAATGGCAATTTAGATTTATTGCCATCAAACGCAACCAAGATTCTGAGGGGAGCATCGTCGTTATAACGCTCTGCATTATCAGCTTCAGGAATAGCACTCAAGGCCTTCCACTCCCACTGTAGCCATAAATTATTTGCTTGCCTTGGGCGCAACTTCACTGCCAAACCCGATGCAGATGTTTTGGAATTAGCACTCAAAACAGTTCTGCCTTGGTAACTCTCAAGACGGTAAACCGTATTCTTTTTATAAGGCGCTATACGATAAAAATTCCAGCCATTCGGCATGCCGTTACGAGCGGTCTCGGCAGAAAATTTAGGCAATTCGTCCTGCGCTGGAAGCTTATTAGGATCAAAAGCCTGTCCAGACTCATCTTGAATTGATCCACCACCAAAACCTGCACAACCAGCTAGTGCAAGCAGCATAGAGAGCATCAAGGGATATAAAACACGTTTGAACATAGTGCTAATTGTCCCAAAGAATTGCCCGAGTAAGTCTAAAATCGTTTTATGCGCCATCAATCACCTTCAAGCTGGGCGGCAATCTGCATTTGCATAGCAGCGCTAGTTCATTTTGCCCTAGGCTTCTCAATTGAATTTTCGGTTGATGAGGCACACTACGCCTTATATGCTCAGCATTTAGCTTGGAGCTATTTTGATCACCCGCCATTGGTAGGCTGGATCCAGTGGCCGCTGGTTGCCCTTACTTCTTCAGAGGGTTTAATTCGCCTAGTGCCTGAATTTTTCTGGGCAATCGCCTGTTTTCTGGTTTATCAAGTCACACTAGAAATTCACCGCTTCATCCAAGGCAGAAACTCGGGCTACCTCACTAGCGCACTGCCTTCTGCCAACACTTGTGGTCTGATGGCTGTTCTCACTATTATTGCTGCGCCAATGCCCCATGTTCTGGCAATTGGCTTGTTACCAGATACTTTGTTGGCACCCTTAAGTCTTGGTCTGATGTTGATGGCACTGCGTTGGTTAATTCAAGATCACTTCACAATTGGTGATTGGTTATTGACCGGCGCATTACTAGGATTAGCTGGTCTAAGCAAATACACCGCCATCTTTACTGCCTTTGCTGTTCTATTGGTATTTGTTAGCGCTCGTCGAAAACCTTGGATTGGAAAAATAGGGTTTTGGCTAGCCGCTCTTCTAGCCCTTCTCTTAATTGGCCCTGTCCTGTATTGGAATTGGATCAATGACTGGATTTCATTTAAATACCAGATCGCCCATGGCAGCGGTGGTGAATGGTTATGGCGCAGATTAGCCGCATTCCTTGGAATTCAGATTATTGCGTTCGGCCCCTTACTCATCATAGGTAGTTATATCTTTCTTAAAGACTGCATACATGGAACAAAGCTATCTTTATTGTCTTTGCTTGGATTCTTTTTTATTCCCTTTGTTATTTTTGCAAGTCTCTCTGGTGGCGGTAGCCTACCCCATTGGACAACACCTGCATGGTTTTGTTTGGCACCGTTTGCTGGCATTGGTTTAGCAAAGGCTTGGTCAATTCAGCATCGCATGGTCATACGTCTTTTATTCATATTACAAATTGCGCTTTGCCTAATTGGCTTTGGATTTGTTTTATCTGGCGGCATCAGCTCGGCATCGATTAAATCCAATCCGATTGCTGATCTTTATGGCTGGAAGAGCGCAGGCCAAAAAGCTGCTGAATTAACTCAAGCTACCAAAGCAGATGGTATTGCCGTGCAAAATTGGACTTTAGGAAGTCGAGCTGCCTGGTACGCAAAACCTATCCCTGTCTTTGTACTTGATCAAAGAAGAGATCAATTTGACCTCTGGTTTGGACAACTTCCTTCGGGCGCAAATATCCTGCTGATTCATTGGTCAGGTATGTCATTTCCTCCTCCCATTGCTACAAAAGCAGGCTTTGAACGCTGTGAGCCACTGGATAGCCTAGAAATCCAGCGCTTTGGCCGGGTATTGTCTAAATTTGACTTTAGCCTTTGCAGTAATTGGCAAGGACCATCCGCAGCAGAGTAATTCCTCTCAAATTCAGGACCTTAGGCGCCCAAGGCATTATCCTTACGCCTATGAGTTCAATACCCCAATCCACCTCCAAAACCCCTTCTGGGTGGAAATCAATTCTGAAGCGCGCATGGCCTACCATCCGTATTCTGCTTTCGATTGCACTTCTCTGGAAAGCAACCAGCGGAATTGACTGGCATACCTTATTAGATTCAGAAATCAAAATGGAGCCGGCTTGGTTAATTGCAGCAGCCGCAGCAATATGCTGCGCATTTATTTGTGGTGGCTTACGTTGGGGATTCTTAATGCGAAGTGTTGGGTTTCAGGGCAGCCTGAAAAGCTATATTGCCCTCTATTTTGCAGGCGGGCTTATTAACCAAGGACTACCAAGCACATTAGGTGGAGACAGTTATCGCGCCATCACAGCAACTCACTTCACTAATAACGATAAGTTAAGCGAGACAAAAGCATTGGATGAAGAGTTGCATCATTCAGTTGATCTTGGACATGCCACACCAAAACTCCGGCTCAGCTTTGCGATGACCTTAGTAGATCGCCTTCTAGGTTTAGCAGGTAATAATTTATTGGGTGGTATCGGTCTAATACTTGGCGGCGCCACCCTTGCCGCTTGGGGGCAAGATTTGGGTTACGCTGTTTTAGGTGTGATGCTTTTGGCAGGACTCATTATCGCCGTAATTTTGGCATGGTCTAAAACCAGACAGCTATTACAAAAATTATTAGACCGTCTGCAAATGAATAATGCAATGCCAGGAATTCAATTGGCATTTTCCTGGCCCATTAATATTGTGCAAGCTTTGTTTGGGGTTGGTATACATAGCTGCATTATTTTGGCATTTAGCTTTTGCTTACGAGCCTACGGTGCAGAAGCTCCAATTGCGAGTTTGATGATTGGCCTACCAGCATTGAGTCTGCTCCTGATGTTACCCATTAGTATTTCCGGATGGGGATTACGTGAAGCCACCCTTTCCTCCGTATTGGCACTATGGGGTGTTAGCCCTTCATTAACTGTATTGGCATCTATTAGCTACGGCGCAATTACTGTTTTATCAGTGCTGCCTGGTGCATACTTTTTACTAAAACGAAAATAATTCCTTTAGAGCAAAACTATGACTATTAGCGTCAACACCATGCGTGCCATCGATCATTGGGTCGGTGTTCCACTCTGCGCAATCGCTAGCCCATTAGTAGCCCTCATGGATGGTGTAAAGAATATCCTTGGCCGTGAGCCAGAGGCCCCTAAGAAATTACTTTTCATTGAACTCTCAGAAATGGGTAGTGCTATTTTGGTTGATCCGGCTATGCGTAATGCACAAGCCCGTGGTGCTGAACTTTTCTTTCTCATCTTTAAGAGTAATCGCGCTAGCCTAACTCTACTCAATACCGTCAAACCAGAAAACATTTTTACGATTGACTCCTCCAGCTTAGGTGGCTTGATTAAAGACACCTTACACTTTTTAATCATTGCGCGCCGTCATCGAATTGATACCGTGATTGATCTCGAGTTATTCTCACGCTTTACCGCCCTTCTCACTGGCCTATGTGGCGCTAGACGCCGCGTGGGTTATCACATCTTTCATGGTGAAGGCTTGTGGCGCGGCTTCATGCTTACCCGTAAAGTGCACTACAACCCGCATATTCATATTACTAAGAACTTTTTATCATTGATTCATGCGGCCTTTGCTAAACATATTGAAGTACCGTTTAGCAAAATTCAGATCCCAGACTCTGAGGTACGCTTAGTCCAAGCTGTCATTGACCCAAAGGCACTTGATAATGTTCGCGAGCGAGTTCAAAAATTGGCTAAGGAAGCTGGGGTTGACTATATTCATGGTAAGAATCGCTTAATTCTAATTAACCCAAATGCCAGCGACTTATTACCGCAGCGCCGCTGGGCGCAACAGCGCTTTTCTGAATTAATTCAAGGTGTTCATCAACAATATCCGCATGATCTGATTTTGATCACAGGCTCACCAACTGAATTTGCATATGTAGAGAAAGTTCGTACAGTAGCTAATATCAAAAATGCTTTGAACTTTGCCGGTCAAGTGAGTTTTGCAGAATTGCCGCCGCTTTACACCCTATCGGATGTCATGGTGACTAATGACTCTGGTCCAGGTCACTTCTCGGCAGTCACACCGCTAAGAACCGTTGTTCTCTTTGGACCGGAAACCCCAGCTCTATATGGCTCCATAGGAAACTCGATTGCAATCACAGCAAACTTAGCATGCTCTCCATGTGTCAGCGCAGCAAATCATCGCAAAACGCCTTGTCACGATAATGTTTGTATGCAAGCAATTACAGTTGCTCAAGTCTTAGAGAAAGTCACTATTCAGCTACAAGATGCAGATAAGGCTAAAGGTCGCTAAGCAGGATGGGCAAAAAAGCTATTCCAGTATTAGCTTGGTTCATTCCAATAGCCCCGTTAGCACTTGCATTTGCAATCTATTTTGGCGAATTCCAAAGTAGTAGCTTTCTATTTCTGAATCAATTAGCCAGATTACTACCAGATACACTTTGGGCATGGCTAACATTTCTGGGGAATGGATGGGGCGTGTTTGCTCTTGCCTTTCCACTTCTCTTGCTAGCGCCTCGCGCTTTTAGTGCAGCAGTTTTTGCTGGTGTTATCAGCGCCCTTACCAGTCCACCGCTAAAAAATTATTTTGATCTACCAAGACCTGCTGGAGTTTTAACGGATGGTAGCTTTTACCGCCTTGGAGAACCTCTTCTTCATAATGCATTCCCCTCTGGCCATACGCTGACAGCTTTTGCTATAGCCACTGCCTTGTATTTTTCTTGTGATCAAAAAAAACGAGTGCCAATGTTGCTTCTCTTTGTTATTGCAGCGCTAGTTGGCTTATCCCGCAGCGCAATTGGAGCGCACTGGTTAACTGATGTATTGGGTGGCGCAGGATTTGGAATGTGGTGCGGTATGTTAGGCGCCTTATTATCTTACGGCATTCCTGAAAAATATCTTTCCCTTCAGGGAGCTTGGCTACGCATTTTGGCGATTGGCGGAGTTGCCGCCATCTATGCCCATCTCACGCAAATCATGGATCATCAGCTCAACCAGCCGCTGCAATATGCCTCCGTGGTCATTTTGCTCATAACCTTAGTTTTATTTATTAAAGCTCAGTTTAATAAATCGCCCACTCGCTCAGAGTAATTCACTATGTTTAGCTACCGACATGCGTTCCACGCCGGCAGTCATGCCGATATTCTGAAGCACCTCACACTGATTCATTTAGTTGAATATCTTCAGGAAAAGCCTGGCGCGCTAACGATTGTTGATACCCATGCCGGTGCTGGTATTTACAGCCTAAAAGATGGTTTTGCTGCTGTGAGCAAGGAAGCAGAGGGTGGAATATTTCGATTGCTCAAATTTATTGAAGCAGGCAATCCAACTGTAGAGAGTATTAGCAAGTATTTGGAGTTTATTTATGCAGAAAATATGGGTGGTGATATTGCCACCTATCCAGGATCTCCTTTTATCTTAGCTCGCTTACTTCGAGCACAGGATCGACTCAAGTTATTTGAACTTCACCCCAAAGAAATCGACATTCTTCGGCACAACGTCGGCGAACTAAGACAAGCTAAGCAAATTGATGTTTACGCTGCAGATAGCTTTAGCAGACTCAAAGGTTTACTTCCTCCGCCCAGTAGACGAGGCCTCGTTCTCATTGATCCCTCTTATGAAGATAAACAAGACTATCGTTATCTTGAAGCGGCGATGGAAGAAGCTCTGCAACGCTTTGCTACTGGCTGTTATGCAATTTGGTATCCCGCCCTCTCCAGGAGAGAATCGGCAGCACTGCCAGATCGTATGAAAAAAATTGCTGCAAGCCATAAACGTTCATGGCTGCATGCGGAGTTAAGAGTTGAGAATGCACCTGGAGAGCGACGTCTTCAGGCAAGCGGAATGTTCATTATTAATCCGCCATGGACCCTAGAAAATCACTTGTCAGAGGCTCTACCTATTCTGACTAAGGCATTAGGAGTAGATGGTGGTGCCCAATTTTTACTAAAGAGTTTTGAAGCTTAAGTAATTTACTGAATAGCTTCTAGTCACGAACATCAATCATGATTTCGTTACGGCGCATAAAGGGTATCGACCAAGGTGGGTTGTAGCGTGCAAACCTCGGCACACCAACTGCTTGAAGATTTTTACTCCGCATCCACTCTTCTAGCTCTAGCGTTTTTTCAGCGACTTTATTCTCGCTATTAAAGCCAGTAAAAACAATCACTGCGCGCTTTACAGCTGGGATCTGACGCAACTGAACTCTTGGATTTAGGGGCTTAGGAAGACTTTCCATGGTGTATTCGGATGGCATCACAAATGAAACCGTCCATTTTCCAGTATTTGATTCAATATTGACGGGTGCAGTCATCGCAATCTTTGCACTCTTGGGTGCCTGCTCTTCAACCGCTACTGGCACGGTCATCGCAATCTTTTCACTGACCTGATTCTGCCCAAAGATATAGCCAGCAATCAGTCGAAATCCCTGGCTTGAGGCCTCGTCTAGATCACCTTCTGTTTGGGCTTCGGCCAATATCATTGGGGCATATGACCTAAGCTCAAATGGTGGATTTTTTTCTAAAACTGAAAATTTAGGCTCTTCGATTGCCATTACTGCCCCCATAAAAGTCAGCGTAATAGTGCTTAGAATAATTCTTATAAAAAGATGTCTTAAAACCATTTACCAGCTTGCTTCAATAGTAAATCTACTGGGGCTGTAATCAAGAGTGGCTTGAGCACCCATTGGTAATGTGAGCTTGTTGGCTTGATGACCAAATGGTAGATCAGTCAAAATAGGAATATTCTCAGGCAAACGCTTGCGGATAGCTTCAATTGCGCGCTCCAATGAATATCCTTTGTCGTTGTCGTACAAACGATAGGCGGAGAAGCCTCCGAGAAGGATGGCCGACTGGTTGCCGAGTATTCCAGCATCTAGCAATTGCATCAGCATCCGCTCTATACGATAAGGATGCTCATTCACATCCTCTAAAAATAAAATGCCATTTTGGGTTTGCTGCTGAGAGGGTAGATAGGGAGTTCCCACTAGACCAGCCAAGACTGTCAGATTACCGCCCCATAACATTCCTGTAATTTTATTACTGCCTGAGTTCGCCAGAAATGACTGCGGTTCGGATACGCTGCAATCGAGTTTTCGCTCTTGAATAGCTGATTGAAAGTGGCTCCACATAAAACTATCGGGCGCAATTGCGTTACCTGCTTCATCGATCTTGCCAAAATCATAGTTCAGCATTGGTCCGGATAAAGTGATGGCACC
This sequence comes from Polynucleobacter sp. 73C-SIWE, assembly GCF_018882465.1. Taxonomy (GTDB): domain Bacteria; phylum Pseudomonadota; class Gammaproteobacteria; order Burkholderiales; family Burkholderiaceae; genus Polynucleobacter. The sequence goes on along the minus strand of NZ_JACVOK010000002.1, from coordinate 53,860 downwards.
GGTCTTAGCCAACAAGCCCAATTGAAATGTCGTGAAATCACTATGCCCGCAAATTTGCAATCCGCTAGCAACTGCTTTAGAGATCCCAGCCCAATCGATATTAGAAAGTAAGCGATGAATACCATAACCACCACGCATCGCCATTACTAGAGTCTGAGAATTGAGTATCGCTAGATTGTTGAGTTCATTTAAGCGCACCTCGTCGCTTCCTGCAAAACGCTCATGAACACGCTGCACACATTCTGCATTCGCAATAGCAATACCTTGACGCTTTAGCCAGTCGATCCCAGCTAAAGGGCTTTGATCATCGAGACTTGCTCCAGAAGGGGCAATCAAGTGAATGGCTTTCAACGTCGCTCCTTAAAGAAATCACGCAGCAATTGACCGCACTCCTCACTCATCATTCCGCCTTCAATAACGGTCTGATGATTGATTTGTTTTGATGAGAATACATCTAAAACGCTACCAGCGGCACCGGTTTTGGGATCTGCAGCCCCATAAACAATACGATCTACTCTAGCATGCAACATTGCACCAGCGCACATCGTGCAAGGCTCTAAGGTGACATAAAGAGTGGTACCAGGTAAGCGATAATTTTCTTCAGATAAAGCTGCCTGTCTAAGTGCCAACATTTCGGCATGGGCACTTGGATCATGATTGGTAATGGGCTTATTGAAAGCTTTAGAAAGTACTACTCCATTACGTACGATGACAGCACCCACAGGAACTTCACCAGCAATAGCAGCTAACTGAGCCTGCTCTAAAGCCTGCTCCATAAATTGGCGATCAAGCTCTGCTTGGTTCATTTAAGGGTGATGTACGTCAGCCCAACAATTGGGGGTTTCATATAAACGAAGAGCAGAAAGCTCAAGGCGTCCACCAAAAGCCTTACTGAAGACTGGCTGTAAAATAGCAAAGGCGGCATTGGCTAAATTCTCAACAGTAGGAACTTGCTCCATCACCACCGTTTTATGATTAGGTAATGTTGCTAAAAATGCAACTAAACTTTCATCCTCTTTAGCCACCAAAAATGCATGATCCCAAAGATCAACGATATATTGATTGGTGAGGCGTTTAATATCCCCAAAGTCGAGCACCATACCATCGTCAGCTTTACCGGGATGGTCTGCAACTTCTCCATTGAGAGTAACTTCAATAGCATAGCGGTGCCCATGCAAATGCTTGCATTGCCCGTCATGATTGGGAATGCGGTGTCCTGAGTCAAATTCAAGACGGCGGGTAATTGAAATTGCAGGTTGTTTACTTGTCATTTAGATCTAATCAATACATTACTGGGCTTAGCTAGCGCCTTAGCGAATACCTATGAGTTTATGGGATTGGAGACTCAATCTCCAAAGCGGGCGTTTCTGGCAAAGACTAATGGCTAATTCAGTATTCGTTTTAAGGTTTGGTCCATCCATGGGCTGTAGAAAACGATTGCGGTAGTCCATCTTCTCAAATCGTGCTAATAACTTTTCCAATGAATCCTGCCCCTCTTGAGGAATCACCAACTTGAGTTCATTCGCTTGAAGAACAATTAAGTCAGAGCCTGATTTGGGGCTGACACAAACCCAATCTACCCCTTTGGGAACCTTGATAGTGCCGTTTGTTTCAATTGCAATCTCAAAGCCTTTTTCATGCAACTTTGCAATGAGTTCGTCATCTAATTGTAAAAGTGGTTCGCCGCCTGTAAATACGACATAACGTTGCTGAGGTCCTGCTGAGGTACTTTTCCATGCAGACTCGATTGCATTTGCCAGATCTACGGCAGATTCAAATTTTCCACCGCCGTCACCGTCGCTACCTACAAAATCAGTGTCACAAAATTTGCAGATAGCAGTCGCTCGATCCTCCTCGCGACCACTCCATAAATTACAACCAGCAAAACGGCAAAAAACCGCAGCACGTCCAGTGTGAGTGCCTTCGCCTTGAAGCGTTGGAAAGAGTTCTTTAATGGTATACACAATGAGACTATTTTAAGCGCATTGTTACCTCCAGGAGATTAGCTCCCATTGTAGATAATCTTCCCAGTGAGCCTCGGTCCAAAAATCACCAAGCATTAAGTAACGTCCATACCCCCTGCGTATGACCCAGCGGCCAATTTCAGGAGCAAGCCATACGTCCTCTTGACGATAACTGGTCATTCTAAAGACGTCGTTGCTCTCAAAAGAAGGCATTTCATTGTGGTAATGAAAGGCCAGAAACTTTCCCGCCGGAACTTGAATTTGCTCCCAAGCGGCTCCTGCCATACTGAGCCCCCAATAATAATTTGCGTCTGGATAGTTCAGCACTTGATATCGAGTGTTGTAAAACCGAGACCATCCCACTTGAAACTGCTCTGGCCAAAGAGGGATTCCCTTTTGAAATATCTGCGTAGGATTCCAATGAGGATCTTGCATAATTATTCCCCAAGATGATTGAATCTCATCCGGAAGCTGGCCAGCATTCAGTCCTGACCTTTCAATACGAATTTCACTGCCAACTGAGACCACTCTCTCAGTTACGGTATCAAGAATTTCTTGATTAAATACATTGCGTACCTGATACACCCACTCCTGCCCAACTTTGGGCGCTCTAACGACGGGTGGTGATACTGGCTGGGCTACATTAACCCCCTCAGGAAATGGTTGCGCAGATATGCACCCCGCCAAAATAATTGGGGTGAGCGAAACTAGAAATATTCGTAAGCGGTCTATTTTCATTACTTATAAGAGGTAAGCTGCCACTGATAACTGCCCTCTTGAAACACCGCACCATATGAACCCTGTATTTGATAAGAGCCTGATGCTTCTCTTGCAACCCAACGGCCAATTTGAGGGGCAAACCAAACTGTTTCCCTACGAATGCAATCAACGATGTTGGGATCCGAATTTTCAAAGTTAACCAGATTCTGAAAACGGAGTGCAATAAAGACTCCCGCAGGAACTGTAATCTGCTCCCAACCCTGTACGCTCATATATTCCTGCCAATTCATCCTTGAATCTGAATATCCAGGAATACTGTATTTGGTAGTAAATTGCTTACTCCAACCCGTCGAGAGCTCAAGAGGCCATAAGGGTAATGAGGGGCTAAAGCTCAGTAAGCGCGGCCATTGCGTATCAGTAGCAACCATACCCCAAGAAGTTTGAATCTCGCTGGGCAATATCCCCCCATCTACAGAGTTGCGATCAATGACAATACTTGAGTCAATCTTCGAGATACGCTCCGTAATGATCCCGAGAGTCTTTCCATTAAAGACATCTTTCTTGATATATGTCCACTCCTGACCAATCTGTGGCGGCCGAATATTAGGCGTAGGCTTCGGAGCAGCGACAGGAATACCTTTTTCATAAGAAAGAGGCACGCCACATGCTACTGGAGCTAATGCGGCTGACGTAATGAATGTTCGACGAGATAAATTCATAAATTCTCCAGATATTTGCTAATTATGTCCCAAGAAGACTTAATTCTTCAGCAGTAAATCCCGCTTGTTTGCGAGCCTCTAAATTGAATGGCCCCTTTAACACTGGCGCACGATAGGCTTTGGCTAAGTCCTGATATGTCTTGATTGGAGATAAACCTTCCTTGGCACATAAGAAATTAAACCATTGATTGCCAATCAATACATGCCCTACCTCATCCCTGAGGATAATTTCTAAAATTTCAACAACCTTAGCATCCTTGATCTGTTTAAAGCGATCACGAATGGCAGGTACTGCATCCAAGCCTCTAGCCTCCATGGTTCTGGGGACCAGGGCCATTCTGGCAATGACTGCATCGGCAGTTCTCTCAACCATCTCCCACAGACTGTTGTGAGCAGGAAAATCTCCATAAGCAACGCCAACAGACTGCAAATGATCCTCTATCAAATTAAAGTGGTAAGACTCTTCTTTTGCAACCTTTAACCAATCTGCATAGTATTGGATTGGCATATCAGCAAATCGCCAGATTGCATCCAATGCAAGATTCATAGCATTAAATTCAATGTGGGCCAGTGAGTGCAGCAAAGAAAGTCTGCCTTCAACGGTATCCATCCTTCTTTTGGGGACTGTTAATGGCGGGACTAATTCCGGCTTATGAGGGCGTCCAGGAAGAGAGAGTTCTTTTGAATCTAAAGTAGCAGAAACGTCTAGAGCAATGTGCTGTTGATCATAATCATCAAATAATTTCTGAACCCGATCAACCTTCGTTTTCGGATCTGTGATGACTAGTATTTCAAGGGCGGTTTGACGTAACTCCAGCATTTACTACAGAGATCTCAGTTCAATGGAAAAATACTTGCACAAGTCTAACTAGTGCAATTTTACAATTGAATGTGTTCTACGGTGAATCAATCGACTTAAAGTATCTAGAAAAACCTTAAACCAACCGTGTAAAGCTAATTGGTGTAGCTTGTACAGGCTTATATACATTAATTTTGCAAAAAGTCCCTCCACCATCAGACTTCCGCCAATCAGGCCGCCCATCATGCTACCCACACTGCTGTATTCCCCAAGAGAAACTAAAGAACCAAAGTCTCGATACTGATAGGGCTTCAAGGGTTGATGATGAATGATTCGGTTAATTTGTTTGTATAGATGCGAGGCTTGCTGATGGGCTGCCTGGGCTCGAGGCGGCACAATGCCTCCCTTGCCGTTGTTTGCCTCAGGCCAAGGGCATGCAGCGCAGTCACCGATAGCAAATATATTTTGATCTAAAGTAGTTTGCAGTGTTGGTAAAACTAAAAGTTGATTGACGTGATTAGTCTCCAAGCCGCCTATACCTTTTAGAAAATCGGGTGCCTTTACTCCTGCAGCCCAAACAATCAACTCAGCTGGAATTTCTTGGCCATCGGCAAGCACTACTTTATCAGCTTGAACTTTTTGTACCTTGGCATTTGTCATCACCTTCACGCCAAGATCAGTCAATAATTTCTCGGCCGCTAGCGAGATCCGTTCTGAAAGTGCTGGCAAAATTTTAGGAGCGGCTTCGATGAGGACTACTTTCAAATCTTTTTCAGGGTCAACTCTATCCATTCCGAAAGAAATGATGGCACGCGTTGTGCGATGTAACTCGGCCGCAAGCTCAACGCCAGTTGCCCCTGCTCCAATAATCGCAACCTTTAATTGATGTGGAGCCAATGCACTAGTTTGAGCTTGCGCTCTTAGGCAAGCATTCACCAGACGTAGATGAAAACGTTTAGCGTCCCCCAAGGACTCCAGTCTTTGAGCATATTGCTCAACACCCTGAGTTCCAAAGTCATTGGTGAGGCTGCCAATTGAAATGACTAGTATGTCATAAGGAATAGCTTGGGTTGGCGTAACTAACTCACCCGACTCATCTATATAGGGGGCAACCTGAATTTCTTTCTTTTCTCTATCGATGCCAACTAGCTCACCCAATCGAAACCTGAAGTGGTGCCAATGGGCTTGAGCAATGTAATCTAGCTCTTGATCGGCAAGATCCATCGATCCCGCCGCTACTTCATGTAGCTTTGGTTTCCAGATATGTGTTCTATTTTTATCAACTAGGGTGACAGCTATCTTATCGGCACTATAGCTATCGCCCAGCTTGGTGGCTAATTCAAGCCCGCCTGCCCCACCACCTACAATCACTATTCGATGCGCACGAGACATATTAAGATTTTGAACTAGCGCAATCGCTCTACGTAAAAAGTTGCTTTTTCCAGCGCATCCTCAGCATCCATTCCCACCATATCTGCGCCTAGATCATCGACGAGCTCAGGAAACTGATTAAATACCGGGCTGCCAATGATGACACCTACATTGGGATTTTTTGATTTAGCCTTGATGCTCTTAATCAACTCTTTGAGCTGCGGAAATTGCTCCCGAACGCTGGCTGATAAACCCACAACATCAAACCATTCATTGGCAGCCATCTGAATAATGTCATCTTCTGTCGCAGCTAACTCACCCCAAATACGCCATCCAGCTTTGGCAAAGAATTCGGAAACCATGAACAGGCCTAAGTTGTGCTGAGAACCAGGCAACGGTACCAACATAATGCTAGAGCCCATTTTATTTTGCTCAGCATACTGTTGAAATATCGGACTTAAGTCATACATCAACTGCTTAATGCGCCAAAGCGCAATAGTTACTTCCGTAAAACTGGATTCATCTTCCTCCCACATTTTCCCTAGCTTTCGAGCAACTGGGGTTAGCAAGAGCAAATAAATATCTTCTAAGCTTGTTCCTGAGGCATGAATCTCTTTTACAAAATCAACTGAGACGCGCGCATCCTCCTGGAGAACTAGAGTGGTTAATTGAAGGATATTGTTTTCATCAATGGTTGCTTTTGCCAGCAAGTCTTCCGGAATAGAAGACTCGAGGTGCTGCTCAATAATATGGGGCAGTATTTTCCCCTCGATTGTCTTTACCAGGGACTCGAGGTACTCAGCTTCTGTACAAGCTTTTTCAAGTGGATGGGTATCTTGTTCTTTTTTAAAAGTCGCCTGCGATGGCGCATTAGATACCAGACAATCTTCCCACATCCCGTCTGATGACTTAGATGACTGTTGTTGGTCCAACTTAAAGTCATCCTGCTTGGATTTCTTTTTAAATCCTGCAATGCTCACCAGCCTAGATAAATTCATGAACATCACCAGATCAAGTCACGGTATCAAAAAGACTTTTGAAAAGTACCGTGGCTGCCTAAGAGCCTCTTAATTAGAATCCTTACGTTATAAATTCTTTCCGGGAAATTCACAAACACTTAACTGTAGGTGCTTTCCCTAGAGTCCTTGATTTCATCGTTTCGAGGCTCTAATCCATACTTTCGGACAACTTGCCAGACATGATTTGGCACCATGTTCTTAATTTTGTGCGGCGCAGTATTGCGTAAATGAATGACGGACTCAATTGCCTTCATCTCAACCCTCGCTTTTGCAAACTCCAGGCCACGAGGTCCAAATCTGGGCATTACCCAGGCAAAAATACTTCTCATAAAATTCGGCATTCGCTGCAGGGGTAAGCCTCCAGCAGCCAACTCGACATTCTTCATAAAGCCTTTTACTGGCCCCAAACGATTTCCAGCGGACTGCAAAGCTTCAATATGGATTTCCGGGTCCAGCAATTTGGCAAGCTCCTGGCCTCGGGCATTCCGCACAATTAACCATTGCTCTCCTGTGCCAGCCATATACCCGACCGTAATATCTGAAAGTGAATTGACGTAGTCAACACAGGTCTTACAAGTAGTCGGGAAAAAATCACCTGGCAAATCTGAAAGTGGCAGCTTCAAGAAAGGAATCTCTTGAATACGTCCATCTGCAAAACGTAACTCGACGTGGTAATCGGCTCTAAATTCTAAGTAAGTGATTTCTTCTGGCTTTTGAGATAGCAAGCCTAAAAAATGATGGAAATTTTCTGTGCTTGTGTTGTCTGAGCAGGGTGAGCCAATAATGAATAGTTTTTCAAAGCCCAGTTCTTTCTCAAGCGCTCTGGCGGCGTAAACCTGACAAGGTATGCCAACCATCGCAACCCTTTGATGACCCAGCTCTTTGGCTTGCTCGAGGTATTGAACAATGGGTGCGTAACCCATTTTCATTCCCCTACAAAGCTTCATATCCTGAGCGTGATTAATAATTACTGGCTGAGGACGCCACTTATCCTCCGGATCAGATGCCATCGTAATCACCGCATCCACAAGGCCCTGCTCTAACAATAGCTCACATAATCGAGTAATGATTCCAGTCCACTGAGCGCCTTCCAAAGGTTGCTTTAATCGGGCCCTATACATCTGTAGATAAGCACCAAAGAAGGCTTCGTCTGAGTCGCCTATGTTACGGACTCTGCCGTGTGTAGAGATTTCAAATTGTGGGTAGTTCGGTTGAATGAATTGACAGGCGGTAGCACAACGCTTGGGTTGTTTTGTTCTAGATACTCCACAATCAGTACACAACTCGCGAAATGGGGCAATCTCAATAGACTCCATTGTCGATTGATTCCTAGAGGAATCGCGCTGCAACTCTTTGCTTCATTTTCTCGGATGAGAGCCCATAGAGATCTAATAAGAAATTGACATCGCCATGCTCAACATACTCATCAGGCAACCCCATTTGCAAAGATTCAATTTGAATGTTTTGATCAGCTAGAACCTCAAGACAGGCACTACCTGCTCCACCCTTCACGGCGCTGTCCTCGACGAACACTAAGGCATCGTGGGTCCGAGCAATATCGCACAGCAATTCCTCGTCCAAAGGCTTCACGAAGCGCATATCAACAACGGTTGCATTAATCTCTTCAGCGACTGACAGCGCGTTATATAGCAGTGGCCCAAAGCAAATCAAAGCAATCTTTTTCTGAGGGGGAAGTTGTTCAGCTATTGATCTGATAACGAGGCCCTTACCAATTGGCAAAGACGCTAATGCTTGGCCAGTAGTCTCAAGTCCAATGCCAGATCCGCGAGGATAACGAACGGCCGCAGGACCATCATGTTTGAAGGCAGTAGTGAGCATTGCTCTGCACTCTTGCTCATTCGCAGGTGTCATGAGAACCAAGTTAGGCAAGCAACGTAAGAATGCGACGTCAAATGCGCCAGCATGGGTTGCGCCATCAGCACCAACAAGACCAGCACGATCAATTGCAAATACTACCGGTAGATTTTGCAAAGTCACATCATGGATTAGCTGGTCGTAGCCTCGCTGTAAAAAAGTCGAGTAAATAGCAACGACTGGCTTTAATCCTTCACAAGCAATGCCCGCAGCGAATGTCACAGCGTGTTGCTCTGCAATACCAACATCAAAATATCGTTCAGGAAAGCGCTTTTCAAATTCCACCAATCCAGAGCCTTCGCGCATCGCTGGAGTAATTGCCATTAATCGCTCATCCGCCTCACCCATATCGCACAACCATTCTCCAAAAATTTGGGTATAGGTTTTTTTACTGGCAGGCTTGGCTTGTATACCCACGATTGGATTAAATGGACTCGGGCCATGGTAGGTAATAGGATCAGCCTCAGCTAGTGCATAGCCTTTACCCTTCTTGGTAATCACATGAAGAAATTGTGGTCCTTCTGTTTGAGCAAGAACCTTAATGTTTTGTAAGGTCGATACCAATACATCCAAATTATGGCCATCGATCGGACCGTAGTAATCAAATCCAAACTCTTCAAAAATCGTTGCTGGTCCGAGCATACCTTTTGTGTGGCCCTCTAGCCTTTTGGCAAATTCACGAATCGGTGGAGCTACAGAAAGAACTTTATCCAACCCTCTCTTAGTAGCAGCGTACATAGAGCCAGAAATTAATTTCACCAAATAGCGATTCAATGCTCCCACCGCTGGGGAAATCGACATCTCGTTGTCATTAAGGATCACAATGAGGGGAACTTTTTTATTGATGCCAGCATTATTCATAGCCTCAAACGCCATACCGGCACTCATTGCGCCATCGCCAATAATAGCTACGACATTGCGCTGCTCATTCTTATTTTTTGCAGCTACAGCCATCCCCAAGGCAGCCGAGATACTGGTGGATGAGTGGGCTGTACCAAATGCATCGTACTCACTCTCACTTCTTTTAGGAAACCCAGAAATACCGTCAAACTGGCGCAGTCCTGACATTGCCTCGCGGCGACCCGTCAATATTTTATGAGCATAACTTTGATGGCCCACATCCCAAACCAAACGATCATAGGGCGTATCAAATACATAGTGAAGCGCTAGCGCCAATTCCACAGTGCCCAAATTGGATGAGAGATGGCCGCCCGTACCTGAGACAGAAGTTAATATGAAATTGCGTAGTTCTTGAGCAATTTGGGGTAGCTTGGAAACCTCCAACCCCCTTAATTCATCGGGGGCTGATATGGTCTCAAGGAAGTTTGTCATTTTTAACATAGCAACCTCACTTCGACGAGTAGATTTTGGAAATAATTTTTTTGTACTCTTCTAAATTTTCATCAGAAGACTGCTTCAAAGCATGAATCGGGGCATGCATAAACTTATTAGCAAGCGCTATAGCCATATGGGAGAGAACTACCATCGGATCATCACCGTTTGCAATTCTTCTGCTAGCCTTTTCCAACTCAATCTTTTGATATTGCTCACCTACATCTTGGATTGACCTAATAATCGGCACTACCGCCCTCTTCTCTAGGGTTTCATAAAACTCTATGACCCCTTTTTCAATAATCTTTTCTGCTTCACCGATTGATTCAAGTCGATTAGCCTTTCCAGCATTGACGATTTCACCGAGATCATCGATGGAGTAGAGGTATGCATTTTTTAAACTCTTAATTTCAGGCTCAAAATCTCTTGGCACCGCTAAGTCAATAAGCGCTATGGGGCGAGACTGCCGAGCTTTCAGTGCCGTTTTCACCATCCCCATACCCACAATCGGCAAAGAGCTCGCTGTACAGGAGACCACGACATCATATTGATGTAGATGTTTAGGCAACTCAGCCAAAGGGAAGACTTCAGTCTGTAAATTTTGACTTGCAAATGCCCGAATTAATTCACTACCACGATCAATAGTGCGGTTCGAGATTGCAATCTTTTTAGGATTTTTACCTGCAAAATGATTTGCACACAGACCTATCATCTCACCAGCGCCAATGAATAAAACATTGCATTCGCTGATTGGCCCAAAGATACGCTCAACCAACTTGATAGAGGCGCCTGCCATTGAAACAGAATTCGAACCTATTTGCGTATTTCCGCGAACCACTTTTGCTACAGAGAAAGTCTTATCAAATAGAGGCTTTAAATAAGTTCCTAAGGTGCCTACTTGGTTTGCGTTCTCAATCGCTTTTTTCATTTGACCTAGGATTTGAGTTTCACCTAAGACCATCGAATCTAAGCCGCTACCTACCCTAAAGGCATGCTTGACTGCATCGCTCTCCTTGGCAGAGTAAATGTAAGGACGCAGTTCATTTTTATGGACATTATTCTGAGCAGCCAACCATTCAAACGCACGGCTCTCTAAATGATGACCCTCGTAATCAACATCATTGGCAGCACAATAGATTTCCATACGATTACAAGTAGAGAGAATGGCCACCTCTGGCTGGTGTTCTGCATTGTCTCTGTGCAAGTACTTACGTAAGTCAATTAAAGAATCTTGCAAAACCTCAGGCGCAACTGCCACACTCTCCCGAATATCAATTGGGGCAGTATGATGATTCACACCGAGATTGAGCAGTTTCATGCTTGGCATATGCTTAGTAGGCCCCGGGATTCAGAACCAGCGTTTCCCAATTGAGACGCATAGCAATCGTTACCCAAATTAAATACGGCAACATCAGATATGCAGCAAGTCTACGGATTGGCCACATCACCAAAATAATAGCGAGCACAGATCCCCAGAGGAAAAATGCTTCTATCATTGACCAATCAGGATGCTGCAACCGAAAATACAGGACGCTCCAAAGCACATTAAAAAAGCCATTCAACCAAAAAAGCATGGTGATTTTATTTTTCTGAGACTGACTCGCGCCGCCATTGAAGGCAACCATCCATGCCAATGCAGAGAGAATAAAAATAGTGGTCCAGACAATACCAAAGGCCCAATCTGGTGGTTTCCAAGGTGGCTGAATCAAGGAAAAGTACCAAGGCCCCAACTTAGTGGCCAAGCCACCCAAGACTGAAGTGGTCACCATCCAAGCTGCAATTAGCCAGAGATACTTCTGTTGAAAAAACATCTTCATACTTTAGCTAGGCCCAATAGGTGCCCCATATCCTTAATAAATATTTTGAGATGTGCCATTGGCTTCTTGCGAACAAGCTTTTTGTTCATATAAGACTCAAATGTGAGTTTTTGAACGTCTTTGTCCTCACACATCTTTACGAAACTCTCACGCCTTTTATCGGTTGAGTACCAAAAATATTGCATGATGCCCAAAACAATAAAGGTCATCCGATGCTCTTTCATGAAGCGCTTGCGAGCCAACTTCAGTTTTGCTGGATCATTGCTTTCTACAAACTCAGCAACAGCTTCACCAGCTAATTGACCGCCCAGCATCGCATAATAAATACCTTCGCCAGATGCTGGGGCAACTACTCCAGCTGCATCACCTGCTAAAACTACTTGCTGGCCATCATCCCATTTTTTTAAAGGCTTCATTGGTAGTGGCGCCCCTTCATGCCGAATTAATTCAGCGCCTTCTAAGCCAATATCAGCACGTAACTTTGCCACTGCATTTCTCAGAGAGAAACCTTTATCAGCACTTCCAGTACCAATACTGATAGTGTCACCATGAGGAAAGACCCAGCCATAAAAATCAGGGGAAACTGGCTTTTGATATAAAACATCGCAGCGACTTGCATCAAAAGAATTTGGTGCATTAGGTGGAGTTTTAATAATCTCGTGATAGGCAAACACATAATTTGCCTCAGCGCATCCCTGCACGCCTGCACTTCTTCCGACCTGGGATTTAGCGCCATCGGCACCAATGACTGCTTTTGTCAAAACACTCTTTAAGCTGCCATGGTCGCCATCGCGAGCACCTCGTGTGCGATAGTAAATACGCGCATACGGACCTTCTCTGGTGAGGTTCTCGAATAAGCCATCCTCACGTGTAGCTCCTGCCGCAACGGCACGCTGTCTTAACCACTCATCAAAGTGAGATCGATCGACCATTCCTACAAAGCCGTTCTCAATGGGTATATCTACTGTTTTGCCTAATGGCGACACCATGCGGGCAGATTTTGCTTTTGCTACCAGCAACTCATCTGGAATCTGAAAGTCTTTGATTAAACGCGGAGGAATTGCTCCGCCACAGGGCTTAATACGCCCGCGCTTATCTAAAAGCAAGACTTGCTTCCCTTTTTGGGCAAGCGTTTGAGCAGCTGTGGCTCCGGCAGGACCACCACCAACAACTACTGCGTCATAAATAAATTCAGTTGTCATGTTTCACCTCACTCCACTAGAACTACCAGTTTTGCTCTCAACTTGAGATGCCATATATGCAGAAGCAACAAACAGAATTGCTTCAATGAAAAAAACAGATGCGTATGCGTATGCAGGGCTTGTAAAAATAGATCGCGCAAGATCACTAGCGCCAGCGCCTAAAAGACCACCTAAGCCAAAAGCAATTGCTTGAGCTCCACCCCAAAGGCCAATCCTGACGCCCTCTTTTCCGCCTCCACCCACAACTGCCAAACGCATCATTGAAGCGATAGCAGCAATAGAGAAAGCACCATTCGCTAACCCCAAAATAAATACATTGAGTTTTAATGGCCAATTGCCTTCCAAGATTCCAGCAATCACTAAACCAAACATTGCCAGTGCAGAAGCGAGGCAACCATAAATCATCCAAGATCTCAGGGATCCAAAGTAAGGCCGCAATCTGCTGGAACCACAAACTGCCACTAATAACATGCCGGTGAGTACGCCTGAGTGCTGAATGCCAGATAGACTCGTTGTCTCACCTAAGGAATAGTTAAAAATCATTCCGGCAAAAGGTTCTAAAATCAAATCCTGTGCACTAAATGCAAACATCGATAAGAAAATAAAGATGGTGAATTTCTTAGTATCAGGATCGGCCAAAATATCGCTTAGCGCCTCTCTAAAGGGCACCTTTTGAGCGTTGCTTGCTAAGGTATTTTGCAGTTCGCACCCCTCTAATCTATAGAGCGCTATCACTGTAAGAAAGCATGCTATCGATGAAATAATTCCTGAAATGAGGATGACTTTTTCTGGCGAGTAAGGGTCAAGAAATTTACCTGCAATACCACTCGTCAGAGCAAAGCCAAAAATCATCATGAGCCATACCGTGGTTGCTGCTGCAGCCCTTCTCTCATCGCTAACGCCCTTTGCTAACAGCGCTAGTAAAGAAGTACCACTCATGCTTACGCCGATACCAATGAAGAAGAAGGCGACGATTGCTGCTGCAATACCAAGGCTTAAGTGAATACCCATGAGTGATGTAGCAATGGCTGCACCAAATCCACCCAAGGCCAGTAAACCTACACCGCCAATAATCCATGGGGTTCTTTTGGCTCCGCTATCAGACTCAAATCCCATCCGCGGTCTAATCACTTGCACAAAATAATGAATTGCTACTAATAAGCCAGGCAGACTGGCAGGCAATGCTAACTCAACCACCATGATGCGATTTAAAGTGGAGGTCGTCATCACAACTATGGCGCCGATGCATGCTTGCACTAAGCCAAGGCGCACAATACTGAGCCAACCAAAGGTTGACGACTGATAGAGTGACTGTGTCATTGCAATACTCATGACTCAATCCCCATACTATTGACTGCAAATGCGGCCACCATCATTCCAGAGACCAAGATTGGAACGCCAAAGCCGCTGTAAAAGAGTGCTTTCTCAACTGGTCTTTTCAGAAAATCTCTTAATAAAACGATTTGTCCTAATATCAATCCAGTAATCACCATTGCGTAGATAGGCTTACCCCACATCAGTAGCAAAGCCAATACGATCACTTGTGGGATCAACATAAAGGCTGCAGATACTTGAGCTGCTTTCATTGCGCCGAGTTGCACGGGTAAAGATCGCACACCCATTTGTCGATCACCTTCAATCGCCTTAAAATCGTTCAAGGTCATGATTCCATGTGCACTAGCGCTATATAAACCAGCAAGTAAGAGTGATGGTTTGCTTGGCAGAACTCCTCCTGAGAGTAAGGTTGCTCCAGTAATCCAAGCTAAACCTTCATAACTCACACCGCATGCAAGATTGCCAAGCCAACCGTTATTTTTAAAACGCATTGGTGGCATGCTGTAAAACCATGCCAACACTAAAGCGAGCAAGGTAGCTAGAAACCCAATGGGGCCCAAGTAACTTCCCACCCACAATGAAATCAATGACCACAGTATTGCAATATAGAGACCCCATCGACCAGGAATACGTCCTGAAGGAATGGGTCGATTAGGTTCGTTAATCGCATCAACATGTCTGTCATACCAATCATTTACCGCTTGACTGGAAGCACATACAAGGGGCCCAGTAAGCAATAAGCCGAGGAAAAAGATTGGCAGATTTTCAGTAATCTTGTCAGTGCCAGTGATAGATCCGCAGGCAAACGCCCACATTGGCGGAAACCAAGTGATCGGCTTTAAAAGCGTCAAAATTGCTCGTGGTTCTGGCAGATTCATGTAAATGATTTTGTCATTGACATATTAAAGTGTCAATTAAATTTGACACTTTTAAGCCTGATTTTTACCAGTGAAAACCCTTATATATCAAGGGAAAAGACGAATTTCGGGGGTTTAGGCTGCTTCCAGCAAACCCTTAGGGAGAGAAAAATTCACGGTTTCCTCAATCCCGGGCATCGGGACTACTGAACCCCGATAAAGGCCGTTGATTGCCTCAATGATCTGAGCCGTCAAAGCCTCGGGTGCAGATGCACCCGCTGTGACCCCAACGCTATTCATCGATTGAAACCACTCGGCCTGAATCTGCCTTGGATCATCAACTAAATAAGCCGGTACATTCATGCTGCTTGCCAATTCTTGTAGTCGCTTTGAGTTGGAGCTATTTTGACTACCAACCACGATCACCACATCTACATGGGGAAGCATCGCCTTAACAGCATCCTGTCGATTCTGAGTGGCGTAACAAATATCCTGACGCTTAGGCGCATGAATCTGTGGATACTTCCTCACCAGAGCAGTGGTAATTTCTTGTGTCTCATCAACAGATAATGTTGTTTGAGTGACATAAGCAATCAGTTCATTCTCTTTAAAAGAAAGTTTATCGACATCTTGTACATGCTCTATCAGATGGATTGAGGAATCCACTTGCCCCATGGTGCCCTCCACCTCTGGATGGCCACGATGTCCAATCATGATGATCTGATAGCCACGCTCTTTTAAACGAACGACTTCTGCATGCACTTTGGCTACCAATGGGCAAGTAGCATCAAAGACCTGAAACTCGCGTTCATCTGCTTCAAATCGAACAGCCTTGGATACACCATGCGCACTAAAAATCAGAATTGCACCCTGAGGCACTGTATCTAACTCGTTGATAAAGATGACACCACGCGACTCAAAATCTTTCACGACATAGGCATTGTGAATAATTTCATGTCTGACAAAAATTGGAGTGCCATATTTTTTAAGCGCTTCTTCAACGATGAGAATGGCCCTTTCTACTCCTGCACAAAAGCCGCGCGGCTGGGCTAGATAGATGGTTTTATTCGAACGCATAGATTCAGGTTATTCAACGATGGTTCTTATAACCCCACTTCCACAATAGCTCACTGGGAAATGGCATGATCAGAAACAAGTGCTCTAACAATCCAAGCGCCAACAGCGTACCAAGTAATGCCGATGAGGTCATCTCATAGACCGATGACTCAGACGCTGCATGCAACCAAATAGGCACTAAAAAAATGATTGAAACCAAAATAGAGAATGGCATTAACAAGTTCATTGCCTTCCGTCTGAAATACGTAATGAGGTATTTCAAATGCTGAGGCAGGAAGGCTTCATTGAAATTCAAGACGCCTAAGAAGATATTAATCTTTGTGCTTTGTCTCATTCCCCAGAGGATGATGTAAGTCCAAAAACCAGTCTGATTGACAGCCTCTAGATTCATCAAGAACAAGACAATACCGAGACTGAGCAAAGTCATCTCATGATAATTAATCGTTTGGAATGCATACCAAGCGCGCCTCATTCCACTCAGGCCATGAGGGCAATCCGAACGTCTTGATCCAGTAATGTAGCCCAGTAAAAAAGCAAGTTCTTGCCAACCCCAAATCACAATCGCACAAGTAAAGGAGCAATAGGCCCCTGCAACCGTAGCTTGCTGACTCGAGATTTGTAATCCCCAAAATGCCATCAATAAGACGCCGATGGAAAGAACAAAGATTGCCTTGAAGTAATGTTTCGGTAAGCTATTAATTTTGAGAATAAGGCCCGTACTAAACCACCACACAAAGATGGTAAAGATTAAGGGGCTTATCCAAAAATACATGAAGAATTACCAAACAGGCACTAAGCGAATATCTGTTGGCAGCTCATTTGGAACCACTGGCAATAGATAAATACGTAAGAAGGTGGTAGCCGCAGCAACCGCTAATCCACCACGCTTAATCGTAGACAGAACTCCGCCCTTCTGCTTTAGCTCTTCTACCTCATCCGATACCCTTCTCAGTTTTTCAAAGCCCTCCCAAACCCTTGGATCATCTAAGTTGATAGTGAAAGGGAATACTTGCTTAGAAATATCAGAAGTAATTTGCAGAACTTGGCGGTCATAGTCCGTTGGAGAAACGCCTAATGCCTTATGAAATTCTGGTCTGGAATGATCGCGAACATACATCGTTGCGTAAACAGCGATCAGGAAAAAACGAATCCACAGACGATTCACGCCACTGAGCAACTTTGGATTAGAGCGCATTAGTAGTGCAAATGCTTCGCCATGGCGGAATTCATCATTGCACCATTTTTCAAACCACAAAAATATCGGGTGAAAACGTAACTCAGGTTTCTTTTGAATAATGCGATAAATCATGATGTAGCGTGCGTAACCTATCTTCTCGGAAAGGTAGGTAGCATAAAAAATAAACTTGGGCTTAAAGAAAGTATATTTTTTGGTTCTTGCTAAAAATCCTAAATCCACACCGATACCGAAATCCTTAAGCCATTGATTGATGAAGCCAGCATGTCTGCTCTCATCGCGGGCCATATAGGTAAATAGGCTTTTAAGCTCTGGATTATTGATGGATTTCTTAATTTCTGAATAGAGAACACAGCCCGAGAATTCAGAAGTAATCGAGCTAATTAAAAAGTCTAGGAATTCTTGATATAGACCCTCTGGAAGATGCGAGTAGTCTTTAGACATATCTTCAGGACGCTGAAAATGGGCTTGATTGATATCTTGGTCAAATTCCTGCATTAAGCGATCCCACTCTGGCTTCACAGAGGAGATATCAAAACGGTCCATTTCGTCAAAGTCCGTTGTATAAAAGCGCGGGCTCAGAATGGTATTTTCAAGAGCCCGGTCAGTTGACTCGTTAATGGGACGTCCCATTGGCATGGTTGGCGCGTTTGCACTCATACCTTCACTCCTTCATTCAAAATAATTGGGGCAATCTCTTGACTAGGTGCCGGACGGGGATATTTCTTAGTCTTACTAAATCGAGTGGTCGAGAAACTCACCTCATACAGCATAGTGACCTCTAATCTTGCAGTGAGATACACCCAAAGACGTGAAAAGATACCTGCTTTAGAAACAGTGGCGGTTCGGTCGTAACTCAATACTTCACCAAATGAGATATCGGTAATAGGGTCATGAACCAGAACCTCATCTCCTGGCCCTACTTGAACCCCATTCAAGTCTACGTGAGCGTATAGAAACTCAGAGGTATTCGACATATCAACGTGACATTGAACCTTTTGCTTTGACATAGTTATCTCGCGCTAGTTAAAAAAGCAGCAAACTCAGCTGCGTTATCTTTTCCGAATGATTCCAAATCAATTCGATTATTCGTTGCTAAATCGATCAAGGTCAACCTTCCATCGGAGCGACTGACTAATTCAAATGCATCATCACTAGAGATCTGACGAATCCGACGATCACGAGCTAATGCTCTCAAAATTCCCCTCACAAAGCCAGCTTGACCTTCAACCTGGGCAATCATTTGCCCATTATCTGCAGAAATTACGCCAACTGCGCCATTCGGAAGGTCTCTAAAGTGCAGAGTTTTCTTGGTAATTACAGCAGCATCAACTTGAGGCTCTACCTTTCCAGACTGAACATAATTTGCGATCAACAGAATGATTGCCATCAACAATGAAGCAATAAACAATGCAATATAGTTTTGCATCTGAGTGGCATTCATGCGCAGAATCATGCTGTTTCAATCCCTGAATAAGGGTTCTTTGCATTCACTTCTTTTGACTCATTCTTCTGCACTGTACGAGCAATAACATTATTTTGAGCTGCCCATGCATCTACCAAGATTTGAGCTACTTCAGAGCAATTTTTAATACTTCTAAAGGTCGGCTGAGGGACGGCCCACTTACCTGGTCTTGCATGAGGCCATAAGTGAAAAATTGCAATTTTGGTGCCCCTGCTTAACTTCAGGTATATATCGCCAGAGCCCTGCTTGGCGACACCACAATCCGCCGATTCAATCATCTTGAGCGGAAAATTAAAGGTCATATTAAGCACAATTCCAATACGCATCACAACGCGCTTATTGGTAATCGTATAAATCGCTGTTGAAGCCATTAAATAGGCTATGAGTGCAACTAAACCCAAGCCCAAGCCTGAAAGAGCCACAATATTGAGTGCGGCAAACAGAATTTCAGTGAAGGCCTCGCCCTCACTGAAGCCAGTTATCAAGCGATAAGCCAATAGCAGACCAAAATAGATCACTAACATTTTGAAATGAAAGACTCTAAACAAGAGCGCCTTAGTATCGGGCGATCCTTGCCACAAAATACGCTCTCCCTGCGGCAATCTTTCGGGAAGGCCTAGCTCAGGTTCGAACTCATGCTCTGGACTGTTATGGATATCGAGACTCATGCCAATGGCTCCTGACGCTCAGGTGTGGCATACAAGGTACCTGCTCCAAAGTAAGCCATGATTTTTTCTTCTTCCAGCAAAGTTACCTCTTCTGGATGCTTGGTTTTTGGTACCAGCGCAAATTGGTCTGACAAGATCGATTGCACCTGAATGTCATGCTTACCAATACGTGAGAAGTTAATTGGTAACAGCACCTTATTGCCATTAGCATCAAGCTCAAGATAACGAATCATCATTTCCATATGGTCTACCCATACGTCAGTTACCTTACCGCCTTTATTGCCATCCGCACCGATAACATCCAGACCAATCGGATTGATATCGATGGTTGAGATAGCAATATGCGGAAGCTTGCGCAATGGTCGAATACGCGCATGACCCTCTAAGTCGTAATCCACATGATCAGCACGATTCGCATAGGAACCAGGACCAACACCCGCTAACAGCGGATTACCGACTGGAGACAAAGGTGCGCCATTCCATGGATGAATAGGAACTGCAGAGACTTTTTCTGGTTCTGGAGGAGTTTGAAGTGGGGCATAGTATGTCTTGCCAAACTCCGTCACAAATTTTTTCACTCTTGGCATACCTAAAATGCCGTCTTCACGACGCACTTGGCCATAACGCTCGGTTTCCAATGGAAATCCCTCGCGCTTACTTTCTAGTGTTAGATAGATAACCAATCCAACAAAGAAAAGTAAAAATATATAAAAAACGACTTGAGCTACGTCGATATATTGTGTAATTGCACCCGTACCCATATTTCTCCCCTTCCTTAAAAACTAGCCTGGAAAATCAGCTAGGCCAAACTTACCGATTTTTGAAACTTCTAAACTTGTCCTTCTAGCAACCAAAGGACCTAATGCAATCAGAGTAATGAACAACAAATAAATCTCAATGTGATAAACAAAGCTATAACCAATTGCTGGGCTCATTAAGGCGGAGCCGATTGCTCCACTCGTTGCCAATTGACCGACGAGATCCCTAATTCCACCACCCAAGGACATGCCAATACCTGAACAAGTGGCAGTTACGGCACCCCAAGCGCCTATTACCATGCCACTCATATTGTCTTGTTCCATACTCATTGCAATCGTTAGAGTACTGACAGCAAATAAGCCTCCACTAAATCCAATCAAGAGTGCGCCCAATCTAAATAGATTTGGGGAGCCTAGTGGCTCAGAAAAAATCACCATACTAAATGCGATTAAACCGAGCAATAAACCTAATGCTGCAATTCTGTGGGCGTTATGGCCACGGCTTAACCATCTTGCCGAAAGCGAAAAAGCCAATAAAGATCCAAATGCAATAAGGGCTGTTAAGAAACTGGTTGCAGAAACATCAAGCTGCAATATCTCACCACCATAAGGCTCCAAAATAATGTCTTGCATGCTAAAGGCAGTTGTCCCGAGACCCAGCATGACTAAAAAGCGGCGTACGTGCGGCTTTCTGATGAACTCATGCCAGCTCTGAGTAAATTTAGGCTGCGGAATTTCGGGAGAGGTATTTCTTGGCTGCCGAGCTTCTTGTTTCCACAAAGCAAAGAGATTGAGCAATAAAGTGAGGATGGCCACGCCCTGTATCACCCTGATTAATTGCATAGGACTAAAGGGATTCAAAAATACACTGAACAAAATTCCACTAAACACCATGCCCACCAGCAACATTACATACATCATGGCAACAACGCGTGGTCTATTTTTCTCATCCGCCAAATCAGTGGCTAAGGCCAGACCAGCAGTTTGAGTGGTTTGCATACCTGCACCAACTAGCAAAAACGCCAAGGTGCTACCAAGATAACTGAACCAGATAGGCCAGTGGGTGTCGCCAGATAACAAGATGAGTGCAAATGGCATGATGGCAAGACCACCAAACTGCAGCCAGGTACCAATCCAGATATAAGGAACCCTTCTCCAGCCCAATATCGAGCGGTGAGTATCAGACTTATGGCCAATCAAAGCTCTAAAAGGGGCAAAGACCAAAGGTAAAGCCACCATTAAGGCTACTATCCATGCTTCTATATTCATCTCAACAATCATGACTCGATTGAGAGTGCCAACTAGCAATGAGGTGGCCATACCAACAGACACCTGAAACAAAGATAGTCTGAGCAGGCGCCCCAAAGGCAAGTTAGGAGTCGCCACATCAGCAAAAGGCAAATAGCGAGGATTAATCCTCGTCCATGCTTTGGCGATCTTAAACATGCCCATCATGATTTCTTTTGCAGCTCCATTAATTGAGATTTATAAAACCCACTAGAAACTAAATGTGTAAAGGGTACTTCCCAATCAACAAACCAAGGGGACTCTTTGATTGCTTGATGCAGCCTGGTTTGACTAATAGGCTCAATGAATGGAGCTCTATCTCTTCTTGGGAATAAGCGGCCAACCCGAATCATGAGCTCAAGCGGCAATGTGCTTGGGGCAAAGGTAAAGAGAATTTTTTCACTAACGCGCGAAGATAGTTTTTCTAGCACTACTAACATGTCCTTGGCGCAGTAATGAATCATGGAATCCATACCGATGACATAATCAAAGTCACCATAAGCCTCATCCAACATATCACCAGCATAGAACTGAATGTTCTGGCGATCGGATTCAGGAATTCTACTTTTTGCAAGCTCAATGAGATTAGGCGACAGATCAACTGCGGTAACTAAAGCTCCCTTATTAGCAAGCTCAAGCGCTACAGCACCTGTTCCACAACCTGCATCTAAGACTCTTTTGCCGGTGAGATTTTCTGGTAATCGGCTAATAATGCTATTGCGCATTTGGTCGCGCCCCGCTCTCACAGTTGCTCGAATACCGCTCACCGGAGCATCTGATGTCAGTTTTGCCCAAGCATCATTAGCAGTCCGATCAAAATAGTCCTGCAGCTTACTGCGTCTATCTAAATAGGAAATAGCATCCATGATTAATCAAATCCTAATAAGTCAAAGATTTCACGATCTTTTAGAGATTCCATCAACAAAGGATCATCATCTAAAAGTAGGCTAGCCGCTAAGCGGAGATACTCCTCTTTCACCGCCTCAATTTCAGGCGTAGATTCCATTTCAAATATCGTGCATTTCTTTAAACGGCTCTTACGAATAGCATCTAGATCAGGGAAATGAGCCATTTTCTTCAGACCAACTCGATCATTGAATTTATCGATCTGATCCGTATCTTGGCTGCGATTAGCAATCACGCCACCTAAGCGAACGTTATAGTTTTTTGCTTTTGCGCTAATCGCTTGAACGATACGATTCATTGCAAAGATGGAGTCAAAGTCATTTGCAGCCACAATCAGTGCACGGTCAGCATGCTGTAATGGAGCTGCAAAACCACCGCACACAACGTCACCTAGCACATCAAAAATGACAATGTCGGTGTCCTCTAGTAAATGATGCTCTTTTAAGAGCTTTACAGTTTGACCGACTACATAACCACCGCAGCCAGTTCCTGCTGGAGGTCCACCAGCCTCAACACACATTACACCGTTAAAGCCTTCGTAGACAAAATCTTCTACGCGCAATTCTTCAGAGTGAAAATCGACTGACTCAAGAATATCAATCACTGTTGGAACTAACTTTTTAGTGAGCGTAAAGGTAGAGTCATGCTTTGGATCGCAACCAATCTGAATCACTCGTTTTCCTAATAAGGAAAAGGCTGCGGAGAGATTAGAAGAAGTTGTACTTTTCCCGATTCCCCCTTTGCCATAGATCGCGAATACTTTCGCATTGCCAATTTTCTCGTTTGGATCAAGGTGAACTTGCAAACTACCCTCACCGTCCAATGGCTTACTTCGAGAATTAATTGAAGAAATTGGTACGTTAACCGTTTCCATTAAATAGGTACTCCCTCATATACACCTTCAAGTCGATCTTCAAAGTCATAGGCAACGCGACGTAATGTCTCTAATACCGATGGCTCTGGCTTCCAATAATTTCTTTCTGATGCTTCTAATAAACGGCTTGCTACTTTCGCTGATGATGCAGGGTTAAGACTCATTAAACGCTCACGCATTTCTGGATCTAATATGAATGTCTGGGTAAGGTGTTGATATACCCAAGGCTCTACTTGACCGGTGGTTGCAGACCAACCTACCGTATTTGTGAGATGACTCTCTAACTGGCGCACGCCTTCGTAACCATGCTTCAACATGCCCTCATACCATTTAGGGTTGAGCATGCGTGAGCGAGTTTCTAATGAAACCTGCTCATTGAGGGTCCGAACTACTGCGTCACCCTTGGTTTGATCGCCGATATATACCGGTGCTGCCTTGCCACCCTTTGCCCTGCGTACAGCACGACTCACGCCACCTAAGGTATCAAAGTAGGTATCAATCGTTGTTACGCCTAATTCAATTGAATCGAGATTTTGATAGGTCAACTCGACGTCTGCAAGAATGGAATTTAATAATTCACTTTGCACCACTGGCCTACCAGATCTTCCATAAGCAAAGCTTTTACGACGGGTATAGGTTTCCGCTAATTCATTTTCGTCTTGCCATAAGCCGTTATCAATCATCATATTGACGTTGGCACCATAGGCGCTCTCAGCATTACCAAATACACGTAATGCAGCTGTCTCAAGATCGCAGCCATTACTAGCTTGATAAGCGAGGGCATGCTTACGAATGAAATTCTGCTCAACTGGCTCATCAGCTGCCGCTGCTAAGTAAGCAGCCTCAGCCAGAATCTTGATTTGTAATGGCATGAGATCTCTGAAGATTCCAGAAATTGACACCATCACGTCGATCCGTGGACGTCCTAACTCTTCTAGCGACACAAGTTGAGCGCCTGCTAGTCTACCGAAGCTATCAAAACGTGGTTGTGCGCCCATTAAGGCAAAGATTTGCGCAATTGGGCCGCCCTCTGTTTTTAGGTTATCAGTACCCCACAGCACCATGGCGATCGATTCTGGCAATGGATTTCCATCGGCTTGATATCTTTCCAAAATTTTATTGGCTTGGTATTCGCCATCCTTCATCGCAAACTTACTAGGAATACGGAATGGATCAAAGCCATGAACATTTCTGCCGGTAGGAAGTACTTGAGGATTTCTGAGTACATCGCCACCTGGCGCAGGACGGATATAGCGACCCTCCAGCGCTTTCAGAATGCCTTGCATTTCGCTATCGGAATGTAGTTCACGATGCATATTCAATGCCTGGTTTAGCTCCTCTTGCAAGCTAGACGTCAAGGTAAGCTTTTGCTCTTTAGCAAACTGCTCAATATTTTGGCAGTGAATCAGCGCACTCATCGACTCTCTAGACAAATCTTGAATCTGCCCTTCCTGAACAGACGCATAGCTCATCAACATATCCAGGCTTTGCTCTTCACTCATTTGGCCGCCCAATATATGCAAGCCATACGGAATCAATGTGTACTCTAATTCCAAGATTTGCTCGCTTAAATGCATCACTGCTTTATTGACTGTGTCTGCATCCAAAGTCTTCCATACCGGCTCTGCAGATACAAACTCCAATTCGACCGCCTGTGCTTGGAGAGAATCCAACAGTTCCTGTGCATTAGCATCCCAAACTTGAGTATTGGCTTGATCATCGTCCTTAGGCACTGCTTTACGCCAATGTTCGACAGCCTCTTTAAGCTCTAACAAGCCTTGATACAGGCCTGCCTGAGAAACCGGTGGAGTTAAGTAACTGATGAGTGTTGCACCAGCACGCCTCTTTGCAATCGCACCTTCAGAGGGATTGTTTGAGGCATAAATATATAAATTCGGTAAATCATGAATGAGGCGATCTGGCCAGCAAGAACCGGACATACCAGATTGCTTACCTGGCATAAACTCAAGCGCACCATGAGTACCAAAATGCAAGACTGCTGAAGCAGCAAAATCTTCTCTGAGATAACGATAAAAGGCTGAGAATGCATGAGTAGGCGCAAATCCTTTTTCATAAAGCAATCGCATTGGATCGCCTTCATACCCGAAGCCAGGCTGAAGCGCCACAAAAACATTGCCAAATTGCTTGCCCAGGACAAAAATGGATGATCCATTGGTGAGGAGTTTGCCTGGAGCTGGGCCCCATTGAGCTTCAATCTCTTTTAACCAAGGCTCGCGCTTAATATGATCATCGGTGCTAATTTGGCTATGCACATTGGCATCTGTGCCAAATTGCTTGGCATTTCCGATGAGGATCTGATCCCTGAATTCGTCTAAAGAGTTGGGAATATCAACTGTATAGCCCTCTGCTTTCAAGCTCTTCAGAGTATTAAAGACAGATTCAAATACGCTCAAATGAGCAGCTGTACCAACCCTTCCCGCATTGGGTGGGAAATTAAACATTACTAAAGCTACCTTGCGATTAGCGCGCTCAGATTTCCGTAATGCAATGAGTTTGCTGACACGTGCCGCCAACATCGCAGTACGCTCCACACAAGTATGCATATCGTGGCGATTAATACTGGCTTCAAATACGCATGCTTTATGGCATCCAGTGCACTGCACATCTGCTTCACCAGCACGACCACCAAATACCATTGGGACAATCGCGCCATCCAGCTCCGGAATCGCGATCATGAGAGTGTTCTCAACTGGCAATAAGCCGCGATCTGAACCACCCCAATCATTTAAAGTTTGGAACTCGAGAGGTTGCGCAGCAAGATATGGAACATCAAGGGATGCCAACACCTCTTCTGCCGCCTTCGCATCGTTGTAAGCAGGGCCGCCTACTAGAGAAAAGCCGGTCAAGGAGACCACAGCATCTACTGTATTTTTTCCGTTTTGGAAAAAGAATTGTTCAATCGCTGGTCTTGCGTCTAGGCCAACTGCAAAAATCGGCAGCACTTGTAAGCCTTGTGCCTCTAAGGCAGCAATAGCTGAATCATAGTGAAGAGTATTACCAGCCAAGATATAAGATCTGAGTAGCAACAGGCCTACTCGGCCTTTGGATTTCTGATCACTTACGAGTTTTGGTAAATCAGCTATCGATTCACTCATGCGACCCTGAAGCCGCGGATGATAAATACCATTGTCTGGATAGATTACTGGCTCAACCAACTTCTCTTTAGTTTTAAATACCTCACGCTCACCAGTAGCGTAACGATTCACTAAATTCTTAACCATGTGGTAAAGATTCTCTTCGGAGCCACCCAACCAATATTGCAAGGTTAAGAAATAGGCCCTGACATCTTGAGCACCACCAGGAATAAAACGTAGAATTTTTGGCAAACGACGCAACATTCTCATTTGCGCTGCACCGCCGGTCTGAGATTTTTCTTTATTACCTCTGAGGCGCTTGAGCAAACCAAGAAGTCCACTAGCAGGTTTACCCATATCAAAGCCACCCATCCGGGTTAGACTTACCACCTCGCCTGCTGACATTGCACAAACCATTGCATCACAATGGTCACGCCTTGCTTTGAGAGCTTCGATCACTGGTTTAAAGTGGTCTTCCATAAACAGCATGGTCACAATCAAGATATCAGCTGATTCAATATCCTCAATACAGCTTGCCAAAGCTTTGCTGTCTACTGTCCAGCTTGATGCCGCATGAATTGTTAATTCCAGACCAGGCATTTTCTTTTTGAGTGCGTAGCGAGCCCGCTCGGTCGCGCTAGCCAAGTGCGTATCCATAGTCACGATAGTGACTCTCATTGAAGTACGCTTATCTGCCATAGTGAGCCTTTGCGTCATAGAGAGTTTCGATCGTAATTTGACTAATGCCATGCTCTACCGCAAATTTTTCAGTATTACGTCGCGCCTTACCTCTCACAAAGAATGGAATCTTTCCCAATTCTTTTTCAGCAGCAGCATCCCAAAGATTGGCTGGATTAGCGCCATTAAAAACTTCAGCATTAACTTGAGCTGATTGAGCGGGAACTGCATCGTTAGTATTCGCTACAGCCGGAGCATGCTCTTTTGCACTAGGGCTTCCATGGCCCAAGTGAGACGGCGCTGCTTTAGCAGTAAATTCAAAGTCATCCCGGAACATCATGATGAGATGCTCTTCTAGCCCCATCATGAGTGGATGAATCCAGGTGTCAAATAAAACATTGGCACCCTCAAAACCCATTTGAGGGGAGTAGCGTGCAGGGAAATCTTGCACGTGTACTGGAGCTGAAATCACTGCGCAAGGAACACCTAATCTCTTGGCAATATGGCGTTCCATCTGAGTTCCCAAAACTAAGTCTGGACTTAACTCAGCAACTTTTTGCTCGACTTCTAAATAGTCATCAGTAATCAGCGCTTCAACATCATAAGATTTTGCAGCCTCACGGACTTCACGTGCAAATTCACGGCTATACGTTCCCAGACCGACTACTTTGAAACCAATTTCTTCTGCGGCAACCTTTGCTGCAGCGATCGCATGGCTGGCATCGCCAAAGATGAATACTCGCTTATCAGTTAAATAGGTTGAGTCTACCGACTTGGCATACCAGTGCGCTCTTTCTTCTTGAGCTGCTAAGGTAGCTTCAGGATTGAGATTAGCAAGCTGTGCTACCTCTTGAATAAATGCTTTAGTTGCCTTGGTGCCAATCGGAATAGTCTTTGTGAATGGCTGGCCGAAAGTTTTAGTGAGCCAAGTACAAGTCAGTTGGCTAATTTCAGGATAAAGCGATACGTTGAAGTCAGCTTCTGTGATCTTAGCGAGATCAGATACCGATGCATTTAATGGTGCTACTACCCTCACCTCGATGCCCATGGATTCGAGTAGACCTCGAATCTCCTGCACATCATCACGATTCCTAAAGCCTAAGGCTGTTGGGCCCAAGATATTGCAGCTGGGTTTTTGACCTTCCTGTTTACTCGCAGCACGCTTCTCTTGATACTGTTGTGCTGAAATGGATTTATCAACACTCACTAAGCCACGAACAATGTGATAGAAAGTTTCTGATGCTCCCCAGTTTTCTTTTTTCTGATACGAAGGCAACTCCAAAGGAATAACTGGAATAGGCAGACTCAATGCTCTTGCCAAACCACCTGGATCATCTTGAATCAATTCAGCAGTACATGAGGCGCCAACAATCATTGCCTTTGGTTGAAAACGCTGATACGCATCATTCACGGAGTCTTGGAATAATTGCGCTGTATCACCACCCAAGTCTCTTGCCTGAAAGGTAGTGTAAGTAACTGGAGGACGCTTGCGTGAACGTCCAATCATCGTAAATAACAGATCTGCGTAGGTATCTCCTTGAGGGGAGTGCAGAACATAATGCATATCTGTCATTGAAGTTGCGATGCGCATTGCTCCAATGTGAGGAGGGCCTTCATATGTCCACAGAGTTAATTGCATAGGATCCTTAAGCAGCCAATCTCATACTGCGGTTTAAAGGACGTGCAAATAGCTCTGCTAAGTCTGCAGCCTGCTCATAGCCATGCACGGGACTAAACACCAACTCAATCGACCACTTGGTTGTAATGCCCTCTGCTTCCAGTGGATTGGCCAGACCTAGACCACAAACCACAATATCGGGCTTATCGCTACGACATCTATCTAATTGCTTCTCGACATCTTGGCCTTCCACAATTCTGGAATGCTCAGGCAACAATTCCAACTCCGCCTCAAGATGCTGCTTATGCAGATAAGGCGTTCCAATTTCTAGCACTTTCATACCGCATTCTTGTGACAAAAAACGTGCCAATGGAATCTCTAATTGAGAGTCTGGGAAGAAAGAGATACTTTTGTTTTCCAACATTGGTAAATAGCGCGCCAAACTCTTTCTAGCGCGTTCGATTCTTGCTTGTGTGACCTGTTCGAAATGAGATGAGCTAATACCCCACTCATTCACTGCAGCCTTTAACCAAGCTGTAGTTCCCTCAACACCAAATGGGAATGGTGCAGAAATTCTTTTAGCGCCACGCTCTTCAATTAATCTGGCTGTTTCAGCCAAGAATGGCTGTGCAAGCAAGTATTGAGTGTTGCCATCAATTTCGATTTTTTGTTGAGAGTTCTTAGGTGGGAAAAATGAAACTTGACCGATGCCAAGCTCAGTAAAAAGACGCTGAAATTGATCTTCCACAACATCTGGTAAACAACCGACAACTAATAGCTTTTTCTCACCCACTACTGTTGGCTTTGGAATCTCATTCACCAAAGAGGCCAGGCATGCATCCTCTCCCTGGGTGAAAGTAGTTTCAATACCGCTACCTGAGTAACTCAAGATGCGACAGTGATTCAAAAACTCTTTATTTAATCGCTGCGCAGCTCTCGAAAGGTCTAACTTAATGACTTCAGAAGGGCATGAACCTACTAAAAACAGCATTTTGATATCAGGACGACGTGCAAGTAATGCCTTCACAACCCGATCTAATTCTTCATGAGCATCCGCAATTCCTGCAAGATCACGATCATCAATAATGGCAGTAGCAAAACGTGGCTCTGCAAATATCATCACGCCAGCAGCAGATTGAACCAAATGAGCACAGGTGCGAGAGCCGACCACTAAAAAGAATGCGTCTTGTATTTTGCGATGCAGCCAAATAATTCCGGTAAGTCCACAAAACACTTCTCTTTGTCCGCGCTCTTTATAGATGGGAATATTTTTGCCCACTAAGCCTGCGTGATCTTTTGGCAAGTCTACGATGGCATTCATGCGGCAACCCCTTTATTCATCTGCAAACGAGCGATGCGTAGTTTGTAAATGAATTGCCCTGCATTAATAAAGTAAGAGGCGTAGGCTGCCAAAGCAAGATACATCAAACCACGCTGCCCCATATCTCCTAAGATGAGGAAGTAGAGATACAGGGTATGCAGAAAAATAACCAACATACTAAAAACATCTTCCCAGAAGAAGCTTTCTGCAAAAAGATATTTTCCAAAAACTACTTTTTCCCAAATACTTCCTGTAAGCATGATTAAGTAGAGAAACATGGTCTTAATCACTACAGAAATGGTTGCCAATTCATAACCATTACCTGTTACGAGATATCTGAGCACCAAACAAAGACTCACAAGGCAAACCAAAAACTGAATTGGGGCCAGAATTCCCTGAACTAATGTCCATACAGTGGCATCGCGTCTTGCGCGTTGTTCTGAGTTGTAAAGAGGCTTACTGGTCTTCATTTTTTGAGGCTGCCTTGTTGGCTATGTGTAAACAAAACTTTACGCCAAATTTGTCTTACAAAAACTAGTACTTACCCTGATATTTATAGGTATAAACCCTATTTATAGCAAAATAATTGCCTTATTCTGATTACAAGTGTAATAATTATTTTACATTTTCATTATCGCTCATGACGCAATTACTATCCTAAGGGCTATTTAGTGAATACATTAGCTAAGAAAGAACTCATCAGGGAAGTTGTCAGCACTCAATTACCAGTGTTAATTGAGGAGATTGAACGCAAAGTAGACGACTCAGCGTCTAGGACCTCCTCAAATCAAAATTGGCTTCAGACCCCACGAAATAAGGAAGGTAAAGCTACCAATGCTCTCGATAAAGAAGAGATTGATAGAATCGCCAACCTTTTGCTCAATGCTGAAGAAGGCGCATTTGAACTTGCGATCACAAGCCATAAAGCCCATGGAATAGCAATTGACTACATCGTTTTAGAGTTGATACCAGAGCTTGCCCGAAAACTAGGTAAGCACTGGGAGGAAGACAGCCTTAGCTTTGCGGATGTATCTATTGGTGTTAATAAGCTTGAAAGAGTCATCTACAAACTAGATTACCTCTTTCAGGCAAATCAGCTAGAGCGACAACAAAATAAATCCATCTTCATCTCTGGCTGCCCTGGTTCGCAACACTCACTTGGCACACTCATCTTTGCTAACTTTTTAACATTTTCCGGTTGGCAGGTGCATCGACCCAGTAAAGTCAATATTGACTCCATGGTTGAAGGTGTTGAGTCAAAAATGCATCAGGCAGTTGCGATTTCAGTTTCGACAAATGAGCAACTTGAAGAACTTCCAAACTTGATAAATTTACTCCGACAAAAATCAAAGAACCCAGAAATCGTTGTTCTCATTGGGGGGCCGCTCTATAATAGGGCGCCCGATGCTTTTGACCATATTCAGGCAGATGTTAAGGCGTTTAGTCCTGAGGGGTCCGTTCAACAACTTGAGCAGTATCTCAGCCAATTAGAACAAAAAACTTAGAAGAATAAGTAGAAGACACTGTGACCAAAATTTATCATTCAGATTCTTCAAAACTAAATAATATCGATATTCATTTAGCAGCCGAGCTGCTTGCCTACTCAGTTGACATTGCACTCATCATCGATAAAGCCGGTGTGATTGAAAAAGTCATTGATGGTGCCAAACCCATCTCTAGTAATACAGCGTCTTTAACCAAAAAAAAATGGTTAGATACTGTTGCGATTGACAGCCAACCAAAAATCAATGCCCTTCTCAAAACCAACGAAGATCGTGATGAGCAAAAATGGCGTCAAGTAAATCAAGAGATAGATGGATCCAATTCCATTCCCATTCAATACAGCACCATCTTTTTCCCCAAGGAAACTAAGTTAGTTGCGATTGGCAAAGATCTCAGTAGCATCTCTACTCTGCAGCAAAAATTAGTTGAGTCCCAACAAGAGATTGAGCGTGATTATGCAAATCTTCATGCGATCCAGAATCGTTACCTACAGCTTTTCAATAGTATTGATCAAGCCTATTTAATTGTAGATAGCCAGACCTTAAAAATTATTGAAGTCAATAAATCGGCAGGTTTCTTGGTGGGTGATCTGAAGAAAATTCAGGGCAAACTCTTCGTCAATTTATTTCCTACAAAAGATCATGAAGCGATTCAAAACTACCTTCTGGAATCCAAGTCCGGGATATTGCAATCCTCGATTCAAACAACACTTGAGAATCTAAAAGAGAATGTAGAAATTTCGAGCGCGCTTCTGCGCGAGGGAAATCAAAATATATGCCTCGTATCCATTAAGCCAAAATCTCAAGCTGCCCATCTTGGGACGGTCAATGAGCAGGCAACATTACTTGCCCAAGCAATGGAAGATTTTCAAGACGGCTTTATCGTTTGCAGTACCAATGGGGTCGTGCTTACCACCAACAACACGTTTGTGTCGATGTCCCAATCTACCCAAAAAGAGAGCATCTTAGGTAAGTCACTAGAAATTTGGCTTGGAAGAGCTAGTATTGATCTCAAGATTATCCTGGGTACAGTTCGTGAATACGGCTCCATCAAAGATTATGCAAGTACGATTACTGCGGATGATGGCAGCTCGCCTTTAGATGTCCGCATTTCTGCTGTAGGCTTTAATAGCGGGAAACTGTCACTCGTTGCAATTGGCATCCATCAAGTTTCTAAGGCCTCGAATCAGCCAACTGATAAGCCAGAAAATCTTGGCAAGAACGCCAAAGAATTAACTCAATTAGTTGGCAAGGTGCCACTCAAACAAATCGTTACCGAGACCACCGACATCATTGAAAAACTCTGTATTTTGGCTGCGCTCGACCTCACCATGACAAATAGAGCATCGGCAGCTGAGTTACTCGGCTTATCACGCCAGGGTCTGTACATCAAAATGAGACGTTTTGGTATTGTTGACAGCAATGCCAACGATGATGCTGACGCCTAAGATCGAATGAATGAGCAGACAGCAGTATTAGGCTTAATTGATATTGCTTCCAATGCCAGAGGATGGGGATTTTCTCGGTACATCTTAGGTAAGCGCCCTTTTAATCACATTCCTGGTTTGCAATTTTGTAAAGTACTGGGCTCTGGTTTGAATGGTGGATTTAGCACCACACCTAGCCTTACTAAACAAGGCTTCTTCTGTGTCTTTGATTCTGCGCAAAATGCCGCACGGTTTGAAGAGTCATCATCGATTCTGAAGGCATATCAAGATCATGCTAAAGAGTTTTTTCTGGCTACTGTTCAGCCCTACTCCAGTCGTGGCTCCTGGTCTGGCTTCACCTTATCATGCTCAGACCCAAACCCTCCGAAGCTAGGTCCCATTGCATCCTTGACCAGAGCTTCTATTAGGCCAAGTAAAGCAATGCAATTTTGGGCAAAGGCAAAACCAGCAGAAGATGCAATTAATCTTGCTTCAGGAAAGATTCTAATAGCGGGAATTGGTGAGGCTCCCTACTTTCGTCAGGCTACCTTCACTATTTGGGATAACGCTCAGTCACTTGATCAATATGCTCAGCAAGGCGCGCACTTATCTGCAATTAAAGCGGCCTACGGACAGGCGTATTTTTCTGAATCAATGTTTACGAGATTCAGAGTAATTAAGGCGCAAGGTATTTGGCAAGGTAAACATGTCCAAATCCCCTAAGATCCTTGTTGTTGGGGCAGGTATTGGTGGACTCACTGCCGCACTTGAGCTTGCGCATCGCGGGCTTGATGTCACTGTATTGGAAAAAAGTAATGCTCCCGGAGGAAAGATTCGGGCCATTAAAGTAGATGATGCACCGATTGATTCTGGGCCCACCGTATTTACGATGTGCTGGATCTTCGAACAACTATTTGCTGACTGCGGTGAAAGTTTTGATGCAGAGTTTGAGCTGGAGGCGCTGGATATTCTGGCTCGGCATAGCTGGGGAGATGAGCCACTTGATCTCTATGCGGATACTCAAAAAAGTGCCGATGCCATTGCTCAATTCTCCAGCCCTAAGCAAGCTCAGTTATTTTTAGAGTTTTGCAAGACAGCGAAAAAAGTGTATGAGTCACTAAAAGATCCATTTATTGAATCTCCTCGCCCAAATTTACTCGGCATGATGTCTGCACTAGGCGTCCAAAAGAGCAAAGTACTTTGGGATATTGGGCCGTTTAGCAATCTTTGGTCTGCGCTTGCAAACTATTTTCCAGATCCGCGCTTACACCAATTATTTGGTCGTTATGCAACCTACTGTGGCTCATCTCCCTACCTGGCACCAGCTACCCTCATGCTCATTGCTGAGGTAGAAATGAAAGGGGTATGGTCCATTAAAGGTGGCATGACCAAAATCCCGGAGGTTATAGCCCGCCTGGCACAAAAAAAAGGGTGTCATTTTCAATATGGGGCTGAGGTTCAATCACTCCAATTTTCGGGATCCAAGATAAGCGGCGTTCAACTCACTTCTGGCGAGGTCATTGAATGCGATTATTTGATATTTAATGGCGATATCAACGCCCTGCAACATGGCTTACTGGGTAAGCAGGCAAATGCTGCCATTCCCCAAAACTTAAAGCAAACCGATTCACTTTCAGCGGTAACCTGGTCTATGCGTGTCAAGGCATCAGGCTTTCCATTGGTAAGACATAACGTATTCTTTAATCAGCCTTACCAAAGTGAATTTACCGATATATTTGAAAAGAAAAAATTACCTAGCAATCCCACTGTCTATATTTGTGCTCAAGACAGAACTGACTTTCCAAGTCAAAATAATGACTATGAAAGAATTTTTTGCTTAGTCAATGCACCTGCCAATGGCGATATTCAATCTGATGATGAGGAAATAGAACAATGCGAACAAAAAGCTTTTTCACTCATGCGCCAGTATGGCCTTCAACTGCAGGATGCACAGATCACGCGAACCTCACCCCAGCAATTTGCCAAACTATTTCCGGGGCGAGGCGGGGCTCTTTATGGCCAAGCAACTCACGGCTGGATGAGCTCCTTTCAACGGCTAGGTTCTCAATCTCAAATTCAGAACCTACTTCTAGCGGGGGGCAGCGCTCATCCGGGTCCGGGAGTGCCAATGGCAGCTATGTCAGGACGACTGGCGGCCGCAACCCTGATGGAACGCCTCGGTTTGATCAAGTAGTAGATCCTGGCAACTACCTCTGGTGGTATATCGACGGCCTCAGCGATGATGGGCTCTATGGATTTAGCATTATTGCTTTTGTAGGCAGTGTCTTTTCACCCTACTATGCTTGGGCTAACAAAACAAAACTAGCGCCTGCAGATGATTACTGCGCAATTAATGTAGCACTCTATACCCCCACAAAAAAATACTGGACCATGACTGAACGTGGTCAAAATGCGATTGAGAGAACAGCTCATCAATTTACTGTTGGGCCTAGTCATTTGCGCTGGGAAAATGATGTTCTAACTATTCAGATTGATGAGCGTGTTCCTCTATTAGGGACAAAAGTTCAGGGAAGTATCAAAGTATTCCCCGAGCAACTCTTTCATCATGTTGTAGCACTCGATGATCATCAAAAGCATCGCTGGGGCCCTATCGCGCCGTTAGCAAGAGTGGAGGTTTCCTTCATAAATCCTTCTCTTCAATGGCGAGGAAATGCCTATTTTGATTCGAATGAGGGTGATGAGGCTATTAGCAAACCTTTCAGCGAATGGGATTGGTCAAGAGCCCATCTCAAAGATGGCAGTACAGCAGTCATCTACGATGTCAGACAAAAGAATGGCAATGAGCGCATCATTGCAAGCAAATTTAATCTTAACGGAACTGTGGAGCCCTTCACGCCACCAGAAAGAGTATTACTTCGAAAAACGGGTTGGGGCATTAAACGCAATATGCGTTCCGAACAACATGGAGGAGAACCTAGTGTTACCCTCCTGAATACCTATGAGGACACACCCTTTTATGCACGCTCAATGATTCAATCCCACTTACTGGGTGAAGAGGTCGTTTCAATGCATGAGACGCTCAATGTCAAGCGCTTAGAGTCTAGTATTGTGCAATTGATGCTGCCCTGGAGAATGCCAAGAAACCCAACTCGCCTGTTTTAATTAGCAGTTCGAGAATATTGTTAATGCTGGGCCAGAGAGTTGAAAGACTGTACTTTGCGGCGCTCAATCTTTTCCATAAGCCCAACAACCCAAATCAACCGATCTTCCACTGAACCACTGTAGTGAGCATAAGGCGCTTCAGGCTCAACCGCATCCACTAGAAATTGAATTGACGGAATTTTACTGAGGCTATGATTTAATTTTGAGCTATAGATAGTCGATTGCAAAGACTTTAGCAATAGCAATATTTTTTTCCGCTTAGAAACCACTGCTCTATTGCTAATACTATCAAGCCCTTGCCGCTCAATTTGTCGACTAATCTCAGAGTAAATTAAGCTGGCAGCAGAAATAGCAGAGCGACAGTTGCGTGGCAAGCCAACAATGCCATATGAAGCGCGTTTATACATGTCATCTGCATGAGATATGAGTCTTTGAATTACTCTGGAGATCGCATCATTGAACACTGGATTTTGTAACCAAGCATCTGGATCAATGTTCTCAGCCTCAAGCCACTCTCTAGGTAAATATAAACGTTGATTTCTGGCATCTTCGCCTACATCACGAGCAATATTGGTGAGCTGCATTGCTAAGCCCAGCTCACATGCACGCTCTAAGATATCGCGGTCGCGTACACCCATGATGAGGGTCATCATTGCGCCTACTGTCGAGGCAACTCTTGCGGCATAGTCACACAGCTCACCAATTGTTTGATACTGACGTCCGGTGCGATCCCATCTAAAGCCCTCTACCAAGGCCTCTAATATGTCACGGGGAATTAAAAACCGTGAGACCACAATCGCCAAAGCTCTATCAGCTGGTATATCTACTGGATTTTGTTCATAGATACGATCAAGACGATACTCAATTTGCTTAATCACATCTTCAGGGGCATGTTGATCATCCACCATATCATCAAGCATGCGACAAAAAGCATACAAAGCTATGGCTGAATCACGAATCTTCGTTGGCAGTATTCTGGCTGCGGAAAAAAAGGATTTAGAACCATCACGCATCAGATTCTCGCAAGTTTCGAGATCTATCTGAAATCCGTATTCAGAGGTAATGGCTCTATCAAGCATGATTGGATACCATTTTTGCTGGGGTAATGAGTGAATCTAGTGCTTTTGCAGAGGACAAGACTCCCGGAATGCCAGCGCCTGGATGCGTACTTGCACCAACCATATAGAGGCCTTCAATATCTTCGCTGCGATTATGGGGCCTGAACCAAGCGCTCTGCGTCAAGAGTGGCTCAAGGCCAAACGCAGCACCTTTATATGAAAGTAATCGATCCTGAAAGTCTTGTGGTGTCATCACAAATGACTCCACCAGATTTTCTTCTAAGCCAGGTAAAACAGTTTCGCCTAACATCTTGGCAATCGCTTTTCTATATGATTCAGCCTCTTCGCGCCAATCAGTTCCGCTATCTAAATGTGGCACCGGTGACAAGACGTAGAAAGTATCGCAACCTTCTGGAGCCAAACTGGGGTCTGTAGCAGTAGGACGATGTAAATAAAGACTAAAGTCTTTAGCTAAATGATGGCGCTTAAAGATATCCTCTAATAGCTCTTTATAGCGTTCACCCAATAGCATCATATGGTGCGGCACTTGAGGATATTGCTTTTTAGTCCCGAAGTACCAAACAAATAAACTCATTGAGTACTTACCGTTTTCAATTTTTTTATCTGTCCACACTTTACGATACTCTGGATCAATGAGATTTTTATAGGTCCAAGCGGTATCAGCGTTGGAAACCACTTTATTAGCGTATAAAACGTCGCCATTTTCCAAAGTCACGCCGGTAACTTTATTGTCAACAATATTGATTTTCTTGACGGTACTTGCATAACGGATGCTTACGCCTAAGCCGTTTAATAAACCAACCATTCCTTTAATGATGGAGCCCGTCCCACCCATGGCGGAATGAACCCCCCATTTACGCTCTAGAGAGTTAATCAGTGCATAAGCAGAGCTGACAGAAAAAGGATTTCCGCCAATCAATAGAGGATGAAAACTCATTACTTCACGTAATTGCGGGTCTTTAATATACTTTGCTACCACGCTATACAAACTCTTCCAAGCGCGCATCTTAATGAGATTAGGCATGGCTTTTACCAAGTCCTGAACATTATCAAATGCAACGTCGCCTAGGTCTTCAAAGGCCAGCTTGTAACAACTCTCAGCTTCATCTAAAAATCGTAGATAGCCCGGTAGATCTTTGGGACTAAATTTAGCGACTTCTACTTTCATGCGCTCCAAGTCGCCGGTGTAGTTAAAAATACGTCCATCAGCAAAACGAATTTGGTAAAAAGGATCCATTGCCCGAAGGTCAACATCATCCGACATCTTTTTGCCGCACATATCCCATAGTTCTTCTAATAAGAATGGTGCAGTAATGATGGTTGGACCCGCATCGAATGTAAAACCATGTCGACGATGAACATATGCGCGCCCACCTGCGCTACCAAGTCTTTCAAGGACCTGAACATCATATCCTTTGAGTGCCAATCGAATAGCTACTGCAAGGCCGCCAAATCCTGCGCCAATCACCAAAGCGCGCTCAGAATTATTGACGTGGCTATACGCCACTACATTTTCTGGAATCTTAAAGTGATCGACCTTTTGGTCCATCAAGCACCCTTTAAATTAAATCCCCATCGATCAGATTGATTGATGGGGATTTGGTCATTAGTTCTTAGCAAGTTGATTGCCATCTTTTGGCTTGTTATTACTTGGAGCCAAGAATGGATAATCTGGCAACATACTCTTGCCTAATAGTGGTTTATTAACTCCCTGGTGACAAGTTGCACAGTTTGCTTTGCCAACATCTCCATCAGGGCCCTTCCGGTGCGCAGGCGATATGGAGGCCAAAGGACTAATAAAGGTCGTATTGACATCTTTCAGCATCTGAATTCCTTGCCAAGCCTGAATACGCTGTGGAGTACTCTCCTCCCAACTATTAAATGCACGACTGTTATGGCAATAGGTGCAATTTACCCCCAGCGAATGGGACATATGTGACATCACACCATAAATATTCTCGGTGCTTTGCAGGGAGCCTTTATTACCTGTAGGCAATGCAGTATCCCCAATGATGCGAGCTGCGCCAGCATTGGCTACAAAGTAACTGGCGAAGGGTTGATTCGGCAATGAAGAATAGCCATTTGTTTTTTGCGGATCGTTTTGACCATTGGCATTACCCAGCATATTGCCACCCCGTTTTTCAACAGGATTAAACCAAACGTTTTGCGGAACATTATTGCCGCGGTGACAGGTGTAGCAGGTTACTCCGGTAGTCTTAACGTGATCACCCCAATTACCATTGATCGCCTGATTCATCTGAATCATTCTTCTAGCAACATTTTTGGTGTAAAGCGAGTCATCAGCAAAATTTTGGACGTTATGACAGTAAGCACAGCCCTCATTAGGCGCAACCCAAGCAGTCATTGAAACCATAAAGGTACTAAATTGAGCAGCACTCAGATTATTCAAGACCTTTACATTCTTATAGACCGCGCCCGCCTTTGGACCATCCGGCGATGAAGGTAGTGCGGCTGGCATCTCATTGATCTTGGCCAGCTGTTCATCAGTACGTGGATTATTGATTTGATCCATGCCGGTTCCACGATAGCCTGTTTGCTTTGCGTCTATCGGCGGTCTTTCGCAGGCCGTCAATGTCACCATTGCAAAGATACTCAATGCAATCGAAATTTTTTGAGTCAAATTTTTCATTTTTTGTCCCCTTTAGCTACTGGGGCTGCCGGTGCTTTTAAGGCTGGGTCAGCTACAGTCCCATAAATCGCTGGATAGGCAGGAGCAATATTATGTTTCACTCCCCATAAATACCAGTTCTCCACTACCGTACCGGTTAACAAGATTCCAATACCGCCAGTTAATGGAGTTAAGACTGCAAACCACCAAGCCCAACGATGGATAGATTCCATGGTTGCATTAAAGCCCATCGTCCATCTCCAGAACAACGCAGCTCTTTCAGATGCGGTTCCGCGATCAACAATCTGTTCAATCTCTCGTTCACCACCAAAGCGGCTTACCGCAAGAATGGTTGCACCGTGCATTGCAAACAACAGCACTGAACCATAGAGGAAAACGATTGAGAGCATGTGAAATGGGTTGTAAAACAGATTTCCATAACGAATGGACAAAGCAGATGTCCAATCTAGGTGAGAGAAAATTCCAAAAGGAACGCCTTCGCTCCAGCTTCCCATCAATACTGGACGGAATAAGCCTAGCACTAGAAACAACCAAATGGCAGAAGCAAATGCCCAAGGTACGTGGGTACCCATTCCCAATGCTTGCGCCCTACGGAAGGTACGCAACCACCACAACATAATGGATATTGTGGTGAATAAGCCCACAATTAACCACCAGCCACCTTCATTCAATGGCGGAAATGTCAGCCCATATTTAGGTGCTGGTGCATCAAGAGATAACCAGAATAGTTTTTTAACAAACTGCAGTGGATTCCAGTTCACTTGCGCCAGCATATTCATGCCAATAATGAAAAAGGCAGTCATACCAAACATCAATGATGCGACACCAAGACGCCCAAGGTAGATTGGGCCTAGTTGCGCATTACCTAGTCGTCCCATGAGATGACTAAAGCCAATGGTTTTAGTTCTTTCACGCATATCGTATGCGTTAATAGGAACGCCATGACTAGCGGGGCCGGTTACTTGCGTTTGTGTAAATAGGTTTTGATATTCCATCATGCTCTCCGCATTTTCAATTGAGCTAAAACTATCCCCAGATTGGTAAATTCAACCACCATGTCCACCACTCCGGCCATCCTTTAGTCCAAAATGGTCCGCTAATGACGATACATACTGCGCTCCAAAATACTGCTGCTAGAGCTAGAAATAAACCTAAGCGATGGATACCCAAGGTTCCAACGGAGTAACCCACAATATCTCTAAAGAATGTGTCTTCGTGCTCTGGTGTTCTAACTGTATGTCCAGGTTGTGGATTGGTTGATGACAAAATCAATGCGCCATGCAATGACAGCGCCAGTGTTGTTGTAAAGAACAATGTCACTGCAATCATATGTGCAGGGTTGTAATGAAAGTGTAGATACTGATAACCAGTATTCGACACCCAATCTAAGTGACTTAGGATTCCATACGGAAAACCAAAATGCCATGCACCCATCAAAATGGGTCTGATGACCACTAGAGTGAAGTAAGCAAAGATCGCCATACTAAAAGCAGCGGGTACATGTAAGCCCATGCCCAGTTTGCGCGAGATCTCTACCTCGCGCATCGCCCAGGATCCAAAAGCACCTAAGGCACAGATGGTGATGAGTTGCCACAATCCGCCCTCCATTAATGGCGCTACACCAAGTCCATATTTAAGGTCTGGCGGAGCAATATTGATTTGCCAGATATTCCACACCCCCATCTGAGAAGTACCCCATAAAATCATCGCGGTACCTAAGAATGCGAAAAATATGGTTGTTACACCAAAAAATCCAACATAAAAAGGACCTACCCAGAAATCAAAAAGATCTCCACCAATGAGGGTTCCACCGCGAACGCGGTATTTCTTTTCAAAGTTGAGCATGGCCATTTTGTGCTCCTAACATAATGAGAATTTTTCTCAAAATAAATTAATCGTACGTAGACGAATGGCTATTTCTAGATATTCGTCTACGGTTTTCACTTCTAATTACTTCTTCGCTGCTGAGATTGCTGCTTTGTACTGCTCTTGACTCATTCCATCCAACCATTTGTATTGAACTGTGCTCAATAAAATGAGATGAATCATGGCCGCCAAAGCAAAAAGAAAAACGCCCTGTGCAACCATCGCACGTAACGGGTCGTATAACTTCCATACTCTCCACATAATATTTCTCCTAATTTAAGTAAGACATAAAGCTGTAAACACCTGACTCAACTGACTTTAAAAATGATGCACCGTCAGATTCAGAAAATAACCAACTTTTCTGAGAGGAAGGCAACACAACCAAAATGAGGGCAACGATAAAGATCACCACATAACTAACTAAGAAAATGAACTTGAAGGACATGGTGTCCTGAAAATCATTTTTATTGATTAAATCTGTATTGGTCTTCATATTCACTACTCCTTTTAGCTGCGCTATTTACTATGTACTTACTACTGCATCAAAAGAACCATGGACGCCATGCCCATACAAGTATGTGCGCGACGACTGCGATAGCAACAAACCCTAAAAGACCTTGCACATAAAATGCATGGAATTCTTGAGCCTCTGCATCGGTAAGCCCAGATATAGATCTGTTTTCACTCATGATGACAACTCCTTGAAACTGACCTTGCGGTCTTTTCTACATCACCCCTGTAGATTTGAGGATATGACCTGGAAAAGTCATATTGGTTTAACCCTTGGTCAGGGTAATTTCTTTGTGCTGAGCTCATACAACCTCTCCCGCTGTAATGGAGAACGATGACTTCTGCACACAATCTACTGTGACTCTTTCGATATTCTGTTTGCGTGCCTCAAGCTCTGCCTCATCTCGCATTCTTTTCGCCGCAGAGATTTGAGTAAGTACAGGTTGATTACTAATTAACTTATTGAGCAGAGCTTGCGCTTCTTGCTCCCAAGGCATTGTCTTAATTGAGCTCTGTACTTTGGCAGGCGTTTTATCAACCTTATCCATCTCAGAGCCTAGCGGGAGAATATTGAATAAGGCATCAAACAGAGAGTTACAAACTTCTTGGATCAAGTAGACGGAACCTGCATAGCCCATGAAGGGGGTGCCGGTATGTCTACGAATAATTGCCCCAGGGAATGAAGCAGGAATGTAGGAGAAACGTGCGCCGATTTCACTGCCATACATTCGCTCGTTATAACTTCCAAACATCACTAGCGGTGTTTTCTTCTGCACTAGCTCACGAATCTCAACATTATTCGTTTTATTGCCTGGCATTCTAGGAACTGCGAAATTACAAGGAAGTCCCATCTCCTCTTCTAAGAAATTTCGAATTCCTCGGGTATAGGTTTCATTAGCAACAATAGCAAAACTGGCGGTACCAAAAAAGTCTTGAGTAACAGAGCGCCACAAATCCCAAATAGGCTTGAGTGTGGTGTGTTTTTCTTTTTCAATAAACTCATCTACATCGAGTTCACAGAGCTCGCCCAACTTTCTCAAGAAA
Organism: Polynucleobacter sp. 73C-SIWE; assembly: GCF_018882465.1. GTDB lineage: Bacteria > Pseudomonadota > Gammaproteobacteria > Burkholderiales > Burkholderiaceae > Polynucleobacter. The sequence goes on along the minus strand of NZ_JACVOK010000002.1, from coordinate 10,707 downwards.
GCCGTTGTGGATTGCATACCAATTGGGGCTTGTAGATAAGGGCGCTCTAAAGTTTCACAAAGTAAACGTCCATATTCGCGATACATACAAACATTGACATCGGCATCAGCTAGCTTGGGAACATCGGCAAGATGAGATCCAAGCGGGAATACCATATTGACTTCTGCGCCGATGCCCTCAATCAAGCGTCGTATTTCGGCTAAGTCACTGTATAAGTTAAAGCTGCCATAGCAAGGGCCAATAATATTGACTCTCGGCTTTTCGCCGGCAACTCTTTTACGTTCTGGGATTTTTTTAAGACCGTACTCTGTCCATAACCAATTCATGGCACGGTTTGCGCATTGCCACTGGTCTTCATCAATTGTTCTTGGTAAGAAGCGCTTAATCCCTGTGCCCTCTGGAGTCACGCCGCCGCCAATCATTTCAGCGATCGATCCTGTGACTACTACCGCAGGCAAATCCGGATCCAATACTTTATGGGCACGCTTCATTGACTCTTCTGTGCCCTCTCTACCTAACTGCTCCTCAGCTAAACCTGTTACTACGATAGGAAGCTCATGGGGAGGTAAAGCATCGGTGTAATGCAATACGGATGTCACAGGTAAGTTTTCGCAGCCAACAGGGCCGTCAATCACGACCTGCAAACCCTTCACAGCAGTGAAAACATATACTGCGCCCCAATAGCCGCCAGCGCGATCGTGATCAAGAACTAGCATTAGCCCATCTCCTCAGCTTTTTGCTTGGCCTTCGCTTTTTCCATGCGACGCCTTACATCCGCTTTAAATTCAGGACGATCAACGGGCACAGACTCCCAAACACCCGTTGCATGATCTTTACCAACACCTTCAAAGAATGAGTTCATCGCATCAAAGCGATTTTGATTTGCTAAGGCAGCATTGATTACTTGAGCTAATGAGCCAGCACCAGCTGCGCCCATTAATGGTCTTGCAGAAATCAAGTTTGTGAAATACAGAGAAGGAATTGCCAATTCTTTAGCCTTTTGTACAACCGGGGTTGTACCGATCACTAGATCTGGCTCAAACTCTTTCATAGCAGCAAGATCTTGCTCAAGAGAGGCGCGATACTCTACATGCACACCATGCTGCTCTAACCAATCTAAGTCGCTACTACTCCAAACTGTTTTTGGACATGCGCTACCAACATAACGAACATCTGCACCACTCTCAACTAATAAACGGGCTACCAATAACTCTGAACCTTCGTAGCCACTAAGAGTGATCCTACCTTTGATCGGCTTTGCCTTGAGCGCTGCTTGGATCATTGGTAAAAACTTGTCTTTTGCATTCCCGATTTTTGCTGCGCTTACACCAGAGGCAGCTCCGATATTCTCGAGCCATTGCGCTGTACCTTCATATCCAATTGGTGCCGATCCGACGATTGCGCGACCAGCACTTTCAAACTCACGAATGCTAGCGGTATAGAAAGGATGTATTGCAGCTACTACTTTGGAATCCATGGCTTGATAGAGTTCACGCCATTCTCTAGTTGGCACTACAGGACCAACTGCTAAATCCATTGGCTCTAACATCATGCCGATACTGATTGGATCAACTGGGAACATCTCACCTAACAGAGTGATGGTAGGCTTATCCGAAACTCCATTGCGTGGCGCAGAAACTGGGCCGCTTTCAATTTCTGTACGGGCATAGCGCAACATGGCACTTGCTAAAACATCTTTTGCTTCTGCATGGGTTGGCACACCGAAGCCAGGAACATCGATGCCGATAATGCGTACGCCATTAATTTCTTTAGGTAATAGCTGTAATGGAACTCCACTAGCAGTTGGAACACATAGATTGATGATGACAATCGCGTCATAAAGCTCTGGATTCGCTTCCTTGTATACCGCATCTCGAATATCTTCGAAGAGTTTTCCGGTAACCAATGACTCGGAGTTAAATGGTACATAGCCAACACTTCGGCGCGCACCATAAAAATGAGAAGTAAAGGTCAAACCGTATACGCAACAGGCAGATCCCGAAAGGATTGTTGCTGTCCGACGCATTCTCAAGCCAACGCGCAGTGATCCAAATGCTGGGCACATACTTTGCGGCTGATCATGTGGGCCTTTTGGATAGTCTTTGGCGTACTGACCTAAGATTTCACTCTTATTGGCTGATTTAGCGGCCGCTAATAAATCCTCCGCCCCCGAGTGGCAGGAAATCCCAGACGTATTGTTTGTCTGGTCTTGTATCGGGATGACTTTATTGGATTTCACGATGAGTTCGCTCTTTACGCTTTGTCGTAAATCACTTCGAGGGTTGGCTTAATGACTTCATTTTTGCCAACCATGTCAAAAATCGTTGCAGGCTCAAGAACCACATCTCTACCGACTTGATTAGCTGCAAATAAACCCAGTAAGTCATCTGGAGTCATTGGCTTAGGTCTAACAGGCGGTGCCGCAGCAACATTGCTTGCTAAACCTTCGAAAAGAGGTCCCCACTGAGAATCAGGCTTGCCAATAATTTCATAGCTAGCACTCTTTCTGCGAATGTCATCATTTGCAGGGATCACCGAAAGGACTGGAATACCAACTTGCTCTGCAAAGGCTGTTGCCTCACCAGTTCCGTCATCTCTATTGATGACCATACCTGCTACACCCACATTGCCGCCCAATTTGCGGAAATATTCGACTGCAGAGCAAACGTTATTAGCAACATATAAGGATTGCAGGTCGTTACTAGCTACGACAATCACCTTTTGACACATATCTCTGGCGATAGGTAATCCAAAGCCGCCGCAGACTACGTCACCCAAGAAGTCGAGCAAGACATAATCAAAGCCCCAATCATGGAAGCCTAGTTTTTCTAAGGTTTCAAAACCGTGGATGATTCCGCGACCACCACAGCCCCTACCCACTTCTGGGCCACCAAGCTCCATGGCATACACGCCATCTCGCTTAAAGCAAACATCCCCAATCTTGACTTCTTCTCCAGCCAATTTCTTTTTAGAGGAGGTCTCAATAATGGTTGGGCAGGCTTTTCCACCAAAGAGTAATGAGGTGGTGTCGCTTTTTGGGTCGCAACCAATGAGCAGTACTTTCTTGCCCTGTTGAGCCATCATGTAGGATAAGTTGGCAAGCGTAAAACTCTTACCAATTCCGCCCTTGCCATAAATGGCAATGATCTGAGTCTCTTTTTTGATTTCGCCGGTGTGAACCTTATCAGGTTCAATTGCAGCCTCTTTTTTCAATTGTGCAAATTGAATTGTGATTTCTTTTGGGACATTTGGCGCATTCATAATGCTTCTCTCCAATCAACAACCATTTTGAGACAGCTAGGATCTTCAAATGCAGTCCGATAGACTTCATCAATTGAAGACGGCTTGCGATGATGGGTAATTAAGCCACTGAGGCTTAACTTTCCATGTGCAATAAGTTGTTTTACATCCAGTAAATCTTGAGGTGCCCACTGTGCAGCAATTCGGAATTTAGCTTCCTTCATAAATGCTTTGGGGAAATTAAACTGAATATCTTTGTCGTAAAAACCTGCGAGAGTAATCTCGCCACCAAATTGCAATTGACTAATTAATTTATTCAAGACGCTTACTTGTCCGCTTGCATCACAAATATTTTTGTATTTGTTTTCTTGATCATCGCAAGGATGCAGAACGGTGTAACCCTCTGCACCGCCCATACGATCTGTGTCGATCTCCCAGACTACAGGCTTATGCCCCAATAGCACGGCGATTCTGGCAATGAGTCTTCCCAGCACACCATGTCCGACTATGAGATCCGGCTGCAATGCTTTTTTACCTTGAGTGACGTGATAGGCTGTAGCTGCTAGCGCCAACAACACGCCCTCTTCACCAATAGCTTCTGGGAGCGCAACTACTCTGTCACCTGGCACAACAACATGAGATGCAGCTCCACCAAATAAGCCTTTTACATCTCCAAAACATTTCGCGCCGGGAACAAAAACTCGTTGATGAAGATCTAACTTAGAATTTTTTCCAGCTCGAGTCACTCTTCCAACGGATTCATACCCGGGCACTAAGGGGTAACCCATTCCTGGAAAATCTGGCATCGTTCCATTCCACAGCATCTTTTCAGTTCCTGTGCTGATGCCACTCCATTCAATTTGCACGACTACATCTGCATCTGTTGGTTCATCCAACAAAAGACGTTTGAGCCTGAGTTCCCGGGGGGACTCAAGCAAAACGGCGGTTGAATGTAGTTGACTCAGCATATGTATATTTTAATTTACTCTCTTTATGTAAACTAATTTATACACTAATAGAGTTCTAGTCATTAGTAATTACCCTGATTTATTTACTAATTAGTAAAACTTGGGCATTAATTGGCATACTGCAGCGCAATACTTCTACACCCTTAAATCCAGCATGTGCCGCTAAGTTGCTAATTTCTTGAATGGTTCTGGGTCTACCCCTGCCCATAGCCAGTAAATAGAAGCCAAAATAGGCATGCCCCATGGCGGGGTGTTCAGGCGTATCGGCCATCGGCTCTGCTACTAGTAACTTGCCACCCGCTGGTAATGCCTGGAATATTGACCTTAATAGAATTTTGACTCGCTCGTCATCGTGATCAAAAATCACACGTATTAAGGTAATCAAATCTGCGCCGGTTGGCAGCGAGTCTTTGAAAAAATCTCCTGAGTACACCTCAATACTCTGATGATCGGGAGCAACTAAAAAATTATCTTTAGCCAGGTTAGCAACACCTGGAAGGTCAAATAGCTTTCTTTGCAGTTGTGGAGCGCTTGAGAAAACCCGCTTTAGAAATGTTCCTTGTCCACCACCAACATCCATCAAGCATTGATGCTGAGAAAAATCATACGCATCTACTACTTGGTCCGCCACTAAAGGCAAAGAGGCTGACATCAAATCAGAATAATTTTTAACGCGCTCTTTATCCTTCAATGCTTCTTGATCTTGCTGGTCAGGAGAAACATAAGGCCAAAACTTCTCCATCTTCTTAATTTCAACATCACCAGATAGAAGCAGCAGTGGATCACGTAGATCCTCATAGAGAACGGTATGGTGTTCGATCATGGCTGATAGTGCAGTGTTACCCACCATCGGTGCACCTAATGTACCTAAGCCATATCGTTGCTGCGAACGCATCTCTAATAATTGAATCGAGACAGCGGCATCCAATAATTTTTTTAAAGGGATCGCATCAAGACTGCAACTCTTTTTGATATCTGCTAAATCTAATGGGCCATCTTTTAAAAGATTAAAGAGATTTAAGCGTACGCATGAGAGAAGTATTTGTGTGTACACAAATCCAGCCATAACATCAAATAATTGATTAGCCCTTTTCTTGGCAATATTTTTTAAGAAAGGAATTTTTGCAACACGATTTTGAAATCGAGTGTCTGCAATCAACCGATCTCGAAGAATACAAAGTCTCTCCCAAAGACTGTAGTCGTGTTGACTATCTGGAATCGACAGAGATTGAGTTTGAGTCATTCTTACAAAGTACTTGTTTAGGCTGCTTGTCTTTGAACGGCAATTGCAACTTGTCTTTCTCCACGCTCAAACCAAGAGGAAGGTAATAATCTTTCGGCTTCAAAAGTAACCAGTTTCTTAAGATAGCCATCACCTGGACAATTAGGAATGGAGCCAATTGCCTTGCTAACGAGATGATCAAAATGTTCAACGGCGCCATTTAAGCCCAGCTCTTTAGCTGAACTTGGGCGATGATGTTCTTGGTCTTGCCCAGAAGGTTTTCCAAGAAACTGTGCATCACCGAGTACATCACGAATGTCATCTGCAACCTGGTATGCCTCTCCAAGCCACTCACCTAAGCCTTTCCATGTCTCAGCGTCTGAACCTGCTGCTTGAGCACCAGCTGCCGTTGCCGCAGAAAATAACGCGCCAGTTTTTGCTCTCTGATAATCACTGAGAACTGCTTGATTCTCACACTCCCAAGCCTGTCCAGCGATGATTCCAAATGGAGCGCCGACACCTTGTGAAATGGTTTGAATGATCGGCGCTAAGCGTTGTGAAGATCTTCTTGAGGCTGCGGCAATCGTTTGATACGCCATCACAATGAGCGCATCACCGGTGAGCACCGCCAATCTCTCTCCATATTCCTTATGGACAGAAGTTTGACCGCGACGCATATCTGCGTCATCAAAACAAGGTAAGTCATCATGTACCAGAGACGCGCAATGAATCATCTCCACCGCAATCGCACTAGCCATCGATAACTGTGGATCATCATTGCCACAAGCTTGGGCTACTGCTAAAGTGAGTTGAGGTCGAATGCGCGCACCTCCCGGAAATACAGCGTGCCGAATTGCTTTGCTCAGTAGCGCCGGACCCTTATCTGACTCATGAGATTTCAAGGCGTGCTCAAGAGCTCTCTCTAAATGCTTGATGGGTGACATGGCTTTTACCCCTTTAAAAGAAATAGGTTTCTTTGTCTAATTTAAAATACAATTTACTATGTAAAAAAATATAGACACTATTTCTGTCACTGTCAAACCAAAATGCAAGGGTTTACCCTGATTAAGAATAGTTTTTAAAGAAGATGATTACTGGAATACCAGAAAATTGGCCCAATAGATCCTTCAGCCGCAATATTCAGACTGGAGATTTATCTTGGCACGTGCAAATTGCAGGCAACTCACCTGTTCATGTCCTTCTTCTTCATGGCACTGGATCCTCCGCTCATACCTGGGGAAATTTATTTACCGAGCTGGCAAAAAATTACACTGTAATTGCGCCAGACCTACCGGGTCATGGATTCACCAAAAATCATGGCAAGAAAGATCTCAACCTAGATGCTCTAGCCGACAAACTCTCAGAACTCAGAGAGGCTCTCAAGATTGAGTATTTCGACCACATCATCGGTCACTCAGCAGGAGCTACCTTAGCTCTGAGTTACACGCTCAAAAACAAGCAGGCAAAAACCATTGTGGGCCTAAATCCATCGCTCATTAGTTTGCCGAGTTTTTATCATAAATTTGTCGCGCCATTTTTAAATCCGATAGTGACTTCCTCATTCTTTACTGCAGTGCTAAGTGATCTTCTACCCCATACCAAAATGATCGATAGCTTGATTGACTCAACCAATACCAAGCTCGATGCTGAGAAGCGAGAGAGATACAAAACCTTATTTAAGAATGCCCATCATCTCAATGGATCTATGAGCTTTATGGCGGGCACGGATATACCAGGCTTGCTTGAGCAATGCAGTCAAATTAAGTCTGAGCTGACTTTTATCTTGACCGAAGATGATGGCTGGATTCCAGCGCCAGCTTTACGTCAAGTGATTCAGGAGTCTTTCAATCACGCAAAGATGATTGAAATTAAAGGAGGGCATATGTTTCATGAAGGGAATGAAAAACTTGCCCTTGAATTAATTAAAGAAGCTTTACATGAACAAGGAGGAAGCCATGTCCACAGTAGTTAATATCTTGTTGGGTTTAGGTGTTCTTGCTGGCTTAGGACTTTTTGCCAATGCTTATTTCAGAGGTCAAAAAGTTCTTAAAAAATTATCGCAAAAGAAAATACATTAATAATTTGCTAGCTGAATAGCTGCCTGCGATATTTTTTTACCAGAACTAGTAAATGGCAATGGAAAATATTGTGCAGCCATAGCACTAGATAATTCTTGAGCTAACACCTCGGGCTGAGGCGAGGTATCGACAAACAAGAGTCGATGGTTTTTAATGCGTAATTCTTTGGCCGCCATCAAAGCGTCACTGTGAGCGCCAGCCCTTCCACCAACACCATTGAGATTTACATTGGCCTTGCCATCACTCATGATGACAATAATGGGCGTTAAACCTTTGCGCTCAAGTGAAATAGCCATCTCATTAGCAGCCCGAAAACCTGCAGCCAGGGGTGTGCCACCTCCACCTGGAAGGGTTGCTAAATTTCTTTTAGCCCTAGCAAGTGATCGCGTGGGCGGTAGAACAATTTCTGCCTTAGCACCTCGCATTGAAACCATGGCAACCTCATCGCGCCGGATATAGCACTCGGCCAACAACTCTTCTAATGCACCTTTAGCTTCAGCCAAGCGCTGCGTAGCAGAAGATCCAGAAGCATCAACCAAGAAAATAGTGACCGTTCCTCGCCTCCTTAAATACTGCTTAATGTGGAGGTCTTCTGATCTAAAGACGATCTTGCTTCGGACTGTATTCTGCTGAATATCACCAGGCACCATGCCTCGTAATCGCTGCCAAGGTATAGCCGCTCTAATGCTTTTGAGAATATCGAGACGCCTGCCATCATTGGGCCTACCCTTAGAGGAACTGAGTGGCCTTCCACTGAAGAAGCTTTTCTGAACGGCTCCCGACTTTCCCGAGCTGTTTGAGGCAGACTTACCAGACCGTGTACTTTGCTTAGCTTGACGTAAAAGCTGAGGCGGAATTGAAGCCTTAATGGCCTCCACAATAATGTCTTCTAGATCCTCTTTAGACGGCTGCTCCTGATTCTGCTCATCCGATGTTTCTGGCTCGTTTTGGGAATCTTCAGGTTGATTATTCGAATCGTGGTCATCTTGATGATCATCAGCATTTTGATCCGCCTGATCGTTCTGCTCCATCTCGGGAGGAATTTGCATACGTTTAGAGGGGGTGTATACCAAACGTGCAGCATCAATCACTTCACTCTGACCAACCTCCTGCAAACCTCTCAATGCAGCCAAGGTTTTTGCCGTCTCTAGTGCAAATAGATTGGCCCTTAAGGAGATCACGCCAAGACTAAGACCTGCTTTTGTCATTACCTCGACATACTCGTCATCACACTTGACTAAAGGCAAAAGTTTTCTTGCCTCATGAATATCTTGCGCATCAACCTCAAGAGATTGACTGATATCAGCCATCGAAAATTGGTCTAAGTAAAGCTCAAAGGCTAGCCTATCCAAGAGTCGTGGACTAATAAGCTCATCCGCACTATCTGACTCATCAAATGCAATGACTCCAAAATGGGTGGCAGCATCAACCGTATTTTTTTCATCAAGGGCTTGGGAGATCAGCGCAATTGCCTGTAAATCCATGCGCTCTACCATGGGGAGCAAAAGGAGATTGCCTTCCACTCTCTCTAAAAGACCCTTACTCATGATTAATGAGCCTGCCTGTAGGCTGGCCTCAATATCCAATGCACCCATGAGTTGCTCAGCCGAAATATTGGCGGGAGCTTTGAGTATTTGCATGCCGCATGCTGCAGATAAATCCTTTGCATACCCAAGCCATGCATCTCTTATTGGGCCAAATTGACTTTTGACCGTAACTCCCTTGAGACCTCTAGGATTAATTGCCATCAAAATGGCAATTAAATTTGCATCAAACCAAGCTGTCTGATCTGATTTCACTTTGTTGCAAAGAACTCTTGCATAGCACGATCAATACGTGCTCCTGAAGAACTATCATCAAGTGGATTACGTCGTAATCGATGACCGAGAGCAAGGGGAGCAATTTTTTTCAGGTGATCGAGATTGGCTTTCTTCTTGCCCTCAAACGCAGCTAAGGCTCTAACACCTCTTAATAGCGTCAACTCACCTCTTGAGCCATCAGTTCCTAAATGGGCGCAAAGCTTGGTAGCAACCTCCAGCAAGCCATCACCTACCTCCACCTTGTCTAAGAGTTTTTGAGACTTCAGAATTTTTTTCTTGAACTCTTCTTCTGCTTTACTCCACTTAGCAATAAAGAGTTCTGGATTTTTTTCAAATTCATCACGTCTTTTAATGATCTCTACTCGCTCTTTAAAGTCGCTAGGCGTTCTTACTTCGGTAGATAGACCAAAGCGATCAAGCATCTGCGGGCGCAACTCACCCTCTTCAGGGTTACCGCTGCCAATCAATACAAAGCGCGCAGGATGACGAATACTTAAACCCTCACGCTCAATAATATTTTCACCGGAAGCGGCTACGTCAATCAATAGATCAACCAAATGATCTTCGAGTAGATTGACTTCATCGATGTATAAATAACCACGATTGGCTTTTGCAAGTAATCCTGGCTCAAAAGATTTAATGCCTTGTGTCAGGGCTTTTTCAATATCCAATGCGCCGACTACCCTGTCTTCTGTCGCACCAAGTGGTAAGTCCACAACTGGCACAGCAATGTTCTCTACCTTTAACTTGATACCCTGCACTTTTTTTGCTTCACACTCGGTACAAAGATTTTTTGATTCTGGGTTGCAGTGGTACTGGCATCCAGTAATTGATTTCATGGAAGGCAATAGTGCCGCCAGGGAGCGAATAGTGGTGGACTTTCCAGTTCCGCGATCGCCAAAGATCAGAACACCACCGATCAAGGGATCGATTGTGCACAGCGTAATCGCTAGCTTCATTTCTGCTTGTGAAACAATTGCTGTAAAAGGAAAGTTCAGGGGCATTGCTATTCCAAGACAAATTAATATTGAAGATCAAATTTAGTTTAGTCTAACTAAATGTTAATGTTTCACTTACTTATTAGTAATATCCTCTAGATTTATAGAAAAAATTAGTGATATTTATTTCAATGCTATGTCCCAAACCCTAAATTCCCCCTCTGGTACTACCCCTGCGGCCCCCAAGCGCCTCGTCATTGCCTCCCGCGAATCTCGCCTAGCCATGTGGCAGGCGCAGCACCTACAAGCTTGCCTGCAAAAGCTCTATCCGGGCTGTGATGTCCAGATTCTGGGGATGACCACCCGGGGGGATCAGATTTTGGATAAGGCCTTATCTAAAGTGGGCGGTAAGGGTCTGTTTGTCAAAGAGCTCGAAACGGC